>DASYQX010000094.1:0-27484 GCA_036004985.1 Gemmatimonadales bacterium
GCTCGTGTTCGTCATCTGGAAGGCGCGGTACACCCGCGCGGTGCGGCTCGACGCGATCCAGCGCAGCCAGGCCGTCACGGCGGGGAAGGTGTTCGAGCAGCTCGTGCCCTACCTCCCGAACTTTCCCTTCGATCCCCGTGACGTCCGCTTCCTCGGCTCGCCGGTGGACTTCGTCGTCTTCGAGGGGCTCAGCGCGGGAGAGGTGACGCGCGTCGTGTTCGTCGAGGTCAAAACGGGATCCGCCGAGTTGAGCGGCCGCGAGCGTCGAGTGCGAGACGCCGTGCTGGACCGCCGGGTCGCGTGGCACGAGCTGCGCGTGTGAAGCCCTTGGGCGCAGCCTTCGCGGCGTTGCTGGCAGCCACGGCTGCCTGCGGCGACCTGAAGGACCTGATGTCCCTTGCCGGGGACCTGAAGGCGGAATTCGGCGAGTCCCCCAACCTCAACGTGACCAACCACGCGCATCTGACCGTCACGTTTCGCAACTCACGCTACGCTGACCTGCCGGAAGGGGAACGGGCCGCGTTCGCGCAGCGTGTGGCGGAGTTCGTCCGCGATCGATATCCAGGGTACGATCGGCTCGAGACGGTGCGGGTCGGCTTCCTGAGCCAGCGCCGTGCGGGGATCGTCACCCTCAGCCAGTCGGAGACGCCCTACACGTTTCGGACCGCCGACCTGGGGGTGGGCGGGCCCTGCCTGTCGTACGAGCCCAGTCCCGTCACGCTCACCGGAACGATCAAGACCGCGTCGTTCCCGTGGCCTTCCGACGACAGCGCCGCCGCCGATCGCCGCACGGACGTCGTCTCACTCCTCACCCTGGAGCGACCGGCGTGTGTGTTGGGCGACCCAAAGAGCCAGCTGAACCGAGAGACCGAGCGACGGGTGCGGCAGGTGCAGCTCGTGGCGCCCGCCGACACACCCCCGTTGATGGACGGCATGCGGGTGAACGTGTCGGGCACCCTGTTTCACGCCCATACAGGCCACCACCATGCGCCCGTGCTGATCACCGTCGACAGAGTTGTGCCGAACCAGCAATAGCGATGTGAGGGAGGGAACACATGGCGTTGTGGATCATGTTGGCGGCGGCGATCCTGGTGCGGGCCTACCTGCCCATCCTGCGCGGTCGCAAGGACAGCCCGGTGGCCCAGACCTTGGTCCGCGAGGTCGGTGTGCGGCCCAGTGGACCCGGCGGCCGCTGGTTGCGGCGCGACCGGCTATGGGCTGCGCTTGCGTCGCTCTTGACCGGCGCGGCGTGTTTCGCGGCAGCGGCGCTTGCGTTCGAGTGGTCCTCCCGTCTGCCGAACCTGTCCACCGGCAATTACGTCGTAACCGGCGTGGGATTCGTGCTCGCCTTGCTGGCGGTGGTGGCGGCGCTGGCGACGCTGGTGCACCTGGGGGGCGCGGTGGTCGCCCCGGGGAAGATCGATGGCTAGCTCATGACGCCGCTCTCCGGCGCCGTCCTGCTCTACCTCCTGCTGCAGTTCGGCATCGGCGTCTGGGTCTCGCGCCGCATCCGGACTGAAGCCGATTACCTGCTCGGCGGGCGGAGCCTTGGATACTGGCTTGCCACCTTCTCGATCTTCGCCACGTGGTTCGGCGCGGAGACCGTCGTCGGCTCCTCGGGCACGACCTACCGCGAAGGCGTCTCCTTGGCGTCCGCAGAGCCGTTCGGGTACGGCCTCTGCCTCATCATCATGGGAGCGGTCTTTGCGGTGCCCCTCTGGCGCCGCCAGCTCACAACGCTCGCGGACCTGTTTCGGACGCGGTACTCGGTGGGGGTGGAGCGGTTCGCCGCCGCGCTCCTCATTCCCGGGTCGGTGCTGTGGGCCGCCGCCCAGGTGCGCGCCTTCGGCCACGTGTTGAGCACCACGTCGGGCCTCACCTCGACGACCGCCGTGACCCTCGCCGCCGCCATCTGCATCGGCTACACCGCGTTCGGCGGCCTCCTCGCCGACGCGATGACGGACCTGATCCAGGGGATCCTCCTGGCCCTCGGGCTCATCGTCCTGCTCGTGGTCGTCATCGTGCACCTGGGCGGGATCGGCGGGACGCTGGCGGCGATCGCCAACTCGGACCGCATCGTGGCGCCTGGTGCCGGCACCGGGCATCCGTCCTTCCTCGCGACCCTCGAGGCGTGGGCCATTCCGGTGTGCGGGTCCGCCGTGGCGACCGAGCTCGTCTCGCGGGTGATCGCCACGCGCACCCCGCAGATCGCCCGGCGCTCGTCGTTCGCGGCCGCCGCGCTCTACCTTGCCATCGGTGCCATTCCGGTGTTCATCGGCGTCGTCGCTGCCGGCATGGCGCCGGGTCTGAACGACCCCGAGCAATTCTTGCCGGCCGTCGCGCGGCAGCTCCTCCCCGGGCTCGCCTACGCGGTGTTCGCCGGCGGGCTCATCTCCGCGATCCTCTCGACGGTGGACAGCACCCTGCTCGTCGCCTCGGGCCTGCTGTCGCACAACCTGCTCGTCCCGATCTTCCGGATCGAGAACGAGCGCACGCGCGTGCTGCTCGCCCGCGCCGGCGTCGTGGCGTTCGGCATCGGGGCGTTCGTGCTCGCGTTGCATGCGGAGGGGGTGTTCGCGCTGGTCGAGCAAGCATCGGCGTTCGGGAGCGCCGGCAGTCTCGTCACGGTCTGCTTCGGGCTGTTCACCGTGTGGGGCGGGGCGCGTACCGCCATGGCGACGCTCGCCACGGGGATGCTGTCCTACCTCTGGGCCCGCGTTGCCGGCATGCCGTACCCCTTCCTGACGTCGCTGGCTACGGCCCTGCTCGTGTACCTCGTCGGAGCGGCGCTCGAGACCCGGGTAGCCGCGAGGAAGGTCGCCGCCTAGCTTTTCGTCATGCTCTTCGTCCTCGACAACTACGACTCCTTCACCTACAACCTCGTCCAGTACCTGGGCGAGCTGGGGGGCGACGGGGGCGCCCAGCCCGTCGTCTATCGCAACGATGCGATCACCGTGGACCAGGTCCTCGCGCTGAAACCGGCCGCTGTCATCCTCTCGCCGGGGCCCAAGACGCCCCGCGAGGCGGGGATCCTCGTCCCGCTCGTCCGCGCCCTCGCGGGTAAGGTGCCGGTCCTCGGCGTTTGCCTCGGTCATCAGGCGATCGGCGAGGCGTTCGGCGGCAAAGTGGTCCGCGCGTCACGCCTGATGCACGGCAAGACCTGCCCCGTGGTCCACGACCGCGATGAGCTGTTCGACGGCATCCCGAGCCCCTTCACGGCGATGCGATACCACTCCCTCGTGGTCGAGCCCGCGTCGCTGCCCGAGTCGCTCGTGATCACCGCGATGAGCGCCGATCGGCCCGTTGGGGGCGCGGCCGGGGAGGCGGGCGGGGCGGGGGGGGCGGGGGGCCCAGACCAGGTCGAGATCATGGCCATGAAGCACCGCGCCTACCCCATCTATGGGGTCCAATTCCATCCCGAATCCATCGGGACTGAGCATGGCAAGCGCTTGTTGGAGAACTTCTTGAAGGTGGTGCAAGCGGTGGTCTAGACTCCACGGCACAGATTTTGTATGTTCCCCTGTGCCCGTCCTTGGCGTGATTCCTGCACGGCTCGGCTCTAGCCGGCTCCCTCGCAAGCCACTCCTGCCGCTGGCAGGCGAACCTCTCATCCTCTGGGTCACCCGACGCGTCGTCGAGCTGGGCGCGTGCGATCGCGTCGTGGTCGCCACCGACGCGCGCGAGATCGCCGCCGTCGTCGAGCGCGCAGGATTCGAGGCGACGCTCACGTCGCCCGATCACCAGTCGGGGACGGAGCGAATCGCAGAAGTCATTGGAAAGAAAGAGTTTAGCAGCTTCACGTTCATCGTGAACGTGCAGGGCGACGAGCCGTTCGTCGCCCCCGCCGCGATCCGCGGAGCGCTCGCCTGCCTCGAGCGCGGCGAGATCCTCGGCACCGCCGCCGGGGATCTCGAACCCGCGCTCGCTGCCGATCCGAACCGCGTGAAGGTCGTCGTCGACCCACGGGGGCGGGCTGTGTACTTCTCGCGGGCGCCGGTCCCGTTCGACCGCGACGGGGCAGGGGAAGTCGCCTACCACCAGCACGTCGGCGTGTACGCGTACACGCGCGAAGGGCTGGACTGTTGGGTGCGGCTCCCGCCGGTACCCGAGGAGCGGTGGGAGCGGCTGGAGCAGCTCCGGCCGCTGCTGCACGGCATCCCGATTGGCGTGACGCTGTTCGCAGGTCCGGCCGCGCCGGGGATCGACACCGCCGCCGACCTCACCTGGGCCGAATTCGAAGTCACCCGCCAGTTGAAGGAGGTGAGTCCGTGAGCTCGACGAAGTACATCTTCGTGACGGGGGGCGTGGTGAGCTCCCTCGGCAAGGGCATCGCGGCCGCGTCGTTGGGCCGGTTGCTCGCCGAGCGCGGGCTCAAGGTGACGATCCAGAAGTTCGACCCGTACATCAACGTCGATCCCGGCACGATGTCGCCGTTCCAGCACGGCGAGGTGTACGTCACCGACGACGGCGCCGAGACCGACCTCGACCTGGGCCACTACGAGCGGTTCATCGATCGCTCCCTGTCGCAAGTCAACAACGTGACGACGGGGCGGATCTACCTCTCGGTGATCACCAAGGAGCGCCGCGGCGAGTACCTCGGCTCGACGGTGCAAGTCATCCCGCACATCACGGACGAGATCAAGTCCGCTATCCGCCGTCTCGCCCCCGACCACGACGTGGTGATCACCGAGATCGGCGGCACGGTCGGCGACATCGAGTCGCTGCCGTTCCTCGAGGCGATCCGCCAGTTCCGCCAGGAAGTCGGCCGCGACAACACCCTGTTCATCCACCTCACCCTCGTCCCCTTCATCGCCGCGACCGCCGAGCTCAAGACCAAGCCGACCCAGCACTCGGTGCGCGAGCTGATGCAGATCGGGATCCAGCCCGACATCCTGGTGTGCCGCACCGAGCGCCCGCTCTCCGAGGAGCTCAAGCGCAAGATCGCGCAATTCTGCAACGTCGATTTCGGCTGCGTGGTCGAGAGCCCCGACGTGAAATCCATCTACGAAATCCCGCTCAAGCTGCACGAGCAGGGGCTCGACAGGGAGGTCTGCGCCCGGCTCCATGTCGACACCAAGGAGCCCGACCTCCGGGGCTGGGGCGCGATGGTGGACAAGATCATGCGCCCGCCGCAGCGCGTGCGCATCGCCGTGGTAGGCAAGTACACCGAGCTGGCAGACAGCTACAAGAGCATCCACGAGGCCCTGGTGCACGGCGGCATCGCGAACGAAGCGGGCGTCGCGATCGAATGGCTCGCCTCCGACCGGTTCACCGACCAGGAGACCGCGGGCGAGCTGCTCGGCGACTACGACGGGCTCCTCGTCCCCGGCGGGTTCGGCGTGCGCGGCGTCGAGGGGATGCTCGAGGCGATCCGGTGGGCGCGCGAGAACAAGCTGCCCTTCTTCGGGATCTGCCTGGGACTCCAGACCGCCATCATCGAGTTCGCTCGCGACGTCTGCAAGATCCCGAACACCAACTCCAGCGAGTTCGAGCCCGAGTGCGAGAACCCGGTGATCGCCCTGATGCGCTCGCAGGAGGGGATCCAGGAGATGGGCGGCACGATGCGCCTGGGCGCCTACCCCTGCCGCCTGCGACCGGGGTCGCGCGTGGCCCAGGTCTACGGGGCCCCCGAGGTGAGCGAGCGGCATCGCCACCGCTACGAGGTGTCCAACGCCTACCGCGACGTGCTCGCCGAGTACGGCCTGCGGTGCTCCGGCCTCTCGCCGGACGGCTCGCTCGTCGAGATGATCGAGCTGCCGGACCATCCGTGGTTCATCGGGTGCCAGTTCCACCCCGAGCTCAAGTCGCGGCCGATGCGCCCCCATCCGCTGTTCGCCGGGTTCGTGGGCGCGGCGCTCGATTACCGGCGGCGGCAGCGGCGGCCGGCCACGGCTGCGGAGCTGGGTGCCGCGGCCCAGCTCACGGAGCGGCGCGACTGACATGGCTCCGCGGTTCGGGGGGGGAGGGGCTGCCCCGTTTCTCATCGCGGGGCCGTGCGTTGTCGAATCCGACGCGCTCAACCTGCGCGTCGGCGAGGCGCTCGCCGAGCTGGCCGCGAAGCTCGGCCTCGGCGTCATCTACAAGGCCTCCTACGACAAGGCCAACCGCTCCCGCCTAGGCGCCGCCCGCGGGCCCGGGCTCGATGCCGGACTCCGCGCCCTGGAGAAGGTCCGCGCCGCCACCGGCCTTCCCATCCTCACCGACGTGCACGAGCCGGGTCACGTCCCCGCCGCCGCCCAGGTCGCCGACGTGCTGCAGATCCCGGCGTTCCTGTGCCGCCAGACCGATCTCCTCGTCGCCGCCGGAAAAGCCGGCCGCCCGGTCAACGTGAAGAAGGGCCAATGGATGGCCCCCGAGGGGATGCGCGGGGCCGTAGAGAAAGTACGGGCGGGTGGCGCGCCGGAGATCGCCGTGACCGAGCGCGGCACATTCTTCGGCTACGGCGACCTGGTGGTGGACATGCGCAGCTTCGCGCGCCTCCGTGCCGCCTGCAATGTCCCGGTGATCTTCGACGCGACCCACGCCGTCCAACAGCCGGGGCAGGGGACGGACGGCGCGAGCGGTGGTGCGCGCGAATTCATCCCGCCCCTGCTGTACGCCGCCGCGGCTGCCGGTGCCGACGGCTTCTTTCTCGAAACACACCCCGATCCCGACCGCGCCCCGTCCGACGGGCCCAACATGGTGCCGCTCGAGCAGCTGGAGGGAATCGTGAGCGTCGCCGTTGAGATTTGGCATCGTATCCGGGAGGCTGCTCGTGTGTGATCCCAGGCTGAAGCCTGGGCCCGGTGGGGCACCGCGCCTAGGCGCAGTGGGGCGTCGGGCCCACGCTTCGAGCGTGGGAACGGAGCAGCGGACGGAGCCTGCATGTCCGTGATCGACGCCGCCCTCGCCCGCCGGATCCGCCTCATCGGGCTGGACGTGGACGGCGTCCTGACGGACGGCGGCGTGTACATCGGCCAGGCGGCGGACCACTCCGTCGAGCTCAAGCGCTTCCACGTCAATGACGGGTTGGGCATCAAGCTGCTGCGCGACGCCGGACTCGCCGTGGCGTTCGTGAGTGCCCGGCGTTCCGAGGCGACCGTCCTGCGGGCGCGGGAGCTCAAGGTGGACGAGGTCCTGCAGGACAAAAGGAAGCTCCCGGCCTTCGGGAGCCTCCTCGAGCGCCGCGGCGTGAGTTGGGACGAGAGCGCGTTCGTCGGCGACGATATCCCCGACCTGCTCATCCTCCGTCGGGTGGCGCTGCCGATCGCGGTCGCGAACGCCGTCCCCGAGGTCAAGGCGGCCGCCCGCCTCGTGACGGCGGCCGCCGGCGGCGAAGCGGCGGTGCGCGAGGTCGCCGAGACGATCCTCAAGGCACGCGGCGTGTGGGACGAGCTGGTGCAGCGGTACCTCCAAGAGCGAGGCGATGTCGAAGCCCGATCAAGCCGCGCTGGTTGAGCGCGGCAAGCGCATCCTCGCCCTCGAGGCGGCGGCGGTCCGGCGGCTCGCGGACGGCCTCGGGGAGGCGTTCGCCCGCGCCATCGCCCTGCTCGCCGCGGCGAAGGGTCGCATCATCGTCTCGGGCGTCGGCAAGTCGGGGCTGATCGCCCGCAAGATCGCCGCGACGTTCACCTCGACCGGCACCGCCGCCACGTTCCTCCACCCCGTGGATTCCCTGCACGGCGACCTTGGGATCGTGGGGCGCGACGACGTCGCGATCGTCCTGTCCAAGAGCGGCTCCTCCGACGAGCTGTTCGGCCTGGTGAGCCAGCTGAAGCGTCTGGGCGTCCCGATCATCGCCCTCACCGGCGACGCCGACTCGCCCTTGGGCCGCCAGGCGACCGTCGTCGTGGACGCGTCGGTCACCGAGGAAGCCTGCCCTGAAACCCTCGTGCCGACCGCCAGCACGACGGCGGCCCTCGCCCTGGGCGACGCCCTCGCGGTCACGCTCCTCGAGGTGAAGGGGTTCAAACGCGATGACTTCGCCGCGTTGCACCCAGGCGGCGCGCTGGGCCGCAAGCTGCTGCTGCGCGTCGCGGACGTCATGCTCACCCAGGACCTGCCGACCCTCACCCCCGACCGGCCGATGCGCGAGTGTGTCGTGCTCCTCGCCGAAAAGCGGGGCACCGTGACCGTCGTGGACCGCGCCGGAGCCCTGGCGGGCGTGGTGACCGCCGGAGACCTCACGCGCCTCATGGAGCGCACCGACAAATTCCTGGACATCCCGGTGGGCGACGTGATGACCAAGACACCCAAGGTCACGACCGCCGGGGAGTTGGCGGGCGCGGCGGTGAGCGTCATGGAGCAGCACGGGATCATGGCGCTGCCGGTGCTCGATGGCGGGCGTCGCGTGGTGGGGATCGTGCACCTGCACGACTTGATGAAGGCGGGGGCGGTATGAACGACAAGGAGGCGTTGAAGAGAGGCGTAGAAAGAAACCGTGGAATCCACGGTCCGCTTTCACGCCTCTGTTTGACGCTTTTCTTCAACGCCGTCTTGGTGTCCTGCACCGGCCGTGGCATGCAACCGACCGCGACCCAGGCAGTGCTCGATTCCGCCGACCAGGTGCTCATCGGGATGACGCACTACGTCACCCAGGCGGGCTTGCAGCGCGCCCGGGTCCGCGCCGACACGGCATTCTTCTTCTCCAACACGCAGACGGCCGAGCTGCGCAAGGTGCACGTCACCTTCTACGACGCGCGCGGCGCCGAGACCTCGACGCTCACGGCGCGCGAAGGGACATATCACTGGCGCACCCAGGACATGGAGGGACGGGGGAACGTCGTCGTGGTGCGGAATTCCGACGGGGGCACGTTGCACACCGAGGCGATGCGCTACAGCCAGACGCGCAACGAGGTCACCTCCGACGTGGCCTTCACGTTCGACTCGCCCACGCAGCACCTGAAGGGCGTCGGCTTCACGGCGGACCCGGATTTCCGCAACGTCGCCACGAAACAGCTGACCGGAACCGGCGGCCAGCTCGTGTTGCCGCGCAAATGATCGCCGTGACGCTCGCGGTTGCGCTCGCGGTGCAACAACCCGCGGATACGGCGCGGGGCGCGGGCCGTCCCTGCGAGGTCGCGATCGACAGCATGGCCCGGGCGTACACGCGGCCGGCGGGCGGAACCTCCACCAACTACTTCGGCGGAGGGGGGATTCGGGCCCACTGCAAGGGGACGACCACGACCCTCGCCGCCGACACCATGGCCTACTACAGTGCGCTCGGCCGGCTCGACCTGCTCGGGCAGGTGCGGATCCGCGACACGACCCTGTGGCTCGATGCGAACTTCGTGTCGTACTTCACGGCCGACGAGCGGCTCCAGGCCCGGAACAATGTGGTCGCGGTGAACCGCAAGTCC
Source organism: Gemmatimonadales bacterium (assembly GCA_036004985.1). Lineage (GTDB taxonomy): Bacteria > Gemmatimonadota > Gemmatimonadetes > Gemmatimonadales > GWC2-71-9 > 20CM-2-65-7. The sequence goes on from DASYQX010000094.1 coordinate 9,339, forward strand.
GGCTCGGTGCTCCGGGGCCCGAATCTGACGTATTTGCGTGCCGTGCCGGGCGTGCGCGACACCGTCGAGATGTTCGCGACCGCCCGGCCCACGGTCGAGTACCGCCAGGCCGGCGACAGCGGCGAGCCGTACCTCATCGTGGGCGACCGGCTGCGGTTCAAGGGCGACGACCGCGTGTGGGGCGGGGGCAGGGTCACGGTCGATCGCAGCGACTTTGCGTCGCGCTCCGATTCGTTGCTGCTGGACGAGACTCAGGGGCTGGGCGTGCTGGTGGGCCACCCGCGCGTTGAAGGCAAGGGGAGCAAGACCTACACGCTCACGGGCACCCGCATCGAGCTGGGCCTCGAGCGGCGCGAGGTGCGGCTGGTGAAGGCGCTGGGCGAGGGCAAAGCCACCGGGGACGACTGGACGCTCACCGCCGACACGATCCATCTGCGGGTCGACGCGCGGAAGCTCCAGCAGGCCTTCGCGTGGGGCAAGTCGGCGCGCCCCCACGCCGTGTCGAGCCTCTACACGATCCAGTCCGACTCCCTCGTCATCGACACGCCGAACGAGGTGCTGACCGAGTCGCGCGCCTTCGGGCGCGCGTTCTCGACGGCCCAGCGCGATTCCACCAGCCCCCCGGCCGACATGGACTGGATCACGGGCGACACGCTGACGACGCGGTTCGTGCAGGAGCGGGATTCCACGGGGCGTGAGCGCTCGCGGCTGCAGCAGATCCACGCGCGCGGCTCGGCGCGCGCCCTGACGCATCATTTCGACGAGCGCGACCGTACCGCCACCCCCGCGATCAATTACTCCCGCGGCCAGCAGATCGCCGTGGCGCTCAAGGGGGACCGCATCGACCGCGTGGTCGTGGCCGGCGGGGCCGACGGCGTGCACCTCGAGCCGCGCCCGCCGGCGCCCGCCGCCGCGGACACGACAAAGAAACCATGACCGCGCGCCCGCCCGACCGGCCGTCCGGCCATCTGGCCGACCTCTTCTCCACGCGCGACTCGTCGCTCGCCCTCGCGGCCGCGGCGCTCGCCCGGATCGCCGACGACCAGGGCCGCGCGACGTTCGGCGATCTCGCCATCGCGTACCGGGAGGAATTCCTCAAGCTGCGCGCCCACGCCCGGGGCGCCGCGCTGCCCGAGGCCGGCAGTCTCTCGGTGGACGACGCGCGCGCGTACCTCGCGACCTCGGTGTTGCCGCGCCTCGGCATGCTCAAGGTGCTGGTGCTCCCGGTGGGGTCGCTGTGGGGCGAGGCGCCCGTCGCCTTCGCCGCCGACGTCTGGGCCCAGATGCCGGCCGCGCACGAGGTCGCCGCCCAGCGCTTCCTCGAGATCGCGGAGGAGACCCTCGCGCGCGCCGAGTCGGTGAGCGGCGAGCACCCCGTGACGCGGGATGCCAGCCGGCTCGAGGCGCACGAGCTGGTCAAGATGTACAAGGGCCGCCGCGTCGTGAACGACGTGTCGGTGGAGCTGGCGCAGGGGGAGATCGTGGGCCTGCTGGGGCCGAACGGGGCGGGGAAGACCACCACGTTCTACATGATCACCGGCCTGATCCGCCCCGACGCAGGCCGCATTCTGCTCGACGGCAAGGAGGTCACCGCGGAGCCGATGTACCGCCGTGCGCGCGCGGGAATCGGCTATCTGGCCCAGGAGCCCTCGGTGTTCCGCAAGCTCACCGTCGAAGAGAACGTCCTGGCCATTCTGGAGACCCTCCCGCTCGAGGCGCCCGAGCGCCAGCGGCGGCTCGAGGACCTGCTCGGCGAGCTGTCGATCAAGCACCTGCGCGGCCAGAAAGCGTACCAACTGTCGGGTGGCGAACGGCGGCGGCTCGAGATCACTCGCGCGCTGGTCACCGAGCCCAAGTTCCTGCTGCTCGATGAGCCGTTCGCCGGCGTGGATCCGATCGCCGTACACGACATCCAGACGATCGTGGCGGGACTGCGGCATCGCGGCATCGGCGTGCTGATCACCGATCACAGCGTCGAGCAAACACTCGACATCGTGGACCGCGCCTACATCATGTTCGAGGGGCGCGTGAAGGTCGCCGGGACGGTGCGCGAGCTGGTGTTCGATGACCGCGTCGCCGACCTCTACCTTGGACCCACCCTCACCGCGCGCCTGCGGGCGCGCCTGCTGCAACCCGCATGAAGACCGGCCTGCACCAGCACGCGGTGCTCCGCCAGGACCTGCGGATCAATCCCCGCTTGTACCAGGCGATGGACCTGCTGTACATGCCGCTGCTCGACCTGCAGCAGCACCTCAAGCAGGAGCTGCTCGGCAATCCGTTCCTCGAGATGCTCGAGTCGGAGGAGGATCCCGAGGCCCCCCCCACCGAGGAGAAGAAGCCCGAGAAGGAGAAAACCGGCGACGACGAGCCCGACTGGGAGAACATCCTGCTCGACGACGGCACCGACCACGGCGTGCCGAGCGGGACCTACAGCGACGCGCGCGAGTACGTGGAGCCGGTCACCGTCGAAACCAAGGATCTCATCGACTATCTGCGCGAGCAGATGCGGATGCTCGACCTCACCCCGCGCCAGCAGCTCCTCGCCGAGGAGTTCCTCGGCAACATCGGCGAGGACGGCTACCTCCAGGCGACGCTCGAGGACATCGTGAAGGGCGCGAACCAGCTGCTCGAGGAGCACGAGGCCGAGTCGGAGATCGACCTGAACGTCGCCCTCTTCACGCTCGCCGAGGCGGAGGAGATGCTGAGCATCGTGCAGAAGCTCGATCCCCCCGGCGTGGGGGCGCGGAATCTGCGCGAGTGCCTGCTGCTGCAGCTCGAGGAGCAGAAGCAAACCGACACCCTGGTGTACCGCCTCGTGAAGGAGGCGTTCGACGATCTGATCGCGCACCGCTGGAGCGATCTCGGCAAGCGGTTCGGGCTCGAGCCGGGGGAGGTGCAGCGCGCCGCCGACGAGCTGGCGCGGCTCGATCCCAAGCCCGGCCTGCAGCACTCCGCCGCGAACGACGCCTACATCATCCCCGACTTGATCGTCGAGAAGATCGACGACAAGTATCACGTCTTCCTGAACGACAGCGGCCTGCCGCGGCTGCGCATCTCCAAGACGTACCAGGAGATCGCGCGCGACAAGAAGAAATACGACGTGGAGAGCAAGGAGTTCATCAACCAGCGCCTGAACAGCGCCCACTGGATGATCCAGGCCATCGAGCAGCGCCGCCAGACGATGCTCAAGGTCATGAACTTCATCGTGGACCGACAGCGCGAGTTCTTCGAGAAGGGCATCGAGTACCTGAAGCCGCTCACCCTCCGCGAGGTCGCCGACGTCATCAACATGCACGAGAGCACGGTGAGCCGCGTGACCAACGAGAAGTACGTGCAGACGCCCCGCGGGCTGCTGCCGCTGAAGTTCTTCTTTTCGAGCGGCCTCACGACGACGACGGGCGAGGATGCGAGCGCCCGCGCGATCAAAGCCCAGATTCAGAAGATGGTGGACGACGAGGATCCGAAGAATCCGCTCACCGACCAGCAGATCGTGCAGCTGTTCGATCAGCGCGGCGTGAAGATCGCCCGCCGCACCGTCGCGAAGTACCGCGACCAGCTCGGCATCCTCCCCGCGCGCATGCGCAAGCGCCTGTGAGCCTTGCGTCGCCGTCCACCACACCCGAGGTGTCCGTGCTCGTCCCCGCCAAGGACGAGGCCGAGAACCTGCCCGAGTTCGTGCGCCTCGCGCGCGAGGCGCTGCTGCCCGTCCCCTACGCCTGCGAGATCGTGATCGTGAACGACGGCAGTCACGACGGGACGGCGCGCGTGCTCGACGAGCTGACCGCGAAGCACCCGTTCGTGCGCGTCGTGACCCATCGCACCCAGCGGGGGATCGCCGACGCCCTGCGCTCCGCCGCCGATGCCGCGCGCGGCCGCGTGCTCGTGTTCTATCCCGCCGATCTCCAGTATGCCCCCGCCGACATTCCCGGCCTCGTGGCGCCCATCCTCCAGGATGGCGCCGACGTCGTCACGGGGGCGAAGCAGGGGCACTACGAGAAGCGCTTCGTGTCGGGCGTCTACAACGTGTTGTGCCGGTGGCTGTTCGGCGTCCGCGTCACGGACCTGAATTCGGTGAAGGCCTACCGCCGCGAAGTGATGGACGCCCTCCCCACTCGGCCCGATTGGCACCGCTTCATGGTCGTGCTCGCGGCGGCCCAGGGATTCCGCCTCGCCGAGCGGCCGGTGCCGTTGCACCCCCGGCGGGCGGGCAAGTCGAAGTTCGGCCTGGGGCGGATCCCGGTAGGCGTGCTGGACCTCGTGTCGGTCTGGTTTCAGCTGCGGTTCGGCCGCAAGCCCATGCTGTTCTTCGGCGTGTCGGGCGCCGTGCTGTTCTTCCTCGGCTTCGTCGCCGGGCTCGTGGCGCTGTACCTGCGGTTCGGGCCGCCGCACGTGGGCTTCCGGCCGATGCTCGATCTGATCATGGTCCTCGTGATCTCGGGCATCGCGCTGTTCGGATTCGGGTTCGTCGGGGAAATGGTCGCCGGCATGCGCGAGGAGCTGCGGGCGCTCGAGCGGGAGATCGAGCGGCTCAAGGATCGTTCGCCCGACTTGCGCTAGCGCAGGCTGCGGTACACCGCCTCCCACCGCGCGGTGATCGCGTCCCAGCTGAATTGCTCGCGCACCCGCCGGCGGCCCGCGTCGCCCAGCCGCCGCGCGAGGTCCCGGTCCTCGAGCAGGCGCCGCAGCGCCGCGGCCAGAGCGCCGGCGTCGCCCGGCGGCACCAACAACCCCGACCGACCGTCCTCCACGATGTCCGTAATGCCCCCGATGCGGCTGGCGATCACCGGCGTCCCGTAGCTCATCGCCTCGAGGATCACGACGCCGAGTCCCTCGGTGTCCCCGCGCGCGTCGACCACGGCCGGCAGGACGAACGCGACCGCGTTGGCGTACGCGTCCTGCAAGTCGGCGGCCGAGATGCGGCCGCGAAACTCGACCCGGTCCGCCACGCCGAGCTCTCGCGCCGCCGCTTCGAGTCGAGCGCGCTCCGCCCCGTCACCGATGACCACGAGCCGAACCGGCCGGTCGCGCAGCGCGGCCATCGCCTCGAGCAGGTACCGGACCCCCTTGCGCTCCACGAGCCGCCCGACGAAGAGCACGGCGGGCGGCCCGTCCACCGAGGCCTGTGACGGCGAAGGCTCGGGCAGGGACGTGGTGTAGGGGATGACTGCGATCGGGATGTCCGGGGCCAGCTCGCGGAGCTCGGCCGCGGTGTAGCTCGAGATGGCGACGACGCGCGCCGAGCGCCGCGCCGCCCACGCGAGGAACCGCTTCAGGAACGGCATCGAGCGCTTGACCCAGCGCAGCTCGACGCCGTAAAACGTGGTCACGACGGGAGGCGGCGGCGTGGCCGCGGCGCCAGCCTGTGCCGCCCACCCGAACAGCGCCAGCGGCAGCGGCCAATGCACGTGCAGGACGTCGTACCGCTGCCGCCGGTTGAGCCGCCACGCCGCGATCATCCCCGCGAGGATGTAAAACGCCGGCATGATTCGGTAGAGCAGGGAGCGCCGCATGCGATCCGGCGCCGTCTCTTCGTGGGTGAGGTTCTCCCAGCGCCGGAAAAAATAGCGAAACCGGTGGACCGGGATCCCGTCGAACACATGGTCCCCGAGCCCCCGGTACGACGACGTCAGGACCTCGACCTCGTGCCCCGCGGCGCCTTGACGCTTGATCAGCTCGACGAGCCACGGTGTGATGACGTCGTCGCTCGTGCGCGGAAAGGCGGTGACTATGTGGAGGACACGCATGGGCTCATAACATACCCGCCGGCCTTCTCAGCAGTTAGCGGCCTGGGTATCTTTGGGCCCTGGACCGTCCCACCCTATTCCGCTGAGGAACGCTGAAGATGGCTGAACGGATCGCCCCGGCGTCGCCCGAGCTCACCAAGTTCTACAGCGAGCGCCACGACTGGCGGAATTCCGGTGAAGAGCGCATGCGGTTCCGCAAGCACATGCAGCTGGCGCAGGTGCGCCCCGGCAGCGCGGTCCTCGACATCGGTTCCCGCAACGGCGATCTTCGCAAATACCTCCCGCGCGATGTGACGTATCAGGGGCTCGACATCGCCCCCGAGTTCGCCGCTGCCGACATCTTGATCCACGATATCACTTCGGGACTTCCGTTTCCCGATGCCTCCTTCGATTACGTCTTCATGGTCGAGGTGCTCGAACACACGCCCACCGCGTACAGTACGGCGGGCGAGATCCATCGCGTGCTGAAGCCAGGGGGCGTGTGGATGGTCTCCGTGCCCAATCCCTACCATGTGAAGGAGATCATCTGGAATCTCTTCCGCGTCCCGGACAAGCAAGGGCACATCTATAGTTGGACGCGCCAGACCATCAGTCGCTTGGGCGAGATGAACGGGTTCCGCCTCGTGGATTGGGGCGGGACCTATTTCTATCCGCCGATTCCCGCGCCGTTTTGGATGCTCGCGCGCTCGGTCGCCTACAAGTTCGTCAAAGCTTGAGGGTGTGACGACACCGCGCGCCCGGCGATGGCTCTGGGCCCTCCAAGCCGCCGTCACCGTGGCCGTGCTCGTCCTCGTCGGCCGAGCACTCGCGCGCAATTGGGCGGAGTTCCGCTCGCTCCAGGTGACGCTCGACATCCGCGCGGGCTGGTTGGCCCTGGCGGCACTCGTCGTCTTCTTCACGTACGCGCTGTACATCGAGTCGTGGCGCCGGCTGCTCGCCGGGTGGGCCCAACGGATCCCGTTCCGGGCCGCGGCCCGCGCCTGGTGCCTCGCCAACCTGGGCCGCTACCTCCCGGGCAAGATCTGGAGCGTGGCCGGCCTGGTCGTCCTGGCGGAGCGGGCGGGAGTGCACGGCGGGGCGGCGGCCGCGTCTGCGTTCGCCTCCCAGGCATTGATCCTGGGGGCGGGCGCCGCCGTGGTCGCCGCGGCTACGCCCCGGGCGACGTCTGCCGTGCGCCTCGCCGCGGCGGTGCTCGTCGCCGTGGCAACAGTCGGGGCCCTCGTCTGGAAGCCGACGGCCAACCGGCTGGGACGGCTGCTGAACACAGCGACCCCACTGGCACCACTGCATCCGTCCGCCGTCGCCGCTGCGGGGAGCCTGATGATCTTCGGATGGCTCACCTACGGCCTGTCCTTCTGGTTGCTCGCCCGGGGCTTGCTCCCGGGCGCCGCCCTGCCGCTCGCCACAGCGGTCGGCACGTTCGCCCTCAGCTATCTGCTCGGCATGCTGGCCTTGTTCGCGCCCGGTGGGGTGGGCGTGCGCGAGCTCGTGCTCGTCAGCCTACTCGCCCCACATTTGGGGAGCGGGGGAGCGGTCGCCGTGAGCGTCGGATCGCGGGTGCTCCTCACGTTGACCGAAGCGGGTGCAGCTGGAGTCAGCGTCCTGATCGCGTCCCCCCCCCCATCCAGAGAGAGCATGTCTGAACACTCCTCCTGACGTCGCCGCCGGCGCCCCCGGCGCCCCCGGCGCCCCCCCCGCGACGTATGAACCCTCGCGCCCGACGCTTATCGCGGCGCTCTACATGGTCGCGTTCGTGGCGATCCTGGCGCTGCCGATGCTCGGGGGGCGCTGGCTCGCGGGGCCGTTGAGCGACCAGTACTACAGCGGATACGCCTTCCGCGAGTGGCAGGCCGAGCAATGGCGGGCGACCGGACACATTCCGCTGTGGAACCCGATGATCCTCGGCGGATTGCCCTACCTCGCGGCGGTCACCCACGGCGATGTGCTCTACCCGACGTCGTTCCTGCGCCTCGTGCTCCCCGCCCATACCGTCACCAACCTGGGATTCGTGCTGCATTACATCCTCGCCGGCCTGCTCACGTACTTGTTGCTGCGCCGGCTGTCGTTGTCATGGGGAGCAGGGGTGGTCGGCGGGCTGGCGTACCAGCTCTCGGGGATCATGGTGTCGTACGCCCATCCGGGACACGACGGCAAACTGTTCGTGTCCACCATGCTCCCGCTCGCGCTGCTCGCGCTCGTCGCGGCCGTGCGCGATCGACGTTGGTGGGGATACGCCCTTCTCAGCCTAGCAGTGGCGCTGTGCCTGCTGAGCCCGCACGTCCAGACGACGTATTTCCTGCTCATCGCCGCTGGCCTGTTCGCCCTGTATCTGACGTTCGGCGAGACCACCACCGAGCCTTTGCGGCCTCGGCTCGAGCGTCTGGCCCTTGCCCTCGCGGCCGTCGTCGTGGGTTTCGGCGTCGCGATGCCGCAGATTCTGCCGTTCCTCGAGTACATCCCCCATTCGCCACGCGCCGCAGGTTACGCCGGGTCGGGAACCGCCTCGTACGGCGTTCCTTGGGATCACGTGCCCGAGTTCTTTATCGCCGGCTTCACCGGCGAAGGGATGGCGGAGCAGGGGGGGACCTACTGGGGTTCGAATCCGCTCAAGCTGCACTCCGAATATCTCGGCCTCCCCGTCGTCGCCTTGGCGCTGCTCGGGGCGGGCGACCGGCGTCGGCGCCTGGTCTGGTGGCTCGGTGGAATCGGCTTGCTGTTCCTGCTCATCAGCTTGGGCGGAGCGACACCGTTCTATCGCGTCTGGTTGGCCGTCATGCCGTTGGTCCAGAAGACCCGGGCTCCCGGCATGGCGTTCTTCATCGTCGCCTTCGTGACCGCCGTGTTTGCCGCGCTCGGAGCAGCGCGCCTGGAGCGGGGAGAAGGCCGGCGTCACGTCACGGCGTGGCTCGTCGCCGCCGGAGCCGTGGCCCTCCTCGCCGTGGCAGGGGCGTTTGGCAACCTGGCCGTCTCGCTCGCGCCCTCCGCGCGGGCCGGCGCGGCGGCCGCGCTCGGCCCCACCATCCGGCTGTACGCCCTGATCGGCGCCGTCGCCCTGGCCATCACCGCGCTGGTGGCACTCGGCCGCCTCGCCGGCCGCATTCCCGCGGCCGCGTTCGCCTGCTGCCTCCCTTTGGTGCTCGCAGCGGATCTGTGGCGCGACGGGCGCCGGTTCTGGGTCTACAGCCCCCCGCCGAGCCAGGGGATCTATCGAGAGGACGCGCTGGTGGCGCGCTTGCGCAGCGAGCCGCGCCCGCTCCGGGTCCTGGATCTCGGCGTGTACCCACAGAACGTGCTGATGGCCCACGACATCCCGCAGGTGCTCGGGTACCAGGGCAACGAGCTGCGCTACTACGACGACCTGCTCGGCGGGCGAGGAGAGTGGGGCTATCTCCTCGGCTCGACCCAGCTCTGGAGCCTGCTCGCGGTTCGCTACGTCATCCTTCCGGACAGCGTGCACATTCCGGGCTATCATCGGGTCATGGGCCCGGTGGCGACGGCGGCAGGCACTCGGGGGTACCTCCTCGAGGCGGACACCGCGCCGCCGTACGCTCGCGTCGTGCCCGCGGCCGTCAAGCTCGACGACGAGCGCATCGCGCCGACGCTGGCGGATCCTCGCCTTCCCGGGTTCGATCGGGTGGTACTCCTGGCCAGCGACGCCCCCGTCACGCCCGCGCCCGTCTCCGGCTGGCCGCCCCCCAGTCCCGCGCGGGCGCAGGTGACCTCGTGGCGTCCCGGACAGATGACGATTGAGCTCGACCCGGCGCCGGCCAGTGCCAGCTACGTCCTCGTGTCGGAGAATTGGTACGTCGACTGGCGGGCGGCCGTGGACGGCAAACCGGGGCAGGTGCTCCGGGGCGACGACGCGCTGATCACCGTCCCGGTTGCGGCCGGCGCGCGGCGCATCGAGCTCACGTATCGCTCTTCCACCTACAACACCGGGCGGCTCATCTCGCTGCTGTCCATCCTGATCCTCGGGGCAGGGACCTTGGTCCCGCGGCTGCGGAGGATGCGCAGTGGCTGAGCGCGCCCTCGTCGTGATTCCCACCTACAACGAGGCGGTGAATCTTCCGAACATCGTACCGCTGGTCCTGGCGCAGGACCCGCGGCTCGAAGTGCTGGTCGTGGACGACAACTCCCCCGACGGCACGGGCCGCATGGCCGACGAGCTGGCCCGCGCGAACCCCCGGGTACACGCGCAGCACCGGGAGGGGAAGCTGGGGCTCGGCACGGCCTACATCCACGGCTTCCGCTGGGCCCTGGAGCGCGGCTACGACTATGTCTTTGAGATGGACGCGGACTTCTCCCACGACCCCGCCTACCTCAAGGACTTTCTCAAGGCGATCGTGGACGCCGACGTCGTGCTCGGATCGCGCTACCTTGAGGGGAGGGTGGCGGTGGTCAACTGGCCGATGGGCCGACTCCTGCTATCATATTTCGCCAACGTCTACGCCCGGTGGGTCACCGGCCTGCACATCTGGGACCTCACCGGGGGCTTCAAGTGCTTTCGCAGGCGGGTGCTCGAGGCGATCGACCTGGCTCAGGTCCGTTCGAACGGGTACGCCTTCCAGATCGAGATGAGTGTGCGCGCATGGCGAAAAAAGTTCACACTGCGAGAGATCCCCATCGTCTTCGTCGACCGGGCCGAGGGGCAGAGCAAGATGAATCGGTCCATCGTGCGCGAGGCGGTGTGGATGGTGCCGCGGCTCCGGCTGATGGGTTGGTTCGGCCGCATCTAGTCGGCCTCCCGGTCTACAAGATGACGGGGTCGGGGAACGACTTCGTCATGGTGGACGGGCGGGTGTCGGCGCCGGCCGACTGGGCGCTGGAAGACATCCGGGCCGCCTGCGCCCGCGGCACGGGCGTTGGGGCCGACGGACTCGTGTTCCTCGGCCCGGGATCGCGGCCCGACGCCGTGCGGATGATCTACTACAACTCGGACGGTTCTCACGCCGCGATGTGCGGGAACGCCGCCTTGTGTAGCACCACCCTCGCCGTCCATCTGGGCCTCGGCGCCCCGGACGGGATGGATCTCGAAACCGACGCCGCCACCTACCGGAGCCGGACGGCCGGGCCGGGTCGTGCGGAGCTGCTCCTCGCCCCGGTGGACCCCCCCGAGGCCGTGCCGGGGCTCGCGCTGGCCGAGGGGGAGCGGCAGGCGGTCCTCGCGCGGGTGGGAGTGCCGCACCTCATCGTGCTGGTCGACGACGTGGACGACCTCGATTTGATGGCCCGCGGCCGGGCCCTACGCTTCGATCCAGCACTCGACCCGGAGGGGGCCAACGTGAACTTCGTGTCCCGAGACGGCCGCGAGGGAGGCTGGCGGATGCGGACGTACGAGCGGGGCGTGGAGGGGGAAACACTGGCGTGCGGCACCGGGTCCGTGGGGGCCGCCTGTGCGATCCAGGAATGGGGATTGGGACACGTGACCATCAACATTGTGACGCGCAGCGGCCGCCTTCTCGAGATTAGAGCCAAGAAGGAGGCCAGCGGCCGCTATGAGGATGTCTGGCTTACCGGGGAGGGGCGGATGGTGTTCAGGGGTGTGCTTACGTGAGCCGCTTCTCCACATTCACACATGCGCCAACTTAACATAACATCTATTATACGAAGTTACTCAGGGTGAGCCGGCGCCTTTCGTGAGCTCGCCCAGCCGCACCTTGGCCTCGGTCACAGCCACCTGCTTCGGGAACTCATCCACGATGCGTCGATAGGTCGCCACGGCCTTGGCGGTGTCGCCGGCGACCGTCCAGGCCCGCCCAGCGTCCGACAGCATCTGCGCCTTGAGAAAGTCCATCCGGGCCCGCTCCGCCCCCGCCTGGTAGGCGTCTGCAGCCTCCCGCGGGCGCCCCATGTTCTCGTAGGCGGCACCCAGCAGCCCGTACGCCTGGGCCTGGTAGGCCGCGCTGGCACCGGGCGCGAAGTCCCGCAACAGCTCGACCGCCTGCTGGGGCTGCCCCTGCACCAGCCGGAGCTGCGCCAGCAGCAGCCGCGCTTCGGCCGCGGCGTGCGTCCCCGAGTAGTTCTCGATGATGCGGGACAGTTCGCTGGCGGCGAGCGGCAGATTCTGCTGATCGAACGCATACCGGGCGCCTTGCAGTTGACGGCCGGCGATCACCTCGCTGCGGCGGTTGGACGACATCGTCCAGACGAACAGGCCCAGCGCCACGATCAGCGCGACGACGATCCAGCTCACGGCTTGCCTGTGGCGACTGGTCCAATCGAGCAGCCGCTCGGGCAATGGCTCCACCTGCGCCCTCGACGCGCCGGTTGCGGGTGCTGCTGTGTGCGTGTGGGTCGCCATGCCTTTTCATCCTCAGTCTAGTTCGAATGTCGAATATCGAATACCGAATATCGAATCTCGAAATTCATCGTCCGTCATTCGACATTCGACATTCGCAGTTTGCCCATGCCCCTGGGGTGACTCGAACACCCGGCCAACGGTTTAGGAAACCGCTGCTCTATCCACCTGAGCTACAGGGGCGTAAGCGCGGAAATCTACGTGAGTTACGCGTAGTGCAGCAAGGCCTCGACGCGCCTTCCCTGGAGCCGTTGGCGACCCTTCAAGAAGTCGAGCTCGATCAGGAAGCTGAACCCGACGACGGCACCTCCCGTGCCGCCGACGAGCTGCGCGGCCGCTGCGGCGGTGCCACCCGTCGCCAGCACGTCGTCCACCACCAGAACGCGATCGCCCTTCCCCACCGCGTCGTGATGCATCTCCAGAGCGTCCGTCCCGTATTCCAGGCTGTATTCGACCCGCTCCGTGGCCGCCGGAAGTTTCCCCGGCTTGCGGATCGGCACCAGGCCGGCGCCGAGCTGAAGGGCGATGGGTGACCCCAGCAGGAATCCGCGCGACTCGATGCACACCACCCGCGAGATTCGCGCCTCTCGGTAGGGGGCCGCCATCAGCTCGATCGCAAGCGCGCACAACGCCGGGTCGAGCAGCACGGGCGTGATGTCCTTGAAGATGATGCCCGGCTTCGGGAAGTTCGAGATGTCGCGCACCGCGCGCTTCACGTCGTCGAGCGAGCGGGTCATTTGATCTCGAAGGACTTAGTCACTTCAAGTTCCGGTGGAACCTCAAGTCGCTCGACGTTCGCCACCCGCGCCATCGGGGGCCCCCGCCGCAGCGCGAGCTCCAACGCGTCGAGAGCGGCCTCGGACCCTTGAGAAACTACTTCAACGGTTCCGTCGGGTCGGTTGCGCGCAAAACCCCCGACCCCGAGGCGCTCCGCCTCACGCCAGACAAACCACCGGAACCCGACCCCCTGCACGTCGCCTCGCACGATCCAGCGGCGGCGGGCGCTCACCCGGACGGCCCCCCGCCTCGGTGACGCCGGCGGTACCATACCGTGTAGGCACCCGCGATCACCGCGAGGCTCGGCAGCAAGTACACGAGCACCCGCCGGACATAGCGGTGCACCTCCTCGTCGCGGAGTACCGCCTCGTGCTGGCCGATCGCGTAGCCGATGTAGGTCAGGATCAAGCACCAGATCCCTGCCCCGAGCGCCGTGTATGCCAGGAACCGGTCCATGCGCATGCGTGCCAGCCCCGCCGGGATCGAAATCAACTGGCGCACCACTGGCACCAGGCGGCCGATGAAGGTGCCGATTTCCCCGTGCCGCCGGAAGAATGCTTCCGCTCGGTCCAGGGACGACGGGCTGACCAACAGCCACTTGCCGTAGCGTCGGAGCCAGCGCTCGAGCCAGCGCGCCGCCCAATAGTTCGCCAGCGCGCCGATCAGGCTGCCCGCAACTCCGGCCACCATCACGAGGGGGAAGCTGAGCCGTCCCTTGGCCGCGAGGTAGCCCGCCGGCGGCATCACCACCTCGCTCGGAAACGGGATCGCGGAGGACTCCACCGCCATGAGGATCGTGATCCCCGGATACCCGAGGGTAAAGACGGTCTCCGTGAGCCACGTGGCGAATCGTTCAAGCATCGAAGCCGTGCTCTCCGACGAGGGGGACGAACCGCGCATCGCCCAAGGGGGTGGCGCGGACGCCGCTCTCCGTCCGCTGGACCAGCGTGAGGGTCTGGGCCCCTTTCGCGCCCAGCGGGATGATCATCCGGCCCCCCACCGGGGCCAGCTGCTCGAGCAGGGGCGGCGGGACCTCGGGGCCTCCGGCTGCCACCAGGATCGCGCTGTACGGCGCGTAGGCGCTCCACCCCAGCGTCCCGTCCCCGACGAGCAGCGACACGTTCCCGACGCCGGCGGCCTTCAGCGCCGCCTGGGCCGTCTCCGCCAGGCCGCGGACGCGCTCGATCGTGAACACCTGCTCCGCCAGCGCGGCCAGCAGCGCAGTCTGGTAGCCCGAACCGGTGCCGATCTCGAGGACGCGCTCCTTGCCCCGCAGGCCGAGCGCCTCGAGGTAGCGCGCCTGCGTGAAGGGCTGGGAGATGGTCTGGCCATTGCCGATCGGAAGCGCCGCATCCTCGTACGCCCGGTGCCGAAGGGCGGGCGGGACGAAGAGATGGCGGGGCGTCGCCGCAAAGGCGCGCAGCACAGCCAGATCGCCCACGCCCTTGGCGCGCAGGGTCTCGACGAGCCGCGTCCGGTAGCCGCCGAACCCGTCGCGACTGCCTCCGCCGCCCCCGCCCCCGCCCCCGCCCCCGCTCAGCGGCGCAGGTTCCACTGCCGCACGACCTCGAGCAGCGGGTAGTTGGTCATGTCGACGTGCAGGGGCGTGACCGAGATGTAGCCGTCCATGACCGCTTGAAAGTCGGAGTCGGCGCCGCCCGACCAGGTGACGTGGCCTCCGCCGATCCAGTAGATGTTCCGCCCCCACGGGTCCTTCATTTGGGCGATTTCCTCGTGAAACACGCGGCTCCCGAGGTTCGTGACCTTCACGCCTTTCACCTCGTCGGCGGGAATCGGTGGGAGGTTGATGTTGAGCAGCGTCTCCTCCGGAAAGTCATCCACGTGGACGATCCCCTCGATGAGACGCTGCAGCCCCGGGCGGTGACTCTCGAGGTGCTCGAGGTCGAAGCTGCCGTAGGAGACGGCGATGCTCGGGATCCCCGCGGCGAGCCCTTCCATCGCCGCGGCCACCGTTCCCGAGTAGAGCACGTCCTCGCCCATGTTCGGGCCGTGATTGATCCCCGAGATCACCCAATCGGGGCGGTCGGGCATCAGGGCGCCGAGGGCCAGGAGGACGCAATCGGTGGGCGTGCCGTCCACCTGGAAGGCTCCGTCGGCGCGGCGGTTGGCGCGCAGCGGGCGGTGCAGCGTCAACGAATGGGATGTGCCGCTCTGCTCGCGGTCGGGCGCGACGACCGTCACCTGCCCCACCGTCGAGCAGATGTCGGCGAGCAGCGCGATGCCCCAGGCGAGGATGCCGTCGTCGTTTGAGACCAGGATCTTCATGCGGCGCCGACGAGAATGCGGCGGGCGTAGCGCGCAAACACCTGCGCCACGCGCCAGCTGTCCGCCCACGGCCGAAAGTGGCTCTGGGCGCCGTCGTAGATCGTCGGGATCGCGACGGACGTGACCCGGAACCCCGCGTCGAGCGCGCCCAGCAGGAACGCCGTCTCGTAGTCGTAGTGCGCTTCGGCGGGGCGTACCCGCTCCGCCACCGCGCGCGTGAACGCCCGGAACCCCGTCTGGGCGTCGGTCACCCCTTGGCCACCGATGCGGCTCGCCAGCCGCGCCGAGAGCCAGTTGCTGAGGCGCCGCGGCACCGGCATCGGGCCCCCCCGCGTCCGGGCGCCGAGGACGAGGTCCGCCCGCCCTTCCCCGATCGGCGCAAGCAAGCGCGGGATCTCCTCGGGGGGGTGCTGGCCGTCGGCGTCGAGCGTCACGACGATGGCTGCGCCCTGCGTGATCGCCTCGCGAATCCCGTCGCGCAGCGCGGCGCCTTTGCCGAGGTTCTCCTCGTGCCCGAGCACGAACGCCCGCGCAGCCGATACCGTGCCGTCCGTCGAACCGTCGTCCACCACGATGACGGAGGCGGTCGGCACGGCCGCGAGGGTCCGCGCGACGACCGTGCGGATCGTCGCGGCCGCCTGGAACGCGGGGATGACCACGGCGACCCGCATCTCAGCGCGTTCCCGCGTTCGGCGGCGTGTTTCCCTCGAGGATGCCCAGCACCGATTTCAGCTCGGCGCGCAATTCCTTGACCGTTTCGGTGGCGAGGGCGCGCCGCGCCTCGGGTTTCAGCTCCCCCGAGCGGCGGTACTGCTCGATCTTCTGCCGCGCCCCTTCGATGGTGTACTTCTCAGTGTACAGCAGGTGCTTCACCAGCATGATCAACTCGATCTCGCGCCGCTGGTACACGCGGTTCCCCGAGCGGTTCTTCGCGGGATTCAAGAAGCGGAACTGGCTCTCCCAGTACCGCAGGACGTGCGGCTTCAGATCGGTGAGCTGGCACACCTCGCCGATCGAGAAGAACTCCTGGACGGGTTGGCTCGCGCTCATCGCCACTGCTCCGCCTTGAGGTCGCGCTCCATCAGATCCGTGATCGCCTGCGCCGGGGCCTTGCCGTGGAACAACACGTTCGCCACCTCGCGCGCGATCGGGAGCTCGACGCCGTGCTGCTCCCCCAGCGTCACTGCCGTGCGGGCCGTGTTGACCCCCTCCGCCACCGATTTCTTCCCGGCGAGCGCTTGCTCGAGCGACTTCCCCTGCCCCAGCTCGACCCCCAGGCTCCGGTTGCGCGACAGCGCACCGGTGGCCGTGAGGATCAGGTCCCCCAAGCCCGCGAGCCCCGCGAACGTCATCGGGTCCGCACCGAGCGCGACGCCGAGTCGGGTGATCTCGGCGAGGCCGCGGGTGAGCAGCGCCGCCCGCGTGTTGTAGCCCAACCCCAGCCCCTCCAGAATGCCCGCCGCCACGGCGATGACGTTCTTCAGGGCACCGCCCAGCTCGACGCCCACGACGTCAGTGGCCGAGTAGACGCGGAAGAACCCCGTCGCGAAGACGCGCTGCACTTGCTGGGCGAGCGCGTGATCGGGCGCGGCCGCGACGACCGCCGTCGCCTGCCGCTGGTACACCTCTAGCGCGAACGACGGGCCCGAGAGGACGGCGACCGGCGTTCCCGATGGTAGCACCTCGCTGAGTACGCAGGACGGGCGCTCGAGGCGCTCGGGCTCGAGGCCCTTGGAGACGCTCACGACGAGCGGTTTCCCCGTCAGCGCGGGCGCCGCCTGGGCCATCACCGGACGCACCGCGTGCGACGGCGCCGCCGATACCACCACCTCGGCCCCCCGCACCGCCGCCGCGAGATCGCCCTCGGCCCGAATCGCGGCCGTAAGCGGCGCCCCCGGCAGGAACATGGTGTTCACGTGCTCGCGGTTCACCCCCGCGATCACCTCCGGCTCCCGGGCCCACAGCGTGACCGTCTCGCCCTTGCGGGCCAGCAGATCGGCGAGCGCCGTGCCCCACGCGCCGCCGCCGATCACGGCGATGCGAGTCATTGGGCGGGGCCCCGTATCCGTCCTTGTGTTCCCAGGCTCAAGCCTGGGCTCGGCGCATCGCTGTCCTTAAGGACAGGGTCCCGCCGAGCCCACCCTTCAGGGTGGGTACACTCACGGACGAACCCGACCCTCACTGAACTGCCTCCTTCCTCGTCCTGAACCGGTTCTCCGTCCCCGCCACCAGCCGCCGGATGTTCGCCCGGTGCGCGAACATGATCAGCACCGCGAGCGCCACGCTCGCCCAAAACGTCGGCCCGGCGCCCGATACGGTCAGACGGACCAGGATGGGGAACGTAAGCACGGCAATGATCGAGCTGAGCGACACGTAGCCCGTGAGCCAGAGAGACAGGCCCCACACCGGCAGTGCCAGGAGGCAGGCGACGGGGGCGAGCGCGAGGAACATCCCAGTGGCCGTCGCGACCCCTTTGCCGCCCCTGAAGCGGACGTAGGGCGAGAACATGTGCCCGACCACCGCCGCCCCGCCGAGCACCACGGGCAGCCACGCCGGCCCGTTGGCCCAGCGCGCGAACAGGGCCACGGGAATGGCACCTTTGACGACGTCGATCAATCCCACCGGAATGGCGTACGACCAGCCGAGGACGCGGTAGACGTTGGTCGCGCCCAGGTTCTTGGAGCCGTGCTCGCGCAGATCGATGCCCCGGGCCAACCGGCCTGCCAGGTAGCTGGTTGGCGTGGCGCCGAGCAGGTATGCGGCGGCAATCCACAGCGCCACGCTCACCGGCGCCCCCGCTTGCGGCGGAACTTGATGGTCAGCGGCGCCCCCGTGAACTCCCAGGCCTCGCGGAAGCCGTTATGGAGGTAGCGGGTGTAGGACTCGGGGATCGCGTCCGGCCGGTTCGCCACCACCGCGAACCGCGGCGGCGCGGTGCCGACCTGCGTCGCATAGAACAGCCGCACCGACTCTCCCACCGGCTGGGGCGGCTGCTGGCGCGCCAACAGGTCCTCGAGCACGCGGTTCACCTCGGCGGTGGG
>DASYQX010000095.1:0-23379 GCA_036004985.1 Gemmatimonadales bacterium
ATCTGCACCGCGGGTACGCCCGACGGAGCGACGTGCGCCGCACTCGTCTGCGCGGACGCCGACGCGCCGGTCAGCAACGCCGAAGCAAACAAGAGCGTCGTCTTCATACGGATGCCACCTCCAAACTGGAATCGAGTGCGACGAACCACCGTTCGACCTCGGCCAGCTCGGGGAAGCCCCAGGAGGGGCGTTCCTGCACCAGCGCCAACACGGGCCAGATGAGGTAGTTGGCGTAGCGCGCCCGCTCCGCCGTGTCGCATAGAACGCTCAGGTCGGCCGGCGCGGGCAGCGTCCAGCCGCCGCGCGCCAGGGCCTGCCGGTAGCGCGAAAGAACCCGGGGACGCTCGGCCGGCGGGAGCCGGAAGAGCAGGGTGGACAGGTCGTAGCTGAAGGGGCCGACCGCGACCCTGTCCCAATCGACGAGGCGCGCGCGCGGCCCCTCGGGCGTCGCGTCCACGAACGCGTTGATCGGCCACAGATCGCCGTGCAGCAGTGTATCGGGCCCCGCCGCGTCCGCGAAGACCCGGGCCCGGCGCGGCGCGTCGGCCAGGAGGTCGCGCAGGCGCTCGAGCAGCCGCGCGGGCACGCCCGCGAAGGCCGCCGGGGGCTCGATCCCGGTGTTGTGCAGCGTTTCGAGCGCGGCGACGGCGTCGCCCACGCTCTCCGTGAAGTACGCCAGGCCCCGACCGCCGCCATGGTGACGCGCGTCGGGCAGGACAGGATGCCGCGCGGCCCGCAGGTGGAGTTCGGCGACGAGGTCCACGGTAGCGTCGACACACTCGGCCGCAGGCCGCGCGGCAAGCGTCCGATCGCCGAGATCCTCGTACACGTGCCAGACGGCATCGCCGCTGCGTTCCGCCGCGACCCCGAGCAGGCGCGCGCTGCGAGAGCCCAACCCGAGCGCGGGGAGCCAGCGTTCGGCCGCCAGCCGGGCGCGCTGGGCCATGGCGGGCTCCAGCCGCTTGAGCACGACCGAGCGCCAGGGGGCGCCGGTCAGCTCCAGGCGATAGACGCGCGGCGGCTTGATCGGGCGCACGGCCTCCACGCGGTCCGCGGGCTCGACACCGCCCACGAGGTCGCGCAGCAGGTCGCACAGCTCCGTCGCGCCGAGCTCTCCGCCCAGCGCGCCGTGCAGGTCGATCGCCTCTCTCAAGCCCGTCACGCCGGCACCCAGGTCTTCGTCGCCGTGTCGCTCGGGTCGCCAGGATCCTGCACGCCGTTATCATTGGCGTCCGCGACAGCGGTGATCGTGTCCTCTCCCGCCTGCGTGCCCGTGTAGCAGAACACGGCTTGCCCCGTCGCGTCCGTCCGCGCCGAACCGCCGGTGCTGTGCGCGCCCGTGACCGAAAAGCGAACAGGCACGCCCGGCACCGGATTCGCGGCGGCGTCCCGAACCTCGGCAGGCACGCAGTACTGGGTGCCTGCGACGCTGGTGGCCGTATCCGCCGCAAGCGCGAGCGTCGCCGGCCGTCCGAAGTCGGCGAGCTTCACGACGATCATATCGTCGGGGCCGTTGAACGTCGTGTCGAAGGCGCCCGCTGTGGTCGGAAAGTCGGTCGATGACGTTTTGCCGGTGACGTAGACGCTGCCGACGGGATCGAGAGCGAGGCCCGTGTTGTCGTCATCGACAGCGCCGCCCAGGTACGTCGAATACGCGAGGGTGGAGCCGCTCGGGTCCAGCTTCGCGACGAAGACCTCCGCGAGGCCACCGGTGATGGGTTGCACCGCTCCCGCGGTGATCGGAAAGTCGGCCGACTTGGTCGTGCCGGCGACGTACACGCTCCCGTCCGCGCCGACGGCGATGCCCTCGTGCTCGTCGTCCCCAGAACCGCCGAGGTAGGTCGAGTACACCAGCGCCGAGCCGCTCGGGTCGAGCTCAGCGACCCAGCCGTCCAGCAGACCGGCCGAGGTCGTTTGGAAGGCCCCTGGGGTCGTCGGAAAGTTGGTCGACTTCGCTCGGCCGGCCACGTAGGCGTGCGGGTCCGGAAGGGCGTCGAGCGCGATGGCGACGCCCCGATCACTTCCGGTGCCGCCGAGGTAGGTCGAGTACACCAGCGCGGAGCCCTCTGGGCTCAGCTTGGTCACGAAGGCGGCATGCGAAGTGGGGTTGCTGGCCTTGGTCGGCTGGAAGGCCCCAGGGGTCGTCGGAAAGTCGCCCGACAGGGTCCGGCCGATTACGTACGCGTGCCCGGCGGCATCGACGGCGATGTCGCGGCCGTGGTCGTCGCCGCCCCCGCCAAGGTAGGTCGAGTACACCAGGGCTGAGCCGCTCGGGTTCAGCTCCGTGACGAAGGCATCCGTCCCACCGGCGCGGGTCGTCTGGAACGCCCCCGCCGTCGTCGGAAAGTCGGTCGAGGAGGTGAGGCCGGTGACATAGGCGTTTCCCGCGCCATCGACGGCGATGCTGATGGCTTGCCCATCAGTGCTGCCGCCGAGATAGGTCGAGTACGCCAGCGCCGAGCCGGCGGGGTCCAGCTTGGTGACGAAGGGCACCAGCGTATTGCTCACCCGCCCGGGCGAGGTGGTCTGGAAAGCGCCGGCGGTCGTCGGGAAATCGGTCGATGAGGTGTTCCCGACGACATAGGCGTACCCCGCGGCGTCGACGGCGACGGCGTGGCCGGCGTCATCGCTGCCGCCGCCCAGGTACGTCGAATACACCAGACCGGAGCCGGCGGGATCGAGCTTCGTGACGACAACCTCTTTCAGACCGGCGGCGGACGTCCTGAACGCCCCGGCGGTCGTCGGAAAGTCGATCGATTCCGTTTCCCCGGTGACGTAGGCGTACCCGTTCGCATCGACGGCGATGTTGCTCGCGTCGTCATCGCCGGTGCCGCCCAGGTAGGTCGAGAAGAAGAGCACCGGAGCGCCCGAGCCCCCCGCGAGGGCGAGGGGGCGTCCAGGATGCGTCGGACTCGCGGGCTGCGCTGCGTCGCGGCATCCGGTAGCCAGGAGGATCGGGCACGCGAGACCGATCAACCGTTCTACGTATCGCATAGGGTCACCTCATCGCGTTCATGGAATGCGGTGTTGGAATGACAAGGAGGGGCACGGTGCCCGTGATCACCAGCGGCGGGCTGGCGTCCGGAGCGGCGACGGCGAACCCCACCTGATCGCCGGCGTGGCGCACGTAACGTCCGGCGACCTTTCGCCCTGCCCCGTCGTGCTCCTCGAGGATCACCGGCGGCGGCTGGCGGATCACGCCCTGCGCGGTGTACAGCGCGAGGGCACCCTCGGCGTCCACCGCCAGGCTGTCGGCGCCGGACCAGTGGAGGACGATCCGCCGCGGGTCGGCCCCGGGGCGTACGGCGAACGCGTACGCCATCTGGCGTTGGTCGCCGGTGTAGGCGAGGTCGATCCCCGGATAGACCTCCGCGTACTGCACCCTGGCATAGAGCGGCACGTTCGTGTGCCACTTCGCTGGATCCTTGCCGACGAAGTAGTTCGCCTTCCCGGGCAGCTCGTCGAGCCCCACCACGCGAGGCCGGCGGTTGGCGCCCACGACCGCCATCCGCATGACGATCCCGGTCGAGTCTCGCGTCGTGAGCACCAGCACCGCCTCGTTCGCAGCAAGAAAGAGCGTGTGCTGCGTGCCGCGAGCCACGAAGTCAACGCGTGGATCGGTTTGGCCGCGGTTGGCCTCGAAGGCCAAAGGTCTCGCGGGTGTCGACCCGGGAGCACGGCATGTCAGCAGCCCGACCAGGGGCAGTACGCGCGTCACAGGCGCAGCGCCTCCGCCATGCCCACGAGCTTGACCACCTTCCGCTCCGGGAACCCCCAGGTCACGCACTCACTCAGTGCCTTGAGCGTCTTGAGGAGCCGAAAGCAGTCCACGACGTGCCGCAGCTCCTCACGCGGCGGAACCGCGACTCCGCATCGACCGGCTTCGTCGGTATAGGCGTCCCACAGCGGCTCCCACCACGACGGGGCGGCTGCGTCCGTGAGGAACGCGAGGTCGTAGAGTGCGGCGCCCCATGCCGCCAGCTCCCAGTCGATGGGGCAGATGCGGGCCGCCGCACCTCCGCCGCTGACCAGGATGTTCTCCGGTCGATAGGATCCGTGTGCCAGCGTGCGCGGCTGGTCGGCCATGACGGCCACCACCCGATCGTATCCGGAGAGCGCGCGCGCGAGGCGTCCCGCGAGCGCTGCCGAGACCTGGCCGACCGCGATTTCCGCGAGGTCCGCCTTGGCGCGGTAGAACTTGGCGTCGTGCCGCACCAGGAACGGGGCACGCGCCAACACGTCCGCGTGACGCGCAACGGCCCCCTGGAGGCGGGCCAGCCAGCGGGCCGCGGCCAGCCAACCCTCGAGCTCGCACTTCCCGAGCGGGACGCCGTCCACGAACTCGAGCAGGAGGCACACGCGGTCGAGGGATTCGTCGCCGAGGGCGCCATAGTACCGCGCGGTGCCGACGTCGGTGCGGGGCAGGAGTTCGCGATAGACCCGAAACTCCCGTTCCCGCCGGTCGCGGATCGCGTCCTTGGGGAGGCGCGAGGTGCTGAGGTCCTTGAGGAAGAGCTTCAGCTCCTGACCCGTGCTGAGCCTGACGTGGACGATCTCGGCGGGGTAGGACGTCGCGCCGTCGAACGGTGCGCGCCGCAGCCCGACGATCGTCGCCCGCGGGCCGAAGCGCGACGCCAGGCTGCCGGCCAGGCAGTCGCGCACCTCGCCATCGCTCAGGTCTGTGGGGCGGGGGGCGTGGGAAGGCGGCGCCGGCCCGGCGAAGCTCCGGGGCTCGGGACTCATCGGTGTGACGCCGCCTCCGGCTGCGTCGCGTGGACCGGGAAGCCGTCCAGCGCCGCGTTCAAGACACCCTCCAAGACGCGGCGGGCGTCGAAGTGCGTCTCGGCGATCGCGCGCGCGGCTTGGCAGTGTCGCCCATAATCGGCGTTGATCTCCTCGAGCGCCTGCAGGGCTTCGGCGGACGAGCTGAACCGGAACATGCCGGCCCCGTTGGGGAGATAGGCACTCGGACCGGTGTGCTGCACGACCACCGGCTTCCCGCTGGCCAGATAGCAGAGCGTCCGGTCGCTGATCCACGCGTTCTGGAACTCCATGCACGACGCCTTGGCGCAGCTGAACTCCCCGCGCGACCGCTGGACGTAGCGGCGGTAGGCCTCGGGCGTGCCCGCCACCCGCCGCGAGTCGCGCACGCGCCAGCCGTGTCGGAGCAGCTGCGCGCGATCCTGCTGGTCGTCTTCGTGGTCCGCCACGAGGTACAGCGCCAGCTCGAGCGGCTGGCGCGTGTGGAGCGGGAGATCGACGTGCTCGAGAAACGCCAGCCGCTTCGTGTTCTCGCGCAGCACCGTGCGGCCGTTCTCCTTGATCGCCAGCCAGTCGGCCGACGCCCAGCTCGAGACCGTGGTGAACGCGCGAGCGCGGGGCGTGTGCGTAAACGGCCAGAGCTCGAGGCACACGGGGGGGCGCACCCGGACCCAGGGAAGCCCGCAGTCCGGAATGCGGGTCCCGGGCGCGCCCACCGTCTCCCCTGTCGTGAGGTAGCGATCGTGCGGCGCCGCGGTGATCTGACCGGTGCTCATCCAGAACTGGAGCAGGCCCGGATCGATGTCGACCAGCGCGGTGCGCCCTCGCACGCAACCCAAAAGCCGCGAGTCGATCCGGTAGTGAAAGTTGAGGAGCAGATCCGCCCGCCGGAGCACCGCCTCGGCAGCGGTGCGGCTGCCCGCGATGAAGCGCAGCGAGCCGGGGTCGTCCTCTCCGATGCGGTCGCGCGCGTAGAGGAACGTCCGGCCGCCCAGACCGTAGCGCTTCATCTTGGCCAGGAAGATGGCCGTGAGCCGGGCCTCCTGGTCGGGGTCGGCCGCCCGCAGCTGCTCCAGCCAGTAGACGTCGCAGCCCAGCAAGCGCAGGCCGTGGGCGTACTGCAGGTACACCCAGAAATGACCGCCGCCCTCCGGGAAGCTCGCGACCTTGCACGGCGAAATCACGACTGTCGTCATGTCGTCGCCTCCGCGACCGGTCTGGGTTGGGCGAGGGAGGGGAGGTCCCGAAAGCCGATGACCTGGATACCGCGCGCGAGGATCCCCTGCCGCACGCGATGGTCGCACAGCGTGCTGACCTCGATCTCGCGCTCCGCGGCATACGTAGTCGAGACACCGGGCTCCACATACCCGGGGTGACAGATGAGCTCGTTCACACACTCGCCGACCCCTGCGTCCACGAGGCGGAGCAGCGACTCCACTCCGATCTGCTCAGGGTGGCTTTCGCCGTCCCACCGTCCGTAGAACTTCGAGATGCGGCGAATCCCGGACCGACCACGGACCGGCGCCCTCCAGCGTCCCGCGTGGGCGAAGACGTGAGGCAGCACGTCGGGATCGAGGTGCACGTCGTGGTGAGAATCGACGTGGGTAGGGGCGGTGCCGACCAACGCCAGGAAGCGCCTCACCTGATCCTCCACCTCCGCGGCCGCCTGTGCGGGATCGGTCAGCTCGAGGTGCAGCCCCACGCTCAGCTTAGGGCAGGCGCGGCCGAGGGCTGCCGCCTCCTCGCTGGCGGGCCGGTTCACCATCAGGCTCGCGCTGGTGAGGATGCCCGTGCGGTGGGCCTGGACGATGCCGCGGTTGATCCCGGCGCTCATGCCGAAGTCGTCCCCATTGACGATGAGCCACTTCATCAGCTGGCCCTCCTTGCCGGACGTCGTGTCGTGGCGGGCAGCAGCGGCCGCAGTGCCTGAATCCAACCCTCGATCTCCAACAGCCCGGTCGGCGCCACGCGCTCCCCGTCCAAGAGCAGTTTCGAGGCGAACGCCGCCACATACTCCGCGCAGCGTGCTTGCTCCGCGGTGTCCAGCAGAAGGTTCAGCTCGGCAACGCCCGGCAGATCTCCGCCCAGGCGTCGCACCGCGTCGCGATATCGAGACACGATCCACTCCCGCTCCGAGGCCGGGAACCGCGTGAGGAACGTGGAGAGGTCGTAGCTGACCGGTCCGACCCCCACGTGGTCCCAGTCGAGGAGCCTGACGCTCGAGCCCTGCGGCCCCTGCGCGACGATGACGTTCTTGGCCAGGAGGTCGCCGTGCAGCATCGTCTCCGGCTCGCTCGCCTCCGCCAGCACCCGGATCCGCCGCGTATCGCGCCGCAGGCGGTCCAGGTGCCGGCGCAGCCGGTCCCGCGCCCGGCCGGAGTCACCGGGGAGCCGGGAGGCGGGGAGGGCTTCGAGCGCCCGGTCCGCGTCGCGCAGCGCCGACCAGAAGTGATGAACCCCGTAATCCGCTCCGTCGGCCCGAACCTGGCAGAGCAAGGGATGGCCAGTAGCGCGGGTGTGCAGATCGGCGATGAGGTCGACAGCGGCCCCGAGGCGCGGGCGGTCGGGACGCGTCAGGAGCGTGTCGATGCCGAAGTCCTCGTACAGTTGCCAGACCCAGCGGCCGTGCCGATCCGCCGCAGTACCGAGCACGCGCGGGCAGCACCCTTCGAAGCCGAGGGCCGGTAGCCAGCGCTCGCACACGAGGCGCGCGCGCCGGGCATCCCCGGCGTCCTTGTGGCGCTTGAGGACGAGCGACCGGGCGTCGTCCGCGCCGTCGCGAATCCGGTAGACCTTTCGCTTGACGCGCTCGAGCGACATCGGCCGGCCGCTCGCCGCCCCATTGCCGAGCACCTCCGCGAGCGTGACCCAGAGCTCCGGAGCTGGCGGCTCTCCATGGGCCTCGAGGGTCTGGCGCAACGCGTCGTACGGGGCGACGGTCATGATGCGCTGACTCCGGCCTCGTGCCGAGCGTGCGCCCAGCCGAGATCGTCGAGCGCCCGGGTGAGCTCGGCGTCGTACAGCCGCAGGTTGGCAACGGACCACGGCGCCCAGTCGAACGGCATCCCGCGGCTCGCCCACCGCATGGCGGCGAGCGCCCGGAACACCGACCCGCACTGCGCCAGCCGCTCGACCGTCTCCCGGTCGTACGCCGGCCAGCGCTCCCGCACCGCCTCCCAGTACGCGTGGAGGTCGGGGCGGGCCGCGATCGAGCTCTGCGCCAGGTCAGTAGTGGGCACGCCCCAGCCGGCATCCCCCCAGTCGAACACGACGACGCGCGGCGCTCCCTCTACCTCTTGCACCCGCAGGTTCTTGCGGTTGAAGTCGCCGTGCACCAGCGTCTCCGGCATGCCCGCGCAGGGGGCCGCGAGCCGGTCCCAGTGTTCGTCCAGGTCCTCGAACCGCGCGAGCACGGTGTCGAGGAATGCGAGGTCGTCGGTGCCTAGGGCGGGGTTGTCGAGGTGCTCGTGGATCGCGTCCCGGGCTACCTGCATTAGGTCCCGGTAGCCGAGCGGCCCGGCGGTCGGCAACAACGCCGGGTCGGCCCACTCCTGCGCGCCACTGTGCAGCACGCTGAGCCACTGGGCCGCCGCGGTCCGATGACTCGGTATCAGATTCGAGTACTCCTCGCCGCGCAACTCTTCCAGGAACACCCAGCCGCGCTCGGCATCCGGGTCGGCGACGACGCCATAGCACCGGGGCCCGGGAAGACGGACGTGGGGAAGGATGTCCTCGTACACGATGCGCTCCAGCACGGCGTCGGCTTGCCGGCATCCCTTGGCGATGATCACCGGCCCGTCGCCTTCGACTGGCTCGAGCCGATACGCCCGCGCGGCAGTGTCGCGGTCCGCTTTGACCTTGACCGGCACCACGCGCGCCGGCAGGGGCTGGTCCGGGGCCACGCGGCGCCACGCCTGGACGGCGGGATGCGCCAGGAGCTTCTCCTGGCGCGTGGCGGGGACGACTGGCGCCGGGCCAGCAATCGGGCGCGGCGGCGGCGGGACCCTGGAGCCTGCCTCCACCACGCGGCCGTGCTCGATCGTCAAGGCGGCCGAGCAGCGCCGCAGGGCGTTGGCGCGATGACTGATGGTGATCACCGTGCGACCGCGCTCGAGCCCTTCCATGGCTTCCACGATCGCGGCCTCGGTGCGTTGGTCGACAGCGCTGGTCGGTTCGTCCAGAATCAGGACCGGACTGTCCTTGAGGAACGCGCGGGCCAGGGCGATGCGCTGGCGCTGTCCGCCGGAAAGCTTCACCCCCCGTTCGCCGACCTGCGTGTCGTAGCCCTGCGGCAGCTGGACGATAAACTCGTGGGCCTTCGCCGCCTGGGCGGCGGCGACGATCTGCTCCCGGCTCGCCCCGGGCACGGCGTACGCGATGTTCTCCGCGATGCTCACCGAAAAGAGGACGGGGTCCTGGTGCACGACGGCGAACTGCCGCCGGAGGTCCTCCAGCCGGTAGTCTCGAATGTCCACGCCGTCCAGGAGGATCGCGCCGGCAGTCGGGTCGTAGAGGCGGGTGAGCAGGCACATGAGCGTGCTCTTTCCCGCCCCCGTCGTCCCGACGATCGCGAAGCGCGTGCCCGGCCCGACCTCGAACGTGACGTCGTGCAGCACGGGGCGGTCGGGCCCATAGCCGAAGGACACGTCTCGGAAAGCGATCGCCCCCCGGGCGCGCGCGAGCGGCCGGGCGTTGGGCCGCTCGGTGACGTCGGGGGCCTGGTTGAGCAGGGCGAACGCCCGCTCGAGGCTGGCCAGGTAGACCTGGAGGGTCGCCGCCTTCCGGCTGATCGTCTTCAGGGGATCGTACAGCTTGGCGATGTACCCCATGACGAGCAGCAGGTCGCCCAGGGTGAGCAGACCCGCCCGGACGTGTCCCACGCCCACGAAGAGCACGAGGGCCATCCCGGCGGCGGTGACGAGGCCTACGATGATGGCAAACCGTCCTTCGGCTGCCGCGAGGCGCAGGCGACCTCGCAGTCCCTCGCCCGCGCGGCGCGCGAAGCGCGCGTCTTCCCCTGCCTCCTGGCCGAACGCCTTCACGACACGCAGCGCACCCAGGACTTCGTGCACCACGCCCAGGGCGGCGCTCTCGAGCTTCTTCACTGTCCGCGATTCGCGGCGGAGCCGGGGGCGATAGGCGTGCGCCGCCAGCAGCAGGGGCGGCGAGACGGCGAGCGCGACAAGCGCCAGCTCCCAGTCGATGCGCACGGTGACATAGAGCATGCTGCCGAGCGTGAGCGCCGCTCCGACCAAAGGAATGAACCCGTCGACCACGACGTTCCGGATGGCGGGCGCGTCAGTCTGGATACGGTAGCCGGAGTCGGCCGTGCCCACGGTGTCGTGATACGAGAGCGACATCCGCTGCAGGTGGCGGAAGATCCGCGCGCGGAAATCCAGCACCAATCTCTCTCCTGCCGCCGCCGTCAGGTACGTCGTCGCGAACGCCTGGAGCTGCGTCAGCAGCGCGATCACCAGTGCCAGGATTGCGACTAGAGGGAGCAGCGCCGCCGGTGTGTGGTCCATCGCGGTCGGGACAACCGCGTGGAGCCATCCGGGGAGCGGGCGCGAGCCGAGCACGCTGTCGACGCCGATCTTGAGCGGCAGAGGTGCCAGCAGCGTCAGCGGGCTCGCCAGGAGCCCGATTGCGAACAGGGTCACGAGGCGAAGCCAGTGCGGGCGCGACTGCTGCAGCAGCCGGTGGAACAACGCGAGGTCGTTCATCGGCCCTGGCTACGCCCGACGTCCTCCAGAAACACCCACGCGTACCGCGGGCCTTCAGCCTGGAACGCGCGATACCGCGGTGCCGCGATCGGGAGGCGCGAAAGCAGCTTTTCGTAGATCGTCCGTACGACCAGCGCCCTCGCCATCCCCGAGCGCCGGGCGATGATCGGTGCGCCGCTCGGTCCGGCGCCGACCAGGCGGTACACGCCGTTGCCGTTGTCGGCGCGCAGGACTTCGATGCAGTCGGGAGTCGGCGCCGTGGGCGCCGCCGCCCGCCACGCGGCCGCGGCGGGGTGCCAGGCGAGGTTCCCCCAGAGGACCATGCCCATCACCAGCCTCCGCCCTGCAACTGCTGGACCGTCTGGCGGATCGTGGCCATCGCGGCCATGGCCTGCTCGACCAGGTGCAGCGCGGGCAGGACGGCGACGACGCCGAGCAGCGCCGCGGCGCCCCAGAGATGGGCGTGCGCGGCCGCGCCTGCGAGCGCCGCGACGCCCAGCGTGAGCAGCGGCCCCCGCCGGGGGATCGCGGGCCACCAGCGCAGCCGCAGGAGCTGCTTGCCCCCCGCATGGTCTTCCGCGCCCATCAGCAGCCGGGCGGCCGCGAGGATCCCGCCTCGCACCTCGAGGTCCCAGCAGTCGTGCTCGTCGCCGCGGAGCACGCAGGCCCGTTTCGCACGCAGCCGCCCTTCGAGCGTCCGCAGCCGCTGGTCCAGCGGCTCCCAGCGCTCGCTCCAGATGGCTGCCGTCACGGGCCAGAGGGGCGCCGGTCCCAGCGTCGCGCGTCGCCGCCAGGGGGTGAGCCCCGCTTCGACCCGCCCGTGGAGCCGGGCGAACGGCTGGACGAGATGCAGCACGGCCGTGAGCAGTCGCCGTTTCACGCGGACGACGGAACGCCGTGCCTCGGGGAACGACGCGCGGGCCGCATTCACGCATGCCTGCGTGATCGGCAGGATCAGCGCGCCGAGCAGCAGCGGCACCGCGAGCCGGAGCGGCTCGTAGACGATGCTCAGCGTCGCCAGGCCGGCGAGCGTGATGGTCATCAGGTGCCACTCGGGCATTTGCGGCAGGAACGCGAGCAGGCTCGGTGCCGGCTCGTAGAGCGCTTGGAACGGTGCGCCGCCCCATACGCCATGGTAGATGCGGGGTCGGCGCCATCCGAGCAGGCGGGTGAGGCCAGCGCCGTACATGCGGCCCGCCCAGCGCACGTGCCCCGGGCCATTGTACTTCTCGGGCCACTTCCGTTCCAGCATCGCCTCAGCCCGGCCGTAGCCGATCTGCTGCTTCCAGTAGGTGCGCACCGAGTTCCGGCGGTGGTGCCACACCAGCGCCGCTGGTTGGAAGCCGAGCGTCCAGCCGCGCTCCTGCAGCCGCCAGCAGACGTCCACGTCGTCGCCGGCAGCGTGGAACTGCGGATCGAATCCGCCGATCGCCTCGAGGCAAGTTTTGCGGAACGCCATGTTGCAACCCGGGATGTGTTCGGCGTCGCGATCATTGAGGAGCACGTGCACCGGTCCGCCGGGCGCGCGGGCGACGCATTCCGCGATCCACCCGTCACCGGGTGGGGCGACGTTCGGCCCACCGACGCCGACATGCGACGTGCTCAGAAACGTGGCCGCCAGGTAGGTCAACCAATCCGGATCCGGGTACGCGTCGTCGTCGATGTAGGCAACGATCTCACCCTGGGCGGCTGCGAGGCCCGTGTTGCGTGCGTTGGCCAGGCCGCGGTTCGCGGTACGAATGAGGCGGCACTCGTATTCGCGCGCGATGGCGGGCGTCCCGTCGGTGGATCCGTCGTCCACGACGATGACCTCGCACGGGGGATAGGCGAGCCGGCGCAGCCCCTCCAGACAGTCGCGCAGGGTGCGGGCGCCGTTGTACGTGCACACGACGACCGAGATCCGGAGCCGCGCCAACCTCGCCGAGAAGGGCACCGCGTCGAAGGCTTCGCGAACCGCCTGGAGCGCAGGCTTGGCCGAGCGGTCAGCGCGGGTGAGGCCAAAGGCCCAGTCGTCGACGTCGTTGCCGTGGCGATACCACTCGTCGGTCCAGGAGAAGACGAACGCGCCGGCGCACCCGCTCGCGAACGCTGTCCGGATCTGCCAGTCGAGCACCTGCGCCTGGTCGCGCTCGCCGTGGCGTAGGCTGTCGAGCCCCAGTTCGCTCATGATCAACGGCCGGTCACCGGCGAGGTTCTGCAAGCGCGCGAGGTAGGCCTCCAATCGCTCCTGTGACTCGAGGTAGACGTTGAAGCTCACGAAGTCCAGGAACGGCAGGTCGAGGTATTCCGTCGTGGGATAGTTCACGTACGTGACGAGGCCCGCGGGGTCTTCCTCCTTGACGACGCGATGCAACCGCTCCAGGTACCGCTCGATGGGGCGACGCCCCAGGTAGCGAGCCATCGGTCCCGGGATCTCGTTGCCCAGGGCGTAACACAGGAGCGCCGGGTGGCCGGCGCAGGCGCGGACGTTGGTGCGGATCAACGCTTCGATGTCGGGCGCGCCGCGGCGGTCGATCAGGTGGCCCACGTACTGCTCGGCGCTGAGGCCCACCATCACGTTGAGGCCGTGCTGCTGCGCGACGTCGAGCACGCGCCGGGGCGGCGTCGTGTGGGGGACGCGAACGGCGTTGAATCCGTGAGCCGCCATCTGGGCGAAGTCGCGCTCCACGGTGGCGAGGTCGTGATACTCGTTCCCCTGGGCGTCGGGTTGGAAGGCGCCGTACGTCACGCCGCGCACGTAGAGCTTGTCGTCCCCAGCAAACAGGAACTTGCCCCGGACGCTGGGCCGCTGGGGGGAGCGCGCGCTCGGGGCAACGCCGGCAGCTTTGCTCCCGGCCGGGCGCGGGGGAATGGAGACGTAGGTGCTCGGTGCGACGCTTTGCACGGATTCCTGGCGCGTGGTGAGTGACGGCCGAGCGTCTGTAACGTTTGTGTCAGCGCGTGCAATCGACGTGCCGTGCACCGGACGGCGGAGTGGCCGACGACTGGCGATCGGCTCCCAGCGGGCACTCGCGGGTCAAGGACTTGTCGTCCAACGTATAACGGGCGAAAAGCGCGAACGACGCTTTGGGCGCGGCGGAGGTGTGACGCCATGCAACACACTGATGTGTGACAGAGGTTATACAGGCTTGTGGCGCCCGTGCCGCGGGGGGTCCAACTGATGCAAAACGAGTGCGTTACCTCGATCGTTGGGGCCGGCTCTTTATAGTTTGTCGCGGGCTCGACCGTCGTCCCCTACCTTAGGGCCGGCATGACCGGTCTGATCTTCCATCTGATCGCGCACACGCACTGGGACCGCGAGTGGTACCTCCCCGCCGCGACGTTCCAGGCGCGGCTCGTGCCGATGATGGACGACCTGATCGAACTCCTGCACGCCGACGCGGGCTTTCGCAGCTTCCTCCTGGACGGCCAGACCGTGCTCGTCGAAGACTACCTGCGCGCGCGGCCCGAGCGCGAAGCCGAGGTGAAGGCGCTGGTGAAGACGGGCCGCCTCCAAGTGGGGCCATGGTACGTGCTGGCCGACGAGCTGATCCCCTCCGGCGAGTCGCTGGTGCGCAACCTGCTGCTGGGCACGGCGGACGCCGAACGCCTGGGCGGCCGGCTCGACGTGCTCTATTCTCCCGACGCCTTCGGCCATCCCGCCGTCTGGCCGGCGCTGGCCCGCGAGTTCGGCATCAAGTACGGCGTGCTGTGGCGCGGGCTGGGCGGCGAGCCGGGCCAGGAGCGGGACCTGTACCGATGGCGAAGCCCCGACGGCCGTGAGGTGCTGCTGTGGCACCTCCCTCCCGAGGGATACGAGATCGGGGCCGCGCTGCCGGCCGACCTCGATCGGCTTCCGGCTGCCTGGCACCGCGCGCGCGCCTCGCTGATCAAGCGGGCGGCGGGGAAGCACGTGGCCGTGCTGGTCGGGGCCGACCATCACGCGGCCCACCCGCAGCTCACTCGCGTGCGCGATTTGCTGCTGGAGCTCGAGCCCGGCAACGCGTTCCGCATTTCGCGGCTCGACGAGTTTTTCCAGGCTGCCGCCGACGGCGCCGCCGCGCCGCTGCGGGGCGAACTGCGGTGGTCGTACCGCTACACCTGGACGCTGCAGGGCGTGCACGGCACGCGCGCGCCGCTCAAGCGCCGCCACGGCACCGTCGAGCTGTTGGTCGAGCGGTTCGCGGAGCCGCTCGCCGCGCTGGCGCGGCGCTACGGGGGCCGCGACCGGCGGCCCGTGCTCGAGCTCGCGTGGCGGTCCCTGGTACGCTCCCAGTTCCACGACACGTTGGCCGGCTGCACGAGCGACGCGGTCGCCGCCGCGGCGGAGACGCGGCTCGCTCAAGTGGAGGCGTACGCGCGGGAGATCGCGCGCGGCGCCCTGCACGAGCTGGTCGGCTACGACCCCGACCTCGCCCGCGACCGGGGGAGCAGCGGCGAACCGGCGCTCGTCTTGTGGAATCCCGCGGCGCGCTTCCGCGGCGGGGTGATCGTCGCCGACGTCTCCTTCTTCCACCGCGACGTGCTGGTGGGACCGCCGGGGGACCGTGAGCCGCGAACTGGGGCGGGTTACCAACCGTTCGCCCTGCGGACGTCCGATGGACGCGCCATCCCAGTTCAGGTCCTGGCGCGCCGCAGCGCGCACGAGCGCCGCGACGCCGCCCGGCACTACCCAGACCAGGACGAGGTGGACGAGGTGCGGATCGCGTTCCGTGCGCCGGCCGTACCGGGATTGGGTCTCGCCGCCCTCGCGCTCGACTCCACCGCGCCGCCGTCCGGGGCGGTTCCCACCTCCCCCTCCGCGCCCCCCCGCCGTGATGGTGCGCGCGTCCGCGGGCGTACGCTGGAGAACCGGTTCGTGGAGGTGGCGCTCGAGCACAGCGGGGCGCTGACGATCGTCGATCGCCGCTCCGGCGAGCGGTACGCCGGCGTGCTGCGGCTCGAGGATGGCGGCGATGCGGGCGACACCTATACCTACTGCCCGCCGCGACGCGACCGCGTGACGCGGAGCCGGGGACCGATCACCGCCCGCCGCCTCGCCGCAGGCCCGCTGGTCGCCGGGCTCGACGCCCGGTGGGCGGTCGCCCGCGGGATCGACGCCCGGCTCGTGGTCCAGCTCTACGCCGACAGCCCCGTCGTGCGTTGCAGCCTCGAGATCGACAACCGCGCGACGTTCCACCGCCTGCGGGCGCGTCTTCCGGTGGGCGTGGCGGGCGTGCCGGCCCTGGCGGGCGCGGCGTTCGGCAGCGTCGAGCGGCCGGCGGTGACCGCCGACCCGACGGACTACCCGCGGGAGACGCCGGTGCGGACCGCGCCGGCGCACCGGTTCGTTGCGGCGGCGCGCGGCGCCCGGGGTCTCGCCCTGCTGGCGCCTGCGTTCTTCGAGTATGAATGGACGCCCCGCGGCGACCTCCTGGTAACATTGCTGCGCGCGGTTGGGGACCTCTCCCGGGACGACCTCTCGACGCGACCGGGCCACGCGGCGTGGCCGCTTGCAACGCCGCAGGCGCAGTGCCTTGGGCGCAGCCGCATCGAGCTGGCGATCGCGCCCGTGTCCGCGGCGGCGGTCGAGCGCGGCGACGCCCTGCCGGAGCTGTGGGAGGATGCATTTCTCCCGGTGCGTGGGTACTGGCTCCGGGATGCAGGCGCGCTGACGGTCGCGCCCCCGGACGTCACGCTGGAGGGGACCGGGCTCGTGCTGTCGGCGGTGAAGCCGGCGCAGGCGGGCTCGCCCCTCGTGCTGCGGTGCTACAACGCGACGGGTCGCAAGGCGGCGGGCGCGTGGCGTTTTGGGGAAGGCGTCAAGAGTGCCCACCGCGTCCGCGCCGACGAGCGCGAATCGGTCGCCCTCGTGCTCGAGCAGCGCGGCCGCACGGTGCGGTTCGTCGCCGAACCGCACGAGATCGTCACGATCCTGGTGACGTGAACGAACACCGGCTTACCGTCACGCGCTCGGCGCGCTACTACACCTTCGGCAACCCAGGAGCGCGGGTCCGCGAGGCGTGGTTTGTTTGCCACGGCTACGGCCAGCTCGCCGCGCGGTTCCTGCGACACTTCACACCGCTCGACGACGGCACACGCTTGATCGTCGCGCCGGAAGGGTTGTCGCGGTTCTACTTGACGGAGAGCCCTGCGGAGCGCCGTGTGGGCGCGACGTGGATGACGAAGGAAGACCGGCTGGCGGAGATCGACGACTATGTGCGATACCTCGACGCCGTTTACGAGGACGCCTTGCGAGCGATCGATCGGGCGCCGATCGAGGTGACGGCCCTCGGGTTTTCGCAGGGGACCGCGACCGCGTGCCGCTGGGCGACCATGGGCTCGGCTCGACTCGATCGGCTGATCGTGTGGGGCGGCGAGGTGCCGCCGGACCTCGACCTCACGCACGAGCGGGCCGCGGGCCGCATGCGCGCGCTCCGTCTCTCACTCGTCTACGGCGCGCGCGACGAATTCTTCACGCCCAAGGTGGTCGCCGCCACGGAAGGGCGGCTCCGCGCGCACGGGATACCTTACACCCTCGTTCCCTTCGACGGCGGGCACGAGATCGACGCGGCGGTCCTCAAGCGGGTGGCGCTGGCGGCTGACGGCTGACCGCCGATGGCTCCAACGCGTCGCGCACCGCATCGCCCAACAGTGTGCACGCGACCACGACCAACACCAACGCCGCCCCGGGCGCCGCCGCGACCCAAGGCGCGTTCACCAGCGTGTCTCGTCCCGACGCGATCATGTTGCCCCACGACGGCGTGGGCGGCTGCACGCCGAGGCCGAGGTACGACATGCCCGCCTCCAGCACGATGGCATTGCCCACGCCGAGCGCGGCGGCGACGATGACGGGCGTCAACGCGTTCGGCAGGATGTGGCGGACGAGCACGCGCAGCCGTCGGGCGCCAAGGGCGACGGCACCCTCCACGAAGGGTCGCGCCGCGAGGGCGCGTACTTCCCCGTGCACCAGGCGGGCCACGCTCATCCAGCCCGTCAGGGCCAGCACGATGACCACGAGCGCGGTGCTCGGCCGCCACAGCGCGGCGAGGAGCAGCAGGAGCACCACGCGGGGCAGGGCGAGCGCGAAGTCGGTCATGCCCAGCAGAGCGAGCGAAACCGGCCCGCGCCAATAGCCCGCCACGGCGCCGACGGCAAGGCCGAGCGCCACCGACAGCAGCACCGCCGACACACCTACGCCCATCGAGATGCGCGCGCCGTACACCAGCCGCGTCCACACGTCGCGCCCGAAGCGGTCGGTGCCCAGGACGTGCAGCGCGCCGTGCAGGTCGGTGGTGAGCGGAGCCAGAAAGCGGGTAGCCACGATGTCCCGCTGCCCGCTCGGGTCTCCGCTGGTGACCAGCGGAGCGCCGGCGGCGCACGCGATCACCGCCGCCAGCACGATCGCCCCGAACGCTCCGCGGCGGTCCCGCAGCACGTGTTTCACGCGGCCCGTATCCCGCCGCCCGCGTCTCGCACGCGGGGGTCTACCCACGCCGCCAGAGCGTCGGCGAGGAGGTTGCCGGCGACAACGAGCGCGGCACTCACCGCCGTCGCGGCCATGACCACCGGGTAGTCCGCCGCCTGCACGGCCTCCACCAGGACCCGTCCCACGCCCGGCCAGGCGAACACGGCCTCAACGAAGACGGCGCCCGAGAACAGCGCCGGCAGCGACAGCCCGAGCAACGTCACCACCGGCGTCAGGGCGTTTCGGAGCACGTGGCGGCGCGCCACCTGGTATGGGGTGAGCCCCTTGGCGTGCGCCGTGGTGAC
Source organism: Gemmatimonadales bacterium (assembly GCA_036004985.1). Lineage (GTDB taxonomy): Bacteria > Gemmatimonadota > Gemmatimonadetes > Gemmatimonadales > GWC2-71-9 > 20CM-2-65-7. The sequence goes on from DASYQX010000095.1 coordinate 18,216, forward strand.
GAACGGCTGCGCGAGGACGTCGAGCATCGCGCCGCGGGCGAACCGCGCCGCTCCCCCCACGCCGATCAGCGTCAGCGTCGCGAGCGGCAAGGCGAGATGGCGCAGCTGGTCGGCGAGCCGCGCCCAGCCGGTCAGGTACTCGGCGTCGAGCCCCGCGGCGCCGAACGCCGGCAGGGCACGCGCCCAATAAGTGAACACCATCACGAGCATCAGGCCGAGCCAGTAGCCCGGCAGCGCGAACAGCGTCACGGAGAGTACTGACAGGCTGGTGTCGGTTCGCGAGCCGCTGCGCATTGCCTGGACTGCGCCACCGGCGATGCCGAGGAGATAGCTGAGCAGGAGCGACAGGGCGACGAGCCGCACCGTAGCGGGCCAGGCGTCGCCCAACACCGCCCGGACGGGACGGCCCTTGGCGATACTGGTGCCCCAGTCCCCGCGGGCGAACCGGGCGATCCACGCGGTGTATTGCACGAGCACCGGGCGGTCGAGGCCGAGGGCGTGGCGCTGGGCCGCCAGCTGTGCCGGCGTGGCGGTGGAGCCGAGCAGGCGCTCGACGGGATCGCCGGGCGCGAGGTGCAGCAGGAAGAAGGTGAGCGTCACCACACCCACCACCACGCCCAGACCGGTCAGCGCGCGCCGCAGGAGGATCCCCGCCATTTCCCAAAACTAGTGACCGTCTTGGGTGTGTGGCGAGTCACATTCGACAGAAACCGGGTGAGCCAGATTGGTTCGAGGCACGATGGATTCCGCAAGGAGCTGACGACATGCGATACTGGACGAGCGCCCTCGTCGCGGTAGTGGCCGTGGGCTGCGCGACGGACCGGGCAACGGCCCCCAACGGCACTCAGTCGCTCTCCGATGCCGACGCCAGGGTGGTGGGGCAGGAAGTCGCGGGCGAGGTCGAGGACGTGGTGGGCGGCTTTACGATTGGCGGCCTGCTCCTGCCCGAGTTTCCGAGCGCCGGCGTGGCGGCGAGCGCGAGCGACGAGCCGCGACCCACGATCCATTGTCCGACGATCACGCCATTCCCGCCGGCCGACGCCGACGGGGACCACGTACCGGACGACGTAACCCTCACCTTCACCCTCCCCGACTGCAGTTTCACACGCGACGGCCGCACCCTCGAGATCACGGGGATCGTGCACATCACCGATCCGTCCACGACCGAGTTCGGCGTGCACGTCGAGTTCACCGCCTTCCAGCACAAGGTCACCGGCCCCGCGGGCGCGTTCTTTCTCACGCGACTGAACGGCGTCCGGCAGGTGCTGCGGTCGGCGGCGGGTTTTTCGCTCATCGACAAGACGACGACGGACCGGGAGTCGAGCGAACGTGGTACGGCGCAGCTCGTCAAGGACTGGGTCGTGTCGTTCGTGGCTGATGCCGGGCAAACCGTCGCGCACGAGCGCGGACTGCCGAGCGGCGACCTGACGGTGAACGGGAGCACGACGTGGACGCGCGGCACGCAGTCACACTCGCTCGCCGTAGAGACCGTGACGCCGCTGCACCACGACGCGACGTGCACCGCCCACCCGAGGTTCACGTCTGGTGAGCTGGTGGTCACGAAGACCGGCGCGGACGGCACGGTCACGATCCGGATCGTATTCAATGGGTGCGGCGTGGACCCGACGATCACGGTGACGCGCAGCGCCGCCTAGATCAGCCATTTCGGCGTCGGCGTGAACACCCGCGGTGACCCCGCGGGTGTTTCTTTTCGGGCCACGGCCGGTAGAATCAAGCCGTGATCACGCGGTGGGGCGGGGGAGCGCTGGCATTGGCGGCGCTGTGCGCCTGTGGCGCCGCTGGGGAGCGTCGGGGCCGCACCGTGCTCTACGCCTCCGGGGCCGACCTCGAGAGCATCAACCCGCTGCTCACCCGCCATCCGCTCGCGAAGCAGGTCCAGCGCTACGTGCTGCTCACGACCCTGGCGCGTTACGACTCGACGCTGACCCCGCGCCCCTACCTGGCGCGCGCCTGGCACTGGTCCGACGGCGGTCGCACCCTCACGCTCGACCTGCGCGGCGACGTCCGCTGGCACGACGGCCGCCGCACCACGGCGCGCGACGTCGCCTGGACGCTCGATGCCGCGCGCGATCCCGCGACCGGTTATCCGCGCCTGAACGATCTCGCGGCCCTCACCGCAGCCACCGCGCCCGACGACTCGACGGTGGTGCTGCGGTTCGCCCGGCCGCCGGGCGCCCTTCCCGACGTTCTCACCGATCTCGCCATCCTCCCGCGCCACCTTCTCGATACGGTGCCGCGCGCCCGGCTCCGGGAAGCGCAATGGAACCGCGGGCCGGTGGGCAACGGGCCGTTTCGCTTCGTGTCGCACGAGCAGAACCGCGGGTGGGTGTTCGCCGCGAACCCCGACTTCCCCGCTGCGCTCGGCGGGCCGCCGGCGCTCGAGCGGTTCAGCGTCGTCGTGGTGGACGAGCCGACCACCAAGCTCGCCGCGCTCGTCGCGGGAGAGCTGGATTTCGCGGGTGTCAACCCGGCGCACGCGAGCTTCGTGCGCCGCGACCCGGCCCTGACCGTGGTCGACTATCCCCTGATCTTTCCGTACGGGCTCGTGTTCAACACCCGCCGGCCGCCGTTCGACGACCTGAACGTGCGGCGCGCGGCGACCCTCGCGATCGACCGGCAGGAGATCGTGGACGGCTATCTGTTCGGCTTCGCGGCCGTCGCCGACGGGCCCGTTCCACCCGGCCTCCCGCAGTATCTTCCCGTGCCGCGCATTCCCGTGGCACCCGATTCGGCGCGCCGATTGCTCGCGGGCCGCCACCCGCGCTTCGAGCTGCTCAGCGTCGGCAGCGGCGAGGCGGCGCTCGAGCAGATGCTCCAGGCACGCCTCGCCGCGGTGGGGTTCGACGTGTCGATCCGCCTGCTCGAGCTGTCCGCGTTCAACGATCGGGTGTACGGGCCGCGGCACGACTTCGACGCGGCGGTTACCGGCGTGACCGGCGATCCGGGCTTGGGCTTCCTCCAGCCGCTGGGCGAGGTCACGGGCGTCCCGGTCCCGAGCGATCCCGCGGCGGCGCAGCGGCTGTTCGCGGAGCGGGTGCCGGTGGCCTGGCTGTATCACGCCCGGGGGGTGCAGGGGATGAACCGCAGGGTCCTGGGTGTGCGGATGGACATGCGCGGCGAGCTCCCGACCGTCGCCACGTGGCGGATCGGCCCGTGAGGCGCACCGACCTGCCCACCGAGGTCCACGCCACGGCGCCGGTGCGGCTCGACCTCGCCGGGGCGTGGACCGACGTGCCGCCGTTTTCGGCTCGCGAGGGCGGCGTCGTCGTGAACGCCGCCATTCAGCTCTACGCCCGCGCGGAGCTGAAGCTGGGCGGGACGCTCCTGCGGCTGGTGGCGGAGGACCTGGGGGAGAGCCTCGAATGCGTCGATTCGGGCGGCCTGGTGCTCGATGGCAAGCTGGACCTTCTCAAGGCTGGACTGCGCATGTTCCCGGTACTTGGCAACTTCACCCTCACCACGCGGTCTGACGCGCCTGCGGGCTCAGGGCTGGGCAGCTCCGGAGCCCTGGACGTGGCCCTGGTCGCCGCGCTCACGCGTGCGCGCCAGGAGGGTCTCGGCCAGCGGGAGTTGGCCGAATACGCGTGGCACCTCGAAGCCGTCGAGGCGGGGGTGGCGGGTGGCAAGCAGGATCAGTATGCCGCGGCCCTCGGCGGCTTCCACCGCTTGAGTTTTCGCGATCCCGACGTGGGCGTGGAGCCGCTGACGCTCGACCCTGCGTTCGCCGCCGCGCTCGAGCGCCAGATGCTGCTGTGCTACACCAACCGCTCGCGGGTCTCAGGTGACACCGTGGCGCGCGTGATGGACGCGTACGCGAAGGGCGACCGACGAGTGACCGGCGCCCTGCGCGCGCTCAAGGACGTGGCCGAGGCCATGGTCGAAGCACTGCGCGGCGCCGACCTCGCTCGCGTCGGCGCCCTGTTGGCGGAGAACTGGAAGCACCAGCAGGCGCTCGACGCCGGGATGCGCACGGCCGAGATGACCCGGCTCGAGCAGGCGGTGGCGGGCGCCGGCGCGCTGGGCGGGAAGGCGGCCGGCGCTGGCGCGGGTGGCTGCATGTTCTTCGTGCTGCGCCGCCCCGGTCCCGCCGCCGTCGAGGCGGCCGCCGCCGCTGGGGCGACGGTGTTGCCGGTGGTGTGGGCGCGGGAGGGTGCGCGCGCGTGGTGACGGCGGAGGAGCTGGTCGCACGGCGTCAGGCGATCGCGGGGTCGGCAGACCTCCAGGCGTTGCTCGCCCATCTGCACGAGCGCGCGCGGCCTCTCCTCGAACGCCCGTCTCCGCCCCCGATCCCCGAGCACAAAGCGCTGCTGTCGACGGACGGCGGGATCTGCCCCGACGATGGCGCCGCCCTCACGTTCGATCCGTGGAGTCCCGCCGCGCACCGTTGCCCCCGGTGCGGCCGGACGTGGACCGGCGAGCGGCACGACCGCCATTGGGCTCGCTACCAGCACCTCTGGCTCGCCGAGCGGGCCGCCCACCTGGCGACGGTCGCGGCGCTCGGGGAGGACGACGCGGCGGGCGCGCGGGCCCGCGACATCCTCACCGCCTATGCGGAGCGGTACTGGCGCTACCCCAACCGCGACAACGTGCTGGGTCCGAGCCGTTTGTTCTTTTCGACGTACCTCGAGTCGTTGTGGATTTGCAACTATCTCGCCGCCGCGGCCGTCCTCCGGGCGGCTGAACGACTCGATGACGCCGCGGCGCGTGCCGTGGCGCAGGTGGCCGACGAAGCCGCCACCCTGATTGGCGACTTCGACGAGTCCTTCTCGAACCGCCAGACCTGGAACAACGCGGCGCTCGCGGCCATCGCGGTCTGGTTCGAGGACGAGGAGCTGGCCGCGCGCGCGATCGAAGGGCCGACCGGCCTGATCGCCCACCTGCAGCGGGGCTATGGCCGGGACGGCATGTGGTACGAGGGGGAGAACTATCATCTGTTCGCGCTGCGCGGGCTGCTCACGGGGACGGGATGGGCGCGCCTCGCCGGCGTGGACTGCGCGGCCGACCCCCGGCTGGCGCCGCGTCTCGCGGCGGCGCTGCGCGCGCCCGCGCTGAGCGCCCTCCCCGACTTCACGTTTCCCGCGCGCAAAGACGCGCGGTTCGGCGTCTCGCTCGCGCAGCCGATGTCGTTGGAACTGTGGGAGGT
>DASYQX010000096.1:0-7252 GCA_036004985.1 Gemmatimonadales bacterium
CTGGATGCATCGCTCCCACGACGCCGCCCGTATCGGCCACGCGGTGCGCACCCTGCGCGACGCCGGGATCGACAACATCTCGCTCGATCTGATCTTCGCCTTACCTGAGGAATTGGGCCGCGACTGGTCGCGCGATCTGGATCACGCCCTCGCACTACGCACCACGCACATTTCTCTCTACGGCCTCACGGTCGAGCCTCGAACTCCCCTAGATCGTTGGATCTCCCGCGGCGCGGTCCATCCGCCCGACGAAGAGCGGTACGCCGAGGAGTATCTCTTTGCGCACAGACGGCTGACGGCTGAGGGGTTTCGGTTTTACGAAGTCTCCAACGCCTCCCTTCCCGGTTTTCATTCCCGCCACAATTCTGCCTATTGGTCCGGCCACCCCTACGTCGGCCTCGGTCCCGCGGCCCATTCGTTCGATGGCCGCGCGCGGCGCTGGAACCTGGCGGCATGGGACGCGTATCGCCGGGCGATCGCCGCCGGTCGCTCGCCCGTCGAATCCGAGGAGGTGCTCACGCCGGAGCAGCAGGAGTTGGAGCGGATCTATCTCGCGTTGCGCACAATCGAGGGCTTGGACCTTACCGCCCCTGACCGTCCCCTACCGCCCCCTACCGCCCAGTGGGCGGAGTGGGGCTGGGTGCAGTTCCGAGACGGCAGGCTAGCGTGCACTCCCGAAGGCTGGCTCCGCCTCGATTCGCTGGTGCGCGACTTGACCGGGCCGGCGGCGACAACGTAAATTGTTCGCGGCAAATGGGTTGGCAACCGTGACCGCGACGCTGTCCGACCGCGAGCGCCAGGTGCTCGAGGCCGTCATCGAGACCTACGTGCAGACCGCCGAACCGGCGGGAAGTCGCACTATTTCCAAGCGCCACCACCTCGGCCTGTCCCCCGCGACGATCCGCAACACGATGAGCGACCTGGAGGAGAAGGGGTACCTCTACCACCCCCACACCTCCGCCGGTCGGATTCCCACCGACCTCGCCTACCGCGTGTACGTGGACTCGCTGATGCACCCGTCGCGCGTCCCCGCCGCCCAGGCGGAGCAAATCCGCGGCGAGTTGTCCGGCGGCGGAGAACGGGCTGCAGTTGAGCAGATCCTGTCGCGCGCTGCGCAGGTGCTGGGCGTGCTCACGAACGAGCTGGGCGTCGCCGTGAGCCCGTCGTTCGAAGAGGCGATCCTCGAGCGGCTCGACCTGCTGCAGGTCTCGTCCGACCGAGTGCTGATGGTGCTGACCCTGAAGAGCGGCGTGGTGCGGACGATCTTCGTCGAAGTGCCGTCGCAGATGGCGTCGGAAGCGGTGGCGCACGTGGCAGTCGTCCTGAACGAGCGGCTCGCCGGTCTCACGCTCAAGGAGATCCGTGCCACCCTCGCGCAGCGGGTGCGCGATGCCGTCTCCGATCCCGGTTCGACCGACCTGCTGAACATCTTCGTCCAGGAGGCGGAGGAGCTGTTTGAGGCGCCGGGCAGCGGGGTGGTGCTCGGCAGCACTCAGCCGCTCGCCGTGCAGCCCGAGTTCGCCACCAAGGAGCGGCTCCAGGGGCTGATCGAGGTGACCGAGCGGCGCGACGTGCTGCGTGAAGCGCTCGCCGCGCGCGGCAGTGAAGGACTGACGATCACGATCGGTCAGGAGCACGCCGATCCGCGGCTCGTCCCCTTCACCCTCGTCACGTCGCTGTATCACTACGGGTCGCTGTCGGGCGTGATCGGCGTGATGGGCCCCACCCGGATGCCCTACGACAAGATCGCCGCCCTTGTGGATCACACCTCGCGCCTGGTGGGGGAGCTGCTCGAGTAGATGGCCACGTCGCACGATTTCTACGCCGTCCTCGGCGTCCCGCGCGACGCCGCGGAAGCCGATATCAAGAAGGCCTACCGCAAGCTCGCGATGGAGTACCATCCCGATCGCAACAACGGCGACAAGGCGGCCGAGGCGAAGTTCAAGGAAATCACCGAGGCATACGAGGTCCTGCGGGATCCCGACAAGCGCTCCGCCTACGACCGCTACGGAATGGCCGGCATCCGGCGAGGAGAGGGGGGCGGGGGCGGGGCGGGGTTCGGCTACTCGCCGTTCGATCTGTCGGAAGCGTTGCGCGTGTTCATGCGCGACTTCGGCGGGCTGGGCGGGCTGGACGCGTTCTTCGGCGGAGGCGAGCAGGCGCATCGCGACCGGCGCCGCGGGCAGGACCTGAAGGTCGCTCTGAAGCTCACGCTCGCCGAGGTGGCGACCGGCGCCACCAAGAGCGTGCGGCTGCGGACCCTGGACGTCTGTGCCGAGTGCGGCGGCGGCGGCGCGCAGGCGGGGACCCGCGCCGTGACCTGCGGCACCTGCGGCGGATCGGGTGAGGTGCGGCGCCACGCGCAGTCGATCTTCGGCCAGTTCCTCACCGTGTCGCCCTGCCCGACCTGCGCCGGGGAGGGGACGGTGGTCCCCAATCCGTGTCCGCGCTGCGGCGGCGAAGGGCGGGTGAAGGCCGAGAAGACGGTGCAGATCGACGTGCCCGCCGGGGTGGCCGACCACCATTACCTGACGCTGCGGGGGCAGGGCGTCCCCGGGCCGCGCAACGGTCCGCCCGGCGACCTGATCGCGGTGCTCGACATCAAGGAGGATCCGCGGTTCGAGCGCCGCGGCAGCGACCTGGTCTTCGACCTGCCGGTGTCGTTCGCGCAGGCCGCCCTCGGCGGGGAGATCGAGGTGCCAACCCCGTACGGCCAGGCGACCCTCCAGCTCAAGGCGGGGACGCAGACGGGGACGGTGCTCCGGCTGCGCGGCAAGGGGCTACCCCGGCTGGGCGAGGGCGGGCACGGCGACCTGCACGTGCGGGTCCATGTCTGGACGCCGACCAAATTGACCGCCGAGCAGCGGCGGCTGCTCGAGCAGCTAGCGGAGATCGAGAGCGCGCCGCCGGCGGCCGAGGGAAGCGGGCGGCGCTTCTGGGACGACTTGCGGCGGGCGTTCGGGATGGGGGGAGAGGGGAGTGACCGCGAGTGAGCGGCTGCATCTTCTGCAAGATCGCGGCGGGAGAGACGCAGGCGGCGATCGTGAAGCGCGGCGACGGGTTCCTGGCGTTCAAGGACATCAATCCCCAGGCGCCGACCCATCTCTTGATCATTCCGACCACCCACGTGGGCTCGCTCAACGACGCCAAGGACGCCAAGGTGCTGGGTGCGCTGCTCGGCTTCGCGCGCGACCTGGCGCAGGAGGTGGGGATTGCGACACGCGGCTACCGGGTGGTGCTGAACACGAACCCCGACGGCGGCCAGACGGTGTTCCACCTGCACCTGCATCTGCTCGGGGGCCGGCCGATGAACTGGCCGCCGGGGTGACCTCACCCCCCCTCCCCCTCTCCGTCATGCGGAGAGGGGGGCGGGGGGGTGAAGTCGCATTGCGACGCGGGTGAGGCGGGGCTAAGTTTGTCGCTCTACCAGAGTTAGGAAGGCGAGCTTCCAATGCCGGAAGTCATCATTCACGATGACGAGAGTTTCGAGCGGGCGCTGAAGCGCTTCAAGAAGAAGTGTGAGAAGGCGGGCATTTTGGCGGACCTGCGGAAGCACCGCCATTACGAGAAGCCGAGCGAGCGCCGCAAGCGCAAGATGAATGCGGCGCGGCGCAAGAACCGCCGCCCGCGCTACGCCTGACTCGTGGCGAGTCTGCCGGAGCGGCTCCGCGCCGCGATGAACGAAGCCAGAAAACGACGTGACCAGGCGCGCACCCTGCTTCTCTCCACCATCCTCTCCGACGTTCGCAACCGAGAAATCGAACTGAACCAACCGGCCTCCGACGACGAGACGGCCGAGGTGCTGCGTCGCGGGATCAAGCGCCGGCGCGAGGCCGCCGAGCAGTTCGAGAAGGTGGGACGCGTCGACCGCGCCGCCCAGGAGCTGGCGGAGGTGCGGGTCCTCGAGGAGTTCCTGCCCGCGGCGGTCCCGCCCGAGGAAATCCGCACCGCCGTGCGCGCCGCGATCGCGGGCGGCGCGAAAGACCTGGGCCAGGTGATGGGCCGGGTCATGCCGGCATTCAAGGGACGCGCCGAGGGGAAGGTCGTGAATCAAATCGTGCGTGAGGAGTTGTCGGGATCGCCTCCCTAGCCGCAGTGCTGGAGACACTCGAGTTTCCCGCCACACTGGAGCGCGTGGCGGCGCTCGCCGCCGGCCCGCTCGGCGCGGCGCGGGTGCGGAGCCGCACCCCGGCCACCGATGCTGGGACCATCCGCGCCGCGCTCGCCCAGGTCGCCGAGCTCGCCGCCCTGCTCGTCGCCGACGAGCCCGTCCGCGCCGAACCCGTTCCCGATATCGGTCCCACGCTCGAGCTGCTCGCCGTTCCGGGGAGCGCGCTCGAGGGACCGGCGCTGGCCGAGCTGACGGTCGCGCTGGCGGCCGCGCGCGTCACCGCCGCCGACTTGAAGCGGCTGGCGGAGCGCGCGCCGCGCACCGCCGCACTGCGGGTCGATCCGCCGCCCAAAGACCTCGAGACCCGGCTCGGGCAGGCGATCGGCCCCGATGGCGCCGTGCTGGACGGCGCGTCGCGCGATCTCGCCCGCGCGCGCCAGCGCGTGCGGGACGCGCGGCAGGCGCTCGTCCGGAAGCTCGAGGGGATCCTCGGCGCGCTCGACCCGACCGAGCGCGCCCCCGACGCTGCCGTCACATTGCGCGCCGGGCGCTACGTGATTCCCATCCGGACGACGGCCCGCAGCCGCGTGGGTGGGATCGTGCACGACGAATCGGCGACGCGCGCGACGTTGTTCGTCGAGCCGCCGGAAGTGATCGAGTTCGGCAACGAGCTGCGGAGCGCCGAGGCCGCGGAGCAGCGCGAGGTGCTGCGCGTGCTGCGCGAGCTGACCGATCTGCTGCGCCCGCACCGCGAGCGCATCGCGGCGGCGTGGGAGATGTGCATCGCGTTCGACGATCTGTGCGCCCGGGGGCACTACGCTGTGGAGGTCAACGGGTTTGTCCCGGCGATCGGTGAAGGCCCGCTCGCGGTCCACGCCGGCCGTCACCCGCTGCTGCTCGGCGGCGAAGGTCTCGTCGTCCCGTTCGATCTCGAGTTGGCCCCCGACGAATTCACCGTCCTGGTCTCCGGTCCCAATACCGGCGGCAAGACCGTCCTGATCAAGGCAGTGGGCCTGCTCTGCTTGCTGGCCCAGAGCGGCATCATCCCGCCGCTCGGCCCGCAGTCGTCGCTCCCGGTGTTCACCGAGGTGTTCGCCGACATCGGCGACCGGCAATCGATCGCGGCCAGCTTGTCCACGTTTTCGGCGCACGTCGCCGCGCTGCGCGGCATCCTGGAGGATGCGGGCCCAGGGTCGCTGGTCCTGCTCGACGAGATCGGCAGCGGGACGGACCCCGCGGAGGGCGGGGCGCTGGCCGCGGCGACACTCAAGGCGCTCACGCGCCGGCGCGCCGTCACGCTCGCAACCACCCATCTGGGGGCCTTGAAACAGCTCGCGGCCGAAACGGGGGGCATCGTCAATGCGTCGCTGCAGTTCGATGCCGAATCCTTGACACCCACCTACCGCCTGCTGAAGGGCGTGCCCGGCCGGTCCTACGGCCTCGCGATCGCGCGGCGGCTCGGCGTCCCGCGCGACGTGCTGGCGGAAGCCGAGCGCGCCGTCCCCGACGCCGAGCGCACCCTCGACCGGCTGCTCGCGGACGTCGAAGGGCGTGCCCGCGAGCTGGAGGCCCGGGCCACGGCGCTCGCGGCGCGCGAGGCGGCGCAAGCTGACGACGCGGGCCGGCTCGAGGCGCGCGCCGCCGACATCGCCGAGCGCGAGCGCGCGCTGCGGGCCCGAGAGAAGAGCCTCGACGCCGACGCGCGCGAGCGGGCGCGAGCCTACCTGCTCGAGGCCCGGAAGACCGTCGAAGCCGCGCTCGGCCAGGCACGGGCGGCGGTGAGCGAGGCGACGGCGCGCGAAGCCCGGCGCATGGTGGAAGACGCAATAGAAAAGACGGGCGGACGGGCGGACGGCCGGACGGCCGGTCAAACCGATCTCAGGGTCGGCGATAACGTCCGCACCGGTCAAGGCAAGGTGGGCGTTGTGGCGGAAATCCGCAGTGATGGCCGCGTAGTCGTCGAAATCGGAGCGATTCGGCTCGTGGTCGCAGCAGACCTCCTCGAACGTGTGGACAGTCCGTCCGGCCGTCCGCCCGTCAGGCCGTCATGATTCCTGACGACCTCATCGAGCAGGTCCGCGAAGCGGCCGATCTCGTCGCGATCGTGGGCGAGCACGTGGAGCTCAAGCGCACCGGCTCCGACTACCGCGGGCCCTGCCCGTTCCATGGCGGGAAGCACCGCAACCTGGCCGTCGTGCCCAAGAAGGGGATGTACTACTGCTTCGTGTGCCATGAGTCGGGGGACGTCTTCACCTTCTTCATGAAAAAGCTCGGGATGGATTATCCCACCGCGGTGCGCGAGGTCGCCCGCCGCGTGGGGATCACGATCCCCGAGCGCGGCCCCCAGGGCCCCGACCCGCGCGAGCCGCTGTTTCAGGCCGTGGCCACCGCCGCCGACTGGTTCGCGCGCCAGCTGCGCGAGTCGCCCGAGGGCGACGTCGCACGCCAGTACCTCACCTCCCGCCACGTCACGCTCGAAACGGCCGCAGTGCAGGGCCTCGGCTACGCGCCGCGCAGCCGCGCCTTCCTCGATGCGATGAAAGGCTTGGGCGTGCGCGAAGAAGTGTTGCTCGAGGCGGGGCTGCTTGTTAAACGGGAGGATGGCTCGATTGCCCCCCGCTTCCGCGGGCGCTTGCTCTTCCCGATCCACGACCTGCGGGCGCGCGCGGTGGGGTTCGGGGGGCGGATCCTCGGCGAAGGCGAGCCGAAATATCTCAACTCGCCCGACACGCCGATCTTCCACAAGGGGAAGCTGCTCTACAACCTGCACGTCGCGAAGCACGCGATGCGCAAGGCCGAGCGGGCGATCCTCGTCGAGGGCTACTTCGACGTGCTGCGGCTCACGCTCGCGGGCATCGAGGAGGTCGCCGCGCCGCTCGGCACCGGCCTCACCGGCGAGCAGGCGGAGCTGGTGCAGCGCCACGCCCCGCAGGTGATCCTGCTGTACGACTCGGACGACGCCGGACTGCGCGCCACGTTCCGCGCGGGCGACGAGCTGCTGCGTCACAAGCTGCGCGTCAGCGTCGCCACGCTCCCGGAAGGCGAGGATCCCGACACGCTGGTGCAACAGGGCGGGGCGCCGGCGCTGGAGAAGATCCTGAAACAGGGGATCGACCTGCTCGAGCGAAAGATCCAGATCCT
>DASYQX010000097.1:0-3289 GCA_036004985.1 Gemmatimonadales bacterium
TACCGCGGCGAGCTGGGCGCGGACACCAGCCTCGACGAGAGCCTGTCTGGGCTGCCCGGCACGTTCGAGTACCCGTTCCTCTACGGCTATAGCTGCGTCGGTTGGGTCGAGCAAGGGACGGCGACGGTCCCCGCGGGCTCGCTGGTATTCGCCTTCTACCCGCACCAGGACCGGTTTGTCGTGGCCGACAGGGATGCCGTGCTGCTCGACGCGCACACCGACCCACGGCTGGCCACGCTGTTCCCGCTGGTGGAGACCGCACTTCAGCTCACCCTCGACGCTGGCCCGGTGCTCAACGAGACCGTGGTGGTAACCGGCCTCGGCACGGTGGGGCTGCTCACCGCCCTGCTGCTACGCCGCGCCGGCGCCTACGTGCTGGCCGCGGAGCCCCAGCAGTGGCGGCGGGAGATCGCGGATGCGCTGGGCATCACCGCCGTCCCGCCCGAGCAGCTGCCCACGGTGGTTGCGGAGGCGACCGCGGGACGGGGGACGTCGGTGCTGGTGGAGCTTTCCGGCGCCCCGGCGGCGCTGGAGGAAGGGCTGGCGCTGCTCACGCATGAAGGGACGGCGCTCGTCGGCTCCTGGTACGGCACCAAGCGGGTCTCGCTGCCTTTGGGTTCGGAGTTCCACCGCCGCCGCCTGACCATCCGCAGCAGCCAGGTCTCCTCGATTCCGGCGGCGCTCGGCAGCCGTTGGGACGCGGGGCGGCGGAGGGCGACCGCACGCCTGCTGCTCGCGGACTTGCCGCTGCACGTCTTGGCCACGAGCGAGTTCCCGTTCGCCGAGGCGGCTGCGGCCTACGCGGCCGTCGACCGCGGCGAGCCGGGGTTGCTCCACGCGGCGCTGCGTTATGAATGAATGACCGCATGTATGAGACTGGCACGGCCACTGAAGTACGGGCATTTCATGTCATGCCGGATATGCCGCCCCCTGAAGGCGAGCGGCACGCCCACGACTACCGGCTGGATGTCGTGGCGCGACGGGAAGGCCTCGACGAACGCGGAATGGTTATTGACCTCGACGCGCTCGACGGCGCGCTGGGGGAGATCACCCGCACGATCGACGGTGGCGACCTCGACGAGGTCGTCGCACCGGAGACGGGCACGCAGGCAGTGACGGTCGAGGTCTTCGCGCGATGGGTGCACGACCGGCTGACGCGACTGCTAGGACCGTTGCCGGGCCTTACCCTGGCCGTGCGGGTCTGGGAGTCCCCGGTCGCCTTCGGCGGCTACGCCGCCGCGCTGCCGGACCCAGCCAGCTCGGAATAGCCGGCGAGGCAACGAGGTCGGCACCGCGGCACGAAGGCCGCCCCCCGTGCAAAAGGGTGCACCGGGTGACCTCCGACAAGGCCGAACCGGCGAAGCATCCGGATCCGCACGCCACTCGGCCCCCGGCAGGTCCGGGGGCAAGACCCGAACGTCAACAGCATGCCGTCCACGTACCGGGCCAGGCCTCGGGCAAGCTCGAGCGGGTAGCGTTCTCCACCTCCGAACAGCCCGCCCGTACCGAACGGCGTGGGAACGACATGGATGACTCGCACGTGCTCAAGGTTTCCCTCGTGACGCTGGGCGACCCGCGGACCATGACCGGGGGCTACCTCTATCACCGGCGGATTGCTGAGCTGGCGCCGGCCTGTGGTGCCCAGATGGAGTTCGTCTCCTTTCCTGCCTGGCGTTTCCCGCTGCCCGCGCTGGCCGGCCCGGCCGTGCTCCGGGAGGTGGACCGGCGACAGCCCGATGTTCTGCTCCTGGACAGCATCGCCGCCGCGTTCGTCGGACCATGGCGTGCGCACCGTAGGTCGCCCGTCCCGCTCGTGGGGATGGTGCATCAGCCCCCTGGCGGTATCGACCATGGTCCGACCCGTACCCGGTTGCAGGCGGTTCTTGATCGCCGTGCCCACCGTCAGGCCACGCGGCTGCTCGTTGCCAGCGCCGCCCTCGCCGACGAGATGGTTGCTTGTGGGGTTCCCGACGAGCTGCTCCGGGTCATCCCGCCGGGAAGGGACGTCGCCTCCGACACCGTCCCGCCCCCCGCTGACCTGAGAGCCGGCCGGAAGGCTGCCGTCCTCGCGGTGGGGAACTGGGTGGAGCGCAAGGGGCTGCTCGATCTGCTTGACGCGGTCGCGGCCTTGCCGCCGGAATCGGTGACGCTGCACCTGGTGGGGGATACGGAGACCGATCCCGGCTATGCCGCGCGGGTGCGAGCCCGGATTGTCGCTCCGGATCTCGTGGGCCGGGTCGTCGTACACGGGCCGCGATCCGTCAACGAGGTGGCCGGGTTCTATCAAGCGGCGGACGTGTTCGCCCTGACCAGCAGGCGGGAGCCGTACGGCACGGTCTACGGCGAAGCGATGGCGGCTGGGCTGCCGGTCGTGGGATGGGACGCCGGTAACCTGCCACACCTGGCCCGCGATGGCGTTGAGGGCCGAGTGATAGCGCCGGGGGACCATGCAGCGCTCACTGCGGCACTTGGGACGCTGGCCGAGAACGAGCCGTTGCGCTGTCGACTTGCAGCGGCGGCTCGCCGACGAGCCGCCACGTTCCCCACCTGGCAGGAGACCGCGAGGCGGCTCTTCGCCGAGCTGCGAGTGATCGTGCGAGAGGCAGCGGCGTGAGCCCCTTTCGGGCGGTGCTCTTCGACGCTGGCGATACGCTGATCCGGCTCTCCGGAGGGGGGGAGCAGCTGTTGCACCGAGCCGCCGCGGCACTGGGTTGCGACAGGCTGGACACGGAGGATGTCGCGCGGGTGTGGCAGCGGGTGCTTGCCCACGCCAGCACGCCGGCGGAGCTGGCCAAGGGTCGGGACCTGTCCCCCGCCCGGCATCGCGAGGTGTGGACCGCGCTATATGTCAAGGCAGGCTGTGATCAACTGGCTCCCGGGTTGAGCGAGGCGCTGTACGCACTGACGCTCGACGTGCGCTCGTGGGAGGCCTTCCCCGACACGCTGCCCACACTGCGGGCGCTGCGCGACCTCGGGGTGCGGGTGGGCGTCGTCAGCGACACGGGATTCGATCTGCGACCGGTGTTCGACGCGCTCGGGCTCACCCCCTGCCTCGACGCGGTGGTTCTGTCCTTCGAGTGCGGGGTCTGCAAGCCCGATCCGTCGGTGTTCCTGACCGCCTGCCACCGGCTTGAGGTCGATCCCGCCGAGGCCCTCATGGTGGGAGACAGCCCGGTCACCGACGCCGGGGCGGTGAGTGCCGGGCTCTGCGTGCTCCTGCTGCCGCGGTCAGCGCCTTCCGGGCCACGCGGCCTGGGCCACGTCTTGTCGCTGGTGCGAGCGCCCAACC
>DASYQX010000098.1:0-31327 GCA_036004985.1 Gemmatimonadales bacterium
ACCAAGGAGTATGTGCTCAACGGTCCGCTGCTCGATCAGAAAATCGCCCGGCAGGAAGGCCTGGTGACGGTGTGGGACTTGCCCGACATCCTCCTCAACCGCCGCGACGGGCTGCCGTTGGGCTACGTGTTCCCGAAGAGCGGGACGCCGGTCATCGAGGATGCCATCGCGATCGTGCGCGGGGCGCGGCACCGGGCGGCGGCGCAGGCGTTTGAGGAGTACGTGGGGAGCGTCGAGGCCCAGGTGCTGGCGACCCGCGAGGCGTATCGCCTGCCAGCCCGCCTCGACCTGCCGGCGGATTCGCTCCCCGAATGGGCCCGGGACGTGCGCCGCCGGATGAAGTGGGCCGAGGTCGACTGGGATCTCCTCGCCGAGCACGGCGCCGACTGGATGCGGTACTGGGACGAACACGTGCGCGGGCGGGGGGGGCGGGGCAGCCGCGGCGCTCCATGAGCGCGTTCCTGGAGGTCGTCGAGCTGGCCAAGCAGTGGTCGCACACCGTCACGGTCGGTCCCATCTCGCTCGGCATCGGGCGCGGCGAGATCGTCGCGCTGCTCGGTCCCTCGGGCAGCGGCAAGACCACCGTCCTGCGCCTGCTCGCGGGATTCGAGACGCCCGACGCGGGCCGCATCGCGGTGGAAGGGGAGGACGTCACCGGCGTCCCGCCGGCGCGGCGCCGCTTCGGCATGGTGTTTCAACACTACGCGCTCTTCCCGCACCTCGACGTGGGCGAGAACGTGGCCTTCGGGCTGGCGGCGAGCGGAGAGCGGGGAGCGGTGATGGCCAAGGTGGCGCAAGTCCTCGCGCTCGTCGACCTGGCGAGCTTCGAGCGGCGCAAGGTGCAGGAGCTGTCGGGCGGGCAGCAGCAGCGCGTGGCGCTGGCGCGCGCGCTGGCGCCCGAACCCCGGGTGCTGCTGCTCGACGAGCCGCTCTCGAATCTCGATCCGGCGCTGCGCGAGCGGACGCGCCGCGAGCTGCGCGCCCTCATCCAACGCGTGGGCATCACGACCTTGTTCGTCACGCACGAGCAGGAGGAAGCCTTCGATCTGGGCGACCGCGTCGCCGTCCTGAACGGCGGGCGTCTCGAGCAGCTCGGCACGCCGGACGAGCTGTACGAGCGTCCGGCCAGCCTCTTCGTCGCGACGTTCGTGGGGCGCGCCAACGTGTTTCGCGGCCGCGCGGCGCGGGCGTTTGGCGGCCGCGAGGGCGAGACCATCGTGGTCCGGCCCGAGCGGCTGCGCTTCGCGGACGCCGGGTTCCCCGGCGTGGTGCGCGAGCGCCGGTACACCGGACCCGCCGCGTTCTTCCTCGTGGAGGGCGACGACGGCGTGCGGTTCGAAGTGCAGGCCGAGCCCGACGCCGCGACGGTGGGGCAGCGGGTCTACGTGCAAGCGGCGCGGACGACCGGATTCGTGGAGCCCGCGCCGTGAGTCGGCGTCGCTACCTGGGCGAGCTGGCGCTGACGCTGCTCCTCGGCTGGCTCGTGTTGTATCCGATCGCGATCCTCGCCCTCGAGGCCGCGGCGCCCGGTGCGTGGCGCGACTTCGTGGGGCGGCCGGGCGAATGGCGCGCGCTGTGGGCGACCATCTGGATCTCGGTCGCCAGCGTCGCCCTCGCCGCGGTCATCGGCGTGCCGCTCGCGTTCCTGTTCGAGTGGCTCGAGTTCCCCGGCCGGCGGACGCTCGGATCCTTGATCGCGCTCCCCGCGGTGCTGCCCCCGTTCGTCGGCGTCATCGCCTTCCTCTTCCTGTACGGCGAATCCGGGTTCGTGGCCCGCGCCGTGCAAGCGCTCTTCGGGCTCGAACAGTCCCCCTGGCGACTGCAAGGCGCCGCCGCGATCCTCCTCGTGCACGCCTACTCGATGTACGTGTATTTCTATCTGTTCACCCGCGCGGGACTCGCCAAACTCGACTGGTCCATGCTCGAGGCGGCGCAGGCGCTGGGCGCGGGCCGGTGGGCAACGCTGCGGCGCGTGACGTTGCCCCTGATCCGCCCCTCGCTCGCGGGCGCCACGCTCCTCGTCTTCATGACGGCCCTCGGATCGTTCAGCGCACCGTACGTGTTCGGCGGCGGGTTCCGCGTGATGACGACCCAGATCGTCGCGTCGAAGCTGAACGGCGAGCTCGCGCTCGCCACCGTCGAAACGGTTGTGCTCGCCGTGGTGGCCATCGTGGGCCTCGCCCTGCTGCGGCGGGGCGAAGGGGAAGACATCCTGGTCGCGTTGGGGAAGGGCACCGCCCCGCGGCGACGGCCGATCCGCCGCGCGGGCGTGCGTGGCCTCGCCACGGCGGCCGGCTGGCTGTTCGCCGTGCTGCTCCTGCTTCCACACCTCACGCTGCTGCTCGTCTCACTCGTGCCCTACGGCAGTTGGACGACCGAAACGCTGCCGCCGGTGCTGAGCCTGGTCAACTACCGGCGCCTGTTCGCCGAGCCGGCGCGCCTCGAGCCGTTGCTCAACTCTGGGTGGATGGCGGCGGTCAGCACCCTCGGCGCCGTGGCGCTGGCCCTCGTCGCGGGTGAGCTGCTCCGGCGGCGCTCGCCCGGCGCATGGCGGCACCCGATCGAGTCGCTGCTCGCGCTCCCGTGGGCGCTCCCGGGCACCGTGTTCGCGATCGCGCTCGCCGCGACCTTCAGCGTGCACAGCCCGCTGACCCTGCGCTGGGTGCTGGTCGGCAGCGTGACGCTCCTGCCCCTCGCCTACCTGGTGCGCAATCTCCCCGTCACGGGTCGCGCGGTGCTCGCCGGGTACCGCCAGCTCGACCCGGCACTCGAGGAGGCGGCCGCCAGCCTGGGC
The DNA here is from genome assembly GCA_036004985.1 of Gemmatimonadales bacterium. GTDB lineage: Bacteria > Gemmatimonadota > Gemmatimonadetes > Gemmatimonadales > GWC2-71-9 > 20CM-2-65-7. Next base: position 2,795 of record DASYQX010000098.1, read on the forward strand.
GCGGGACGCTGGGCCACGTTCCGGCGCGTAACGCTGCCGCTGCTCAAGCCGGCGCTCGCCGCCGGCGGCAGCCTCGCGTTCGTCGCCGCACTCGGCGATTTTGTCACGTCCATCGTGCTCTACACCTACGACAACCGGCCCATCTCGATCGAAATCATGTCCAGCCTGCGCGTCTCGGAGCTGGGCGTGGCGGGAGCTTTCGGCGTGATCCTGATGCTCGCCAGCGCCCTCGTGCTCGGCATCGGAGCGAGACGATGAAGCGCCTGTCGGTTCTCATGGCGGTGTGCTTCGTGGACATGCTCGGCCTGATGCTCGTGGCGCCGCTGATGCCGGACTACGCGCTGGAGTTCAAGGCGGCCGAGTGGATGGTGGGCCCATTGATCGCGTCGTTCGCCGCCGCGCAGCTCGTCTCGTCCCCCATCTGGGGCAAGTTCTCGGATCGGTACGGCCGCCGTCCGGCGTTGCTCATCGGGCTCGGCGCCTCCGCGTTCGCGTACGCGATCTTCGCCTACGCGAACAGCCTGTGGATGCTGTTCGCCTGCCGCATCGTCCAGGGGTTGGGCGGCGGTACGACGGGCGTGGCGCAAGCCTACGTCGCCGACACGATGGCGCCGGCGGAGCGCGCCAAGGCGCTGGGATGGCTCTCGGCCGCCACCAGCGCCGGCGTCGTGATCGGCCCGAACATTGGCTCCGCGGCCTACAGCTTCGGCGCCGAGGTGCCCGGGATCGTCGCCGCGGTTTTGGTGTTGATCAACGTCTTCTTCGCGTGGAAGTGGCTCCCCGAATCGCGCGTGACCCACACCCACACGCCCAGTGGGCACCAGCTGCCGCCCGGGCGATCGGTCAAACAGGCGCTGTCGGCGATTCTGCGGTCCCCGGGGCTCCCCGCTCACCGGGTGATCTGGATTTACGTCGTGGGGATGTTGGCGTTGAACGTCGTGATCGGAGTGCTGGTGCTCTACCTCCGGGACACGTTCGCGATTCCGAAAGGGGCGAGCGGGTACTTTTTCACGGTCTTCGGCATCGTGGGCGTCCTGATGCGCGCATTCCTCGTGGGGTGGTTCAACACCCGGTTCGGCGAGATCCGCACGATGCAGATCGGCACCGTCGCTTTGCTGTTGGGCCTCGCGTTGATGCCCCTTCCGGCCGCGATTCTCCCGCGGACGCCGGCCCTGCTGTTGTTCATCCTGTTCCTCGCCCTGGTGCCGCTCGGCACCGCGCTGCTCTTCCCCGCGTCCACGTCCCTGGTCAGCCAGCGGACCGACCGACACGAGCTGGGACTCGTCATGGGCGCGCAGCAGACGTTCCGAGGGATCATGAGCATCATCGGCCCCGTCGGCGCGACGGTGACGTTCGCCACGTTGGGGCATGGGGTCCCGTTTCTGCTCGCCGCCGCGATCGTCGGTGTGGCCGGAGTGATGGCGTTCCGGGAGTCGCGCCAGGAGGCGGTGGCGGCAACCGCCTGAGCGCCGCTACTTTGTGCGCATGATCCTGCCCCTCGGACTCGCACTCCTCGTGCCGCTGCACCCGGTGGCGCCGCCTCCGGTTCCTCCGCCTCCCCCCCGGCCCAAGCTGGTCGTCGTGTTCACCGTGGACCAGCTGCGGCCGGACTACTTCGACCGCTGGAAGGGCCAGCTCACCGGCGGCCTGTTCCAGCTGCTCAATGAGGGCGCGGTGTTCGCGGACGGCTTTCAGGACCACGCCGTCACCGAGACCGCGCCGGGGCACTCGACCGTGCTCTCGGGGCGGTGGCCGGCGCACACGGGGATCATCCGGAACTCGCAGGGCGTCCAGGACTCCATGGCGCCGCTGGTGGGGACGACGGGCGCGGGTGCGTCGCCCCGGCGCTTCCGCGGGACCACCCTGTTCGACTGGCTGAAAGCCAGCGATCCCGGCGCGCGCGCGCTCTCCGTGTCGGTCAAGGACCGGGGCGCCATCCTGCCGATTGGGACCGCGCGGGCGGACGTGTACTGGCTCTCGTATCAGACGGGCCAGTTCACGACCAGCCGCTACTACGCCGACTCGCTCCCTCCCTGGGTGAAAGCGTTCAACGCCCGGCTCCAGACGCCCGGCGCCTGGGCTCTCCTCCTGCCCGACTCCGCGTACGCCGAGCCCGACGACGAGCCGTGGGAGAACGGCGGGCGGAACCGCACGTTCCCGCACGCGATCCCGGCGATGTGCACGATTGCGCCCAGCGGGGCCTGCGGCGCCACGCCGGCGCTCGATTCCACGACGCTCGAGCTCGCGTGGGCCGGCGTGGAGGCGCTCCGCCTGGGCCGGCGCAGCGGCACCGACCTCCTCGCGGTGAGCCTGTCCGGCACCGACTACATCGGCCACGCCTACGGGCCCGACTCGCGCGAGATCCACGACCAGGTGCTGCGGCTCGACCGCGCCCTGGCCTGGTTCCTCAAGCGCCTGCTCGACCGCGTTGGCCGCGACAACGTGGTCGTCGTGCTCACCGCCGACCACGGGGTGACCCCGTTCCCCGAACGGACGCGCGCCAAAACCGGCGCGCAGGCGTACCGCGTCGATCTGGACACGGTCGTGGCCGCGGTGAACCGCGACTTGGACCGACTCGTCGGAGCGGGGACGTCGCGCGAGTGGCTGGGCTTCGACTCGGGGATGCTGTTCCTTCAGGACAACGGGCGCTTCGCGGCGGCCGGCGTGAACACCGACAGCATCCTGGGCGCCGTGGCGGCCCGGATGCGCGCCGTGGCGGGGGTGGGGCGGGTCGACCGCGTGGCCGACCTGGCCCGGGCCGATACCGCGTCGGACCCCGTGGCGCGACGCTGGCTGCACCACCTGGCGCCTGACGCGGGCGTCGTGCTCGTGGTGACGCTCCAGCCCCGCTCGGTGTGGGGGATCGAGAACGTGCTGATCGCGATGCACGGGCAGCCGACCGAGGACGACGCGCACGTGCCGATCGTCTTCTGGGGCCGCGGCGTCAAGCGCGGGATCTACCGCGGCCGGGCCAACACGGTGGACATCGCGCCGACGCTGGGCCGGCTGCTGGGCGTCCTGCCGCTGTCGCTGATCGACGGGCGTGCGCTGACCGAGGCGCTCGATCTGAGGAACTAGGCGATGGTCGAGAAGCTCACGCCGAACCAGCTGCGCCGCATCGACGAGATCCAGCAGTTCATGCGGACGGTCGAGCACGTGAAGAAGCTGGTCGCCGAGCTGGACGGGAACCGCGCGGCGAAGGCGACGATCCTCAACGGCATTTGCAGCACCATCGCGCGCGAGCTGGGGCACATGCGCCAGCGGGCGCTCTCGGCCAACGTGGGAACGCTGGCCGATGTCGCCGGCGCGTTGGCCGTGGTCGCCGGGCGGGGCGGGACGGGGCTCAACATGAAGATCCGCGCCCTGGCCGACGGGGTGAACAGCATGACGATCCAGCTGGACCAGGCGCTCAGGGCCGCGCACGAGCCCGAAAAACCCACCGCCGGGAACCCGCCATCGTAGCCGTATCGTCCGCCATTCGCTGCCGCAGTCTTGTGAAGCGCTACGGCGACGTCATCGCCGTCGCGGGCCTCGACCTCTCCGTCGCGGCGGGAGAATGCTTCGGCCTGCTCGGCCCCAACGGCGCCGGCAAGACCACGACCATCGAGATCCTCGAAGGCCTCACGCCGCCCGACGGCGGCGAGGTCGAGGTGCTCGGCGAGACGTGGCGCGAGGGGGAGGGAGCGTTGACCCGCGCGTTGCGCGAGCGGCTCGGCATCCAGCTCCAAGAGACGCAGCTCGCTGACAAGCTCACCGTCGCGGAGACGGTCGCGCTGTTCCGGTCGTTCTTTCGCCGCTCGCACACGGTGGACGAGGTGCTGGCGCAGGTCGAGCTGGAAGAGAAGCGGGGCGCCCGCGTGTCGAGTCTGTCGGGCGGCCAGAAGCAGCGCCTCGCCGTTGCCTGCGCGCTCGTGAGTCGCCCCGAGCTGCTCTTCCTCGACGAGCCGACGACCGGGCTCGATCCCCAGTCCCGGCGCCAGTTGTGGGACATCATCGGGCGCTTTCGCGCCGCGGGCGGCACGGTACTCCTCACGACGCACTACATGGAGGAGGCGGAGCGGTTGTGTGACCGGGTGGCGATCATGGACCACGGGAAGGTCATCGCGCTCGGCACGCCCCGCGAGTTGATCGCCTCGCTCGGGGCCGACCACGTCGTGGAGTTCGCCGTGGCCGGCGGCGCGGGGCAGGATGGGTTGGTGGAAGCGGTGGCGGCGCTGCCGGGCGTGAAGGCGGTGCGGGCGGGTGCGGACCGGATTTCGCTCACCGTCGCGGAGGTGCACCGCGCCCTCCCGGCGCTGCTCGCCCTGCTGCAGCGCCGCGGCGCCGAGCTCGCGCTCCTCACCACGCACCACGCCACGCTCGACGATGTGTTCGTGGCGCTCGCGGGGCGGCAGCTGCGCGATGACTGAGCACCCGCTGTTCCAGCTCACCCTGGCGCGGATGCGCGAGTTCTACCGCGAGCCCGAGGCCATCTTCTGGGTGTTCGGCTTCCCGATCGTCCTCGCCTTCGCCCTGGGCCTCGCGTTCCGGAACGCGGGACCCGGCAAGCTCAAGGTGGGCGTCGCCGCCGGGCCCGGTGACACGGCGGTCGCCGCCGCCCTCGACTCTTCGCCGCGCCTCGACGCGACGGTGTTGGACGGGTCCGCGGCGCGGCTGCAGCTCCGCACCGGCCGCATCGCTCTGCTGATCGTTCCCGGCGCGCCGCTGGTGTATCGCTACGACTCCACGCGCACCGAGAGCCGGCTCGCCCGCCTGGAGGTGGACGACGTCCTGCAGCGCGCCCGCGGCCGCGCCGATCCCGCCCCGGTGCGCGACGACCGCGTCGTCGAGCCGGGCTCGCGCTACATCGACTTCCTGATCCCCGGCCTCCTGGGCATGAACCTGCTGGGGAGTGGGATTTGGGGCGTCGGCTTCTCGGTCGCCCAGGCCCGCCAGAAGAAACTGCTCAAGCGATTCATGGCGACGCCGATGCGGCGCAGCCACTATCTGCTCGGCTTCATCCTCTCGCGCCTCGTCTTCCTCTTCGTCGAGGTGGCCGCGCTGGTGGGATTCGGGTGGGTGATGTTCGACGTCGGGGTGCGCGGCTCGTTCGCGACGCTGGCCGGGACCGCCGTGTTCGGGGCCCTGTCGTTCTCCGGGCTCGGTCTGCTGGTCGCCAGCCGCGCGCGCACGATCGAGGGCGTGTCGGGACTAATGAACCTCGTCATGCTGCCGATGTGGATCCTGTCGGGGACGTTCTTTTCGTACGCCCGCTTTCCCGACGCGATGATTCCCTTCGTCAAGGCCCTGCCGCTGACCGCCCTCAACGACGCGCTGCGCGCCGTGATGATCGATGGCAGCGGCGTGGCGGGCATCGGCGCCCCGCTCGCGATCGTCGGCGCGTGGGGCGTGGTGAGCTTCGCCGTCGCCTTGAAAATCTTCCGCTGGCGCTGAGCGCTACGGCGTGACGATCACCGTCCCGGCCATCTGGGCGTGGAAGGCGCAGTGATAGGTAAACGTCCCCGGCGTCGAGAAGGGCCGGGCGTACGCCCCTCCCGCGGTCATGCCGCCGTACCCGTCGCTGCCCGGCGCTCCCAGGGCCCCGCTGTTGAACGCCCCGCTGTCGGCGGTCGCGCTGTGCGTGGACGGGCCGTGGTTGATCCAGCGCAAGCCTTTACCAGCGGCGATCGTGACGGTGTCGGGACCATAGCTGAAGTCGGTGATCACGACCGTCGCGTAGGAGGCGGTGGGATCGGCGGGAGACTTGGCGCAGGCGGCGCAGGCGGCGAGGGCGGCACACGCGAACAGGGCAAGGCGCATGGTGGATCCTCCGTTGCTCGAATGTTACCCCGCCGGCCGTAAACGCGTCCAGAGGCGCCAGCGCGGTTGCTTGCGGGCCTCGTGACCCCGCGGTAGCATAGGCTCCATCTCGTTTTCCCTTACCTCCGAACCCGGTATCCTCGCTATGCAAAAACCCGTGCTTCTGGCGTTGATGGGACTGAGTCTCGTCACCGCGCAAGCTGTGGCGCAGCAAAAAGCCATCAGCGGGAGAGTGACGAGCGAGCAGGGCTCGCCCCTCCCCGCGGTATCGGTCACCGTCAAGGGAACCAGCGCCAGCACCTCGACGACCGCCGACGGCCGATATTCCATTCGCGCCGACGTCGGCCAGGTGCTCGTGTTCCGGCTCATCGGGACCGCGGTGGTGGAACGCACCGTCGGCGAGGACGCGGTGATCGACGTCCAGCTCCGACGGGTCGCGATGGATCTCGACGCCGTGGTGGTCACGGCGCTGGGTCAGACCGCCGCGCAGCGGGCCTTGGCCACCGCGCAACAGAGCGTCGCGGGCAGCGAGATCGCGCAGACACAGCGCGAGAACTTCTTCAACGCGTTGTCGGGACGCATCGCCGGCGTCGACGTCACGAGCACGTCGGGCGTGCCGGGCGCGTCCTCGTCCATCGTCATCAGAGGCGTCAGCTCGATCAGCAGCAGCAATCAACCGTTGATCATCGTCGATGCTCTGCCGATGGACAACCGGACGGTCAATACGGGCGTGCTCGCTTCCGACCGGAGCTCGACGACGGCGTTCAGCAACCGCGGCGTCGATTTCTCGAACCGGGCCTCCGACCTGAATTCGGAGGACATCGAAACGGTCACCGTGTTGAAGGGCCCCGAAGCCGCGGCCCTCTACGGCATCGACGCGGCGAACGGCGCCATCGTGATCAAGACCAAGCGCGGAAGACCCGGCGGCGGCATGACGTACAGCAGCGCCATGAGGGTCGAAGCGACCAGCGCACGCTATGGACTCCAACGCGTCTACGGTCCGACGACGCTGCTGAGCGGGGGCACCCTCGGCTCGTTCCAGTACTTCGGCGCCCCGTATGCGTCCGGAACACAGTTCTACGACAACGTCGACGGCTTCCTGAGAACCGGGCTGAGCCAGAAGCACAGTCTGTCATTTAGTGGAGCGACGCCCGACAATACGATCAATTACCGGTTGGCCACGTCCCTCGACAAGCAGGCGGGGGTCGTGCGGAGCTCGGACTACGACCGCATCAGCGTGACCGGAGCGTCCCAGGCTCGGATCAACCCCTGGTTGAGCACCGATCTGTCCATGACCTACACCTACATCAACAACAATCAGGTGTACAAGGGCGACATCGGTCCGCTCATGGGCCTGATGCTCTGGCCGCAAACCGATAACGCGCGGGACTATCTTACCCCGGCCGGTACCCGGCGCCGGCTGACGGCGCTCGCGGCGGCGGCCGAGCTCGACAACCCGTTCTTCAACGTCGCCAAGAACCAGATCAATGCCAAAACGAACCGCTTGCTCGCCAACGTCGGGTTCGTGCTCACGCCGTTTGCGTGGGGGAACATCAAGACCAACCTCGGCACCGACAGCTACACCAACCAGAACCTGCTGCTCCGGCACCCCGAGAGCGCGATCGGCGCCACGTTCAACGGGCTGCTCGATCAGGCGGACGTGATCACGCGCAACCTGAGTGCCCTGACGGTTCTGAACGTCTACAGCCGCCCGCTCGCGCACAGCTTCTCGATCAGCGGTCTCGTGGGCCATCAGGTGAACGACCTGAAGTCGATCGCGAACGCCGCCGTCGGCATTGGGTTTCTGGATCCGAACTTCGTCTCGATGAACAACACCCAGACGCGGACGCCCCAGACGACGACCGAGCAGCGCCGCCTGGTGAGCCTGTTCGGTCAGGCGGTTCTCAATTACAGGGATTTCTGGTATGTCACCGTGACCGGCCGGAACGACTGGACGTCCACGATCCCCCTCGGCCGCAATTCGTTCTTCTATCCGTCCATCGGGACGAGCTTCGTCTTCTCGGACGCGTTCCCAAGTGTCCGCCGCTTCGTGACCGGGAAGGTGCGGCTGACGTATGCGGCGGTCGGCAAGGACGCTCGGCCGTATGCCTATCGCCCGTCGTTGCAATACAAGACCACCTCGTACGGCGGCTACGGGTATGACTTCTGGGGGCCGAACCTCAAGCTGAAGCCTGAGTTCAAGCGCTCGGTCGAGGGCGGCGTCGAGCTCTCATTCCTGAACGGTCGCGTGGGCCTCGACGCGACTGCCTATCGCGCCACGACCAAGGACCAGATCGTCAACGACATCCGCGGCAGCTACGGCACGGGGTTCATTCTCTTCAACCTGAACGGCGCGGCCACGCGCAGTCGCGGCCTGGAGCTGACCGTTCGCGGCACGCCCATCCAGCGGCCCGGCCTCTCGTGGGAGATGGTGCTGAACTGGACGAGCGCGGGCAGCATCGTGACGCACCTGCCCAATGGGATCCCGGAATCCTACGTCTCGGATACGTGGCTGTGGGGCAACGTGCGCAACGGCACCCAGGTGGGTCTGTCCACGATGTCGCTCACCGGTTGGTTCTACCTCCGGAATAATCAGGGTCAACTGTTGATCGATCCGGCCACGGGCCTTCCCATCCGGTCGAACGCCGTGTCGGCGAACTTCATTGACGCCGGTTACGATCGCCAGCCGGATTTCACGATCGGGATCGGAAACACCATCAGGTACAAGCGCCTCTCGCTGGATTTCCTGCTCGATATTCGCAAGGGCGGCGACATTTTCAATGCGACGGAGCACTACCTCACCACGCGCGGCCTCAGCATGCTGACCCTGGACCGCGACCAGCCGAGAGTCATCGATGGCGTTTTGCGGGACGGCAGGGAGAACAGCGCGAACCCGACGCCGAACAACATCGTCGTGATCCCGAGCGTCCAGACGGCCTACTACACGAACATGAGCGAGGAGCTGTTCATCGAGAAAGACATCAACTGGCTGCGGCTCCGAGACCTCACGTTGCGGTATGAGCTCCCGGGCAAGCTACTCCGGGCTCGCACGGCCAGCGTTTATCTCACGGGGACCGACCTGTTCATCATCACCAACTACACGGGCCTGGATCCCATCGTGAACGGGAACACCGCCGCCGTGGGAGGCTCCGGGGCGGTGGGGATCGATTTCGGCAATTTCCCGATGCCGCGCGGCGTGAATTTCGGCCTCAGCGTGGGATTCTGACCATGAACAAGACACGCGCCGGCGCGCTCCTCGGGCTCCTGGTCCTGTCGGCCGGATGCCGCGACTTCCTCGACGTCAATACGAATCCGAACGGGCCGCAATCGGTGTCGGCGAATCTCTACCTGCCGCCGATGCTGCACTGGATGGTGACGTCACCCCAGTTCGACGGCCGCTTCGTCGGGCACTACACGCAGCAATGGATCTCGACGTCCACGAATTTCAGTCCCATGCAGAGCTGGGGGAAGATGGGGTACGACCCGGGGAGTGATAACGGCGCGCAGCAGTGGCGCGATGTCTACTGGTCGCTCGGGCAGAACCTGATCGACATGAACGCCAAAGCCACCGCCGAGCAGCGCTGGGATCTGCTCGGCGTGGGGCTGATCCTGAAGGCGTGGGGGTGGCAGGTGCTGACCGATCTCCACGGTGAGATCATCGTCCGTCAAGCGATCGACCAGACGCGAACAAAGTTCGACTACGATACGCAGGAGTATGCGTACCAGGAGGTCGAGCGACTCCTCGACAGCGCCATCGTGCTCCTCAAGCGCACGGACGGCGCCGTCGATCAAGGGTACCTGGCGGTCGGGGACCATATCTACAACGGCGACCGCACCAAGTGGTTGAAGCTCGCCTCCGGCATGCTGGCCTTGACCCTCAATCACCATTCCAACAAGGCGTCGTACGACCCCGCGCGCGTGATCCGCCTGGTCGACTCTTCCTTCACGAGCAACGCCGACGACGCCCTGCTCGCGTATCCGTGCACCTCCACGGATTTCGCGGACTGTAATTTCTGGGGGCGCAGCAGAAACAACGCGACGCTGTACCGGCAGACGCAATTCGTCGTCGGCCTGATGGATGGCACGCAGTTCGGCGGCACCGTTGACCCCCGCATGAGTCGCATGCTGGCGGTCGACTCGGCGAATACGACCTATCGCGGGCTCGATATCAACGCCTTGACTCCGCAGCAACCATTTGGTCCGCTCACCGTGCCGCAGCAGCCGCGAAATCTCTTCGGGTATGTCGGCAGCGGCGGCCTGGGCTTGCCGGCCCGGTACATCTTCGCCGATCGGTCGCGGATTCCCGTGCTGACCTACGCGGAGCTGCAGTTTATCAAAGCCGAGGCCGCCTTGCGGATGGCCAACGCGGGACTTGCCCGGACCGCGTACGTGAGCGGCGTGTCGTCTCACATCGACTTCGTGAACACGCGGAACCTCGATGCCGGCCAGACGCCGACGCAGATCACGGCCACGGAGAAGGCGACGTTCCTGGCGGATACGAACATCGTGCCCGCCACCATCACCCTGTCGCACATCATGTCACAGAAGTTCATCGCGCTGTGGGGGTGGGGGCACAACGAGATCTGGATGGACATGCGCCGCTATCACTACACCTACCTCGACCCGGCCAGCGGGACGCAGGTCTTCCGCGGGTTCACGGCACCCAGCCCCCTCTTTGCCGACAACGTCGGGAAAGTCGTGGAACGGATCCGGCCGAGGTTCAACTCGGAGTATGTCTGGAACCGGGACGCCCTCGCGACGATCGGCGGGCTGGATGCGGACTACCACACCAAAGAGCTGTGGATTACGCAACCATGACCAAGCCCCTGAACGGATATCGGATTGGGGTCCTGCTGCTGGCGCTGGCGGAGCTCGCCTCCTGCGACAAGAATGCGGTGCAGGACCTCCCCTTCGAACCGCTGCTGGGCGCCCGCATCAAGTTTTTCAACTTCGGCGTGAACGCCCCTGGGGTGAACTTCTACGCCGATGCGACGAAGATGACGGCGATTCAGTCCGGCACGGGATCTGAGGCCACCACAGGCGTGGCGTACGGCGGCGCGGGGAACGGCGGCGCGTATTCGCAGATCGCCCCTGGGGCGCATACCCTCACGGGTCGGATCGCCGCGGCGATCGACAAGGATACGGTTGTTGCGCGCGTCAACGCGACGCTCGATGCCGGGAAGGTGTATTCGTTCTATACGAGCGGGTTCTACAATACCACGACAAAGAACGTGGATGCGTTTGTGGTGGAAGACGCATATCCTGCGCAGATCAATTGGTCCGTTGCAGAGGTGCGATTCGTCCACACGATTGCGAATGCGAATCCGCTCACGCTGTATGCCGCGAACACCACGACCAATGACACCGTCGCCATCGGTGGCGTCGTGTCCTACCAGGGCGGCGGGGCGTTCACCGCGGTGCCGCCGGGTGTCTATAACCTGTTTGCGCGCTACGCCGACTCCACGACGAACAAGATTGTCAGAACCGGCGTGTCACTTGCTGCCGGCCGGGTCTATACGGTGGGCGCGAGAGGGGACATCACGATTACGTCGACGACCGCGACCAATCGGCCGTTCCTGGACAATACCACCAACCGGTAAGCGTCACTCGTCCGGCCGGAACAACGCCCACACCCGCTGCAGGAAGCCGCCCGTGGCGCGCTCGAGCGCGTCACCGAACGCCGCGGCCGACGGGAAGCGCCGCGCCGGCTCCGAGCGGACCGCGTGCCGCAACACCTCCTCCAGCTCGCGCGACACTTCGGACCGTTCGGCGGCGAGCCCCGGGAGATCGTCGACCGTCTGACGCGCCAGGATCTGCTCGGGCGTACTCCCGGTGAAGGGCGCCCGGCCGAGGAGCGCGAAATAGGCCACGACACCGAGGGAATAGAGGTCGGCGCGGGGGTCGACCCGTTCGCCGAGCAGCTGCTCGGGGGCGGCGAACTGCGGCGTGCCGCTCCGCGACGTGGCGCCGCCGAAGCGGCCTTCGCCACGCAAGGCCAGCGCGAGCCCGAAATCGGTGATCCGCAGCCGGCCGTCCGGCTCGATGAGCATGTTCTCCGGCTTCAGGTCGCGGTGGACGAGGCCGAGCCCGTGCGCGTGCTCAAGGGCCGAGAGGGCCTGTTTGACGACGTCGACGGTCTGGTCCACCGTGAGCGGCCCGTCACGCTGCACGACCTGCGCGAGATTCGCGCCCGGCACCAGCTCCATCGTGTACCACTGCAGGCCGGCGCGGCCCATGATGTCGTAGATGCTGACGATGTTGGGATGGCGCAGCCGTGCGGCCAGCTGCGCCTCGCGGCGGAACCGCTCCACCACACCCGGATCGGCGGTGAGCGACGGGTGCAGCACCTTCATCGCCACTTCGCGTTCGAGCCCCAGATCGCGCACCCGGTACACGCGGCCGAAGCCGCCGCTGCCGATTTCCTCCAGCAGCTCATAGTCGTCGCCCAGCGCGCGGCGCAGCCGGCGCTCGAATCCCGACTCGGTGAGCTGCGGCGCGGCGGCGGGGGTGTGAAACGTGCCCGCGTCGCTCACGAAATCCTCCAGCATCTCCGTCGCCGTGAGGTAGCGCGCGCGGGGGTCGGGCAAGAGCGCCCGGAGGATCACGCGCTCGACGGCGACCGGGATCGCCACCCGTACGTTGCGCGGCGGCACCAGGCGGCTCGGCTCCGGATCGGGCTCCTGACCCGTCAACGCCGCGTACACGTTCGCGGCCACCGTGTACACGTCGCTCGCCGGCTCCCCCGGCGCGCCGCCACGCACTTCCGGGGCCATGTAGGCGTCGCCGGTGTTGTCCGCGGGAGCGTGCGGCAGGCACCAGTTGGCGTACCGCAGATCGGTGATCACCCCCCGTCCCGCCGTATCGATCATGAGCGTCGCCGGCACCACGCGCCGCATGATGACGGTGCGGGCGTGGGCGTGTTCCAATGCGCTGAGCAGGTCGCGTACGAGGGACATCGCGGTCGGGATGGGACGCGGTCCACGCCGCAGCGCGCCCGCGAGACTCTCCCCGTCGATCCAGTTGGCGGTGCGGTATGCGAGCGTGCCCACCTCGCCCGCGGCGTAGACATGACGGATCGCCGGGTGGTCGAGCGCGGCGAGCGTTTCCGTTTCGCGCAGGAACCACGCCCGCCCCGGCGTGTCGGGCAGCAGGTGGACGCGGAGGGCGACGTGTCGCTTCAGGATGCGATCCCACGCGTGGTACAGCGCCCGCTCGGGCGAGAGCGCCACCAGATTGTCCAGCCGAAACGCCGGCTCGAGCGCCCGGATGGCGTCGTCGAGCAGCCCGACGGGGGGCGTGGCGTGGGTGGGGGCGGGTCGCGTATGCACGGGCGCGTAATTTAGCGAAGCGCCGCGGCTGGCACGAATCACGCCGCGGTCGCAGATTGGTCACATGGACGCGAAGCGCATCGACCTCCGCCACCGCGTGGAGCGGCGGGTCCGACCCAACCGGCGCACTGGTCTGGATCGCCGGATCATCGAGCGCCGGATGCGGGCGAGCCCGGTGGTCGTGGAGCGCCGCGGGATGGCCGAGCGGCGCTCCCGCGTGGAGCGCCGATCGCCCACGTCGCGCCGCAGATCGATCGACCGCCGGGGCTCCGGGCGGACCGCCGCGGACCTCAGTCCAGCCTGACACGCAGGACGGCCCAACCGTCCCGCCCCGCGCGGGTGTAGCGGGCGTCCCGTAAGTACACGGTCACACCGTTCGCTGAATCCGCTTCTGCCACGAAGAACCGCGCAAACTGCGCCATTGCTCGGCCTTCGCGCGTCTCGCGCACCGCCCGCGCAACGGCCGGGGCGTCGAGGTGGCGCGGCAGGCTCCAGCCGTCGCCCGCGACGGTGTCCTGGTTGGCGTACACCGGCTCCCACGCAAACGGATGGCCCACGACCGTGAGGGCGGCCCAGCTCGCCTCCGGCCCGAACCGGCGCTGCGCCGCGCTCCGGACCTTCCGCTTCTCGACTTGCACCGCGCCTCCCTGGGCCAGGGCGTAGAGCGCGAGGATCAGCAACGCGAACGTCGCGGCGCGGCGCCGTCCCACCGGACCGAACCAGTATCGCACCCAACCGATCGCCCCGAGCGCGCATAACGTGGCGTACGCCGCGAATACCCACGGGACGACCACATCCGACCTCCACACGAGCAGAGCGCTCATCGTGCCGCCCACGACGGCGACCCCGGTCAGCGGCATCCAGTGACGTTCGGCGCCCCACGCCAGAGCCACGAGGGGCACGAGCCAAAAGAACGGATCGACGATCGCGACCCAGTCGCCGTAGTACCACCTCCCGCTCCACGGCAGAAACGGTCGGAGGCCGTACGACCCCTGCCAATCCATGTAGAGGTGACTGAGCACGGTGGCGCCGATGCAGACCGCGAGCCAGCCCCACGGCGGCGCCACGCCACGCCCGCGCCGGCGGGTCCACCATCGCGCGCCCAGGCCCACCAGCAGCGTGAGGCCGATCGTCTCGACGAGGCCGCCGGCCAGCGAGTGCGTGATGCCGCGGTGCAGCAGCAGGCGGTCGACGCGGTCTCCCGGCAGGCCCGTGAACCACTCCGTCCAGTCAGGCGCGTTGGCCGCGACGGCGCCCAGCAGGCCGGCGCGAGCCACCTTGGAGCCGGCCACGGCCCGGCCGAGCGCCGCGCCGAGGAGAGCATGGGCAAGATTGTCCATGCGTAGAGGATGCAGGGGCACCTCGCGGCGCGTCTAGGCCAGCCGTACCTTTCGAGCCCATGACGCCCACCCGGCCCACGCCGTACCCCGATCGCCGCCGCCGCGCGGACCGCCGGCTGCTGCTTGATCGCCGCTCCGGCGTCGATCGCCGGGTCGGGCTGGAACGGCGCGCGCGCGTCGTGGCGGTACCGGTCGAACGCCGCGGCGGCGGTGATCGCCGGCGCGGGGGAGGGGGGGGAAGCGGGGGGGACGGCAGGGGCGAGCGGGGCGGCGGGGGCGTGCAGCGCCGCGCCGTCGTGCGGCGGAACGCGGCGGTGCGCCGCCGCGTTCCCGACCGGCGCCGGCGCGGTCCCTCGCCGTAGGCCGTGCCCTACCTCAAGCTAGTCGAGTCCGGGAGCCACCGCGTCACCGAGGCGCGCGAGAGCCCGGTGCGTATCGGGCGCGAATCCGGCTGTACCATCGCGTTCGACGGTGAGGCGGCAAGGGTCGTGTCGGGTCGCCACGCCGAGATCCGCTTCGAGAACGGCGCATGGGTGGTGGCGGACCTCGGCAGCCGCAACGGCACCTTGCTGAACGGACGGCGGCTGAGCGCGGCGACGCCGCTCAAGGCGGGGGACGTGATTCGCCTCGGCGAATCGGGTCCGACTCTCCAAGTCGCCGCCATCGCCGAAGCGGGCGCCCTCGAGCCGACGCTCGACGAGCACCCCGCGGTCCAGACGCCTGAGAAGCCCGCCGAGGTTCGCGCCTACGGGGTCACGCTCCTCGCCGCTGGGACCGGAAAGCGCTTCGAAGCGCGGGGCACCCGCATCCGGCTGGGTCGAGGCAAGGAGTGCGAGGTGCAAGCGGCGGATACCGGCAACACCATCGTCTCACGCGTGCACGCCGAGTTGACCGTAGGCCCGGGCGGTGGTCTGGTCGTGCGCGACACCGAGAGCCGGAACGGGACGTTCTTGAACGGCGAGCGCATCACACGGTCGATGCCGGTCCGCCTCGGCGACAAAATCATGCTGGGGCAGGGTGGTCCCGTGCTGCTGGTCGAGGGCATGGGCACGGCGCCGATGAAGGCGGTGCCCCGCCCGGCGGCGGGCGCAGGGTTGGGCCAACGCACGGTGATGGGGCTGATCGGCCAGGCGCTTGCCAAGGCCACCGCGGAGGTCGGCAAGGACGCCCGGCGCAGGATCCAGTGGCTCGCCGCCCTCGTCTTCCTGCTCGTCTTGCTGGTCGGTGGCGGAGTGTACGCCGTGTACTGGTTGCTCTCCCGCCAGGCGGAGCAGACGGAACGGGCGCTGCGGACGGCGGAAGACTCCGCGCGCGCCGAGGCCGAGCGCCTGCGGCGTGAGCTAGCGGAAGCACGGGCGGCCGCGGCGCCCGCGGCGCAGGTGAACCTGCTCCGCACCCAGCTGGAAGCCGCCCAGGCACGCACCGACCAGCTCCAGGCGGCGCTCGACCGGGCGCAGCAGGCCCTCGCCGGTCAACTGGCCGCGGGGGAGACGCGCCGCCAGGAAGCGCAACGCGACCTCGATCGCCTCAGGGAGCAGCTCGCGGGTGCCGAGCGGCGAGCGCCATCGCAGGCCCTGATCGACAGCCTGCGCCGCGCGGTGGCGGCGGCGGAAGCCCAGACGGCCAACCTCGATGCCAAGCTGCGGGCGATCCGCGGGACCGATTTCGCCGGCCTCGCCCAGCAGAACCAGGGCGCGGTGGGTCTCATCACCGTCGCCTTCGGGGGGAGTTATTACGACGGGACGGGATTCGTCATCAGTCCCGACGGCTATATGCTCACGAACTGGCACGTCGTGGCCGACTCGACGCACGCGGAGCCCGACACCGTCTGGGTCACCATGGCCGATCAATCCCTAGGACGATTCGCGGACGTGGTCGCGATGTCGAGCGAACGCGATATCGCCCTGATCAAGATTCGCGGGTACCAGGGCGCGCACCTCCCGGCGATCGACTGGAAGGGCACCCGGGCCCGTCAGGGCGAGCCGGCGGCGCTGATCGGATTTCCCGCCGGATCGGGCTTCGCGCGCGATCGCTCATCGGTCGTGCGGACGTCCATGACCGCGGGGATCCTGTCCCGCGTGACGCCTGACCTGATCCAGTTCGATGGGATGACAACGGGAGGGTCGTCCGGAAGCCCGGTGTTCAACGCCGACGGCGATGTGATTTCGGTGCATCGCGCGGGCCTGCGGCAAGGGCCGGGATTCGCCCTATCGGTCCCGGTGAAGTACGCGATCCCATTGATGCCGCCGGCGCTGCGCCAGCGGCTGGCTCTCTAACGCCCTCTAGTTCCGCGCGAAGTCGATCGTGACGACGACGGTGCTGGCGTTGGTGCGCGGGCGATCGACCGAAACTTGAGCCACTGTCGCGACAGTACGCTGACTCTCGGTCTCCGGGCGAGCCGCCACTTCGAGCGCGCTGCGGACGGCCTGTAACGCGTTGAATCCCTGGCGAGTATCCACGACAGTCGCGCTGGCTTGCACTGTGCCACGGGCCTGGGCTTCTGCGGCGGCAGGCAAGGCAACCGCCCCAAGGGCGAGCAGGGCCGCCACCGACAGGGCTTTCACGATCGACAACGAGTCAGCTGCGCGCATCGGCTACTCCAGAAGGGGGTGATTGTCGCCTTGCGCCACCCCTTAAGGCAGACGGCGTACCGCCCGGGCCAGTCGTGTAACAGATTATATTACAATGCGTTACTGGAAGCGGCGGGAGCTCGTCCAACGATCAATTCGTCAAGAATCTTTACATTCAACAGCTGTTACATCCGATAACTTCAGGTCCGACTTCGCCTCCCATCTTCGGGTCGTTTTCGTCAAAATTTTTGACGATGTAGAGAAAACTGGCGGCTGGCACACCCTTTGCCCCTGTTGCGCGCCGGACACAGGGGGTGCCGAATGGCCTCCCGGCCGGTCAGACCAGCACTCGACACCAAAGAGGTTAGACCAGATGCGTAACTCCAAGCTGTCCCTGGCATTGCTCGCGCTCGTTGCTGTGAGCGCGGGCGCCGCCCAGGCCCAGAGCAACAACGCCAGCATCACGGCGACGGCGACCGTTCAGACGCCCATCAACGTCCTCGGAGCGCAGCAGTTGAGCTTCGGGAACGTCTTCCCGGGCATCAACAAGACCGTCGGGCCCAACGACCTCACCAACGCCGGCCGTTTCGACGTGATCGGCCAGGCCGGCTCCGCGGTGACGCTGCAGTTCACCCTGCCGGCGACGCTCTCGTCCGCTGGTAACACGATGCCGATCGACACCTACAACGCCATCCGCGCCGAGGACCTCGGGCAGACGGTAGGGGCAGTAATGTTCAGCCCCGGGCCCAGCAACGCAGCTACGCTGAGCGGGACGGGCGGCCTGTTCGTATGGGTGGGTGCTCGCGTGGTCCCTGCCACGAACCAGGCAGCGGGCGTCTACACGGGCAGCGTCACGCTGACGGTAGTTTACTAAGCGACGTCCAGCGGCGTCGAACTGGTGGCGCGCCGGCAGAGGGGCCAAGTTCCCTCTGCCGGCGCTGTCGCAAGCGAGACCCCGGAAACCCATGAACCTCATTTGCTGGTTGGCTGTCGGCGCGGTGCTGCTTGACGTCGCTGGGCCGCCCTCCCTCGGGGCGCAGCGGCCGCTCACCGTCACCGGCGCGCGGGACCTCACCTTCGGTACGGTGTTGCCCGGCGTGCCGCGGGTCATCGCACGTACCGACCCCGCGTACAGCGGCCAGTTCGACCTGAAGGGCCCGAAGGACAACCAGGTGCTGCTCGCCTTCACCCTGCCGTTGGTGATGACGGGACCGGCGGGCGCGCAGATGCCGCTCGTCTTCGGCGCCAGCGATGCCGGCTACTCCCAATCCGAGGCGATCGGGAGTCAGATTGGGTTCGATCCCAAGCAGCCGTTCACGGCGACCCTCTCCAAGAACGGCAAGGGCTCCGTCTTCATCGGCGCCACCGCGAACCCGGCGACGAACCAGCGCGCCGGCGCGTACACCGCGACGCTCACGCTCACCGTGACCCTGCTCCCATGACTCGCACGCTTTGGCTGCTCGGTGCGCTCGGGTGCCTCGGCGGCTCCGTCGCGGCCCAGGGGGTGATGGTCGCGCCCCACGCGGTCTATATCGATGACCGCGTGCGCAGCGGGTCGGTGCTGCTCTACAACCCTGGCACCGAGCCGGTCGAGGTGACGATCTCGACGCTGTTCGGCTATCCCGCGACCGATTCCACAGGCGCGATCGTGTTACGCACCCTCGAGGCGCCGGATTCGACGCTGCCGTCCGCCCTGGCGTGGCTCCAGGCGTTTCCGCGCCGGCTCACCGTGGCGCCGCTCGAGCGGCAAACGGTGCGCCTGCTCGCGCGGCCGCCCGTCGGCTTACCGGACGGGGAGTACTGGGTGCGACTGATGATCGCGGCCAAAGCCGGCCAGGTGCCGATCACGGGCGTCGTCGACACGAGCGGCATCCAAGTGGGCCTCACCCTCGAGGTGCGGACGATCATCGGCGTCGCCTACCGCAAGGGCGCCGTCACGACGGGCGTCACCGTTTCCAATGTC
The DNA here is from genome assembly GCA_036004985.1 of Gemmatimonadales bacterium. GTDB lineage: Bacteria > Gemmatimonadota > Gemmatimonadetes > Gemmatimonadales > GWC2-71-9 > 20CM-2-65-7. Next base: position 21,795 of record DASYQX010000098.1, read on the forward strand.
CGTGCCCAGCTGGTGGGCGATTCGGTCGTGACCTGGAGTCGGCTCGAGCGGCGGGGCAACGCCGCCTACGTCGGCACCGTGCGCGGGACCGTGGTAGACTCGACAGGCGCGGCGCGCGCGTCGTTCACCTCACCCCTCGGCGTGTACTTCTCGATGGAGCCGCGCATCGCGAGTCACGTCGGCAAGCTCCCCCGCGGCCGCTACTGGTTGCGGTACGAGCTGGTGACCGAGCGGGAAGACCTCGATCCGCGGGTCGTGCTGCCCGCGCCGGCCGTGCGCGATTCCGTGCAGTTGGTGGTGCCATGAAGCGGCGCGCGGCGCTGCTCGCCCTCGTCGCCGCCCTCGGCCTGCCCCGGCCGGGCGTCGCGCAAGCCCCAACCGCGTCGGTGCCGGCGGAGGCAGTTGTCGTCACGGTCGGCATGACGGTCACGACGCTCGGCGACCTGAACTTCGGGACCGTGACGAAGGGCGTCGCGACCACCGTCCAACCGGTCGACGCCAACGCCGGCGCGTGGGAGATCGTCGGCAACGCGAACGCCTTCGTGACGATCGCGTTCACGCTGCCGGCCCAGCTCACCAACATTCAGGCGCTACCCGGCTCCACGATGCCCATCACCTTCAGCGCGACCTCCGCGCGGTGGCGTCGCGCGAACAACAACCCGGCGGGCGCGACGCCCTTCGACCCGGCCGCCGGGACCGTGGGCCGCTTCGGCCCGCCCGTCAACCCGACCGTCTACATCTGGATCGGCGGCACGGTGACCCCCGCCCTCACGGCCAAGCCGGGTATCTACCGGGGGAACGTCATCGTGTCGCTCACGTACCTCTAGACCTCATGGGTCGCGGGCTGGGCGGGGCGCTCGTCCTCGCAGTCAGCCTCGGCGCCGCCGCGCCGGTGTACGCGACGCCCAGCGTGCCGCCCGATACGGCGGCCGAGCCGGTGCTCGTGGAGCTCCAGATCGGGCGCATTACCCGAGCGACGGTGCAGGCCTACCGGGTCCGCTCCGAAGTGTTGTTGCCGCTGTCCCAATTCTTCCAGCTCGTCGAAGTCCGCCATCGACTCTCGCCCGAGGGGCGGCTCGAGGCGGCGATGGACCCCGGCAATCGGCGCATCGCGATCGACGTCCACCGCGACACGATGCAGTTTGGCGAGCGCCGCGTGCGTCTCGAGCCTGAATTCCGGTTGTTCGAAGGCGGCGAGCTGTACGTCGGCGCCGAACGGTTGGGCGACCTGTTCGGGCTGCGCTTCGCCGTGGACTGGGCCGAGCTGACCGTGACCGTGGTCGATCCGGGCGACCTGCCGATCGCGCGCCGCCTGCGCCGGGAGACCGCGCGGGAGGCGTACCTGCGCCGCGCCGAGGGCCCGCGCGCCGAAGTCACATTGGGCCTCGAGCGGCCCCGCTGGGACGGGGTCGTCTTGGACTACTCGCTGTCCTCGCCGTCCGAGGATCCCATCGCGAGCGCGGCCTACTCGCTGGGGCTCGGTGCCGACCTGGGCGGCGGCTCGCTGGAGGTGCTCGCGCTGGGCGGCGGACCGGCGTTGGAAAGCCCAGCGCAAGTCGACGCGTCGTGGACGGGCGTGTGGCGCGACCACCGGTGGCTGACCCAGCTGCGGCTGGGGGATGCCGCCTCGACCGGCCCGCGCGGGCGCAGCCTGCGCGGCGTCATGCTCACCAACGCGCCGTTCGTTCGGCCTTCCCTGGTGGGCGCGCTGCGGTACGCCGGCCGACTCGAGCCGGGGTGGTCCGTCGAGGCCTACCGCGGCGGCGATCTCGTCGCCTTCGATTCGACCGATGTAGGCGGGGGGTTCGCGATCGATCTGCCGGTGCGCTACGGCGAAAACCCGGTGGACTTCGTGGCCTACGGGCCGTTCGGGGAGATCCGCGAGTTCAACCGTACCTACCGTGTCCTCGCAGAGCTGCTGCCGGCGGGCCGCTTCGAATACGGCATGTCCGCGGGCCAGTGCCGCTCGGTGCTGTGTGACGCCACTGCCAACCTGGACCTGCGGTACGGCGCATCGCCGCGCTGGACAGTCCAGGCGGGGTTCGACCAGTTCTGGCGCGATGCCTTGCCCGACCGGCTGCACCCGTATGGGACCGTGGTGGCAAATCCGACCAACTCCTGGGCCCTTCAGGCCGACGTGGTGGGCGGCGCCTTCGCCCGCGGAGGCGTCCGCTACGAGCCGTCCGTCGATCTGCGGTTCGAGGGCGTGTACACGCGATTCGCGCGCGATACCGCGCCGGTGTTCACGGTCGCGGGCCGGACGCAGTGGGCGCTCTCGGCCTTCGTCCGGCCGAAGACCGAGGCGGGGTTCTTCTTCTTCGACGGGCACATCGAGCAGTTGACGACCGACGTGGGTCGGACGACCCGAACACGAGTTGGTGCCTCGATTCAGAAGTCGGAGGTTCGCCTGCTGCCCTACGTGCGCACGGACCACGACATCGAGACCCGCGCCTTCGCCGGGCTCAACACGTTCGTCGTGCCGCGGCCGCAATGGGGCCGTTTCCTCGGCGCGATGCTCGTGCGCACCGCGACGGAGGTGCAGAGCCGGGGGGGGGGAGGGCTCGCGTCGTGGTCGGCCTTCGCCTCGCGACCGGTGGGGCGGGGGATGCGGCTCGAGATCGGGGGGAGCTGGCAGCGAGGCGCGGGCGGCCTCACCTACAGTCTGACCCTGACCTCCTACTTCGCCGCGGCGCGGGCCGTCACGGCGGTGACGGCGCCGCCGGACCGGTCGGCCACCGCCACGCAGTTCGTGCAGGGCTCGGTGCTGTGGGACCGCCAGGCGGGCCGCGTCGGTTTGGCGCCCGGTCCGTCGCTCGAGCGCTCCGGGCTGTCGGGGCGCGTGTTTCTCGACGAGAACGCGAACGGCCGGCGCGACATCGGGGAGCCCGGCGTGGCCAATGTCCGCGTGTTGGTAGGGTCGATTGCCGCCCGCACCGACTCGAGCGGGGGGTACCGCGTCTGGGACCTGGTGCCCTTCGAGCCTGTCCTGATCTCCGTGGACTCGCTGTCGCTCGACTCGCCGCTGCTCGTCCCGGCGTTCGGCCGCGTCAGCATCGTGCCGGGCCCCAACCGGTTCCGCAGTCTCGACATCCCGGTCGTGCAGGCCGGCGTGATCGAAGGGCGCGTGGTGCGAGCAGGCCGTGGCGTGGGCGGCGTGACGCTCATTCTCACGGAGCGGCGCACCGGCGCGCAGCGGACGCTCGTCACGTTCACGGACGGCGCGTTCTATCTGATGAGCGTCAAGCCCGGCAGCTACGACCTGACGGTGGACCCGCGGGTGCTGGATGCGCTGGGCGTGGACGCCGACCCGCTGCCCTTCACGTTGGCGCCGACGCCAAACGGCGTCGGGCGCTCTGATCTCGAGCTGCGCCTCAAGCCGAGGTTCTAGCGCGCGCAGTTTTCGCGCCCGCCGCGATCTCGCGCACCAGCGCCTCCAGCTGGGCGAAGTCAAACGGCTTCACGAGCGTCGGGACCCGCGCCGCCTGCAGCAGGGCGGCGGTGTCGGGCGCGAGCGTGTCGCCGGTGGACAGGATCAGCCGCGTCACCATCGCGGGATGATCGCGGCGCAGCCGCTCGAGGAACTCGTGCCCGCTCATCCCCGGCATCCGCACGTCGGAGAGGATGACGTCGAACGCCTCGGTGGCGAGGGCCTTCAGGGCATCCCCGCCGTCACCGACCGCGACGGCGCGGATGCCGCGCCGCTTCAGAAAGCTCACGACCGCACGGCGCAACCCGTCCTCGTCGTCGACCAACAGGACCGCGAGGTCATCGCGCGGGACCCGCAGCGCCGGCATGGGTGGCGGCGTGAGCCGCTGCCGGATGCGTTGATCGCGCGGCAACTCGACGGTGAACACCGCGCCGCACCCGGGCTCGGACTCCACCCAAATCCGCCCGCCGAGGTCGTGCACGAGGCCGTAGCAGATGGAGAGCCCCAGGCCCGTCCCCTTGCCTTCGGGCTTGGTCGTGAAGAACGGGTCGAAGATCTTGCCCTGGATGTCGGGCGGCATGCCGGGCCCCGTGTCCGCGACCTGGAGCCGGAGGCGGTCGTCGAAGGCGACGGTGCGCAGCGTGATCGCGCGCCGCGTGTCCACCGTCGTCAGGGCCTGCTCCGCGTTGCTCAGGAGATTCACGAGCATCTGCTGCATCTCGGCGCCGTTCGCCCATGCCTTCGGATCGCTCGGGTCGAGGTCGAGCGTGACGGTGATGTTCAAGGTGGTGAGATGGTAGGAGCGGAGGGCGAAGGTCCGACGCACGATGTCGTTCAGATCGACGAATGCCCGTTCTTTGCCGCCCGCCCGCGCGAAGGCCAGGAGGCTCGAAGTGATCCGGCCGATGCGCGTGGCTTCGTCGTAGATCATCTGGATCGTCTCGCGCTGCTCCGGCGGGAGCTCGTCGAGCAGGAGCGTCTGCGCGAAGCCCGAGATGATGGCCGCGGGGTTATTGATCTCGTGGGCCACGCCGCTCACCAACTGTCCCATGGCGGCGAGCTTCTCGGCCTGGTGCAGCTGCGCCTGCGTCCGGCGTTGCTCCGTGATGTCGCGCGCGAGCGCCAGGACTTTGCGGACCCGCGCGCCCTCCCGCACCGGCGCGTAGAGCACGGCGCTCACGCCTTCGGTGCCGTCGTCCCGGCGGAACGGGATCTCGAAGCGCCGCAGCTCCCCCGCGAAGGCCGCGCCGAGGTTGACGGGATCCGCCGGGGGCACGGCCATGGCGCGGCCCGCGGCGTTGCCGTCGAGCACGTGCCCGTCGCGGTCGAGCACGAGGATCGCGTCGGGCACCGCCTCCATGACGAGACGGAGGCTGTGCTCGGCCGCCGCGGTGGCGGAGAGCGCGCTCATCAGGGAACGGGTCTGCGCGGCCACTTCCTCCTCGAGTAGCCGGGCGTACCGGCGATCGGCACCGAGCGAATACGTCACGCGGGCGGCGATGATCAGCATGCCGAGGCCCACCAGCACGACGACGTCCAGCTCCGCGCTGGGCCGCAACACGCCGACGATCGCGAGGGCTGCCATCCCGGCGAGCCCCACGACGATGGCCACCGTCCGCGCGGCCAGCCCCGACAGCGCCGGCGGCCCGGCTTCCGTCTCTATTCCCGCCGCCCCCGCCGCCGCCCCCGCCCCCGCTCCCGCCCCTCCTCCCCGCTCGGGGGCCACGGCCGCCGCCGCCGCGATCAGCAACAAGCCCAGCACCCAGGTGAGATCGAGGGGACCACCCGTTTGGTAGGTGCCGCGCAGCGCCACGACCGCGTAGGCGAGATTCCCCCCGGCGAAGATGACCACACCGGGCAACACCAGGGCCGCCGTGGTGAGGGGGAAGGCGGTCCGACTCAGCATTTGGATGAGCACCATCCACAGCACCGCGATGCCGGCGATCGACCAGGCGACGCTCGTCAACAGTCCGGTGAGGAATCCGCGCGCGTCCACCAACGGCTCGAGCAGGAATTCGTACCCCAGCGCGCCCGCCGTGAACGTGACGAGGACGGCGTCGAGGATGAGCTCCGGATCAGCGCGCCGAGTCGGCTGGGCGCGCAGCAGCGTCGCGAGGCCGGCGATGAAGCAGACGTAGATGCCGAGGTACCCGACGTCGGCGAGCGACGGGTAGGACGGCGGGGCGCCGAGCCAGACGTCGTGATACGTCCAGACCACCTGACCCACAAAGAACGACGCGCACCCCGCGCCGATCCACTGCCAGGTGCGACGCTCCTCGGGGCGGGCGGCCCGCCGGGCGGCGAGGAAGCAACAAAACGCGCCGTACCCCGACGCCCACAACCAGCAGAGGTCGGTGACCAGCGAAAGCGTGGCGCGATCCCGCGGGGGGAACACGTACACGAGCACGGTCCCCGCGAGAGACAGCGCGGCGACGGCGACGAGCAGCGAGGCGGGTCGAGTGAGCCGAAACACGCAGAACTCCGAGGATAACCTAACCGCATTATGTTAGGCCGGCTATGAACCGCCTCGGTTGGATGCGCGCTCCCGAGCACTCGCTCGCGCGGTGGGACGACTGGACCGCGCTCGCGGCGGCCGCGCGCGCCGACGGTCTCGATCGCGCGCTGGTTTGCGGCATGGGTGGCTCGAGCTTGGCGCCCCAGGTGCTGGCGGCGAGCGCCGGCGGTGCGTTGGACGTGCTCGACAGCACCGACCCCGCCGCGGTGCGCGCCGCGGAACGCGGGCACGATGTCTCCCGCACGCTGTTTCTGATCGTCAGCAAGTCGGGGACAACCGTCGAGACGATGGCGTTCTACCGGTTTTTCGCCGCGCGCGCGCGCCCCGCGCAGTTCATCGCCGTCACCGACCCCGGCACGCCGCTGGAGGTGCTCGCACGCGAGCGCGGCTTTCGCGCCATCGTCGAGCATCCGGCGGACGTGGGGGGGCGCTATGCCGCCCTGACGGCGGTCGGGATGCTCCCGGCGGCGTGGCTCGGGCTCGACGGACGCACGCTGCTCGAGCGCGCTCGCGCCGTGGACACCGAACGGGCCAAGGAGTTCGGTGCCGCGCTCGCGGACGCGGCGCGCGCCGGCCGCGACAAGCTCGTGCTCCGCCCCCCGGCACCCGTCGCCGCCCTGGCGTCGTGGATCGAGCAGCTGGTGGCGGAGAGCTCGGGGAAAGACGGCCGGGGTGTGGTGCCCATCGTCGACGATCCGGCGGGCGCCCCGCTGGCCGACGCGGAGGTCGTGACGGAATTCTCCGCCGACCCGCTCGACCTCGGCGCCGAGTTCGTGCGCTGGGAATACGCCACGTGGGGCCTGTGCGAGCGCCTGGGCGTGAACGCGTTCGACCAGCCGGACGTCGACGAGGCGAAGCGGTTCGCCCGGGAGGAATTGGAACGCCGGGGGTGGGCGGGGGCGGGCGGGTCCGTAGGGGCGCAGCATGCGGCGCCCCTGCCAACCCTGTCACCCGGCGACTTGCGGCGGCGCGCCCGTCCCGGCGACTACCTCGCGATCTTGGCCTACCTACCACCCGTCCCCGACGTGACGACGCGGCTCCAGGGATTGCGGACGGCCTGGGGCCGGGCCCTCCGCTGCGCCACCACGCTGGGGTTCGGGCCCCGCTACCTGCACTCGACCGGCCAGCTGCACAAGGGCGGTCCCAACACCGGGTTGTTCCTCGTGATCACCGCGGACGACGCGGAGGACATGGAGATCCCGGAGCTGGGACGGACCTTCGGCGAGCTGAAGCGGGCGCAGGCGCGCGGCGACATCCGCGCGCTGCTCGCGCGCGGGCGGCGGGTGGCGCATGTCCACCTCCCACGCGCGGAGGACGTCGCGCGGCTCCTAGAAACGCCATAGATAGCTCAGCTTCACGAACAGCTGCCGTCCCACGGACATCGTGCGATCGCCGCTAGGGCGCACGAGTCCGCCCGGCAGTATCACGAGGTTCTCGAAGCTGTCGGTGTACCCCACGTACAGCGCGGTGCCTGGGTGCACGAGGTAGGTGAGGAGCATGTCCGCGCCCCACCCCCGTTCCTGCGCGTCGGCTTCCACGCGCGTGGTATCGGCGTCGGCCGCTCCCCAATCCACGATCGTGCGCAGGGAAAGGCGGGGGCTGAACTGGTAGTCGAGCTTACTGCGCAGCTGGCGCTCGCGGACGAGGCGGGAGCCTCCTGCCGTCCGCAGCTCGCCGTGGGTCACGGCCTGCTCGAAGCGCAGCCGCGGGGTGGGGCGGATGGTCACGCCGATTTCCGCTTCATCGGCCCGCTCGAGCGCGGGCAGGAGCCCGGTTGCCGGGTTGTGGTTCACCGCGGTTCCCCACAGGTACGACGCTTCCACGCCGAGCCACCTGAGCCACGACGTGCTGAACTTCGCAGCCGTGGTGTAGGGGTGGAACGGCACACCGTCGAACAGCTCGAACGCCTCGACTCGGGCCATCTCGACGTTCGTGTTGGCTCTGAACTCCACCCTGAACTCTCCCGTGATCTCCCGGTCCAGCAAGCGGCCCGTCTGACGATCCCAGTACACGTTCACCTTCAGCTGCGGGCCGTACTTCACCACGGGACGATGCTTGGGCCGGAACGTGTACTCGACTGTGTGCTCGGTCCGCCGGTAGCCGATGCGGCTGACGAAGCCCAGCGGCGCGGCGAACGTGGGAGCGAGGTCCTGGTATTTCCCGGCGTAGTCGAAGCTGCGGCTGTCGTACGACACGTCGCCCAGCACGCCCCAGCCGGAGGCCCCGGTGCCGTCGACATCAACGCTTTCGCTCCGCATCACCTGTGCGGCGACGGACCAATGGTCGCCCGCGCGCCAGCGCGCGTCGGCCGAGAACATGCGGTCGGCCCTCGCGCTCGTCCGGAACTCCCTATCCGTCACCAGGAAGCCGACGGTCGATTCCTTGCCGAGCTCGCGCTGCACGCGGACCGCCCCGATCCAGGCGTCGGGGCCGGTGGCGGAGTCGGAGCTGGCGGCCCGGTCGTTGATGGCGAGCGCCGCGACCGCCCAGCGGCCCGCCTTGCCGGTGAGCCGCAGGCCGGCGCCGGGATCGACGATGCGCCGCGAGTGGAACAGGTTGACGGGCGTCTGATAGTAGCCGGCGTTCTCGAGGAAAAACGGCCGCTTCTCCGGGAAGAAGACCTCGAAGCGCCGGTTCACCGTCACCTGGGGATCATCGGTCTCGACCTGGCTGAAGTCGGGGTTCACGGTGGCGTCGAGCGTGAAGGCGTCGCGCAATACCAGCTTGGCGTCCAGGCCGACACGCTGGTCCCGCTCGGTGACGTGTCCCGGGACGTCCTCATCGAAGACGCGGGCCTGCGCCGCCATCGAGTACGGGTTCAGCTGGACGTTCCGTCCCGCGGAGATGCGGGCGAGCCCCTGGAGCGCGCCGAACTGGGGCACAAAGCCCTTCACGCGCTTGGTGAGATGGGGCCAGTACGCCTCCTCGTTCGCCCGCTGGATCGTGCGCCCCAGCGCGATGCCCCAGGTCTGCGCCGTGTCGTTCGCGAAGCGCAGGCTCCGGAACGGGATCGCCAGGCGCACGACGTACCCGGAGTCGGTGATGCGGCCCTCGGAGCTCCACACGGCGTCGAAGCTCAGGTCCCAATCCTGACCTTCGGTCACGATACCGTCCTGTTGGACGCCGTGCGGATTGGCCGCGAAGAAGTAGGCATGCTTGCGGTCGCGGAACGTGTCGAGGTAGAGGATGATCTGGTCGTCGTCGCCGATCGCCTCGCGCCGCGCGACGTTGGCCCGCACTTTCGCGGGGTCGTCGCGGCACACGAACAGGACGTAGAGGTTGGCATCGTCGTAGCTCAGATAGACCGTGGTCGCCTGACTGACCGCGATCCCGTCGCCGGGCTCGCGTTGACGGAAGTCGGTGATGGGCGCCCCGGCCGATTCGCCGGGGCCACGCCCGCCGGGCCGCTCGACGAACCACGCGAGGCGCGGCGGCTCGGTCACCCGCGGGATCTGCACCGCGGGTACGCCCGACGGAGCGACGTGCGCCGCACTCGTCTGCGCGGACGCCGACGCGCCGGTCAGCAACGCCGAAGCAAACAAGAGCGTCGTCTTCATACGGATGCCACCTCCAAACTGGAATCGAGTGCGA
>DASYQX010000099.1:0-4335 GCA_036004985.1 Gemmatimonadales bacterium
CCCCGGGGCTGGGTGGGAGAGGTGCGAGAAGTTCCGCGCATAGCGGGTGCCCCGGCCTAGCCCGACGTGGTAGAACGGGATGAACTCGAGCAGCCCGTCGTAGTGCATCTCGCCCACCGGTAGCACTTGCGGGTAACGCGACCGTAACGCCTGCACCAGGAGCCGGGTCCCCTCGTGCATGTCGGCTTGGGTGTTATTGATGTAGCCCCCGACGATGTCGAGGAAGTACGCGTCGACGCCGTAGCGCTCGATCGCATCGGCGATGCGCCCGGTGAGCCACGTCCGCCACGACGCGACGCCCAGGTTCATGTAGGCGAGCCACCCTTCCTGGTGGCGGTCGTTGTCCCAGTCCACCCAGTTCAGGTCGAAGCGATCGGCGTCGATCTTGTGCGTCGCCGCGTCGGCCATCTGGGCGAAGACGGGCTGGCGCCGGTTCGCGGCGTTGGCGCCGAACATCGGCATCACGTGGAAGCCCAGCCCGCGCGCCTCCTGAATGAATCGCTTGAGGCCGGCCTCGCCGCCCATGCGGTCGTTCGCCTTGTAGAGCGGGTAGTCCCAGTAGTAACGCCCGTCCCACGACGCCAGGAACAGCAGCACGCGTTGCGGCTCGATGCGCGTCCCGACCCATTTGGCGATCTCGAGCATACGGGCGTAGTCGTTGAAGATGTATCCCGTGTAGTGCATGCCGTGCAGAGAGACGACGAGGGACGTGCCGCGCACCCAGTCGGGGACGTCGCGTCGCGTTTCCCAGGGCTCCAAGTGGTAGACGCGCTCGAGATGGGTGAAATGCGCTTGCGCCGCCTCGTCGACGGAGGCTGCCCGGCCCAATCGCCAGGTGGGAACGCGCAGCACCTTCTGATCTTTCCAGCCCTCGGCTTCGAACACAGCTTCGACGCGATATCCCTGCTCGCCCGGCTGGAAGTAGAAGCGCTTGGCGCGCACGCGGTCGTCGAGGGAGGACAAGAAGACGAAGTCGCCTTCGCCGCGTTGCACGATGACGAACGGCGTCGCCAGGCCGCGCGCGGTGTTCGCGCCGAACAGGTCACCGCCCGAGAAGGGATAACCGAAGAGCACCTCGTCGTCGCGCGGGTCGAACGGCTCGCCGCCCGTCGAGATCTTCCCGCGCGGCACGCCGCGGATCACCGTCGTGACGGACTTGATCGGTTGGTCCATCTGCGCCGTGACGTCCCACTCGATCGCATCTCCGCGCTTGTGGAGCCGCGCCGTCACGTGTCCTGGCGCTGGCTGCTGGCCTCCCGCCCAGACGAGACCGGAGCAGGTGATCTCGAGGTCGTCTCCCGCGCGTTGGGCCGTGATCCGGCGCGCGTCGAGGCCATACGTATTCTCACGGGTGAACACCAGAAACCCGAACCGGTAGCCCTCGAACGCGACGGACGGCTCCGGGAAGTCGAAGCTGAACTTCATGAACCCGCGACCGCGGCCGGGGATGAACACCTCGCTCGTGGACGTCAGCGGCAGGACGGGCACGGACTCGACGCGAGCGGCCGGCGGCGACCCGCCGCTCACGCTTCGGGGCAACACGGTGCCGGCGCCGGCGGCGCTCATGATCGTCAACCACTCGCGGCGGGAGATGGGATCATTCATACGCGGTAACGTCTGCGAGCAGGTGTTGATGTCCAGAATATTGTCGCGCGTCCGCGGCCGCTAGATGTGCTCAACGGCGACCTGTCGCGGGACCGCGACACCGGCCATGACGTACGGTCACTCCGAAGCGTGACTAACACCCCGGGAGGCGGAATGCCCCGATGCGAGTCGAATAGCTGGTCGCGTCCTTCTTGAGGTAGTCGCCGACATACCAGATAGTGCAGTCGTCACTCGGATCGATCGCAGTCTGGGAGTAGTCTTCCCAACGCAGGATGTTCGTCTGGGCGGCCTCGCCCTGGACGAGCACGGTCTCGCGCAGCGTGAGCACGCCGAGGGGATCACCGGCCAGGCGCGCGGCGAAGCGCTGGCCCGGGAAGTGCGGTGTGCCGCCGAATGAGTACCCGATGCCGATGTTGCCACTGCGGTCGATGGCGGGGCCGGCCATCCAGCGGTAGAAGCTGTCGGGCGCGTAGGTGCCTTGCTGCCGCAGGCCCACGGTACGATCCGGGCTCACCGTGAACTCGTACCAACGCACGCCGCCGCCGCCCGCGGCCGTGGCCACTGAATGCACCGCCACGATCGACTCACGACCAGCCACGTTCCGATATACCAGGCGGGCCATGATCTTGTCGCCCTGGGCATCCAGGTGCTGAGCCGTCCCCGGTTGCCGGACGCAGGTCGTGAGCTGCCCGTCGCAGAGATAGCGATACGGCGCTACTGTGACCTTCTGGGCGTCGGCGAGGCGGGTGTTGGCCGGCGTCTGCCAATCCACGTGGAACTGCCACACGAAGATCCCGTCGTCGGCGAAGACGCCGCGAAGCTGCGTGCCGCCGGCGGCCATCACGATGTTGGGCGCCCCGGCGGGCGGCAGCGCTCGGCCGTCGAGGTCGGCGTTGTTCAAAAAGTTCACGTCGTCCACGACCATGCACTGCTCCGCGGCGGACTCCCCAGCGAGCATGCGGCGGCGATCCGCCACGCAGGTGTGCTTCTGGATCACCTCGTCGCCCGTGCTGGTCGCCACGTAGTAGCCGTCCGGCCACACCGCCGGCCGAGGGTAGTCGGGGAAGAGCGGTCGCAGGAACTCGTAGCGGTAATAGGAGCCGAGCGGATCGGGGCTCGTGCTCACCGCGTAGCACATCGAGTACGGTCCACGCTCCTCGGGAGGGCGCGCGGGCGGCGGGCCGCGGCCGGCTGTGTCGGTCGGTGGGGTGGCCGGGGCGGGAGGAGCCAGCGGCGGCACGAAGAGAGGCGCGGCCGGGCCCGGCTGGCCCGCCACGCCCGGCGGGCTGATGTAGGCGGCCGCTCCCGCCCGCCAGGGCGGCGGCTGATCGGGTCGCTCTGCGCTCCGGCGGAACACCGGCATCACGATCAGCCAGCGGTCCGCGAGCTGATCGTATCGGACCACGGCATCCCCGTTGTTGCGCGCCTCGCACGCTCCGCCGAAGCCCTTGAACAGCGTGTTGGTGGGCACGGCCCCGTACAGGACTCTGCCCTGCTTCGTGAAGACCGCGAGGCGGGAATTCACGATCTGCACGACGTGATCGGGTCCCACGGCGATGCTGTTGTCGGACGGGTTGCGCCCCGTCGCCGAGCCGTGCGGGCCCACGAACCCCACCCCGAGGCCGTCGAAACTTCCCACGAGCGTCGCGGGTGGCCGGCGGCCCTGCGTGGTTTGCTCGATACTCCCAGCTCGCTCCGCCCCCGTCCAGCGCGCAACGGCGATCGCGAACAGGCAGGCCGCGCGATTCATCGCCGAACCCTCAACGTCGCCTCCAGCCGGACGTCCGTCGACGAGGCCCCCACCTGGATGCGAACGGGCTCCTCCTCGACCACCCAGCGGTGTCCGTCGGCGTTCCAGTAGGCGAGGGATGACGCGCCGAGCGGCAGCTGCACCGTGCGGGTCTCCCCTGGCCGGAGCGTGATTCGCGCGTAGCCCCGCAGGTCCTTCCTGGGCCGTGTCACCGCCGAGCCCAGGTGCTGCACGTACAGCTGTACGACCTCGTCGCCGGTGCGCTTGCCGGTGTTCGTGACGTCGACGCTTACGGTCACGGCGCCGTCGGCGCGCACCGTCGGCGCGCTCGTCCGCAGGTTCTTGTACGCGAAGGTGGTGTAGCTCAGGCCGTGCCCGAAGGGGTAGAGCGGCGTGCCGGCGAAGAAGCGGTACGTCCGGCCCGTCATCTTGTAATCGTCGAACGGTGGCAGGTCGTCGACGCCACGGTAAAAGGTGACGGGCAGCCGGGCGGCGGGGCTGTAGTCGCCGAACAGCACGTCCGCGATGGCCGTGCCTGCAGCCTGCCCCGGGTACCACGCCTCGAGGATCGCGGGGACGTGGTCCTGCGCCCAGGTCACCGCCAGGGCGCTGCCGCTCATCAGCACCAGCACGGTCGGTTTTCCGACCGCCGCGATGCGCTCGAGGAGGTGCTCCTGTGCCGTGGGGAGATCGATGCGTGTGCGATCGCCGCCCGCGAAGCCCTCGATCTGCACGCGCATCTCTTCGCCCTCGAGGCGCGCCGTGAGACCCAAGAACAGCACTACCGCATCGGCCTGGCGCGCGGCGGCCACCGCCTCGTTCTCCAGGCTGTCCGAGCCCGAGGCGAGGTCGCTGCCGCGGGCATAGAGCACCTGCGTGCCGCCGCCGACCGCTTCGCGGATCCCGCGCAGCGGCGTGATCGGGTCGGTTGGCGTCCCGTTGTAGTTGCCGAGCAGCATCTCGGTCTGGTCGGCGTTCGG
>DASYQX010000100.1:0-15119 GCA_036004985.1 Gemmatimonadales bacterium
TCCGCCCCGCCAACAATCTCCGCGAGCTCTTGAGTAATCTGTCCCTGCCTCGCCCGATTGAACGTGCGCTGCAGGATGTCCAGCATGTCTCCGGCCGCGTCGGTCGCGTTCTTCATCGCCGTGCGCCGCGCGCCGTGCTCCGCCGCCGCGGTCTCGACGAGGGCCCGATACACCTGATTCCGGACGTAGAGCGGGAGGAGCTCCTCAAGGATGGCTTCGGCAGACGGCTTGAGGATGTAGTTGACCGCCCTGACCGCCGCCGTTGCTTCTTGACCGCCCGACCGCTCGACCGCCCGGGGTGGGGCCACAGGCAGGATCCGCAACGTCGTGGGCGGCGTCGACACCGGGCTGTTGAACTGCGCGAACACCAGCTCCACGGCATCGAGCGCCCCGGTCTCGAACCGCGCCATCAGCGGGGCCACGAGCTCGGCCGCATGGGCCGCGGTCGGCCGGTCGCCGATGTCGACGCGCTGCGAGGCGATGCTGCGGTGCGTGAACTTGAAGAACCCGATCCCTTTCTTGCCCACGAGGTGCAGCTCCACTCGGGCGCTGCCGCCCTCCAGCTCGGCGATCCGGCGCCGCGCCTCCCGGATCAAGTTGGCGTTGAACGCCCCGCACAAGCCGCGGTTCGACGTGATGAGCAGCAGGGCCGTGCGCGGCGCGTCGTGCGTGGGCTGGCGGAGCAGCGGGAACCGCTCCGCGAGCGCCGGCGAATAGAGATCGCCGATCACGTCCGCCAGGGCCCGCGCGTAGGGGCGCGCCGCGACCACCCGATCCTGGGCCCGTTTCAGCTTCGACGTCGACACGAGCTCCATCGTCTTCGTGATCTTGCGCGTGTTCTGGACCGACTTGATGCGCCGGCGGAGCTCCCGCGGCTTCGCCATCAGCGGCTGCCGAGTGCCTTGTACTCGTCGATCGCCTTCCGCAGCCGGGCGGTCAGGTCGTCGGGGAGCGCCTTCCGGGTGCGGATCTCCTCACCGATCTGCGGGTGCTGGGCGGCCGTGAACTCGTGGAAGCCGCGCTCCCACGCCTTGATCTCGGGGACGTCGACGTCGTCCAGGAAGCCGTTGGTGACGGCGAAGATGATCATCACCTGTTGCTCGACGGGCATCGGCTGGTACTGTGGCTGCTTCAGGACTTCGACGATGCGGGCGCCGCGCGCCAGCTGCCGCTGGGTGGCGGGATCGAGCTCCGACCCGAACTGCGCGAACGCCTCGAGCTCGCGGTACTGCGCGAGATCGAGCCGCAAGCGCCCGGCCACCTGCTTCATCGCCTTGATCTGGGCGTTGCCGCCCACGCGGCTCACCGAGATGCCGGCGTTCACCGCCGGACGGACGTTCGAGTAGAACAGGTCGGTCTCGAGGAAGATCTGCCCGTCAGTGATCGAGATGACGTTCGTCGGAATGTAGGCGGAGACGTCGCCCGCCTGGGTCTCGATGATCGGCAGCGCGGTGAGCGAGCCACCTCCCATTTCATCGGACAGTTTCGCGGCGCGCTCGAGCAGTCGGCTGTGCAGATAGAACACGTCGCCCGGATACGCCTCGCGGCCCGGCGGCCGCCGCAGCACGAGGGACAGCTGGCGGTAGGCCGCCGCCTGCTTCGACAGGTCGTCGTAGACGCACAGCGTGGCCTTTTTCTCGTCGTACATGAAGTACTCGGCCATCGAGCAGCCGGAGTAGGGCGCGATGTACTGCATCGGGGCCGGCTCGGAGGCCGAGGCGACGACCACGATCGTGTAATCCATCGCCGCGTGCTCCTTCAACCGCTCCACCACGGCCGCGACCGTCGAGTTCTTCTGGCCGATCGCCACGTAGACGCACGTGACGCCCTGCCCCTTTTGGTTGATGATCGTGTCGATCGCGATCGCCGTCTTGCCGGTGCCGCGGTCGCCGATGATCAGCTCGCGTTGGCCCCGCCCGATCGGAATCATCGAATCGATAGCCTTGATGCCGGTCTGCAACGGCTCTTTCACCGGCTGCCGCTTGATGATCCCCGGGGCGACGATCTCCACCTTGCGTGACTTGGTGGCGTGGATCGGGCCCAAGCCGTCCACCGGCCGGCCCAAGGCGTCCACCACGCGGCCGGCCAGCGCCGGTCCGACCGGCACCTCGAGCACGCGGCTGGTTCGACGCACTTCGTCGCCTTCACGCAGTTGCAGGTAGTCGCCGAAGATCACCGCGCCGATGTTGTCTTCCTCGAGGTTCAGCGCCAGACCGGTGACCTTCTCCCCCGTCTCCGACGCCGTGAACTCGAGCATTTCCCCCGCCATCGCGGCGGTGAGGCCGTAGATCCGGGCGATCCCGTCCCGCACTTCCAGCACGGTGCCGACTTCCCGGACGTCGATGTCCGCCAGATCGGCCGCCTGGATTTCCTTGAGGAGGATGTCTTTCAGCTCGCCGGGGCGCAGGATGGAATCGGTAGCCATGGACGTGCCCTTAGGAGATTGTGAAAAATATCACAAGAAGGAGCCCGGTGGAAGGGAAGCCTCCCTGACCCCGGGCGCAAGCCCGGGGTTACCGAATCCCCGGGCTGTCGCCCGGGGTCAGTCAAACCCTGGATCTCGTCCTTCCTCTTAGGAACCTCACCAGCACCCCCCGCGGCCCCAGGTCCCGCAATTCATGCGGTGTCGCACCCGCCACCCGTCGGGCCGCACCCGCGAGATGGCTCGGGGAGGCGTATCCCAGGATGCGCACCACCGAGCGCACCGTATAGCCGGGATTGCCGAGCAGGTCGGCGGCGCAGGCGGCGCGGGCCAGATCGATCACGCGCTTCAGGTTCGGCGCGCCCCCCGCGCCGAATTCGCGCGACAGATGCTCGCGGGTGACCCGCAGCGCTTGGGCGACCTGGCCGGTCTGGGTCGGCGCTCCCGCCCGGCGCAACACCTCCTCCCACGCCGCCAGCTGGAGCCGGTCGGTGAGACGGAGCAGGCGCGGCGCGTCGGCCAGGGCGGCGCGCCGCGCGACTTGCGCCGTGCGCGCCGCAATCCATTCTCCCGCCACGGCGTTGTCCACGCCTTCCACGAGGACACCCGCGAACCCCGCCCGCTGGCACGAGGCGAGCAGCGACCCGTCTTCGGGGCGCACCGCCGACAGGGCGTACATGGGAATGCGCGGGAAGCGCGCCGGAAGCGCGAGGCCCACCTCGGCGCAGGTCCGAACGTCCAGCACCACGGCATCCACCAGGCGCTGCAGGAGCAGGCGCTCCACGGTGTGGAAGGAGCGGCACAGGCGCACGCGACCGGCTCCCCGCGGATACCCCTGCTTCACGGCGCGCCGCGCCTCGCGGCGCGGGTGGAAGACGGGGACGACCGGCGTCACGGTCTCCCTCCTCCGTTCTCACCGACCTGCACCAGCGCGCGCTCCATTTCGGCGGCGCGGCTCAACACGTCGCGCGCGTTGTCGTAGCTGATCGTCCGCAACGCTTCCTCGACCGGACACCAGACGCACTCGGTGATGCCCTCGTCCACTTGCGGCACGGGCTCGCCGCGGCGCGACTCGAAGAGGAAGAAGTGGCAGTACTTGTGAATCGTCTTGCCGCGGAACCGAAAGTACCAGTCGATCACCTTGATTGGGCCGTGGAGAATCAACTCCTCGAGCCCGGTCTCCTCGGTCACCTCGCGCCGGGCCGCCTCGGCCGGCGGCTCGCCGGATTTCAAGTGGCCCTTGGGGAAGCCCCAGTTCTTGTAGGAGTCGCGGATCAGCAGGAACCGGGCGACGCCGTCGGCGCCGCGGCGGAACACCACGCCTCCGGCGCTTGTCTCGCGCTGGGCGCGACTACTCTTCTTGCGCGCCATTCCCAGGCTAAAGCCTGGGCTCGGCGCATGCTGTCCTTAAGGACAGCCTTGGCCGAGCCCACCCTTCAGGGTGGGAATACCGGACCGCGCCCTGCACGTTCCTCAATGGCATCCCTAGAACACGCTGAACGTGAAGTACTTCCGCGGGTTGGCCTGGATGTCGGAGAGCAGCTGCCGCAGCTGGATCATGGTGAGGGTGGTCTCGCGGTACAGCGCCGAGTCGGCGACGAGCAGGCCGAGCGTGCCGCTGCGGTTGGCGATGCGGGACAATACGGTGTCGGCCGAGACCAGGACGCGCACCAGGCTCTCCTGGTTCTTCTGCGCCGCGTCCATCAGCTCGCGAAAGTCCTGGGACGCCGAGCGCAGGTCGGTGCTCGCGGCAGCCGTGTTGTTGAGGATCGTCCCGAGCTGGCCCTGATTCGTGGCCGAGTCCACGCGTCCGAGGGCCGCCTGGAGGTCGGTCGCCGCCCGCGCCAGCACGTCGGACCCCTTGCTCAGGTTCGACCCGACGTTGCCGATGACGTCCGCCTGCTCGTTGGTGACGCGGGCCAGGCGATCGGCGATCTGCCCGAAGTCGCGGATCGAGCGGCGCAGGTCGGACACCGCCTGGGAGTCGAACGCGGTCTGGACGCGGGCGGCGACCGTCGCGATGTCGGTCGCGATGCGGCTCGCTTGGGCGGTGAGCTGACCGATGTCCGGCAGCGTGGCGCCGGGCCATTTTCCGCCGCCCGCCGCCTGCGCCTCCGCGAGCGCCTGGCGCACGTTGGGGTCGTTGGGCAGCGGCTCCGCGGAGATCAAGGTCGCGGCCCACTCCCCGAACAGCGACGCCGACGCCGCGATCACCGCAGGCTTCTCGGGCAGCGTGACGCCCGCGTAGATCTTCAGGTCGGCCTCGACCCAGTTGCCGCTGGCGAGCCGGATCCCCTCCACGCGCCCGACGCGGACGCCGCGCAGCACCACCGGGTTCCCCACACCGAGCCCGCCGACGGTGCGGAAGCGCGCCGTGTAGACGGCCTCGGACTTGCCGAGGTGGGCGCCCGAGAGCCAGAGGGCGCCGGCGACCACGACGGCCAGCGCCGCGATGACCACCAGCCCGACGGCGAACTCGTTCTCGCGCTTCACTCGGGGCGTCCCTCGATGAACTGCCGCACCACGGGGTCCTCCGTCTCCTGGATTTCCGCCACGGTCCCGACCTGGCGAATCTGGCCCTCGTACAGCATGGCGACGCGGTCGCCCACCGTGTAGGCGCTGCGCATGTCGTGCGTGACGACCACTCCCGTCACGCCCAGCTGCTCGCGCGCCCGCACCATCAGCCGGTCCATCACGGCAGAGGTGACGGGGTCGAGCCCGGTGGTGGGCTCGTCGTACAGGATGTAGCGCGGCCGGAGCGCGATCGCCCGCGCGATGCCGACACGCTTGCGCATGCCGCCCGAGAGCTCGGCCGGGAGCCGGACCTCCGTCCCGGAGAGATCCACCAACGCCAGGGCTTCGCGCACGCGATCCTCGATCTCTTCACCGGAGAGGCCACGGCGGCGCAGGCCCAACGCCACGTTCTCGGCCACCGTCATCGAGTCGAACAGGGCGGCGAATTGAAAGACGTATCCGATGCCCTGGCGCAGGGCCGTGAGCCCCTCCCGGTCCAGCGTCGAGACCCTTCGGCCGTCAACGATGACGTCGCCGGCATCGGGGTGCAACAGGCCCACGATGTGCTTCAACGCCACGCTCTTGCCGGTCCCCGAGTAACCGATGATGACCAGCGTCTCGCCGTCCTGCACCAGGAGCGACATCCCGGTGAGCACACGTTTCTCGCCGAAGGCCTTGTGCAGGTCCTGGAACTCGATCACAACAGGACCACGGCCCAGAAGGCGTCGAGCACCAGGATGAGAATCGCGGAATACACGACGGCCTGCATCGCGCCCCGGCCCACGCCCTCCGCCCCGCCCCGGGTGCGCAACCCCACGATGCAGCCCACCAGCGCGATCGTGCAGCCGAAGGTGGCGCTCTTGAACAGCCCGAACCACACGTCCTTGAAGCGGTAAAAGATCTTCAACCCCTTGATGAACTCGGGAGTCGAGAGGTCGAGCAGCACGAGGCTCGTGAGCCAGCCCGTGACGATGCCGACGGCGATGGCGAAGGCGACGATCACCGGAAACATGAGCGTTCCCGCGAGCACACGCGGAACGACGAGATAGCTCTGCGGATCGTAGGCCAGCGTCTCGAGGGCATCCACCTGCTCGGTCACCTTCATAGTGCCGAGCTCGGCGGCCATGCTGGCACCGACCCGCCCGGCGAGCGCGAGGCCCGCGAGCACCGGGCCGAGCTCGAGCATCATCGTTTTGCCGACGAGGGTGCCGACGAAGTAGAGGGGAACGGCGCCGGTGAAGGTGTAGGACGCCTGGAGGGCGAGGACGACGCCCGTGAACGCGGCGATGAACAGGGCCACGGGCAGGGAGTCCACGCCGATGCGGCGCATCTGGACGACGGCCGGCCGGGCCCAGGTCGACGCGTCGGGCACCGCGCGCACGAGGTCCTGCAGGAAGTGGCCGACCCGGCCGACGGCCTCCACTGCCGCGACGGCGCGGCGGCCGATCGCTTGGATCACGGGGTTCAAACTAGGCGTCAACACGCCAACACGCCAAGACGCCAAGACGCCAAGAGGGGTGAGCTCTTGGCGTCTTGGCGACCTGGCGTCGTGGCGTCTGCTAGGCGGCGAAGCTCGCCAGGGCCTTGCCCACGTCTCCATCACGGAGCCGCTTCAGCGCTCGATCCCGAAGCTGTCGAACCCTCTCACGCGTGACGCCCAGCATCCCGCCGATCTCCTCCAGCGTATGCTCGCGGCCGCCATCCAGCCCGAAATAGAGCCGCAGCACCTTCGCATCCCGGCGCTGCAGCGTGCCGAGCGCCTGCTCGATCTCGTCCGACAGAAACCGGTCCATCGCCTGGTCCTCGGTGTCGGGGAGGTCCTCGGCGATGAAGCGCTCGATGAGCGAGCGGTCGCCGTCGGGATCGAGCGGGGCGTCGAGTCGCACGTCGCCCGTGTTGAGGGCGGCGAGGGACTGGACGACCTCGAGCGACAGCTTGGTGGCGTCCGCGATCTCCTCGGGCGTCGGCTCGCGGCGCAGCGTCTGCCGCAGGTACTCCGCCGTGCGCACGATGCGCGACAGGTCGGCCGTGCGGTTGAGCGGCACGCGCACGGTGCGGCCCTGGCGGGCGAGCGCGGCGAGGATCGCCTGGCGGATCCACCACACGGCGTACGAAATGAACTTCACGCCCTGGTCCGGATCGAACTTCCGCGCGGCGGTGAGCAGCCCGACGTTGCCCTCGCCGATCAGGTCGGTGAGCGGCAGGCCCCGGTTCTGGTACTTCTTGGCGACCGAGATCACGAAGCGGAGGTTCCGCTTCACGAGCTCCTGCATCGAGTCCTGGTCGCCGGCGCGCACCTTGCGGGCGAGCGCGATCTCCTCCTTCTGCGTGAGGAGCGGCGTCTTGCTGACCTCGTGCAGGTACTGATCGAGGATGTCACGCTCGTGCTCGTGGTGACCGAGCCCGGCGAGCAGACCCCGACGCCGGCCACGCTTCTTCGCGGCCTTCGGCTTGGCCTCGGCCTTGGGGGCCGACGCCTTCGCCCGGGGGGCGGGCGAGGGGGCGGGGCGGGTCTTCCGCTTGCGGGTCTGCTTAGGCATTGGTCAACGCTCTGGAGTCGCCTGTGATACGCCGCACAGGGGGGAAAAGTTCATCGCTGGCACGAAATTCGCTTGACACAGTGGGAACGTCCCGATAAGATGCCGTGTTCCCGCCGGACGGCGCGGGGCCCAATCTAGGGGGGCGTAGCTCAGTTGGGAGAGCGCGTGAATGGCATTCACGAGGTCAGGGGTTCGATCCCCCTCGCCTCCACTGACGGGGTGGTAAGGGACGGTCGGGGGCGGTAAGGGGCGGTAGAAAAGACCCCCACTGGGCGGTTAGATTTGCGCAGCGCGCGGGAATAGCTCAGTTGGTAGAGCACAACCTTGCCAAGGTTGGGGTCGCGGGTTCGAGTCCCGTTTCCCGCTCTGCCAGTCGGACGGTCGGACTGTCGGGCCGTCGGACAGCCAGGCAACAAGCAGGAGGCAGGTACGGTCCGACCGTCTGACAGTCCAACGGTCCGACAAAGCGACGCGGGGTGGAGCAGTCTGGTAGCTCGCCGGGCTCATAACCCGGAGGTCGTGGGTTCAAATCCCACCCCCGCTACTGAAGACAGACGCCACGACGCCACGACGCCAAGTTTCACGGGGCTTGCAACATGGCGTCGTGGCGTCATGGCGTCTGTCGTGTCGGGCGGTTAGCTCAGTTGGTTAGAGCGCCACGTTGACATCGTGGAGGTCACTAGTTCGAGTCTAGTACCGCCCATCTTAAGGCTGGTCAACTGGCAACAGGTGCAGGTGGACAGACGCAGCGGATGACGGTAGCCCGATTGCTGTTGACCAGCATTAGGCGCCCATAGCTCAACTGGATAGAGCGTTTGGCTACGGACCAAAAGGCTGGGGGTTCGACTCCTCCTGGGCGCACTCGCATCATTCAAACTCCCGATACGCACGAAACGCGGCTAACCGATCTTCTCCCAGTAGCGGAGGGATCGGCGCACACGGTTCGTTCAGTTTCTCACACAGCTGCTCCCACAAGGCACGTTCAGGCGAGGGCCCGGCTCAGGCGGTGACGAGCCCGAGCGGCGGCCACTCCTTCCACCGGCCACGCGTGAAGTCGGGGAACTCGATGGGAGCGCTGCCGTGCGCCACCGACCACTCGGAGAGAGGCGTGACCGCGCTGAGGGCAGCCGCGTCGTAGACGTTCATATCGGTGGGCAACCCTTCGCGCAGGCACTTGATCAGGCGGTAGTCCTCGAGATAGTCCATGCCGCCGTGACCGGCGCCACGGCTCTTCTCTTCCATCTGCCGCCAGAGCGGATGATCGAACTCGGCCAGGTACGCCTCGGCTTGCTCCCACTCGTCGTCCTTGCTCCGCCCCTCCAGGTACACGCGGTCGGGATAGCCCTGGAACAGGCCGCGCGTGCCTTGGACCAGGTGGATCCGGCTGTAGGGCCGCGGCAGGTTCGTGTCGTGGGTGACCGAGATCGTCCGCCCGAGCGCCGTCTGTATCAAGCTCACGTTCACGTCGCCCAGGACATAGCGTTCCGACCGCGGGGGCGAGCCCTCCAGAAAGTGCTCGCGAGCGTAGCGCTGGAGGCCGCGCGAGGGGCTGCTCATCGACACGAGGGAGGCAAACCGATCGCCCCGGTTGATGCTCATACAATTGGCGACGGGACCGAGGCCGTGGGTCGGATAGAGGTTGCCGTTGCGCTGCATCGAGTGCGCGCGGCGCCACAGCCCCTCCCCTTCGGGGCTGAACTTCACCGTCCGTAAATCGTGCAGGTAGCCGCCTTCCGCATGCAGAATCTCGCCGAGCACGCCCTGGCGGGTCATGTGGAACACCATCATCTCCATCCGGCCGTAGTTGCAGTTCTCCATCATGACGCAGTGCTTGCGGTGTTTTTCGGCATGCTCGACCAGCGCCCAGCAGTCGTCGAGCTTGTAGGCGGCGGGCACCTCGGTAACGGCGTGCTTGCCGTTGCGCATGGCCGCAAGGCAGATCGGGACGTGCCACTCCCACGGCGTCGCGTTGTACACGAGGTCCAGGTCCTGCTCCTCACACATCCGCACGAAGTCCCAGGGGCCGCGGGAGTAGCCGGCGGGGCGAGGGAAGCCGGCCTGTTCCACGAGGTCTTGGATCCGGGTCACCTTCTCCGCCACGATGTCGTCCACGGCGCGGATCACGCACCCTTCGATGCGCAGCAGGTTGCGCACGTGCGCGCTTCCCATGCCGCCGACACCGACGAAACCGATGCGCACGGTGTCGATCGGCGGGGCCGTGAGGAAGCCCGCTGGCGCGCGGCCCAAGTCGGGGCGACCTGGTTCCTGCGACTCGGCGGACGCCGCGACGCCAGCAGCCGCGGCGCAGGCCGTCGGTCCGCCGAGCGCGGCGAGCCCGAGGCCAGCGACCAGTTTCAGGGCTTCACGTCGATCCAGGTCATGGTTCGGAGTCATGTGAGCCTCCCAAGTAGCGGACTCATGCGAAGCCGACCCGCGGCAGCGCGCGAAACAGCCCCCACCCCGCAGCGCCGGCGACCACCAGGCACACGATCGCGGGGCCGAGCTTCCCGTACAGCAGGTATCCCGTGCCGAACAACGCCGCGTAGATGACGGCGACGCCCAGGAACCAACACAGAAACGCCGCGGTCACGCTCTCACCGAGATTGGCCCCTCGTGTCGTCACCGCGCCATTCCAGCCCGGGCCCATCGGCCGAATGCGGTCGTAAAACGTTTGGAGGGTGGCGCGGTCGGTGGGCGCCGTCGCGAACGTCACGGCCAGCCACCCGACAGTGGTGATGGCGACGCCAATCACGAGCTGGAGCGTTGGAGCGAGCGGCGCGAACCCGAGCGCCGCGTGAACGAACTGGAAGTAGACGGCGACCACGAAGGAGATCACCATCCCCGCGATCTCGCTCCACGCGTTGATCCGCCACCAGAACCAGCGCAGCAGGAAGATGAGACCCGTCCCGGCGCCGATCTGGAGCAGGATCTGGAACGCCTGGTAGGAGTTGTGGAGCCAGAGCGACATCGCCGACGCGAGCGCGATCAATCCCACCGTGACGGCACGCCCCACCATCACGTAGTGGCGTTCGTCCTTGTGGGGCGCCATGAACCGGCGGTAGCAATCCTCGACCACATAGGACGCGCCCCAGTTGAGGTGCGTGCTGATGGTGGACATGTACGCCGCCGCGAGCGAGGCGACCATCAGGCCGAGGAGCCCGTGCGGGAGGTACACGAGCATCGCGGAGTAGGCCAGGTCGTGCCGGACGATCGCGGGGTCGAGGTGGGGGAACCGGGCGGCGATGGAGGCGAGGTCGGGATAGACAATGAGCGAGGCAAGCGCCACGATGATCCACGGCCAGGGCCGGACGGCGTAGTGGAGCACGTTGAACAGCAGCGTCGAGCGCATGGCGTCGCGCTCGGTGGGCGCGGCGAGCATGCGCTGCGCCACGTAGCCCCCGCCTCCCGGCTCGGCGCCGGGATACCAGGTGCTCCACCACTGCACGGCGAGCGGCACGACCAGGACCGCGGTCGCCGTGGTCCAATCCGAGAAGTCGGGCAGGACCGACAGGTGCCCGGTCACCGCGGGGTGGGCCAGCAGCCCCGACAGGCCGCCGACTTCAGGGAGCCGGAGCGCGACGACGGCGGCCAACACGGACCCGACCATCGCGATCAGGAACTGGATGAAATCGGTCAGGACCACGCCCGACAGCCCTGAGCTTGCCGCGTACAGTACGGTGACGGCGCCGCCGACGAGGACCGCCGTCGAGCGATCCCAGCCGAGCATCACGCCGGCGATCTTGGTCGCGGCGAGATTGACCGAGGCCATGATCATCACGTTGAAGAACACGCCGAGGTAGATGGCCCGGAACCCGCGGAGGAAGGCGGCCGGCCTGCCGGAGTAGCGTGACTCGTAGAACGCGATGTCGGTGAGGGCCGCGGAGCGCCGCCACAGCTTGGCGTAGAAGAACACGGTGCACAACCCCGTGACCGCGAAGGCCCACCAGACCCAGTTCTGGCTCACGCCGCCGGTGCGCACGAGATCGGTGACGAGGTTCGGCGTGTCCGTCGAGAACGTCGTCGCCACGAGCGACACCCCGAGGAGCCACCACGACAGGCGCCGGCCCGACAGGAAGAACTCCTGTCGCCCCTGTCCGGCGCGCCGCATGACCGCCAGCCCGACCACCAAGCAGATCACGCCGTACAGCGCCAGGACCGTCCAGTCCCAACCGTTCAGGCGCATGCGAGTCGCTCGAACCCGTCCTTCAAGTTCGCGGGATAGATGCCAGCGTCGATGAGGCGCCCGACCTCCCGCCGTACGCCCTCGTCGTCCGCCGAG
The DNA here is from genome assembly GCA_036004985.1 of Gemmatimonadales bacterium. GTDB lineage: Bacteria > Gemmatimonadota > Gemmatimonadetes > Gemmatimonadales > GWC2-71-9 > 20CM-2-65-7. Next base: position 11,756 of record DASYQX010000100.1, read on the forward strand.
TAGGTCATGCCGAACCACCGATCGCTCGACGGGAGCACGCGGACCCGCGCGTCGCCGACCGCGACCTGCGCGCCCACCGCCTCACTCAGCAGAAACTCGGCGGCCGGGTCGCTGCCCCGGATCTCGAGGAACCGGGCGAATTGCCGCTCCAGTACCGGCAGCACCGCGGGCGTGAAGCCCCACAGATTCATCGACACGAGCTCGTCTCCACGCAGCTTCACCGCCTGCCCCGCCGTCGTCTGTCCCGCGAACCCGGAGCCGCGCCGTTCGATGCCGGTCACCTCGATGAGGCGCGACACATGGCCCCGGGCATCCGACTCCGCAATGGCTCGCGCAACGCCGCCGTGCGGGGACACCGTGTCCCGCAGTGCGTAACCGACCAGAGCGTGCCCAGCGGCGCTCGAGAGATGTTCGAAAAGCATCCGGTAAGCGGTTGCGCCGTAGAAGTCGTCGGCGTTCATCACGGCAAACGGCCCCGCAATCTCAGATGCCGCTGCGAGGACCGCGTGACCGGTTCCCCACGGCTTGGTCCGGCCGGAGACGGGCGCGGCGTCGAGCGCTTGGCGCGCAAACGAGACCGCCACCCCGGTGCCGATGATCTCCGCCACGTGGCGGCGGAACATCTCCTCGACCTCGTGGCGGATCACCAACACCACTTTTCGGAAGCCAGCCCGCACCGCGTCGTACACGCCGTAGTCGAGCAGCGCCGCGCCGTGCTGGGGGGTGGCGGGGGGGCCCACGGGCGCGAGCTGCTTCAGTCCGCCGTACCGGGAGCCGAGACCGGCCGCGAGGACGACGAGCGTGGGAGGGACGGAGGGGGCGGCTATTGGGCTTGGCGAATTCGGTCGCGCAGATACGTCAGGCCGCGGGCGAGTTGCATTTCCACCGTCCATTCGCAGATGCGAGTTCCCGCTGCCTCCAGGTCGGGCTGGATCTCCGCCGCGGTCACGAGCTGAGCAGGCCTCCCCCGCCACCGTCGCGCCACGGCGGCCGGTGCATCCGATGCCAATAGCGTGCGCCCAATTTCACAGCGCCGCAAGATGCCGAGCCTAGACACGGGCGACGAGGCGCCGCAACGCGCGCTCCTGCTGAAGCAGCGTCGCGAGCAGGGCCAATTGCGTGCGGCAGCGGTCGAGATTGTGCCCGGGACGGGCGACGCGATAGTACCGATCGCCTTCGAGATGGTCGATCAGGAAGCGGATCGCCTGCTCGAACACGATCACCTGCGCAGCCGGGACGAGCAGCTCGCGCTCGGCGGCGGTCAGGAGCTCGCTAGTCGCGGATAGGTAGCCGCGCGCGATACGCTCGAATAGCTCGGGCTCGAGCAGGACGCGGCCGAGGTCGCGTTCATCTTCGGCCGCACGCGTCACCATCGAGCGCACCAGATCGCCGAAGTCATAGAGCGCGAGACCCGGCATCACGGTGTCCAGGTCCACCACGCACAGTGGCTCGCCCGACGCCGCGTCGAACAGCACGTTGGCGAGCTTGGCGTCGTTGTGGACGACCCGTTCCGGTACCACACCCGCCGCGGCCTGCACGAAGACCCCCGCGAGACCCTGGCGGGCACGAATCTGCGCGACTTCATCACGCGCGCCGGCGGTGCGACGGGCCGCATCGCGCTGCACGGCGCACTCGAGCGACTCGAGTCGGCGCGGCGTGTCGTGGAAATAGGGGATCGTCTCGTGCAGCCGCGGGCCCGGGAGATCCACGAGCGCCCGCTGGAACGCGCCGAACGCGCGCGCAGCGCGCTCCGCATCCGCAGCCGTCGGCACCGTCCGCGCGACCGCGCCCTCGACGAAGTCGTACAGCCGCCACACCTCGCCGTGGTCGTCCTGGTGGAACGCCGTCCCCTCCCGCGTCGGGATGAGGCGCAGCGGCCCGCCGACGTGCCGCGTGACGCGAGACACGTTCTCCATGAGCCCGCGGAGGTCGGGAAAGACGTGGCCATTGAGGCGCTGCAAGAAAAACCTGACGGGGCGATCGTCCGCACCGCGGCGGGCGGTGACCACGTAAGACGTGTTGATGTGACCGGCGGGTCCAGAGAACGGCTCGACCGCCACCAGGGCGGCGTTGGTAGCGAACTGCGCGACGACGTCCTCGAGCAGTCCGGCGCCGGTCAACACGCGCTCCACTCAACCACCCGCCGTATGCCGTCGCGCAGCGTCACGGTCGCCTTCCAATCCCAGGTTCGTTGCGCCAGCGCTGGATCGAGACACATGCGCCCGATGTCGCCCGGCCGGTCCGCCGCGTGGGTCGGCCCGGCCGCGTATCGCGTGGCGGCAGCCACTTCGCGAAACAGCTCCAGGTCCGAGACCTCGCGGCCCCATCCCAGGTTCGCGACGACGCCGGCGGGTCCCCCCCACGCCGCGCGGACGGTCGCTTCCACGACATCGCCGACGTACACGTAATCGCGCGTCTTCGTGCCATCGCCGAAGATCGTCGCCGGCTCGCCCGCGAGCATCTGACGCGTGAAGATCGCGACGACGCCGGCCTCGCCGTCGGCCCGCTGCCGGACACCGTACACGTTCGCGAATCGCAGCGCGGCGAATTCGATCAGGCCGCGGGCCTGGTAGGCGTGCAGGTAGTGCTCCAACGCAAGCTTGCTCGCGCCGTATTCGGAAATCGGCCGCGTCGGGTGGGCCTCGGACACCGGCAACTGCTCGGGGGTGCCGTACACCGCGGCCGACGAGGCGTACACGATACGCCGCGTCCCCGCGCCCACAGCGGCGCGCAGCACGTTCAAACCGCCCAGCACATTGACGCGGGCATCGAAGTCCGGCTCCCGCACGGACCTGCGCACGTCCGTCTGCGCCGCGGCATGGAACACGACCTCCGGTCGAAAGGCGGCGATGACGCCTCGCAGCGAGTCCCAGTCACAGATATCGACGCGATGGAGCCGAGTCTCGGACGGGACATTACTGGCCAACCCGGTTGACAGATCGTCAACTACGCACACGCTATGACCGTCGGCGACGAGGCGTTCCGCGAGATGGGATCCGATGAACCCGGCCCCCCCGGTCACGAGGGCGCGCGTCGCCGCGCTCATGTGGTCACCTGGCGCTGTGGATGCATCGGGAACGAGTGTGCTGGCGCCGACCTGATCACGCAAGCGGCGGCCCGCCCGCATCCCCTTTCCTTCGGGTTTGTCCGCTTCTAGCTTTCGCACTCAATCCCACGCGGGATTGAGACGGTGAGACGCCGAGCAAGCGAGACGCCGAGACGCCTAGGGGGTTGCAATTGAAGTCCTCGGCGTCTGAGCGACTCGGCGTCTAAGCGTCTAGTAGTTTCGGGGCGTAGCGCAGTCCGGTTAGCGCGCCTGGTTCGGGACCAGGAGGTCGGTGGTTCAAATCCACTCGCCCCGACT
>DASYQX010000101.1:0-127084 GCA_036004985.1 Gemmatimonadales bacterium
GGTGAAGGCCGATTACCCGTTCGTGCGCGAGGAGGTGTCGCGCGCCGAGGCCAAGAAACGCTTCGCCGACGATCCGCTGAAACTGGAACGGATCGACGATCTCAAAGAGGGCGAAGTCATCTCGGTGTACACCGACGGGCCGTTCGTGGACCTGTGCCGCGGGCCGCACGTCCCCAGCACCGGGAAGATCAAGCACTTCAAGCTGCTGCACGCCGCCGGCGCATATTGGCGCGGCGACGAGCGGCGCCAGATGCTGCAGCGCATCTACGGCACCGCCTGGTTCTCGAAGGACGACCTCGAGGCGTACGTGCGCCGGCTCGAGGAAGCCCGCAAGCGCGACCACCGCGTGATCGGGAAGCAGCTCGACCTGTACTCGATCCAAGAGGACGTGGGACCGGGGCTGATCCTGTGGCACCCCAAAGGCGCGATGCTGAACTTCCAGCTGCGCCGCTTCATCGAGGACGTGATTCTCGAGCGCGGCTATCAGCTCGTGTACACCCCGAACGTCACGCGCGAGGCGCTGTTCCTGCGCTCGGGTCACCTGCCGCTGTACGCGGAGAACCAGTTCCCCCCGATGGCGGCGGGGGAGGGGGAGTCGGAGGGGGTGCATTACCGGGTGAAGCCGATGAACTGCCCGATGCACATCCTCATCTACGCGTCGCAGCAGCGCAGCTACCGCGATCTGCCGATCCGCCTCGCCGAGATCGCCAACGTATATCGCAACGAGCGCTCGGGGACGCTGCACGGCATGCTGCGGGTGCGCGGCCTCTCGATGGACGACGCGCACATCTTTCTGCGCGAAGACCAAATCGAAGACGAGATCTTCGCGCTGCTGGATATCGTGGAGCTCGTGATGGGCAAGACGTTCGGGCTCCAGTACCGGCTCGATTTGGCGACCCGACCCGCCAAGAAGCTGGGTACGGACGCCGTGTGGGATGTCGCGGAGCGGGGGCTCGAAAACGCCTTGAAGCGCAGGGGCATCACCTACCGGCTCGACCAGGGTGGCGGCGCGTTCTACGGCCCCAAGATCGACGTAAAGTTCAACGACGCGATCGGCCGCGAATGGCAGGGCGCGACGATCCAGCTCGACTACGAGCTTCCCGAGCGGTTCAAGCTGGAATACACCGGCGCCGACAACAAACCGCACCGGCCCGTGATGATCCACCGGGCGATCTACGGAACGCTCGAGCGGTTCGTGGGGTTTTTGATCGAGCACTTCGCCGGCGCGTTCCCGCTGTGGCTGTCGCCCGAGCAGGTGCGCGTGCTGTCGATCGCCGACGCACAACTCGAGGCGGCGCGTAAGGTGGCGGCGCAACTGTCCGCCGCGGGCCTGCGGGTCCACGTGGACGACCGCAGCGAGACACTCAATTACAAGATCCGCGACGCCGAGACGCACAAGGTGCCGTACATGGCGGTTGTGGGCCAGCGGGAGGCGGAGGCGGGGACGGTGGCGGTGCGGGGGCGCGGCGCCGGCAATAAGCAGGTCGTGCTGCCGGCGGGGGAGTTCGTGGAGAAACTGAAGGAGGAGGTTCGCACCAGGAGTTTGAGGTCGTTAGTTTGAGATGAGTGATCCCCGGGCTTGCACCCGGGGTCAGTGGGACTAACCCCGGACGCAAGTCCGGGGTGGAAGGAAACGAAGATCGATGACCAACGACGCTGCCACCCCCGTCATCCTCTCCGCCGTCCGCACCCCCATCGGCCGGTACCTGGGTGGTTTGTCCCCGCTGCCGGCTCCGAAACTCGGCGCGCTCGTCGTGCGCGAAGCCGTGCGGCGCGCGGGCATCGAGGGCGGCGCGGTCGACGAAGTGATTCTCGGGCACGTGCTCCAGGGCGGCACCGGTCAGGCGCCGGCGCGCCAGGCGGCGATTCACGCGGGCCTGCCGGGGACGATCCCCGCGCTCACCGTGAACAAGGTCTGCGGCTCGGGGCTCAAGGCGGTGATGCTCGCGGCACAGGCGATCAAGGCGGGGGACGCGCAGTGCATCGTGGCGGGCGGGATGGAGTCGATGTCGAACGCCCCACATTACGTATACGGCATGCGCGGCGGGATCAAGGCGGGCAACCAGCAGCTCGTGGACGGCATGATCCACGACGGGTTGTGGGACTCGTTCTCGAACACCCACATGGGCAACCTCGCCGAGTACACCGCCAAGAAGGCCGGCGTGTCGCGCGAAGACCAGGACAAGTTCGCGCTCGCGAGCCACCAAAAGGCCGTCGCCGCGATGGAGGCGTGCCGCTTCAAGGCTGAAATTGTGCCGGTGGAGAAGGTCGAGAAGGACGAGGGCCCGCGCGCGGACACGTCGCTCGAAAAACTCGCCGCCCTGAAGCCGTCGTTCGAGAAAGGTGGCACGGTGACGCCGGGGAACGCGCCGGGTCTCAATGACGGCGCCAGCGCGCTCGTCGTCGCCTCCCTCGCCTATGCCAAGGCCCACGGCCTGAAGCCGATCGCGCGCATCACGGCCTACGCGACGGGCGGTGGGGAACCCAAAGACCTGTTCTTCGCGCCGATCTTCGCGGTGCAGAACCTGATGGCCAAGGCCAAGGCGAAGATCACCGACTACGACCTGATCGAAGCGAACGAGGCGTTCGCGGTACAGGCGATCGCCGACGGCCGCGCCCTCGGCTGGGACTGGGACCGCGTCAACGTGAACGGCGGCGCCATCGCGCTGGGCCACCCGATCGGCGCCTCGGGCGCCCGCGTGCTCACGACGCTGCTGTACGCGTTGCAGGAAAAAAAGAAAGCCACCGGCCTTGCCACTCTCTGTCTGGGTGGCGGCAACGCCGTCGCCCTCAGCGTGGAGCTGATCTAATGGAAGAGACCGCCGTCCTCTCGACCCCGTCGCTCACGCTGCGCCGCACGATCGCGGTGATCCTCGGCGCCGCCTTCGTCGCCGCCGCGGCGCAGGTGTCGGTCCCGCTCCCCGGGACCCCGGTGCCGATGACGCTCCAACCGCTCGCCGTCTTGCTCGTCGGTGGCCTGCTGGGGGCGAGACTCGGCGCCTCGAGCTTGGTGCTCTACCTGGCGCTGGGCGTCGCGGGATTGCCGGTGTTCACGCCGACGGTGCCGCTCGTGGGCGTGGCGCGGCTCATCGGTCCCACCGGCGGTTACCTGCTGGCGTATCCCATCGCCGCGTTCGCGGTCGGTTGGTTGACTGACCCCGGGCGCAAGCCCGGGGAACGCCCAAGCCCGGCTCCGGGGACCGCCCCCGAGCGCCGGCCCGGGGAAAACCCAAACCGGGCACCCGTGCCCATCAACCCCGGGCTTGCGCCGGGGGTGAGTGAACCCTCCTGGCTGCGCGTGGGGCTCGGTGTTTTTGCGGGTCTCGTCCTCATCCACCTGGGCGGGCTGGCGCAGCTGCTGATCTTGACGGGCGATCTCTCCGCAGCGACCCGGTTCGGCACCCTCCCGTTCCTGCTGGGCGACCTGGGCAAGCTGGCGATCGCCCTGCTGGTGCTGAAGCAGACGGTCACTCCCCTCCGCGCGCGCCTCTGATGGCGCGCGTTTCGTTTGCATGAGTCGCGTCGCCGTGGTGGGCGCCGGGACGATGGGCAACGGCATCGCCCAGGTGTTCGCGCAGGCCGGGTGGGAGACGGTGCTGGTCGATGTCGCCGAGGATCCCCTCGCCCGCGCCCTGAAAACCATCGAGGCCAGCATCGCGCGCCTGGTGAAAAAGGGAGCGGTGAGCGGGGAGCGGGGAGCGGGCATCCTGCAACGCATTCGCACGACAACGTCCTTCGACGACGTTAGCAACGCTGACTTCGTGGTCGAGGCTGCGACCGAGAACCCCGAGATCAAGTTCAAGATCTTTCGCGACCTGGACCGCGCGGCGCCGGCGGGCGCGATTCTTGCGACCAACACGTCGAGTATCTCGATCACGAGGATCGCCGCGCAGACGCGGCGCCCGGCCCAAGTGATTGGGATGCACTTCATGAATCCCGTGCCGGTCATGACACTCGTTGAAGTGATACGTGGAATGGAGACGTCAAGCGAAACCGTAGCGCAAACCGTGGACGTTGCGAAGGGGATGGGCAAGACGCCGGTCGAAGTGAACGACTCGCCCGGTTTCGTGGCGAACCGCGTCTTGATGCCGATGATCAACGAAGCGGTCTTCTGCGTGATGGAAGGCGTAGCGACGCCCGAAGCAGTCGACGCCGTGATGAAGCTGGGGATGAACCATCCGCTCGGCCCCTTGGCGCTCGCCGATCTCATCGGGCTCGACGTCTGCCTCGCGATCCTGGAGGTGCTGCACAAGGACCTGGGCGACGACAAGTACCGGCCCGCGCCGCTGCTCCGCAAGATGGTCGCCGCAGGCCGGCTGGGCCGGAAGAGCGGCCGTGGGTTCTATGGCTACCGCGACTGAGCAATTACAGATCGTCGAGCTGGCGCGCGAGTTCGCGCGCGACAAGATCGAGCCCTTCGCCGCCGAGTGGGACCGCACCAAGCACTTCCCGCGCGACGTAATCGACGAGATGGGCAAGCTTGGCTTCCTTGGCATGTGCGCCCCCGAGGCGTACGACGGGATGGGGCTCGACGCGCTCACCTATCTGATGGTGCTCGAGGAGATCTCCGCGGCCGACGCGGCGATCGCCGTGTCGATGGGGATCCACAACGCCATCCCCACCACAATGCTCGTGAAACACGGCACGCCGGCACAAAAAGACCGCTGGCTCCGGCCAATGGCGCGGGGAGAGATGCTGGCCGGCTTTGCGCTGTCGGAGGCCGACGCGGGGTCCGATCCGGCCTCGCTGCGCGCCCAGGGCATGCGCGACGGGAAGGAGTGGGTGCTCTCGGGGACGAAGGCCTGGGCCTCGAACGCCGGCACGGCCGACGTGATGATGATCATGGTGCGCACCGACACGCCCGACGCGCGCCGCGGCGCCAAGGGGATCTCGACGTTCATCGTGCCGACGGATGCGAAGGGCTATCGGCCGGGGAAACCCGAGGACAAGATGGGGCTCCGGGCGTCGAACACGGCGACGATCACGCTCGAGGATTTGCGGCTGCCCGCCGACGCGCTCCTGGGCGACGAGGGGATGGGGTTCGTCTACGCGATGGAGGGGCTCGACGCGGGGCGGCTGGGAATCGGGGCGCAGGCGGTGGGGATCGCGCGGCGGGCGCTCGAGCACAGCGTCAAGTACTGCGCCGAGCGGCGCCAGTTCGGGAAGGCGATCAACGAGTTTCAGGGGGTGCAGTTCAAGCTGGCCGACATGGCGACGCGGATCGAGGCGGCGCGCGCCCTGGCGCATCGGGCCGCGGCCCGCAAGGACGCGGGCGAGGATGTGACGCACCTCGCGAGCATGGCTAAGTTGTTCGCCTCCGAGACGGCGATGTGGGTGACAACGCAGGCGGTGCAGTTGTTCGGCGGGTACGGGTATATGCGGGACTTCCCCGTGGAGAAACTCTTTCGGGACGCGAAGGTCACCGAGATCTATGAAGGCACGAGTGAAATCCAGCGCATCGTCATCGCGCGTGGGCTCCATCCGCCCCGCGACTAGTCGAGCCGCCGCGCCCGAAGACGCGAGCGCCCTGTTCGCCCTGCTCGAGGAGCACGAGCACGAGCAGGTGAGCCTCGTCTACGAGCCGTCGTCGGGCTACCGCGGCATCATCGCGATTCACGACACCACGCTGGGCCCCGCCCTCGGCGGGACGCGGTTCTGGAGCTATGACAACGATCGCGACGCGCTGATCGATGCGTTGCGCCTGGCCCGCGGGATGACGTACAAGGCCGCGGTGGCTGGGCTCAATCTGGGCGGCGGGAAGAGCGTCATCATCGGCGACAACAAGACGAAGCTGCGCGAGCCGATCTTCCGGGCGCACGGGCGCCACGTCGAGGCGTTGCACGGGCGCTATATCACCGCCGAGGACGTCGGGACGTCGACCGCCGACATGGAGTACATCAAGGCGGAGACGGATCACGTCACCGGCCTGATCGGGAAGTCCGGTGATCCTTCTCCCGTGACTTCGTTTGGTGTGTATCGTGGAATAAAGGCGTGCGCCAAGCACCGCTACGGCTCCGACAGCCTGGACGGCCGCGCGATCGCGATTCAAGGGTGCGGGCACGTCGGCTATTACCTGGCACAGCTCCTGCATCGAGAAGGCGCCAGGCTGATCGTCACCGACATCGACAAGGCGAAAGTGCAGAAGGTGATCGAGGAGTTCGGGGCGCAGGCGGTGAGTCCGGACGAGATCATCGCCGTCAAGGCGGACATCTTCGCGCCGTGTGCGCTGGGCGGGATCATCAACGACGAGACGTTGCCCGGGCTCCAGGTCGAGATCGTGGCGGGGGGGGCGAACAATCAGCTGGCCGAGGAGCGGCACGGCGATGCGCTGGAGGAGCGGGGCATCACGTACGCGCCCGATTATGTGATCAACGGGGGCGGGTTGATCAATGTGAATGCCGAGCTGAATGGGTGGACGATGGAGCGAGCGCGCAGCAAGGCTGGCGAGATCTACGACACGATTCTCCGGGTCTTCGAGATCGCCGAAGAAGAGGGGATTCCGAGCTATCGCGCCGCCGACCGGCTGGCGGAGCAGCGCATCGCGGCGATCGCCAAGGTGAGGCAGAACTTTGTCTGAGAAGATCTACATCGGCGCCGATCATGCCGGCTACAATCTCAAGCAGGTGCTCGTTGCCGAGCTGAAGCAGCTCGGGTACGAGCCGGTTGATGTCGGCCCCCAGACGCTCGATCCGAGCGACGACTATCCCGATTATGCGAAGCCCGTGGCCGAGGCGGTGAGCAAGGGGAAGGCGCAGCGTGGGGTGCTGACCTGTGGCACGGGGCTCGGCATGGGGTTCGTCGCCAATCGATATCCCAAGGTTCGCGCGGCCGTCGTCTGGAGTCCCGAGGTCGCGGTGCTGGCCAAGAAGCACAACGACGCCAACGTGCTGGTGCTTCCTTCCCGTTTTGTGAGCGAGCAGGAAGGGCTCGAGATCCTGCACAAATGGCTCGACACGAAGTTCGAGGGCGGCCGGCATCTGCGCCGCGTGGAGAAGATCGAGAGATGACAGGTATCGCGTATCGGGTAATCAGGTACCGGGTGACGGCACATGCCTGACAGATTCGCTCCACTCTCGCAGATCGACCCTGACATCGCGCGCCTCATCCGTGCGGAGGTGGCGCGGCAGGAGCACGGTTTGGAGCTGATCGCGAGCGAGAACTTCTGCTCGCTGGCGGTGCTCGAGGCGATGGGCAGCGCGCTCACCAACAAGTACGCCGAGGGGTTGCCCAAGAAGCGGTATTACGGCGGGTGCGAGATCGTGGACCAGGTGGAGCAGCTGGCGATCGACCGGGCGAAGCAGCTGTTCAAGGCCGAGCACGCCAATGTCCAGCCGCACTCGGGGGCGCAGGCGAACATGGCGGCGTATCTCGCCGTCGCGAAGCCGGGCGACACGCTGCTCGGTCTGTCGCTGCCGCATGGTGGGCATCTCACGCACGGCTCGCCGGTGAACTTCTCGGGCACGCTGTTCCGGGCGGTGGCGTACGGTGTGCGCGAGGACACCGGGCGGATTGATTACGACCAGCTGCGTGACGTGGCGCGCCAAGAGCGGCCGAAGATCATCGTGGGGGGCGGGAGCGCGTACGCGCGGGTGGTGGATTTCGCCGCCATGCGTGCGGTAGCCGACGAGGTGGGGGCGGTGTTCGTCGTGGACATGGCGCATTTCGCGGGGTTAGTGGCGGGCGGGGTGTATCCCTCGCCCGTGCCCCACGCGCAGATCGTCACGACCACGACGCACAAGACGCTGCGCGGCCCGCGCGGCGGGCTCATTCTCTGCACCGCCGAGTACGCGAAGGCGATTGACAAGCAAGTCTTCCCGGGGACGCAGGGCGGGCCACTCGAGCATGTGATCGCCGCCAAGGCCGTCGCGTTGCACGAGGCGTTGCAGCCCGATTTCCGTGCATACGCGGCGGCGGTCGTGAAGAACGCTCAGGTGCTCGCGAAAGCGCTCGTCAAGCGCGGCTACGCGATTGTCTCCGGTGGGACGGACAGCCATCTGATGCTCGTGGATCTCCGTCCCAAGGGGTTGACGGGCAAGGAGGCCGAGCAGCTGCTCGATCGGGCGGCGATCACGGTGAACAAGAACACGATTCCGGGCGATCCGCAGTCGCCGTTTGTCACCAGCGGCATTCGGCTAGGCACGTCGGCGCTGACCACGCGTGGGTTCGGGGAAGGGGAGATGGATCGGGTGGCGGAGCTGCTTGATACGGTGCTCACGAAGCGGGATGAGGCGACGGTGGCGCGGGTGAAGAATGAGGTAAGGGAGTTGACGGATGAGTTTCCGTTGTATGCGGGGGTGGGGGTGGGGAAGTAGTGGGGGGGGCAAAGGAACCCCAACCCTCGAATGCGGACATCCGTCGTCGTGTTGTCCGTGTCCTGAAGGACCGGCTCGGCCGTGTGTGCGTCCTTAAGGACGCCCCTGCGCCGAGCCCGCGCTTCAGCGCGGGGGTTGACGAACTATCCCGCGCCCAGCCCGAACGCTCCCGCATGCTTCCGACCCATCCCGCGACCATGCTTCCGCCCCGGGGTTGAGAACCGGAGCGGGACCACCCAGCTTCAAGAATGGTCTACTCGGGCGCATCGCTCCTGTCGGGCCTCTTCGCGATCCTCATGCCAGCTACCCAGGGCCCCACCGAAACCGTCCAAGCGGCATTCACCGCTCTACAGCACCACGACTGCCCGCGGCTCGCGGCTCTGGTTGACCCTGGTCGCCTCGAGACGTTCAAGCAACAACAACTGGCGATGCTCGTGTCGTGGGCACAGAAGAAGGACGAGATTGCGGCCGCCGAGCGCGACGGGGGAGAATGGAGCCTGGCCTCCGACGATTCGGTCTCGGCCGAAGCGATCGCGGCGGTCGCGAGCATTCGAGTTCCCACACTCACTGGCTCACCCACGATGGCGGAGTTGGCGACGGATTCTCCGTCAGCGTTCTTCATTCGGTTGTGCTCCGTCGTCTACGGGAAGGGCGACCGCGACGATCCGGTCCGCGATATCTCCGGGTTGCAACGTCAGCTGATCGGACAGGTGCTCGAGGGGGATACGCTCGCCCACGTCGTGTACCGGCGGGAGACCCGGTACGTCGAGAATGAGGTACTATACAGCGGCTTGCCGGGTCAGCCGATGGTGATGTCGCTCAGACGACCTGGCCAGCGCTGGCGCCTGTTGCTGAATGACGATATTGGATGGTCGCCCCATTTCGGCATCCTGATTCCCTCGCGCCATCGCGGTGACTTGGGGATTGGCAGGATCAAGCGTGAGACGAGCGCCACACCGTTGCCCACCCTTGTGGTCGGCATGCCTCCAGCGCGACGTCGTCCCATCGAGGCCGTCGTCGCCGCCTTCGTGGCGTTCGAGCGCAGCGACTGGGACGAGCTATCGGTGCTCGTGCACCCTGAGCGTGCCGTGGCGTTTCAGCGGGAGCAGATCGGGTCGCTCGTCGCGTGGCATCAGATGGCAGAGGTTCGCGCACAAACCGCGCGCGATCGTGTCGCTCTCATGTACTCCGTAAATGACTCTCTGTCAGCGGAGGCCATTGGCCCGATGGCCGACGTTAAGGTTCCCCAGTTTCCCGGTGCGCCCACCATTGGTGAGCTCTTCGCCGACTCGCCACGCGCGTTCTTTGCGCGTTGGTGCGCCGCGGCATACCGGCGCGACACGAGCGGCGCACCCAGCGGCGTCTGGAGTGGCAAGCACCGTGTGATTCTCGGCGAAGTAATCGAGAGCGATGCGGTCGCGCATGTGCTCTATCGCTCGGGGATCCCGTATGGGGAGACGTGGCGTGTCGACCGCATGCCGGTCTGGCGCTGGGAGGACGATTGGCGCTTGATGCTCAACGAGGACATCGGCAGTGGGCTACTCATGTCCGCACTTCTGGAGGAACCGTAGTTCCCTGCACCTGTTGCACGCACGCAACACGTGATCGGCGATCCTGCCGCCTACTCCACTCGCGCACCAACCACGCGTCAATACATTTCTCCGTCGGGTCGCGATTCGCTGCGCGTCCCTCATCCTGAGACGAGGAGGTCCGATGAAACGCGTGAGTCTGGTCGTGCTCTTCGTGGCGCTCGCGGCCTGCGGCGATGGACCGCTCGAGGTCGGCAAGCCCCTCCTCCTCGGCAGCATCAACGGCCAACCGCTCCCGTGGGTCGACCCGATCGGGACGACCGATCCTCGGCCCGCCATCACCGAAGGCTGGTTCACGCTGCTCGAGGGCGGCCAGGCCGAGCGGCACGAGCGGGTGGGCCGGTGGGTGGTGATCCGCCCGGGTGATTCGATCCCCCTCTTTGCCGAGTGGACCCAGAGCGGGCCCTATCGGCGCCTCCCCGGCAAGATCATCGTGACCTATCCCTTCTGGCAGGCGGGCCAGATGGGTCCGATCACGCCCGAGGAGACGCTGCTCGTGGCCGATCGCGGGCTGATCCTGCGGCAGACGAGGTTCATCGCGCCGCTCGACAGCATGGTGCGCGTGTACTGCAAGGGAACGGTGCCGTGTTGAGGTGATCGGTTCCTTGGAATGAAGTCGCCGGCGCCGCGTCCTTTAGGACGTGTGTCCTGGCCGAGCCGGGGCTTCAGCCCACGGATCAGACGAAACCCCGACGCTTCTCCTTGTGATCCGTCCCCTGAAGGGCGGGCTCGGCCACTACACGCGCCCTGAAGGGCGTAGACCCTCGTGCCGAGCTTGGCGGCCTATCGCGACGTGGCCCGCGACGAGCTCCTCTAGGTCGGCGCCTGTCAGGAATCGGTTCGACTCCTCCCCCGCCCGTGGCGCGGGGTAGCCCCAAGCTGTAACTGTGGTGCATGAGACCACTCTTCCTCGCGGCCGGCGCGCTCGTCCTGGCCGCGACCCTCTCCGCGCAGGCGCCGGGGCACTGGCCCCCCGATTCCCTCATCAACACCAAGGTCATTCCGCACAACACGCCCGTCATGGATGTCATCGGGATGATGCGAAACGTCACCGGTGCGCTCGGCGTGCGCTGCCAGTTCTGCCACGTCGGCGAAGAAGGCATGCCGCTCGAGCGCTTCGACTTTGCCAAGGACGAGAAACGCACCAAACTCGTCGCCCGCCAGATGATGCGGATGGTCGAGGAGATCAACCGGCGGCTGGACACGCTCCCGGAGCATGACCATACCGGACCGAATCTCCAGGTGACCTGCGCGACGTGCCACCGCGGCGTGAGCCGGCCCGTGCCGCTCGCGTCGCTCATCCAAGAAACCGCGACCTCGGCTGGCGCGGACTCGGCTACGCGCCTGTACCGCGCGCTGCGCGAACGCTACTACGGCCGCGACGCCTACGACTTCGGCGAACCATCGCTCAACATCGCGGCGTTCCGGCTGGCGCGTGCGCGCCGGTTCGACGAGGCCTTCGCGCTGCTGCGGCTCAACGAGGAGTTGTTCCCGAACTCCTCTGCGATGTATGTCTTCCGCGGCAACATCCACCTGATGCGTGCCGATACGGCCGCCGCGGCCGACGCCTTCCGCGAGGCCGTGCGGCGCGATCCCGCGAACGAAGAAGCGAAGGGACGACTGCGAGCGATCCGCCGCGAGCTCTAGGGCGGCCAGGCTCGCGTTACTTCGACTGCCCCTCCGTGTGCTCGCACAGACCCGTCGGGACGGAGGTCCGGCAGTGGTTGTCCTCGAACACAGCCGCGCCGGGTCCGCCCCCGGAGAGGTCTAGCGTGTTGCCGAACGCCTTGTTGCGCGCCACGACCACGCCGGTCGGCGGCCCCAGCAGCAAGGCGATGCCCGGGCCGGTGTTGTCCAGGACCCGATTATCCTCGATCACTGTCCCGTTGGAGGTGCCGACGTTCCGGATGCCGAACTGTCGGTTGTGGTGGCTCTCGTTATCGAATACCACATTGTCACCCGCCCCGCCGGCGACCTGGATACCGAAGTCGTTCTCGAACACCTCGTTATGCCGAACGATGTTCCCGATGGATCCGGCTCCGGAAACGTTGATGCCGCAAGCGTTCACGCTCGGCGTGACGTTCGCGAAGGACGTGTTGTGCTCGATCAGGTTCCCGGGGGAGTTCTGCAACTGGATGCCGTCGTGGTGGGGACTGTCCGTCGTCACGTTCTTCCGGATCGTGTTCCCGCTGCTGCCCAATCGGAGCCAGATGCCCGCTTCCCAATACCTCCGAACCACGAACCCTTCGACCAGGTTGCCGTGGGCGTCCCGCAGCTCAAAGCCGGCACATTGGACGGCAGTCGTGGACGTCGGCGAGCACGCCGTGCCGGAGATGTCCTGGCCGTCGAGCACCACGTCCCCAGGCTTCCCTGTGGCGAGCAGCCGGAGCTCGTTCTTCCCGATCACGACCCACTCGCGGTAGGTGCCGGCGCACACGAGGATCGTCGAGCCCGCTGCCGCCGCGTCCACGGCGGCCTGAATACTGGTGAAGTGCGCGTCCCGGCAGTCCGCTCGGTCATCGTCCACCACCAGGGTGCTCCCCCCCGCAGATTGGAGACCCGCCCAGAGGACCGGAGTGCTGTCCGGCGATGACACGGGATCCGAGCGACACGCACCGAGCGCGCTCACGGCTATCCCGATGATGACGGCTGGAGTGATGTGATGGAGACGCATGGGTCGATCCTCCGTGGCTCGGGTGATCAGGTCTAGAAAACAGAACCGGCCGAGCGGGAGCGCGAGGCCGTGCTCCTCTCAGCCGATCGCATCGTTCCATGCGCGGGCGAGCCACGTGTGACACATACTCCGGGCCTCATCGGCTCCGAGAGCCTCTCACGATACGCCGCACGCCGTCGACGTCAAGACCACGGCGTGCGTTTGTGCACCAGCCCCCAATGGTGTAGTCTCGGTGGACCGTAGTCGCCCTGCGGCAACATCCTTGGCCGGTTCGGCATCTAATCAGGTAACCTCTCTCCGGAGATCCTGATGCTTCGTCGGCACCTCGTTCTCGCCGCGCTCGTCGTCGGCGCCGTTCCGGCACCCGCGCAGGAGCCGAGCGCTCCGGCCGTGCCGGCCCTCCCATCGATCACGCTGCCCGCAGAGCTCGATCGTGTCCTCCGCGACTACGAGCGCGCCTGGAGGGCGGGTGATGCGGCCGGGCTCGCCGCGCTCTTCACGGCGGACGGCTTCGTCCCGACGGCGCGCGGCTGGGTGCGCGGACGCGACGCGATTCGCACCGCCTACGCGAACGCGGGCGGCGGCCTCCAGTTGCGCGCGTTGGCCTTCGCCGTCCAGGATACGACCGGCTACATCGTCGGCGCGTACGGCTACGGCGAGACGTCGACAGTGCCCGACCGGGGCAAGTTCGTCCTCGCCCTGCGGCGCACCCGCGGCGGCCCCTGGCTCATCGCGGCCGACATCGATCAGAGCAACCGGACGCAGCCGTAGGGAAACGAACGTCTCATTCAGGAGTCGTGACATGCGATTTGCGATTCTCGCCGCCCTGACCCTCGGCACGATCGTGGCGCCCGCGACCGCTCAGCAACCCTCCGACCGCGAGGCCGTGCGCCGAGCCGCGCTCGATTATCTGGAAGGATTCTACGAAGGCGATTCCGCCAAGCTCGTGCGCAGCGTGAGGCCCGATGCGAGGAAGATCGGATACTTCACGCGCCGCGGTGCCTCGACGTATCAAGCGGAAGAGATGAGCTACGCGGCCATGATCGAGTACGCCAACAACTTTCGGCGGAGCGGCCGAACGACGCCGGCGACGGCGCCACGGGAAGTCATCGTCGGTGAGGTCAACGATCAGACGGCGACCGCCAAGGTCGTGGCGTGGTGGGGCATCGACTATCTTCAGCTCGCCCGGTACGACGGGAAGTGGATGATCGTGAACGTCATGTGGCAGTCCCCCCCCGTGAAATGAGGTCGGTGACCCGCCGGGTCCTTAAGGACCCGCGTTCTGGCCGAGCCGGCCCATTAGGGCGAAGTAAACAAACGGGGGGCGCAAGGCCTGGCCCTCGACGCACCGAGGTGATCGTGCTCCAACGCGTCGTGCTGCCACTCCTCGCCGCCGTCCTCGTTCCCTACACGGCCTGCACCCAGTCCGAGCCGCGGGAATTCAATTCCCAGCGCCACCGCTTCCGTGTGGTCACCGTCGCGGCCGGCCTCGAGCATCCCTGGGGGCTCGCGTTCCTGCCGGACGGCCGCATGCTCGTCACGGAGCGCCCGGGACGGCTCCGCATTGTCGAACGAGACGGGCGTCTCTCGCCGCCCCTCGACGGCGTGCCTGACGTGTACGCCGAAGGGCAGGGCGGCCTCCTCGACGTCGCCCTCGCGCCGGACTTCGCGCGGACCAGCATGATCTACCTGAGCTACGCGGAGCCGGGGGACGGCGGCGCCGCGGGCACGGCCGTCGCGCGGGCGCGCCTCGGCGAACGGAGCCTCGAGAACCTCGAGGTCGTGTTTCGACAACAGCCCAAGGTGACCGGCGGAGCGCATTTCGGGTCCCGCCTCGCGTTCGCGCGCGACGGCAACCTCTTTATCACCACCGGCGACCGCCAGCGGCGCGAATACGTCCAGGACCTCGCCCGGCTCCAGGGCAAGGTGATTCGCATCCGGCCCGACGGTACCGTGCCGGCCGACAATCCGTTCGTCGCAGCCGGCGGTGCGCGGTCGCCGATTTGGTCCTACGGGCACCGCAACCTGCAGGGCGCGGCGATCCACCCGGCCACCGGCGCGTTGTGGACGGTCGAGCACGGCGCGATGGGGGGTGACGAGCTGAACGCCCCCAAGGGGGGCAAGAACTACGGCTGGCCGGTGATCACCTACGGCCGCGATTACTCGGGCGCGAGCATCGGCGAAGGGACGGCGAAACCCGGCATGCAACAGCCGGTGCACTACTGGGATCCGTCGATCGCGCCGAGCGGCCTGATGTTCTACACCGGCGATCGCTTCCCGGGATGGACGGGCAGTCTGTTCGTCGGCGCGCTCGGCTTCCGCCTGCTCGTGCGGCTCGAGCTCGACGGCGAGCGCGTCACCGCCGAGGAGCGTCTGCTGCAGGACTTCGGCGAGCGGATCCGGGACGTGCGGCAGGGGCCCGACGGCTACATCTATCTGCTCACCGATGATGACGCCGGGCGGATCTGGCGGCTCGAGCCGGCGACAGCGGCACGATAAAAAGGAGGTTCAGATGAACAGACGTGGCCTCGCCCTGCGCGCAGGATCCCTGCTACTCCCGCTCTGGCTAGCGGGCGTGTCATCGGTGGCGTCGCAGGACACCCTCGCGCTCCGCCCCGGACTCCGGGTGCGGCTGTCGACTGCGCCGGACACGGCACGCCCCAGTTGGACGGTGGGCACCCTGCAGGCCGTGACAGGTGGAGAGCTCACCCTCCGTGTTCAGCTCGCGGGCGGCGGGCCAGCCCAGGAGACCCACATCCCGCGGGCATCTGTCGTGCGGCTCGACGTCAGCCGCGCGCGTCACTCGAAGACCCTCACCGGTCTTGGATTGGGATTCGTTGGGGGAGCGATCGTGGGGGGCGTGGTTGGCCGTCTTGCTGACGTCGAGGGCAACGACCTAGCGCCACAGGACGCGATGCTCATCGGAGCCGGCTTCGGTGCGGGGGCTGGGGTGCTGGTGGGCACGCTGATCGGGGTCAGCACGCGCGTCGATGACTGGCAACCAGTGCCGCACTCGGCGATCTCGCGCGGACCGCAGTACGGGGCGCCGCGGCGCCAGGTGATCGGGCTGTCGATTCGCTTCTGATTGCTGCACTCGCAGCGAGCACGACCGGACACCCGCGTCTAGGGGGTCACAATCGTCGCCCGCCGCACATAATCCATTCGAGGGAACGCGCGCTCCAGGTACGCGTTCCCCTCGGCCTGGATACGCCTCTGGTCCGGACCGCGCCCCCGCGGCGCCCCCTCACCGTAGCCCGCGTACAGGTGGTCCACCACGTCCATCCCCTCGACCACCTGACCGAAGGGCGCAAAGCCCGTGGCGTCGAGCTGGTCATTGCTGCCGTAGTTGATGAACACCTGCGTCGTGCGCGTCCCCGGCCCCGCCGTGGCAAAGCTCACCATGCTGCGCAGGTTGGTGCGCCGCACCGGATCGTCCGGAATCCGTTGGTCGCGCCACGCAGCCGAGACCTGGGGATCGCCGTGGATGCCGAACTGCACCATGAAGCCTGAGATCACGCGGAAGAACCGCGCCCCGTCGTAGAAACCGCTGTGCACGAGATGGTAGAACCGGTCGGCGCCGCGCGGCGCCCAGCGGCGCTGCACCGCGATTACAAAATCGCCCTTGCTCGTCTCGAACCGGGCGCGGAAGCTGTCGGGCGCCTGCGTGGCAAAGCCCGGGCTCGCCGGATTGTGAAAGTCGGGCGGGGCGGCCGAGGCGGGGCGGTCGCCCCGCTCCCCACCGCCGCGGCAGGCAGCGCTCATCGCCAGGGCCAACAGCGGGACGCGGATCGCGACGCGATGGATCACCGAGACGCTCGTTGCGAGGGGTGGGGCAAGATACGCGCGGGCGCGGCATCCCGGGAAGTGTTGCGGGGTTGCGGCGTGGCCCGCAGCTTCACCGCGCCATGTCCTCTTCCGCGCGCGTCCTCACCGCGCTGGTCGCCGGGCTCGCCCTCGGCGCCGGCGCCGCCGCCTCGCACGATCCGTCGCTGCGCGCGATCGCCACCGGGCTCGAGCCGGTCGGCACGCTCTGGACCAACGCCATCCGCATGACGGTGATCCCGCTCGTCGTCGCGCTCGTGATCACCGGCGTTGCCGCGACCTCGGACCCGCGGCACGTCGGCCGCCTCGGCGCCCGCGCCCTGGTGATCTTCGTGGTGCTTCTCGTCGTCGGCGGCGGGTTCGCGCTGCTCGTCGCGCCCGCGTCGCTCGATCGGCTGGCCATCGCGCCCGACATCGCGGCGAACCTGCGCGCGCACGCCGCAACGGACCCCGCGGTCGAGGAGGCGGGCCGCATGCCGGCGCTGGTCGAGCGCATCATCGCGATCGTGCCCGCCAATCCCGCGCGCGCCGCAGCCGACGGCGCGATCTTGCCGCTCATCGTCTTCACCGCGTGCTTCGCCGTCGCGCTCGCGCGCCTCGAGCCCGCACGCCGCGAGCCCGTCGTCCGCATCTTCCAGACGGTCGCCGACGTGATGCTCGTCGTCGTAGGCTGGGTCCTGGCGGTCGCCCCGATCGGGATCTTTGCCCTGGCGCTCGGTCTCGCCGCGCGCATGGGCGCGGCGGCCGCCGGAGTCCTGCTTCACTATGTCGCCACCCTCTCCGGCGTTCTGCTGCTGTTCACGCTCGCCCTGTATCCCCTGGTCCGGGCGCTCAGCGGCGTGCCGCTGGGCCGGTTTGCCGCCGCCCTCGCCCCGGCCCAAGCCGTCGCGTTCAGCTCGCGCTCGTCCCTGGCCGCCCTGCCCGCGCTGGTCGCCGGCGCCCGCGACCGGCTCCGCGCTCCGCCCGCCATCACCGGGTTCGTCCTGCCGCTCGCCGTGTCCCTGTTCCGCGTCAATGTGCCGATCGCCTGGGTCGTCGGCGCGCTGTTCCTGGGCAGGCTCTACGGGGTTCCCCTCGATCTGCCCGCGATGCTCGGGCTGGTCGTGACGGCTACGCTGATCAGCTTCAGTGTGCCGGGCATCCCGAGCGGCAGCCTGTTCCTGCTCGCCCCGGTGCTCGTGGACCTGGGACTACCGGCTGCGGGCGCCGGGATCCTCATCGCGGTCGATGCGATCCCCGACATTTTCAAGACCACGCTCAATGTGACGTCGCATCTCGCCACGGCGGCGATCCTCGGCCGGGACGGGCGCTCGTTTGTGCCGGGACCGAACCCGGTGTAATGTCGTCGCACCGTGACCCAACAGGTGGCGTCCTTCCGCGATCCCGCCGCGGCCCGAGCGGGTGGCTACGTGCTCGTCGTGGCCACGGTGCTCGTGGCGCTGGGGCTGTTGTTCCACCCCGTGCCCGCCGGTGGATTCGAGGAACGCCCTTCTGTCTTGCAGAACACACCCTGGTGGGGGCCGATCCACGTCGCGATTGCGGCCGGTTTCGTCCTCTGTGCCCTGGGCACGCTCCTGCTGCTCGTCGCGGGCGGCTCCCTTACGCAAAGCTGGGGCTTGGCGCTCGCGTGGGGAGCGATGACCGTCGGCATGATCTTCTTCACCGGCGTCGCGCTCATCAACGGCTGGGTGATGCATTTTCTCGTGGCGCGGGGCGCGCCGGCGAGTGATCCGGTCCTCTATGATGCGTTCAATCACCTGCTGATCGGCTACGGCTGGCTCGGCCATCCTCTGTTCCTGTTCGGTCTCACCACGCTGGCCGCGCTGGAGGTGCGCAATTCCTGGCTGGGCTTGCCGCGGAAGGTCGCGTGGGCCGGGTTAGCCTTCAGCGTCCTGGCCTGGGGGCGGGGGATCGGCTCCGCCACGGGACTCTTCTTCCTGGAACCCCTCATCTTCGCCAACGTCCCGGCGTTTCTGTGGCTCGGCTATGTCGGTCTCACCGTCGCGCGGGCGGCTCGCGCGCCATGAAGAGGAAGGGCGGCCGGGCGGGCACCGTGACGTCGAGTCGCTCCCCTCCGGCCGAGCCATGATCCGCGCTTCGCGCTGCGTGATGTTCGGCATCCTGCTGGCGGCGTGTCATCACGCGGCGCCGGCGCGCACCGACGCGCCGCCCGGGTCCGGCTGGGTGGCCGCGTGCGACAGCGCGCGCCCTCCGCTGCTCGGGAGCGGCCGCCGGACGACCGGCGCCCTGTCGAGTGCCGAGCGCGACTCGCTGCTGCGCGAGGTGGAGGTGCACCGAGCGGCGTGGCGGGCGCACGGCATCACCGACTACCGGATCCGCGTCGACATCGGGTGCTTCTGCCCCTTGTCGCCCCCAGCGGTCCTCGAAGTACGAGCGGGCGTTCCGATCGCCCTGCGTGACACCGCCGGGCGGCCCTACACTGCGATCCACGAGCCCTTGTCGTTTTACACGGTCGAAGGGTTGTTCGACGCGGTCGCGCAGACGGTGCGCCGCGCCGACGTGGTGGACGTCGTGTTCGACGCCTGCCACGATTACCCCGCGTCCATCCGCGGCGACACGAAGGTGGGACTGCCCGACGATTGGTTCTGGACTACGGCGACGCTGCTCATGCGACGCCGGTGACCCCGTTCCTCACGGCCTCCTGGCGCAACTTGTTGATGCTGAACTACGAGATCGATCCGGCGGTGCTCGCACCGCGCGTGCCCGCCTGCACGAGCCTCGACCAGTGGCAGGGACACACCTACGTCACGCTCGTCGGTTTTCAGTTCCTGGGCACCCGACTGCTCGGCATCCCAGTCCCCTTCCACGGCGCCTTCGAGGAGGTCAACCTGCGGTTCTACGTCCGCCGCGCCGTAGACGCCGACGTCCGTCGCGGCGTCGTCTTTATCCGTGAGCTGGTCCCGCACCGCGCGATCGCCGCCGTCGCGCGCGCCCTCTACAACGAGCCCTATCAGACCGTGCCGATGCGCAGCGACGTCACCCACGATCCCGAGACCGCCGTCACGTATTCCTGGCAGCTGAACGGACGCTGGCACACTCTCGCCGGACGCCGGGCGGGCGGGGGGACCGCCGCCGAGCCGGGGCGGGGGCCGGGGCGGGGGCCGGGGTCGCACGAGGACTTCATCACGGAGCACTATTGGGGCTACACGCGCCAGCGAGACGGCGGCACGCTCGAGTACCGGGTCGAGCACCCCCGCTGGCGCGTGTGGGCGGCGGCCGATGTGCAAGTGGACGCCGATCTGTCAGCGCTCTACGGCCCCGAGCTCGCCCGCTGGCTGGAGCGGCCGGCGTCGATGCTCCTCGCGGACGGGTCGGCGGTGAGGGTGGGGTGGCCGAGGCGGGTTACGTAATTGAAGCTTGCGGGCCCTGCGCGCTTCCCCCCACCTTAGCCCCATGCTACGCTCCAACGCCAAGACCGTCGAAGACTATCTCGCTCAGCTGCCCGAGGAGCGCCGCGCGACGATCGCCGCGGTGCGCCGGTACGTGCAGCGCCACGTCCCCAAGGGTTACGAGGAGACGATGAGCGCGGGCATGATCGCCTGGGTCGTTCCCCTCGCGCGCTTTCCGAAGACGTACAACGGCCAGCCGCTCTGGTACGTCGCGCTTGCCTCCGAGAAGAGCTACTGCTCTCTGCACCTCATGCGGGCCTACGGCGATCCGAAGCAGACCGACATGCTCAAGGAGGCGTTCGCGCGCGCCGGCAAGACGCTCGACATGGGCAAGGCGTGCGTGCACTTCCAGACGATCGAAGACCTGGAGCTGGACGCGATCGGGGAAGTGCTGGCCAGCACGACCCCCGACGCCTACGTGGCGATGTACGAGAAGAGTCGGCGGCGGTGACGCTTCTGCCAACGCTGCTCGACCCCACGGCGCGCGCCGTGGTCGTGCAGCGACTGCGCGCCGTCTCTGCCGCGACCGAGCGGCGCTGGGGCACGATGACCGCGCCGCAAATGCTGTGTCACGTCTCCGACCAGTTGCGCGTCGCGCTGGGCGAAATCGCCGCCACCGACCGCAGCACGCTCCTCCGGCGGACGATCGTGAAATGGCTCGCCGTCTGGACGCCCCTCAAGTGGCCGAAGGGCCGGACGCGGACGTCGCGCGAGATGCTGACCTCGCGTCCGGGCGACTGGAGCGCGGATGTCGCGGAGTGCGAGGGGTTGATCGAGCGGGTCGGCATGGGCGGCGCCGTCGCCATCCACCCCACGTTCGGTCCCCTCACCCCGACTGAGTGGGGGCGGCTGTGCTGGAAGCACTTGGACCATCACCTGCGCCAGTTCGCGGCATAGTGACCTTTGCGCGATGATCGGCCCGCACGGGACCTTCACCATTGTCACCCTCGAAGCGCGGGGCGAGCACCTCGTGGAGCAGACCGCGCAGCTGCTGTTCGACGGCCTGCGGGACCGGACCGACTCCTGGCCCGATCTCGCCGCAGCGCGCGCCGAAGTCCTCGCCTCGCTCGCGCCGGGCCGGATCAGCCGCCTCATGCTCGAGCCGGCGGGGACGGTGGTCGGCTGGATCGGCGGGCAGCCCCACTACGGAGGCCGCGTGTGGGAGCTGCATCCGCTCGTCGTGGCCCAGGCGTACCGGCGCCGGGGGCTGGGGCGGGCGCTCGTCGCCGATCTCGAGCAGCTCGTCGCGCGGCAAGGCGCCCTGACGCTCTGGCTCGGCAGCGACGACGAGCGGCACGAAACGACGCTCGGCGGCGCGGACCTCTACGCCGACCTGCCGGCGACGCTGGCGAACATCCGCAACCTGAAGGGCCATCCGTACGAGTTCTACGAGAAGGTCGGCTTCCGCATCGTTGGCGTGCTGCCGGATGCGAACGGGCGCGGTAAGCCGGACATCTTTCTCGCGAAGCGCATCGGAGTGACGGATGCTGTGCAAGAACGCGGTCTCGTGGCTGTACAAGCTCGACCGCAGTGTCCGCCCCGCTCACGCGCCTTGTGCGGGAGGCGCTGTGACCGGCGTCCCTGCGCCCTCCTCCCCCGCGCATTATCTTCTCACCCATGGCTGACAGCGGCTCCTTCAGCAGCGGTACCGGCCCCGGCGGGGGGGGGGGCGGTCCCAATCGACCGTCGCGCGGCTCCGGCTCCTTCACCGTCCACCTCGCCGACGAGCTGGACGTCTACTTCAACGAGGTGGCGCACGGCCGGCCCGTCGGCTTCGTCGCCTCCCCCAAATGGAAGCCCCGCACCGACGTCTATGAGACCGACGGCGAGCTCGTGGTCCACATGGACATCGCCGGCATGCGCGCCGAGGACTTCGCCGTCAAGTTCGAAGACAGCATCCTGACGATCTCGGGGGAGCGCACCCCGCGGCGCGAAGGCAAGCGGCACTACCACGCGATGGAAGTCCAAGTCGGCCCGTTCGAGCGGCGGTTCCGCGTGCCCGTCGTGGTCGATCCCGCCAGCATCCGCGCCACCTACGAGCACGGCTTCCTCGAGATCCGGTTCACCAAGCAGCCGCCGCGCTCCTCCGGGGCGCACTCGGTGACGGTGACGTAGTGGAGCGCCTCCCCGTCTTGCCGCTAGGGCAGCTCGTCGTCTATCCCCACGTCGTCCTGCCCCTCGCCCTCACAGATCCCAAAGCCGTCCAGCTGATCGACGAGATCATCCAGGGCGAGAAACGGCTGCTGCTGGGTGTGGTGCGGGCGGTGGGTGGCGTGGAGCCCCCCGAGGGCGCCGTGATGGCCACGCTCCCCGACCAACTCTACGAGGTCGGCACCCTGGGCGTCGTGGTCCGGATGCTCAAGCTCGGCGACGGGTCGGTGCGCGTGATGGTGCAGGGGATCGAGCGCGCGCGCCTGCTCGACGTCGCCCAGGGCGAGCGCTATCTGATGGCGGGCTGCGAGCCGCTCAGCGAGAACCTCCTCGAGGACGCGCGCACCGAAGCCCTGAAGCGGACCGTCATCGCGCAGTTCTCGCGCGTGATCGACATCGCGCCCTACCTCGGGGCGGAGCTGCACGAGGTGCTGTCCGGCATCACCGAAGCGGGGAAGCTCGCCGACTTCATCGCCGCGAACCTCGACATCTCGCTCCCCGCCAAGGCCGAGCTGCTGGCGATCGACGACGTCACCCGCCGCCTCGAGCGCCTCGCCGACTTCTTGGCGCAGGAGCTGGAAGTGCTCGAGGTCGGGACGCAGATCCAGGAGAAGGTCAAGACGCGGCTGGAGCAGAACCAGCGCGAATACGTGCTGCGCGAGCAGCTCCAGGTGATCCGCCAGGAGCTGGGCGAGGATGCCGGGGAAGACGAGCTGGACGAGCTGGCCCGCCGCCTCGAGCAAGCGGAGCTCTCCCCCGAGGCGATCAAGGTCTCCGACCGCGAGCTGAAGCGGCTGCGCCAGATGTCCCCGCAGTCGGCGGAGTACCAGGTGGCGCGCACCTACCTCGACGTCTTCGCCACGCTGCCGTGGCGCCGCGTCACCCAGGACCGGCTCGACCTGAAAACGGCGCGCGAGATCCTGGACCGCGACCACTACGACTTGAAGACCGTCAAGGAGCGCATCCTGGAGTACCTCGCGGTGCGCACCCTGAACCCGGAGGCGAAGGGGAGCATCCTCTGCTTCGTCGGGCCGCCCGGCGTGGGGAAGACGTCGCTGGGCCAGAGCATCGCCGAGGCGCTCGGCCGCAAGTTCACCCGCGTCTCGCTCGGCGGCGTGCGCGACGAGGCCGAAATCCGCGGCCACCGCCGCACCTACGTCGGTGCGATCCCCGGCCGTATCCTGCACGCGCTGCAACGCTGCGAGACGCGCAACCCGGTGCTGATGCTCGACGAAGTGGACAAGATGGGCGCCGACGTGCGCGGCGATCCCACGGCCGCCCTGCTTGAGGTGCTCGACCCGGCCCAGAACTCGACCTTCGTGGACCACTACCTCGAGGTCCCCTTCGACCTCTCCGGCGTGATGTTCATCGCGACGGCGAACTCGCTCGCGCCCATCCCGGATCCCCTGCTCGACCGGATGGAAGTACTCACGCTCATCGGCTATACGCCGGCGGAAAAGCTCCAGATCGCGCGCCGCTACCTGCTGCCACGCCAGCTCAAGGAAACCGGGCTGGGCGGCGATCGGGCCACCGTCGCCGACGGGGCCCTGGAGCGGCTGATCGGCGAATTCACCCGCGAGGCCGGCGTGCGCCAGCTCGAGCGCGAGATCCAGGGCGTGCTCCGGAAGGCGGCGCTCGAGGTGGTGGAAGGCAAAACCGCTGGGGTCAAGGTCACCGCCAAGAACCTGGAGAAGTTCGCCGGCCAGCCCAAAGTCCAGAGCGAGGTGGCCGGCCGCGCCCCGGAAATCGGCGTCGCCACGGGGCTGGCGTGGACGCCGGTCGGCGGCGACATCATGTTCATCGAAGCGATCCGGATGCCGGGCAGGGGGCAGATCACCCTCACCGGCCAACTCGGCGACGTCATGAAGGAATCGGCCCAGGCCGCGTGGAGCCTGCTGCGGGCCCGGGCCGGCGCGCTGGGCATCCCGCTCGAGGCGTTCACCCAGACCGACGTGCACCTGCACGTGCCGGCGGGCGCGGTGCCCAAGGATGGGCCCTCGGCGGGGATCACGATCGCGTCGGCGCTCGCCTCGCTCCTGTGCGGGCGGCCGGCGCGCCACGACCTCGCGATGACCGGTGAGCTGACGCTGCGGGGACGCGTCCTCCCTATCGGGGGGCTCAAGGAGAAGCTGACCGCCGCGGCGCGGGCCGGCGTGAAAACCGTGCTGGTGCCGGCGCGCAACAAGAGCGATCTGGTGGATCTGCCGGACGAGGTGCAAACGTTGCTCGACATCAAGCAGGTGGAGACGATCGACGAAGTGCTCGAGTTCGCGCTGCTCGAGCCGGACGAGCGCGCGCGGCCGTCGGGGGGCGTGCGCGTGAGCACCACGCTGCCCGCCCCCGGAGCGCGGCCGTGAGCGCGACCGACTTCACGACGCTCGAGGCCGCGATGGCCGAGATCCGGCGCCGCGACGGGCAGTACGACGAGCGCGGCTACCTGTTCGTGCTCGCGGCCCTCGAGTTCGCCCAAACCCGGCTGCCCACGCGGCGGCACCTCTCCGGCGGCGAGCTGGCGTGGGCGTGTCGCGACTTCGCCCTGGAGCAGTTCGGGCTGCTGGCGCCCACCGTCCTGACCCACTGGGGCGTCAGCACGACGGAGGACCTGGGCCGCATCGTCTTCCGGCTGATCGAGGTCGGCCTGCTGGCGCGCCAGGCCTCCGACCGGATCGAGGACTTCGAGCGCGTGTACGACTTCGCGGAGGTGTTCCGGGTCGGCTACAAGTGGCCCGGGGTTTCCACATCGGGGTAGTGGTCAGGGGAAGGGGGGTGCCCACATGGACGCCCGCGAGTGGCCCGCCTGCAAGAAATGCCAGCAAGGCCTGCTGATCCCGCTGTCGGACTACGGCCGTGACGGCGCGCCGATCACCTACAAGGCGTGGGTCTGCAGCAATCCGGACTGCGGGTTCAACATCCGGATCGACAACGGGGAAATCTCCTTCGGTCGGACCATCGGCCAGAGCCTCAAATAAGCACGCGCACGCCCGTGGTGAGCGGGCGCTTCTATCCCGGCACTCGCGCCGAGCTCGCGGAGGCGGTCGCGTCGTTGCTCGCGGACGCGCGGGAGGAGGCCGGCTCCGCACCCACCGCGCCGGTTCGCGCCGTGATCGCGCCCCATGCCGGCTACATGTATTCCGGCCCCACGGCGGCCCGCGTGTTCGCGCGCATCGCGGTCCCCGCGGTCGTCGTGATTCTGGCCCCGAATCACACGGGGGTTTGCCGCGCACCGGGCGGGGCGTCGCTGTGGGAGGCGGGGGCGTTCCGCACGCCGCTGGGCGATGTGCCGGTGGACGCGCCGTTCGCCGCCGCCCTGCTGGCGGCCTCGCCGCTCGTCGGCGTGGACCACGACGCGCACCGCGCCGAGCACGCCGTCGAGGTCGAGCTACCATTCCTCCAGGCGCTGCGCGCCGACGCGCGTATCGTGCCGCTGGTCCTGGCGTGGGACGAGTGGGAGCCGGCGCGCTCCCTCGGTGAGGCACTGGCGCGCCTCGTGGGGGCGACGCCCGAGCCGGTGCTGCTCGTCGCGTCCAGCGATCTGAACCACTATGAGAGCGCCGCGATCTCGCAGCAGAAGGACGCGCGCGCGCTCGACGCGGTGACGGCGCTCGACGGGGCCGAGCTGCTGGCGCGCTGCCGGCGCGAGCGGATTTCGATGTGTGGCCGGGCGCCCGCCGCCACGGTGCTCGCCGCAGCACGCGCCCTCGGCGCCCGGCGCGCCGACGTCGTGGACTACCGGCACTCGGGGTGGGTGTCGGGTGATGACTCCCAGGTGGTAGGGTACGGAGGCGTGGTGATCCCGTGAACCCGATGCCGGTGCTGTCGGCCGCCGAAGCGGCCGCGTGGGATTCCGTGGCGCGCACCCAGTACCGCGTCCCCAGCCGCGTCCTGATGGAAACGGCGGGCCGCGCCACGGCGCAGGTGCTGCTCGCCGAAGTCCCGGAGGCGCTCACCGGCGGGGTCGTGGTGGCCGCCGGCGCGGGGAACAACGGCGGCGACGGCTGGGTCCTCGCCCGCGCCCTGCACGCGGCCGGCGTCCCGGTGTGGGTCGCCGCCTTGGACCCGAAGACGGACGACAGCATCGACAACCGCGCGCTCGCGCGCGTCGACGGCGTGCGCGAGTTGGCACGCGAGGAGGCGTGGCCTCAGGCCGCCGTGGCGGTGGACGCGCTGCTCGGCACCGGCGCCACCGGTCCCGCCAAAGGTGACGTCCTGGCGCTCGCGGAGCGCGTGGCCGCCTACGGCGCGCCGATTGTCGCGATCGACGGACCCACCGGGCTCGACCTCTCGAGCGGCGAGGCGCACGGCCCGGTCCGCGCCCAGCTCACCGTCACGTTCGGGGGCCCGCGCCGCGGCCACCTGCTGGCGCGCGAGTGGTGCGGCAAGGTCGTCGTCGTGGACATCGGGTTTCCACCGCCCGATCCCGCCTGGCCGGTGCTGGTGACCGATGCGTGGGCGGCGGCGCGGCTGCCGCGGCTGCAGCCCACGATGCACAAAGGTGACCGCGGGCGGGTGTGCGTGGTGGGCGGGGCGAGCGGCATGACCGGTGCGGCGCTGCACGCCGCCCGCGCCGCCCTCGCCGCCGGCGCGGGGCTCGTGAAGCTCGTCGCGGCGCAGGAGACGATCGCCGCCGCGCAGGCCAGCCTGCCCGACGTGCTCACCGTCGAGTCGGCGCTCGGCGCCGAGCTCGAGCCGGCCGTGGCAGAAGCGCTCGACTGGGGCGATGCCGTCGTGATCGGCCCCGGCCTGGGCCGCGAACCGCGCGACGCGCGAAGGAGCTTGCTCGCGGCCGCGCTCTCTCGGCGTCCAGTGCCGACGGTGTTGGATGCGGACGCCTTGCATCTCGTAACGCCCGAGTCCCTGACCCCCAGCCCCCGACCCCTGGTTCTCACGCCGCACGTCGGCGAGTTCCGCGCCCTCGTGGGCGACCAGCTGGCCGACGCGGTGGCGAACGACCGTTGGGCGGCGGCGGCGCGCGCGGCCGCGAAGCTCAAGGCGACCGTGCTCCTGAAAGGCGTGCCCACCCTGGTCGCGGACTTGCGCGGCCCGATCCACGTCGTGGCGAGCGGCAACCCCGGGCTCGCCACCGGCGGCTCGGGCGACTTGCTGGCGGGGTTCGTCGGCGCGTTCCTGGCCCGCGGGACGCCGCCCGCCGAGGCCGCCGCCCTGGGCGCGCAGGCCCTCGGGCGCGCCGCCGACCACGGCGCCCGGCAGTGGACCGCCCGCAGCCTCCGACCCGCCGACGTGCTCGCCGCCCTCCCCGACGTCTGGCGCGCGTGGCGCGACGTGCGACCGGCGGGACCACCGGTGCTCGGCGTGCTCGATGCGGTGGAGGTGGGGTGAAGCGGCCGGACGGGCGGACGGCCGGACGGGCGGAAGCGATGGTGGCGTTGTGCCTGATCGTGGCATCGTCCGTCGGCCCGTCAGGCCGTCAGGCCGCCAGTTGGCGTCCCGAGGATCGCGTCCTGATCTCCGACTTCTCTCAAGTCGACGCCGTAGCCGCGTCGCCCTGGCTCGTGTTCGCCGCTACGCGCCATGGCCTCGTTATTTACGACCGCGTGGCCCGCACCTGGAAGCTTCCGGTCACGACGCTCGATGGCTACCCAACGTCCCGGGTGCGCAGCGCCGTGGCCGATCAGGCCGGCAACGCGGTCTGGCTCGGCATCGGCGGCGTGGATGGGTACGTGCGCTACGACGTGGATGCGCGCATGTGGACGCGCGGCGCGGCGCCTCCGGCCGGGCAAATGCTGACCGTCGAGGCGGCGCTCGCTCGCGCCCCCGCCGCCGATGCGA
This sequence comes from Gemmatimonadales bacterium, assembly GCA_036004985.1. Lineage (GTDB taxonomy): Bacteria > Gemmatimonadota > Gemmatimonadetes > Gemmatimonadales > GWC2-71-9 > 20CM-2-65-7. The sequence goes on from DASYQX010000101.1 coordinate 27,746, forward strand.
TCCGCGCGCTGATTCTGACCGACGCGCGGCTCCGGAGTTACCAATTCACCGCCGCGGCGAGCACGCCCGACCGGCCCGAGCTTTACTTCGGGACGAACGGGATGGGGCTGTTGCGGGTGGATCCACAGACGGGCGAGTGGGAAGCGCTTCCATACGGACTGCTGGCGCCTGGAGTCGGCGCGATTGCCTCCACCCAGGATGGGGTGTGGACCGCGACGAGCGTCCGTGAGGGCGAGCGACGCGGCCTGACCTGGGTGGCTTCCGATCTCTCCAGATCGCGGTCGAGCGAAGGAGGCGGCGCCGCGCTCGGGTTCACATTCTACCAGGCGCGCCGCATGATCACGACGCGCGGCGCGCTGTGGGTCGCGACCGAGCAGGGGGTGTTTCGCCTCGATCCCACCTCGCTTCGCGGCCGGCTCTTCGATGTGGAGGTGCCGACGAGTCTGGCGCCGGCACCGGACGGCGTCTGGGTCGGGACGACGAGCGGGCTGTTCGTGATCACCGACGACGGTCGAGTCGTGCCCGTGGGACCGCGCAACCTGGTCGCCATGTGTGTGCTCGCGGTGGGCGACACGCTGTGGGTCGGGACGCTGACGGGCGTGCGCCGCCTGCTGCCCGGCGCCGGCGCACCGACGGAGCCCACCGAGCTCGCCGACCGCCCGTCGCTCCGCGCGCTCGTCCTCGCGCTCACGCGCGTGCGGGACACGATCGTGATGGTAACCGAGCGCGAGCTGGTGTGGCGCACGACGACCTCGGGAGCGGTCACCTGGTCGCGGCTCTCGCTGCCCCCCGCGCTCGGCTTCCCGATCGCGCTCGCGCCCGATCCCGATGGCGGTGTGTGGGTCGGCGGCACACAGGGGCTTGCGCTCGTCGAGCTCGGTCGGCCGCGCGTCCGCACACTGACCGTCCCGGTGAGCGTGCCGGCCGGCGTACGCGACCTCCTGACGGACGACACCTACCTGTGGGTCGCCACCGACAGCGGCTTGGTGCGGTTCGACCGCCGAGCCGCGCTGAGCCGATGAGCTCGTCGCTGCCCCTCGGTCCCGGCGCGGAGTTCGACCGCCTGCGCGCCATCTTCGCGCGGCTCGGCGCGGACGCGAGCGGCGTGGGCGACGACTGCGCCCTCCTCTCGCTGGGCAACACGACCCTCGCCGTCAGCATCGATTGCTCGCTCGAGGGCGTCCACTTCCGCACCGACTGGCTCACGTTCGAGGAGATCGGATGGCGCGCGGCGGCGGCGGCGCTCTCCGATCTCGCCGCGGACGGGGCGGAGCCGCTGGGTGTGCTTGTCTCGCTTGGAATGCCGGGACGAGGGAAACGGGACACGGGAAACGTGGACCCGGGTGTCGAGATCATGGCCGGCGTGGCCGCCGCGGCAGGGAGTGTGGGAGCCAAGGTGTTGGGCGGCGATCTCGTGCGGTCGGAGACGTACGTCGTGGACGTCTGTGTGCTGGGCACCGCCAAGCGGCCGGTGCGCCGGACGGGCGCGCAGGCGGGGGACGGGCTGTGGGTCACCGGGACGCTCGGGGGCGCCGCGCTCGCGCTGGCGGGCTTGCGCGCCGGCACCCGGCCGGCCGGCGCCCTCGGCCGTCGCTACTTGCATCCCGAGCCGCGCGTGGCGGCGGGGCAGTGGCTCGCCGCGCACGGCGCGACTGCCATGCTCGACGTGAGCGACGGGCTCGCCGCCGACGCCGGCCATCTCGCCGCCGCGTCGGGCGTGGGGCTCGAGATCGCGCTCGAACGGCTGCCGTGTTGGGACGGTGTGGCGCCGCTCGCCGCGGCCGCGAGCGGCGAGGAGTTCGAGCTGCTCGTCACCCTCCCAGTCTCCTTCACGGAGACGCCGGACTTCCAGCTGACGCGCATCGGCACGTGCTTCCGCGGGGCGGGCGTCCGGTTGCTCGAGGGGACTACGCCGGTCGCGCTGCCCGCCGGCTACGACCACTTCGCGCCGTGATCCTCCGGACGCTGTGGTACTACCTGGTGCTCGTGACCTCGGCCGCGTATCACGCGCTGGGCGCGGTGATCGCCGGGCTGCTCGGCGTGAAGCATCGCCTTGGAGGCGTGTACGACTGGGCCGGCGTGGAGTGGTCGCGCCAGGTCCTGTGGGCGGCGGGCACGCCGGTGCAGGCCGAAGGGGTCGACCTCATCCCCCCGCCCGACCGCGGGCCCGTGCTGTACGCGTCGAATCATTCCTCGATGTTCGACATCTGGGCCTTGTTCGCGACGCTGCCCGGCTCGGTGCGCTTCGTCGCCAAGCAGGAGCTGTTCCGCATTCCGCTGCTCGGCCGCGCAATGCGGGCGGCGGGCCACGTCGCCATCGACCGCGCCGTCAAGAAGCGCGCCTTCGAAGCGTACGACGACGCGGCCCGCGTCATCCGGCGGGGCATCTCGGCCGTCGTCTTCCCCGAAGGCACGCGCAGCCGCACCGGCGAGCTGCTCCCCTTCAAGAACGCGCCCTTCGGCCTGGCGATCGCCGCCCAGGTGCCGATCGTGCCCGTGTACGTGCACCACACCTTCGAGATTCTTCCCAAGGGCGCTCGCGTCCTCCACCCGCGGCCGATTCGGTTGCTCGTGGGGCGGCCGATTCCGACCGCGGGCCTCACCATGGACGCTCGCGAGCGGCTGCGCGAGCAAACGCGCGCCGCCATGCTCGCGCTCAAGGCGCGCGTTGACGCCGCGCCGGTCCGCCAGTAGGGTTCGAGCCACGATGAGCACGATCATCTCGGTCCACGCGCGGGAAATCCTCGACAGCCGGGGCAACCCGACCGTCGAAGCGGACGTCACGCTGGCGAGCGGCGCCGCCGCCACCGCCGCGGTGCCCAGCGGCGCCTCCACCGGCGAGCACGAAGCGGTCGAGCTGCGCGACGGCGACCCCAAGCGGTTCGGCGGCAAGGGCGTGCTCGAGGCGGTGAAGAACGTGAACGAGGTGATCGGACCGCGGCTCGAGGGGATGGCCGCCGAAGATCAGATCGCGGTCGACTACGCCATGCTCGACCTCGACGGCACGCCGAACAAGGGACACCTCGGCGCGAACGCCATCCTCTCGGTGTCGCTCGCGGTGGCGCGCGCGGCCGCGCAGGACGCCGGCCTCCCCCTGTATCGGTACTTGGGCGGCCCGGCGGCACACGTCCTGCCCGTCCCCATGATGAACATCTTGAACGGCGGCGCCCACGCCACGAACACGATCGACCTCCAGGAGTTCATGGTCGTGCCGATCGGCGCCGAGACCTTTCCCGAAGGGCTACGCGTCGGGGTCGAGGTGTTCCACGCCCTGAAGAAGGTGCTCGCGAAGCGCGGACTCTCGACCGCCGTGGGCGACGAAGGCGGCTTCGCCCCCGACCTGCCGAACGACGAGGCCGCGCTCGAAGCGATCATGGCCGCGATCGAAGCCGCGGGCTTCGAGGCGGGGAAAGATGTGGCGATCGCGCTCGACGTCGCCGCCTCCGAGCTGCACGAGGACGGCAGCTACGTCTTCAAGAAGAGCAAAGGCGGCAAGAAGACCGCCGAGGAGATGATCGCGCTGTACAAGAGCTGGATCGACCGCTACCCTATCGTATCGATCGAGGACGGCCTCGCCGAGGACGACTGGGTCGGCTGGGCCAAGCTCACCGAAGCCCTCCAGGAGCGCGTCCAGCTCGTGGGTGACGACCTGTTCTGCACCAACGTCGAGCGGCTGGCGCGCGGCATCGAGGAAAGCGTCGCCAACGCGATTCTCATCAAGGTGAACCAGATCGGCACGCTCACCGAGACCCTGCAGTGCATCGACCTGGCCCGCGGCAACGGCTACGGCGCCGTGATCTCGCACCGCTCGGGGGAGACCGAAGACACGTTCATCGCCGACCTGGCGGTGGCGACCGGTGTGGGACAGATCAAGACGGGCAGCGCGTCGCGCACCGACCGGATCGCGAAGTACAACCAGCTGCTGCGGATCGGGGAGGAGCTGGGCGACGTGGCCCATTACCCCGGCCGCCACCTGTACGGGCTGTGAGTCGCACGCGCGTCGCCGGCCTCGCCGGCGCCATCGTCCTCGCGGCGCTCGCCCTGTGGGGCGGGGAATACGGCACCGCCGACTGGCTGACGATGCGGCGCCAGCTCGCGGAGGAGCGAGCGACGGTGGCGGCGCTCCGCGTGGAGATCGATTCGCTGGCCAAGTGGGCGGCGGATCTGGAAACGAACCCCGCCGTCCAAGAGCGGGTGGCACGAGAGCAGTTCGGGGTGATTCGGAACGGCGAAGTCCTCTATCGGGTGGTCCCGCGGTAACGGAGGGTCTATGCGCGTTGCATCACGGCTGACACTCTTGGCGATCGTCGGCGGCAGCGTCCTCGGCATCGCCTGCGGGGATTCCAGCTCGCCCGTCGTTCCCGGAAGCTTGGCCATCGCGGAGGGTAACGGCCAAGAGTTCCCTACCGGCACACCGCTGCCCGTCGCGCTCAAAGTGACCGTCCTCGGGTCTAACAACCAGGCATTGGCCAATGCGGCGGTTAGCTGGGCGGTGACCGGGGGCTCGGCGACCCTCGGAGGGACGACGTCCACGAGCGACGCGCTTGGCGCTGCCACGATGACGGTCACGCTTGGCGGCACGATCGGACCCGTGAGCGTCCGGGCGAGTATGCCGGGGGTGACGCCGGTGACGTTCTCGGCGACCGCATTGGATCCCTGCCAGTATCTGTGGCCCCACACCTTCGGCACCTCTGTCGACCGCACGATCGCCTCTACCGACTGCAACATCGGTGGCTACTACGCCGACCTCTACGAATTCACCGTGGCTTCCCAGCAAAGCTTGTCGATCACGATGTCGTCCGGTACGCTGGCCACGTGGATCGACCTGTTTCGACTCAGCGACGGCCACTACCTGGGCGCCAACGGCGACAGCGTGGTCAGCACGCCTGCCGTGCTGAACGCGATCGTGGCCCCGGGCGACTACGTCATCGCTCCGAACACGTATTTCACCTTCAGAACGGGTCCCTACACGCTCTCAACCGCAGCACGGCCGCAGACTATTGCCGGCTGCTCCGAAGTGTGGGTGACGCGCGGTATCACGGTGACGGAGGCCGTGGCGACGAGCGACTGCACGGACTCGGCGGGACCGTTCTTCGCGGACGTCGTGTTAATGTTCGGCGCCGGCGGGAGCGTCCTCACTGTCGCCGAGCGGTCGACGGCGTTCGACGCGTATCTGACTCTGTTCAACGGCCAAGGAACCGAGGTCGCATTCAACGACGACAGCGCCAACGCCGGCACGACGACCGACGCTTACCTCGTCGCTACCCTGCCGGACACTAATCTGTATTTCCTGGTGATCGGCACGGCGGGCGTGAGTGAAACGGGCGCTTATACACTCACCATTTCCAGCTCGACCACGCTGAGTGGGAGTGTGAGCGCCGCGGCGCCCCCCGTGGCGTCAGACCGGAGTCGGCAGGCGCGGGCGTGGCGGCTCCCCATTTGGCGCGCGTCTGATTGGCGGGCGTCGACCTCGCCACACTCCCGTTGGTGACCGCACGCCGCTAAGTTTTGTTCCGGCGAGCACGGCGGCGTAGCTCAGCTGGTTAGAGCAGCGGAATCATAATCCGCGGGTCGTCGGTTCGAGTCCGACCGCCGCTATCGCATCACGACGACCCGGGGAGCCTCCCTCCCCGGGGCGTCGTGTCTTCACGCCACGCGACGCCGCTCCAACTCGCTGTGATTGCTTGCGTTGGCGGGTGGTATTGCCCAAACCCAGTCCGAAAGTGAATGCTATTCCAGCGCCCCCGCGCCCGCGACTCGTGGGAGGTGCCTGTGCATACGATCCACTGCCACTTCTGCGGCGGCGTCGTTCGCGACCGCGCGACGATTGAGTATCGGCCGCCCCGCTCCAGCGCGCAGGTCGCGCTGCCCCAATTGGGCGCCTGCACCTGCACCCCGCCAATCGTGTATGAGGACTCGCCCCTAGACGACCCGCCGGCGGACGACGAGCGCGTCGAGTCCGTCACGCGCGTAAAGCACGTGGAGCACGTCAAGCACGTCGAGCGCCACGCTTCCCCGCGCCCGCCGGATCCCTCGGATCCCTGGAAGGGCGCCCGCTAGCGTCGCCGTACGCCCACAGTCAGCGTGAACGCTTCCAGCGTCTCACGGCGCGCCGCGCCGGCGAACGCGCTCCGGTCGATCGCATACGCCAGCCGCAGCCACACCGGGCGCCGCGGGAGCTCCACCGTGATCCCGGCTTCACCACCACGACCGGAGCCGCCCTCGCTGGATCCGACGTTCGCGCTCAGCGCGAGCGCGCGCCACAGCTCGACGTCCCCCCGCGCGGTCGTGCCGATGAGGGGCGCCTCGACGCGCACGCCCAGCAGCCACGTCAACCACCGCTCCGTACCGGCCGGCGTGACGTAGGCACGCCCGCGGGCCGCAGTCCGCGTCGCGAGCCAGGGCGCGGGACGGTATCCCACCGCCAGCTCGCCCTGCACGAACTCCCGGCGCGATGACGCGCCGTCTTGCGGCTGGAGCACGCCCTCGATGTACCGGCCCTCCAGCTCGAGTCTCCCGAACTGTGCCGTCGCGACCCCACCCAACACCGTGCCGGCGGACCGGTTGACGCCGCCACCGCTCACACCCTGTGAGCGGACACCGATGACGGCCGCTCCCGCCGACACGACGCGTGTTTGCGCGGCGAGATAGCCGGCGGCGCAGACGGCAGCCAGGGGGAGGGTCGCCCAGCGGATTGGACGGGTCATCGCGCGCGCCCCCCCCCCCTGCTCGATCACCACCGGGTGCCCCGCGCTGCGCACGCGGAACGACGCCCCTTGTTGGCGCCTCGCGTTCTCGGCGATGATGGAGTCGGTCCGCCGCCGCCAGTCCTCGCGGCGCGCCCGGTTGGTCGCGGCGTTGTCCGGGAGCGGCCGCCCGGCCGGCTGCACCAGGTAGCCGACGAGGCCGCTCAGCGCGAGCGTGCCCCCGACCACCAGGCGCGTGCCGCTCGGTCGCTCGCCCGGCGCGACGATCTGCGGCAGCGAGATCGCGGCCGCGCCGATCAACAGACCACCCGCCAGCGAGCGCATCGCCGTGCCCCGGTTCGCGCGCTCGGGGAGCAACTGGTCGGGCCCGGGCGCCGCCCGGTGCGCGACGGTGTCGAGTGCGACGTCGAACTCGAGCGCCCGCTGTGCGAGTCGCTCCGTGGCGGAGCCGGCGCGCGACGCGACCGTCAGCCACAGCGGTCCCCGCGGGGCGATCGCCCCCGTCGAATCGCGACCGTCCCAGCGCACGCGTAGACTGTCGCCCAGCGGTCCTGCGTACAGCGTACGGAGCGGCCGGCCGTCCTCCCGTGCGATCGCCACCGTAACATCGTGCGGGGCGCTCGGGAACAGCCACACGCTGAACCAGCCCTGCTGTACGGGGACCACCGTATCGTCCGGCACCCGAATCGCCACCACTCTCGTCCGGAGACGCACCTCGTCGAACAGACGGGTGACCTCGGGCGGGAAGACGAACGTATCGGCGCGGTACCGCGGGTCGAGCAGCACAAGGCGCCGGAAGACGGCCGCCGCGGAGTCGCGGTGCTCCCGCAGCACCTCGATGGCTCCGAGGTAACTCAGCGCGCGCGCCCGCTCGGCGGTGCCCAGGCTGTCGGCGAGCGGCGGCGTCAGCGCGCGCCGCAGCATCCCCGCGGCGGCGTCGAGCTCGAGGCTCTGGTAGGCGCTCACGGCCCGCGCCACCAGCCCCGTCGCGTCCTGCGCGACCGCCACGGGTGCAGTACCGGCGACCGCGATGACCAGGAGAAGGGTCGAACGGCGAGGGCTCACGGCGGAGTCGCAGATAGGGTGATGTTCGTTAGGGATACCGTCTCACCCGGCTTCACCTCGACGGCGGCCTCATAGGTCTTGAACCCGTCCCGCTGGAGCCGGAATTGGTGCACGCCGGGGGACAGGCGCACCTTGATCCTCGGCGTGTTGCCGATCAACCGGCCGTCGATGAAGAGCAACGCCCACGGTCGTGTGCTCACGGACAGATATCCGGGCGCGCGCTGCACCGGGGCCGCCCGTGGTGGCGGCGTAGGCGTGGCGGGCGCGGCGGGCGCGGCGGGGGCGGCGGGGGCAACGCGTGCGGCGATCTCGACCGGCGCCGGCGATACCGGCGGCCGGGGCTCTGGGGCAGCGGACACGGGCTCGGGCGTCTGGATCGGGACCGGGACACTGTCGTTCGTCACGGGCCGGACCGCTTGCGCCGCGAGCCACAGCACGCCTCCGCTGGCTGCGAGGACCAGGGCAACGCCGAGCCGGTACCATCGCCGCCGCGGCCGCTCCTCCGGTTCGAACAGGAGGATCGGGCGCTTCGCACCGCGCGGCGGTGAGCGCGGTGCGAGACCGAACGCCTTCGGCTCTCCGCCCGTGAGGGCTGCGACAAACTCGAGCACGCTCATAAAACGGTCGCTGGGGGTCTGCGCCAAGGCGCGTTGCAGCACCTGCGCGGCGCGCGGCCCCGCGTCGGGTGGCAAGCCCGTGGCGTCCGCCGCGTCGGCTTGGGGCGACGCTCCCGTCAGACATTCGCGGACAATGAGGGCCAAGCTGTACTGATCCGCGAGCGGGCCGGCGTGCCGAGGGCTGGTGAAATACTCCGGCGCGAAATACGTACGCGTCGGGTCGTCCGCGCCACCCGCGACGAGCCTGGTCGCCTGCGCCAATCCCGTATCTACCACCCGGACCCACCCGGCGTCGTCGAGCAGCACATCCGTGGGTTTGAGCGCGCCGTGCGCGATCCCTCGGCGATGAGCGTGGTCCAGTGCGCTCGCAATCTGCAGCGCGATACGCCACGTCAGCGGCACGTCCAGCGGGCGGCCCCTGCCGGCCGCGAGCCGTTCCGCGACCGACGGCACGGGGACGTAGTCCATCGCGTACCACCACAGCGTGTCGGTCGTGCCGTGACGGTACGGTCGCGCGATGTTGGGGTGATCGAGCCCGGCTGCCGCCCCCGCCGCTTGCTGGAATCGCGTCGCTTCCTCGGGTGCGGTATCCGCGTGGAGCACGATGACCTTCAGTGCCGTTTCGCGTCCGCCTCCGCCCGAGGCGTCGCGGGCAAAGTAGACGTGGGACGCGCGTCCATGCTTCAACGCGCGCTCGATACGGAACAGGGTTCCCAGCTCGGCCGTGACCATGTCGTCCACAGCGCTGTAGTCGGGCTCGGGCACCTTGTCGGGCAAGACCTCCGCGGAAACCGCCGCCTGGGGACCGCTCCGCAACTGACCGCACAGCGGGCAGCGGTGCGCTCCTTCCGGCAGGATTCCGCTTTCGCAGTGCCGGCAGATCATCGGAACGGCGCTCATTGGCCGGCCACCACGTTGAACTGCGAGCTGGTGGCGCTGGTGAGCCCGGACGATGATGCCACGAGGCTGCACCCAACGCACAAACCGGTGACCCGCAGATTGGTGAATCGGGCCACACCACCCACCGCGTTGATCTGCGTAGTGCCCTCGAGGCCGCCCAACTCGATGGGTCCCTGGAGCGTCAACTGCACCAGGCCACTGTAGCCGGTGGCGACGCCGCCCTGGTCGTTCAGGGCGGTCACGGTGACCGAGAAGGTCGTACGCAAGACGATGACCGCCGGCGGCTGATCGGTGAAGTCGAGGTGTGTCGCCGGGGGTGGCGGGGGCGGGGGCGCGCTGACCGTGAACGAGGGGCTGGTGACGTCGGGCAGATCCGCCGCGTGCGCCGTCAGCACGTAGCCCGTCCCCGCCTGCGTCACCCACAGGTTCGCGAACGTTGCCAGTCCGTTGACCGCCGGGGCACTCGTCGTGCCTGCGAGCGCCGCGGGATTCGGCGCCAGGGCGAGGGTGATCGTCCCCGTGTACCCGGTGACGCGGGCCCCGTTGTCATCCAGTGCTTCCACCCGCACGGGCGACATGACCTGATTGACCTCCACGTCACTTGGCGGCGTGGCAAACGATTGATGCGTCGCCGACCCCGCGACGGGCGTGACGTCGAACCGCCCGCTCAACCCGTCCGTGTAGCCGGTCGCGGAGGCCACCAGCGTGTAACCCACACCGACCTTGTCGATCCGCAGGTTCTCGAATGTCGCGACGCCGGCGGCCGCGGCCCGCTGTGTTCCGGCCGGTGCCAGGGTCGCGGGTGGCACCAGGCTGCCGTCGTGGTCGATGGCCATGACGACGGTGCCCGTGAACGACGTGGCCACGTTCTCATTGATGTCGCGCATCGTCACCTGGACGGCCGGCGCGATCGGCTGGTTCACCTGCGTATTGCTGGGTTCCACCGTGAACGTCAGGTGGTCGGGGGCGCCCGGGTTGATTGCGAACGGCGCGCTCACCTCGTCGGGCAGGCCGGTGGCATGGGCGGCGAGCGTGTATCCGCTGCCGGACTTGTTGATGCTCAAGCCCGGGAAGCTGGCGACGCCCGCGACCGCGGATGCATTCGTGTTGCCCGCCAGCGTCCCGCCGCCGGGGTTGGCGTCGATATCCAGGCTCACGGTGCCCGTAAATGTCGTGACCGTCTTGCCCTGCGCATCCGCGGCCCTGACCTGAACGGCCGGCGTGATCGCGGCGCCCGCCGTGGTGACCGTGGGCTGGGTGCTGAAGAGCAGGCGCGTCGCGGGTGCGGTGACGGGATCGATGCGCAGCTCGACCGGCACACGCACGCTCGCCGTCGAGGAATCGTCCGGCACGACGACGATGGTCTCGCGATAGGTCCCGGGATCGAGGCCGCCGATATTGAGTTTGAACCGCAGCGTGTCTGGGGTGGCGCCGCTGTCGTCGGTGAGTTCCAGCCAGGCCGCACCGGTCTCCGTGTGCGCGGTCCAGGTGACCCGGGACCCGCCGCTCGACAGCGTGAGCGCCAAGGGGCGAACCTCGTCGCTGCCAGCCGGCGCGGATTCCGCGACCCTGGACGGGACCACGCCGAGGCCCGGTGGGCCGGGCGTTTCGAGGAGCTTGTCCAACCGGCAGGCGAACGCGAGCGCGAGCACAACCGAGAGCACAAGCTTTTCGCGCGTAGTATCCACAGCACCCGTTCGGCGATGCACATTCCATACCCTCTAACCGGGTCCCTGTGGCGTCGCTTCACGCGTGGCGTGCGCGCGACAGCTGTTGCCCTGGTTCCTAGGCCCTACTCGGCGCGGGGCGTTTTCTTGACCGCTCGTTGACGCGTCCGCTAGCCGGTTTGTTCCGGTACTGGCCGTCGCTCGCCAGCTGTGGCCTGACGGAACCCGCAGCCCGGCGCGGGGACCGTGCACGACTGCGCGTGCCGCGGAGCTTCGTCCTCGCCGCACCAGAATCCGCGGCCGCCCGCATCCCGCACGGTGGGAGCACCTCCGCGCAGGCGCCGCAGATCGTGGGCGGAAGACCTTCATGCCGCTCCCTCCCCCCCCGGCCGCCAGTCCCCAGGGGGCGGCACCGTTCCACCCTATCGCATCCCGCCGGCGCGCGACAGATTCTGCCGCAGTCATCCACCGTCAAGGGGGCCGTCATGACGTGTCGTATCGCCGTCCTGGTCGCGGTGTCGGCGTTGGTCGCCGTGCCCGTCACCGCGCAGAAGACGGGGTCAGTCGAGGTCGGCGGGTTCTTCGGTTATGCTAACTACGACAACACGCTGCCGTTGGGCAACACGATCGCCTTCGGGGGCCGGGTCGGCGCGCACGTCCTGCCGGTGCTCGCCGTGGAGGTCGACTACGGGCATGCGAAGCGCAACAGCGCGGATCACAATGCGCTGCACGTGTTCCTCGTCTACAACGTCCCGCCGGTCAGCCACGCGGAGATCATCGTGGGCGGCGGGTACGTCAAGAACACGTACGGTGGCAGCTACGACGCGGACGACAGCGGCATCGCCGGCTTCGTCGGCGTGCGGCATCGCTTCCACGACATGTTTGCCCTCCGCTTCGACGCCTTCACCGATTTCATTCCCAACCCCGCCAACAAGAGCCACCAGTCGACCTTCAACGGCAACTGGGGTGTGCAGGCGGGCCTGAGCGTACTCTTGAACCGGCCCCGAGCGACCACGCCCGCGCGCTAGCTGGCCGTCTCGTACAGAGCTGCGAGGCCCGGCCCTACACCGGGCCTTTGTTTCTTAGGGCACGAGCCCACGCCACACGACCGGCTTGATAGCGCGCGACTGTGTCTCGGCAAACCGCTGCGCGGCCTGGAGCAACGCCTCGTACTCCTGGCGCCACTCGGCGGGCATGTGGGCGCGGAAGTACGCCGCCGTCATCACGTCGCCCTTCGGGGCGCCCGCCACGCCGAACCCCACCGCCACCACGTCCCCCAGAAACAACGTCGAGCTCCCCGTGTCCATCACGTTGGCCACGCGGCACTCGAAGTGGGCGTAACAGTCGTCCAACACGGGTGCGCCCAACTCGCCACGCCGGTGGGGCACGTCCGCCAGCTTGTCGCGGTCGCGGCCGCTCGCGAAACCGAGGCGGTGGATCACGTCGAACTGCCAGGTGTGGAGCAGATGCACCACGAAGCGCCCCGTGTCGAAAATCAGGTCGTGGCTGAAGTTGAACTTGTGGATGTAGACCGACAGGCGCGGCACCGTGGGCACGATCGAGGCCCGCACCCCCGCGTCCGAGATCATGCCGTTTTCCTTGCCGTGGCGCTCGGACGTGATGGCGAGGATCGGCGAGGTCAGGTTCCTGAGCAATTGATAGGTTTGGTCGGGCGGGAGCATATACTTAAAGATATATGACCGACTCTCCGTCGCTCTCTGAGCGGTTTCGCGCGCATGTTGCGCGCGCGCGTGTGTTTCGCGCGCCCGGCGCGGCGGTCGTCGCCGTGTCGGGCGGCGCCGACTCGGTCGCGCTGCTCGACCTGTTGCACGGCGTCGCGCCACAGCTCGGCCTGACGCTCATCGTGGCGCACGCGGATCACGGGATTCAGACGGCCAGCCGGGCGGTCGGCCGGACGGTCGGAAAACTGGCCGGGCAATACGGAGTGCCATTCGAAACCGTCGAGCTACACCTCGGACCGGACGTCACCGAGACCGAAGCGCGGCGCGCGCGGTACGCGTGGCTCCGCGACGTGCAAGGCCGTCGCCGCGCGACCTACCTCGTGACCGCGCACCACCGCGACGATCAAATCGAAACCATCGCGTTGCGCGCGCTGCGCGGCAGCGCGCCGGCGGGCCTGGCGGGCATCGCCCGGCGCGGACGCGACGGACTGGTCCGGCCGCTGCTCCCGTTCACCCGGGCAGAGCTCGCGGCGCACGTCGCGGCCCGCGGCCTGCCGGTGCACGACGATCCCGCGAATCGCGATCCGCGGCATCTGCGCTCGTGGGTGCGAACTCAGCTGCTCCCACTTTTGAAGGACCGCCTCGGCCCGCGCGTCACCGCGGACCTCCGGCGCCTGGGCCGTCACGCCGCGAGCGAGCGGCACGCCTGGGACCGCGCCCTGGAACTCGTTCCAGACCTGCAGCTTCACGTCAGCGCCATGGGGTTCGACGTTGCCCGCGACGTGCTGTCGGGCTATGATGACGCATTGGCCGTCGCGCTGCTGCGCGCGGCGGCGAGGCGGACGAGCGGGGCGGGGGGGACGGGGGGGACGGGGGGGACGGGGCGCCTGATCCTGGGACCGGCGAGCGCGCGCCGGTTGCTGGCGCTGGCGCGGCGGCCATCGGGTCGCCGCATGTCGCTGGGCGACGGCTGGACGGCCGAAGTCGCGTTCGATCGCCTGCGCGTGACGCGCGACGCGCCGGCTCCGGTCGAGCGATTCGTGCCGCAGGGCGACCGGGGCAGCGCCGTGTTCGGGGCGTTCCAGGTGCGCTGGGCGCCGGCATCGGCTCCGGCCGAGGGGCGGCTCGAGCGGCAGGCGTGGACGACGTGGGTGGACGGCACCGGCTGGGAGCTGCGGGCGCCGGCCCCCGGAGACGAGTTAGTGCCGCTGGGCGGCGTCGGCCACCGCCCGCTCCGGCGGCTGCTCATGGAAGCACGCGTGCCACGCAGCGAGCGGGCCCGCTACCCCGTCGTCGCCCGCGGCGCAACCATCTTGTGGGTGCCGGGCATCTGTCGCAGCGACGACGGGCTCCCGGCGCCCGGAACCGAGGCGGTGCGGCTCGATGTTACCGAGTACGGCGCAGCTCCGGCAGACCGGCGGGCGTGAGCTCGCGCGCATCGTCTTCGACGAGGAGACGATCGCGCGGCGGGTACGGGAGCTGGGCCGGGAGATCACCGCCGCGTACCCCGACGGCGATCTCCTCGTGCTGGGCCTGCTGAAGGGCAGCTTCATCTTCTTGAGCGACCTGGTGCGGCGCATCGAGCGGCCGCTTCAGGTAGACTTCCTCGTCGCGGCGAGCTACGGCGAGGGCACGGTGTCAAGCGGGAATGTGCGGTTGCTCTACGATCCTGAAACCGAGCTCGCCGGGAAGCACATACTGTTGGTCGAGGACATCATCGATACGGGCAAGACGCTGAACCGGCTGGTCGCGCTGCTCCGCCAGCGCCACCCGCGCAGCCTGCAGATCTGCGCGTTGCTGCACAAACGTGTTGCGGAGCACTTGGAGCTGGAGGCGGCGTTTCTGGGGTTCGACGCCCCGCGGGCGTTTCTCGTGGGGTACGGCCTCGATCACGCTGAGAACTTCCGGCACCTTCCTTATATTGCGAGTCTGACGTAGATGGCCAATCGCGTTCCCCCGCCACCCCGGGAGTTCAACTGGGGCCGGATGCTGCGGACGCTCTCGTTCTGGGCGCTCCTCATCGTCGGCACCATCGCCCTGGTGCAGCTGGCCTCGAGCCGGCGGCAGGCAGAGGCGGACGTCAAGTACGTCCCCGATTTCGTCGATCAGCTGGCGGCGGGGAACATCGCCACCGTCGAGATCCTCCAGGACCGCCAGATGAAGGGGACGTTCCACCGCGCCATCACCTACAAGCGCCGCACCGTCGAGCGCTTCACCGCACGGCTGCCGTTCGAGCCCGACGAGCAGTGGGTCGCGGCCCTGCAGGTGAAGGGTGTCGAGGTGCAGGCGCGGGAGACCGGACAATCGTTCGGGGCCGTGCTGATCGTCTTCCTGCCGTACCTCCTGATCTTCGGCCTGGTCATCTTCATGCTGCGCCAGATGCAGCAGGGTGGGAACCGCGCGTTCGCCTTCGGCAAGTCGAAGGCGAAGCTGCTCGCCGGCGACACCCCCAAGATCACCTTCGCCGACGTGGCGGGGTGCGACGAAGCCAAGCAGGAGCTCGAGGAGATCATCGATTTCCTCAAGGACCCGCAGAAATTCCAGCGGCTCGGCGGCCGGCTGCCCAAGGGTGCGCTGCTCATCGGTCCGCCGGGCACGGGCAAGACGCTGCTCGCCAAGGCCGTGGCGGGCGAGGCGGGGCGGCCGTTCTTCTCGATGTCCGGCTCCGACTTCGTGGAGATGTTCGTCGGCGTCGGCGCGTCGCGCGTGCGCGACCTCTTCGAGCAGGGCAAGGCGCACGCCCCGTGCATCATCTTCATCGATGAGATCGACGCCGTGGGCCGGCACCGCGGCGCCGGCCTCGGCGGCGGGCACGATGAGCGCGAGCAGACGCTCAACCAGCTGCTCGTCGAGATGGACGGCTTCGAGTCGAACGACGGGGTGATCTTGCTAGCCGCGACAAATCGACCCGACATCCTGGACCCGGCACTGCTCCGGCCCGGGCGCTTCGACCGGCAGATCGTGGTGGACATGCCCGACCTGAAGGGCCGGGAGCAGATCCTGCGTGTGCACGTGCGCAAGATCCCGCTCGCCACCGGCGTCAATCTGGAGCGCATCGCCAAGGGAACGCCGGGGCTCGCCGGCGCGGAGCTCGCGAACATCGTGAACGAGGCCGCGCTGCTCGCCGCCCGGCGCAACAAGCCGGCCGTGGACACGCAGGACCTCGAGGACGCGAAGGACAAGGTGATGCTCGGCCTCGAGCGCAAGAGCCGCGTCCTCTCCGAGGAGGAGCGCCGGCTCGTCGCGTATCACGAGGCGGGCCACGCGCTCGTCGCGCTCAGCGTCCCGGGCGCCGACCCGCTGCACAAGGTGACGATCATTCCGCGCGGACGGGCGCTCGGCCTCACCGCCTATCTCCCCGAGGAGGAGCTGCACAAGTACACCAAGCAGTCCATCCTCTCGCGGCTCGCGCTGGCGTACGGCGGCCGCGTGGCGGAGGAACTGGTCTTTGGGGTCGAGAAGGTCACGCCGGGCGCGGCCCAGGACATCCAGCAGGCGACCAACATCGCCCGCCGCATGGTCACCCAGTTCGGGATGAGCGACGTCATCGGGCCGATCGCCGTGGGCGACCGCGAGCAGGAGATCTTCCTCGGCCGTGAGGTGGTGCAGCGGCGCGAGATCTCAGACAGCACCGCGCAACTCGTGGACGAGGAAGTGAAGCGCATCCTGCTGAACGCCTTTAAGGACGCCAAGCGCATCCTCACCGAGCGCCGCGCCGCGCTCGACCGCCTCGCCGCGGCGCTGCTCGAGCGCGAGACCCTGGACCGCGACGAGGTCGAGCTGGTCGTGGCGGGCAAGCAGCTGCCGCCCCCCGCGCCCGTCCCCGCGCCCGGCGGTGACGCGCCGGTAAAGGAAAAAGAAAAGGCGCCCGCGCGCACCAGCGGCCCCGTCCTCGGCAACCCGCCGCCCGAGCCCGCAGGCGCGTGAGGTGAAGGCCACCGCGCTCGCCGCGCACACGCCCGAGGCGGTGCGCGCGGCGCTCGCGGCCCGTGGCTGGGACGCCCAGCCCGCCTGGTTCGCCGCTACCGGCATCCACCCGCTCGTCCTCCTCCTCGAAGACATCACCGAGCTGGAACGCGAGGCCCTGGTCCGCTGGGCCGCCCGGTCCCGCGCCGACCTCCTCACCGGCGAGGGGTGGGCCCTCGTCGCCGCCGCGGCCAGTCGCCTCGCGCCCCTTGGCCGCCACGACCGCACCACCCCGGACCTCGAGGGGCTGATCCCCGAGTTGGTCCGCCTGTTCACCGCCTACGCCGACCCGCCCCGCACCTGGGCGATCCGCGGCGCCGAGTTGCAGCTCGACAAGCCCGTGATCATCGGCATTCTCAACGTGACGCCCGACTCGTTTTCCGACGGCGGTCACCTCGCCACCGTGGATGACGCGGTCGCCCACGGCGCACAGCTCACGGCGCACGGCGCACGCCTCTTGGACGTCGGCGGCGAGTCCACCCGCCCCGGCGCGGCCCCCGTCCCGGCCGCCGAGGAAATCGGCCGCGTGGTGCCGGTGATTCGGGAGCTGGTGCGCCGCGGGCTCGGGCCGATCTCCGTGGACACCCGCAAGGCCGACGTCGCCCGCGCCGCCCTCGACGCGGGCGCCGCAGCGGTGAACGACGTGTCGGGACTCGCGTTCGATCCCCGGCTGGGCGACGTCGTGGCCGGCGCTGCGGCCGGCCTGATCGTCATGCACATGCGGGGCACCCCCGACACGATGGACGCCCTGGCCGACTACCGGCAGGTCGCCGTCGAGGTGGCGGCGGAGCTGCGGGCGGCCGCGGAGCGAGCCGACGCGGCGGGGGTCGCTCGCGAGCGGATCGCGGTGGACCCCGGGTTCGGGTTCGCCAAGACCCCGGCGCAGAACTTCCGGTTGCTGGATGAGCTGGCAACGATCGTCGCGTTGGGGTATCCTGTAGCGGTCGGCCCCTCGCGCAAGCGGTTCCTGGGGGCCGCCACCGGGCGTCCGGTGGAGGACCGGGACCGCGCGACCGCCGTGGCCTGTGCCCTCGCGTGGGACCGGGGGGCGCGGCTGTTCCGGGTCCACCACGTCGCCCTGACGCGCGAAGCTCTTTCTCTCGCAAGTGGGACGAGCGCCACGACCAACCCAACGTGAACGTCGACGCCTTCAAGTTCCTCACCCCTCGGCTCTGGCCGGACGTGTTCGAGATCCTGCTCGTCGCGTTCGTCATCTACCGGTTCCTGCTGTTCCTCGTGGGGACGCGGGCGCTCCAGATCGTCGTGGGCGTCGTGATCCTCTCCCTCGGCTACTTCATCGCGGTGTTCGCGAAGTTCACCATGATCAGCTCGCTGCTGGGCGTCGTGTTCACGTACGGCGCCTTCGCGGCGGTCGTCGTGTTCCACCCGGAGCTGCGCAACGCCCTCGCCCGGCTCGGCCAATCGCGCTTCATGCGGCGCTTCTCCTCGAGCGACCGCCAATCGGTGGCGGAGGAGATCGCCGAAGCGCTCGACCGGCTGTCGCGCGCCGGCACGGGCGCGATCCTCGCCGTCGAGGGCGACATCGGACTCGAGGAATTCATCACCACCGGCGTCCCGATGGAGGCGAAAGTCTCGGCCGACCTCCTGACCACGATTTTCACGCCGTACTCGCCGCTGCACGACGGCGCGGTGCTCATCCGCGGCGATCACATCATCGGCGCGGGGTGCGTCCTGCCCCTCACCCAGTTCAAGGTGGCCGACAAGTCGCTCGGCACCCGGCACCGCGCGGCGCTCGGGCTGTCGGAGGAGACCGATGCCACCGTGCTCGTGGTCTCGGAGGAGACGTCCACCATTTCCGTCGCCAGCCACGGCCTGCTGTACCGCCACCTGACGCCGCCGCAGGTGCGCGACCTCCTCTCGGGTGCCGTCTCGCACCTCGAAGGCGGCGAGCGGGTGACCGCGCCTGCCACCTGACCGGCCGCCTCCACCATACCGGGCGGCAGCCGCCGTCGCCGCCCTGGTCCTCTTCGGCTACCTGATCACGCTCGCGCCCACCGTCACGCTGTGGGACGCGGGCGAGCTCATCACCGCCGCGAAGGTGCTCGGCATCCCGCACCCGCCCGGCACGCCGCTGTTCGTGATCGTCGGGCACGCGTGGGGTGAGCTCCTCCCGCTCGGCGGCTACGCCTGGCGCTTGAACCTGATGAGCGCGTGTTTCTCGGCCGCCGGGGCGGGCTGCTTTTTCCTCGTTGCGCACCGCCTGCTCGAGGGCGCAGCCGCCCAGTGGCGCATCGGCGGCGCCGCCGCCGCGGCCGTGGTCGCGGCCTTCACCTTCACCGTGTGGCAGAACAGCAACGAGACCGAGGTCTACACGGTGGCGACGTTCAGCATCGCGGCTGTGTGCTGGCTCTGCCTCCGCTGGCGCGACATGCGGGGGACTACCCGGGCCCCGCACTACCTCCTCCTGGTGCTCTACCTGGCGGCGCTCTCGATCGGCAACCACCTCCTGGCGCTGCTCGTCGGACCCGCCGTGTCAGTCTTCATGTTCGTGACGCTGCGGGCCGCGCCGGCCGCCGACCCCGGCGAGCGGCGCGTCGAGTGGTCCGAGTGGGCCACGGTGAGCGCGCTGTGGCTCGTGCTCATGGCGGTGGGGCTCGGCAACACGGGGCTGCTCCTCGGTGCCGGCGTGCTGCTGGTGGCTGCGCTCGCCGTCAGCGTGCTGTACGCCGGCTCGTTCGCGTTTCCCGCCGTGGCGGTGCTCGTCGCGGTGGTCGGCGTATCGACGTACGGCTTCCTGTACGTGCGCTCGGGGCTGCAACCGATACTCGACGAGGCCGACCCGGAGACGTGGCGCAACCTGCTCGCGGTGATCCGCCGCGAGCAGTACGGCGTGCGCACGCCGTTCGACAATCCGCTGTTCCAACACGGCCCGGAGAACCCGGGTCGCACCCTCACCCTGTTCGGCCAGCAGCTCGTGAACTACGGGCAGTACTTCGCGTGGCAGTGGGGGCGGGGACTGGGGGTCCTCGTCGCGCTGCCGGCGGCGCTGTTCACCGTGCTCGGGGTCCTCGGGTTCGACGAGACCCGGCGCCGCGATCCCGGCGTCGCCTACCTGCTCGGCGCGCTGTGGCTCGTGACCGGACTCGGCCTCGTGGTCTACATGAACTTCAAGCCCGGGTTCTCCCTGTTCTGGGATCAGTACCGCACGATCGACCAGCACGAGGTGCGGGAGCGCGACTACTTCTTCACGGTGAGCTTCCAGGTGTGGGGCCTGCTGGCGGGGATCGGGCTCGTGCGCGCGGCCCGGCTGTTCGAGTCGTTCGGCCGCTGGACGCTGGGCGCCGCAGCCGCCGTGGCACTGCTGCCGTTCGCCCTCAACTTTGGCGCCGCGTCGCGCCGCCACGGCCCCGACACGACGATCGCCGCCGACTTCGCGTACAACCTGCTGCAGTCGGTCGAGCCCTACGGTGTGCTGTTCGCGTACGGCGACAACGACACCTTCCCGGTGTGGTACCTCCAGGAGGTCGAGGGCGTGCGGCAGGACGTGACGCTGGTCAATCTGTCCCTCGCACAGCTCGACTGGTACCTGAAGCAGCTCGTGGCGCGGCCCACCCGGCCGTTCGATCCCGCCGGTGCACCCGCCGTCTACCGCGGCCTCGCCCCGCCCACCCAGCCGGGACCAGTGCTGCGTCTCACCCCCGACGACATCGCCACGATGCAGCCGTTCCGCGCGGGCGACGGCGGCGTCTTCCGCGCCGGCGGGCTCGAGCTGCCGATCCGCGCGGGACAGATCTTCCAGGTTCGCGACCAGGTGATTCTGTTCACGATCGCCGCCTCGCTCCCCCAGCGGACCGTGGCGTTCGGCGTGTCGTCGGGGCGGGGCGCGTGGCTCGGCCTCGACCCGTATCTCGTGATGCAAGGACTCGCGTTCGCCCTCTACCCCGGCCGCGCGGACACCGTGCGCCGCTTCGTGCCGGGCATCCAGGGGACCGTGGTGGATCCCGAGCGCACCGCGCTGCTCGTTGACTCCGTGTTCCGCTACGGCGGACTGTTCAGCGCCGACTCGCTGGCTCTCGATCCGGCCGCGCAGCAGGTCGCGACCTCGTTTTCCGTGGCGTATCTGGAGCTCGGGAACGTGGCCGCGCGGCGGGGCGACCGGTCCCGGGCGCTCGCCTCCTTCCGCGCGGCCTATCATCTGAACCCCAGTGCGCCGCTGGCCGACCTCGTCCGCCGCATCGAAACCGAGGGCGTGGAAGGCCTTTTCCGCCGCTAACCGGGCAGCGCGAGTATATTTCCCGGCCATGCCTTTTGAGGCCCTCCCGGAGCGCTTGGCCCAGGTGAGGGCCGAGGTCGCGCGCCGCCAGGCCGCCGGTCGCTGGACGCACCCCGTCACCATCGTGGCGGTGACCAAGGGGTTCGGCATCGACGCCGTGGACGCGGCGCTGGCCGCCGGCCTCGCCGACATCGGCGAGAACCGCGTCCAGGAAGCGATCGGGAAGATGGACGGCGCGCGGGCGGCCGCCGTCCGCTGGCATTTGATCGGGCACCTGCAGCGCAACAAGGCGAAGCTCGTGCCCGGGCGGTTCGCGCTGGTGCACTCGCTGGATTCGCTCGCGCTCGCTGAGGAGTTGGAGCGCCGCGCGGCCGCCGCGCGGCATCCGGTGCGGGTGTTGTTGCAGGTCAACGTGGCGCGCGAGGCGCAGAAGAGCGGCTGCACCCCCGAGGACGCGCCGGCGCTGGCGCGGCAGGTCGCGGGCCTGTCGCACCTCGAGCTGGAGGGCCTGATGACCCTCGCGCCATTCACGGACGACGAGGGCGTGCAGCGCCGGACGTTCCGCGACTTGCGCGCCCTGCGGGATACGATCAAGGAGGAAGGTCTATGGCTGCCGACCCTCTCGATGGGGATGTCCGCCGACTACGGCACAGCGGTCGAGGAGGGAGCAACGGTGATCCGCTTGGGTACCGTCCTGTTCGGCCCAAGGGAGAAGGAGACGACGCCATGAGCGAAGACGCCTTCAACCTCACGCCGTTGGACATCCGGAAACAGGAGTTCCGCAAGACCCTGCGCGGCTACGAGACGCTCGGGGTGGAGGAGTTTCAGCTGCGCGTCGCCGACGCCCTCGAGCGGACGATTCGGGAGCGGTCGGTGCTGGAGGAGCGCCTGGCCGCGCTCGGGGAGCAGCTGCGCGTGTTTCGCGAGCGGGAGAAGGCGATGAACGAGGCGCTGGTGGCGGCGCAGCAGCTGCGTCAGGACACGCGCGCCGCGGCCGAGCGGGAGGCGCAGGTGATCGTGCGTGAGGCCCAGGCGGAGGCGAAGCGGATCATCGAGGAAACGCGCGCCGCCGAGAGCGCCGTCCAGGCGCGGATGGCCGAGGCGGAGCGCCAGTTCCAGGCGTACGTGGGCGGATTCCGCGCGCTGCTCGAGCGCCAGCTGGCGGAGCTGCGGGCGCTCGACGGACAGCGCGGGTGACGACGGTCGCGGAGGCGGTCCGCGCGATTCGCGCGCGGACGCCGCTGGTCCCCGAGGTCGCGGTGATCCTCGGGACGGGGCTCGGTGCGCTGGCCGACGCGGTGCAGGCCGAGGCGCGCGTTCCCTATGCCGACATCCCGGGCTTTCCGCTCTCCACCGTCGAGACGCACGCGGGCCGGCTGCTGCTCGGCACCCTCGCGGGCCGCCGCGTCGTGATGATGCAGGGACGCGTCCACCGCTACGAAGGCTACACCCTCCAGCAGATCGGCTTTCCGGTGCGCGTGCTGAAGGCGCTCGGGGCGCGCACCCTCGTCGTCTCCAACATCTCGGGTGGGATGCACCCGCTCTGGGCCACGGGCGACCTCGTGCTGATCGCCGATCACATCAATCTCCTGGGTGACAACCCCCTCGTCGGCCCGAACGACGAGGCGGAGGGACCGCGCTTCCCCGACATGTCGGCCGCTTACGACCCCGCGCTCCGCGCCGTCGCGCGCCAGACCGCGCTCGACCTCAAGATCCCGCTGCGCGAGGGAGTGTACGTCGCGGTGTCGGGCCCGAACCTCGAGACCCGGGCCGAGTACCGGATGCTGCGCGGCCTCGGAGCGGACCTCGTGGGGATGAGCACCGTACCCGAAGTGATCGTGGCGGTCCATGTGGGGATGCGGGTGCTTGGCCTGTCCATCATCACCGACCAGTGCCTCCCCGACGCGCTCGAGCCGACGTCGGTCGAGCAGATCATCGCCGTCGCGCGCAGCGCGGAGCCACGGCTCGCGGCGGTCGTGCGCGGCGTGCTGGAGCGGCTGGCTTGATGGCCTATCCGCCGCTCGATCCCTCGCAGTCCGCCGACGCGCTGGAAAAACAGCTCCTGGCGACGTGGAAGCACGAGCGACTGTTCGCGCGCGTGACCGAGGCCACGCGGTACGGGCCCCGCTTCGTGTTTTACGAAGGGCCGCCCACCGCCAACGGCCGCCCCGGCATCCATCACGTCTTCTCGCGTACGCTGAAGGACCTGATTTGCCGGTATCACACGATGCTCGGCCAGGGCGTGACGCGCATCGCCGGGTGGGACACGCACGGCCTCCCGGTCGAGATCGAGGTCGAAAAGGCCCTGAACATCAGCGGCAAGAAGGACATCGAGGCGTTCGGGGTCGAAAGGTTCAACGCCCTGTGCAAAGAGAGTGTGTTCAGGTACAAGGCCGACTGGGAAGCGATGTCGGACCGGATCGGGTACTGGCTCGACTACGAGCACCCCTACATCACGTACAGCAACCCGTACATCGAGACGGTGTGGTGGCTCTTGAAGCGGCTGCACGAGAAGGCGCTGCTCTACCGCGGGTACAAAGTGCTGCCCTACTGCCCGCGTTGCGGGACGGCGCTGTCCTCTCACGAAGTCGCGCAAGGCTACGAGTCGGTCCAGACGAACTCCGTCTATGTCACGTTCCCCCTCGAGTCGGACGGCGCGCGCCAGCTCGTCATCTGGACGACGACGCCGTGGACGCTCGTTTCCAACATCGCGGTCGCGGTGCATCCCGACCTGGAGTACGGCGAATGGGCGGTGGACGGCGTGCGCTACATCGCTGCGGTCGCGCGGGCCGGGGACGTGCACGTCCACGGCAAGCCGCTGGCGCAGGCGACGCCCGTCGCGACCCATCGCGGCCGCGATCTCGTCGGGCAGCGATACGTGCGGCCGCTGGACGTCGTCACGTTGCCCGCCGAGGGGCAGCGCGCGGTGGTGGTCGCGGGGAGCTTCGTCACGGCCGATGAGGGCACGGGCCTCGTGCACATGGCGCCCGCGTTCGGCGCCGATGACTACGCCGCGGGACAACAGTACGGGCTCGCCTTCGTGAATCCCGTGGCCCCCGACGGGACGTTCCAGGGCACGCGCTGGCCGGAGATCGAAGGCCGGCTCGTCACCGACAAGGAAACGAACCGGCTCATCATCGAGCGGCTGAAGCACGACGGCCGCTGGCTCGAGACGCGCCCTTACACGCACACGTATCCGTTCTGCTGGCGCTGCGATTCGGCGCTGATCTACTACGCCCGCAGCTCGTGGTTCGTGCGCACGACCGCCGTCAAGGCGCGGATGCTCGAGGTCAATCGCGCGGTGGACTGGCATCCGCCGGAGACGGGCGCCGGCCGTTTCGGCGAGTGGCTCGAGAACAACGTGGACTGGGCCCTGTCGCGCGACCGGTACTGGGGCACGCCGCTCAACGTCTGGGAGTGCGACCGGGAGCGCGAGCATCGCGAGGTGATCGGGTCCTACGAAGAGCTGGCGCAGCGGCGGGGCAAGGCCTTGCCCCCGGACTTCGATCCCCACAAGCCCTCCATCGACGCGGACACGTGGCCGTGCCGGGACTGCGGCGGCACGATGCGCCGCGTCCCTGAAGTGATCGATGCCTGGTTCGATTCGGGCTCGATGCCGTACGCCCAGTGGCACTATCCGTTCGAGCATCAGGCGGACTTCAAGGCGCACTTTCCCGCGGACTACATCTGCGAAGGCGTCGATCAGACGCGCGGCTGGTTCTACTCGCTGCTCGCGATCGGCGTCGCCGTGTTCGACTCGCCGATCTACAAGCACGTGATCGTGAACGACATGTTGCTCGACGAGCGCGGGCTCAAGATGTCCAAGAGCCGCGGCAATGTGGTGGATCCGTGGAAGATGCTCGACGAGCACGGCGCCGACGCAGTCCGGCTGTATCTGTGCGGCCAAAGCCAGGTCTGGCTGCCCAAACGCTTCGACCCGCGTCAAATCCCGGAAGTCGCCGGCGGATTCCTCAACACGCTGCGCGCCACCTACGAATTCTTCCGCCGCTATGCCCAGACCTGGCGGCCGCCCGCCGACGCGGCGGCGACGCCGGTGGCGCACCGGCCCGCCGCCGACCGCTGGCTGCTCGCCCGGCTCGACGAAATCGTCACCGGCGTGCGACACGCGTGGTCGGGCTACGAGGTCACCGCGGGCGTCCGGGCGATCATGGACTTCGTGGGCGAAGACCTGTCGCGCTGGTACGTGCGGCGCAACCGGCCGCGCTTCTGGGCACCCGACCGGGCGACCGACCCGGTCGCGCTCGAGACGCTGCACGAAGCGCTCGTGACAGCGGCACGCCTCCTCGCCCCGGTGGCGCCGTTCATCGCCGACTGGCTGCACCGCGCCCTCACCGGGACCTCGGTGCACCTCGCCCCGTTCCCCGTGGACCGGGGGCGGCGCGAGCCGGAGCTGCTCCAGGCGATGGGTACCGTGCGACGGCTCGCCTCGCTCGCGCGGGCGGCCCGCGAGGCGCGCAACCTGCGAGTCCGCCAGCCGTTGGCCCGCATGCAGATGGCGGTCCCGGCCGCCGCCCAGGGCCCGGCCTTGTCAGACCTATTAGATATCTTGGCTGCCGAAGTCAACGTGAAGGCCGTCCAGGTCGTCGAGTCGGACCATGATCTGGTGCAACTCGCGGGAAAGGCCAACTTTCGGACCCTGGGCAAGCGGTACGGCAAGGACACCCCGCGCGCCGCGGTTGCGGTGTCCCAGCTCACCGCGGAGCAGCTCCGGGCGTTGGAACGTGGAGAGCCCGTGGCGGTGGGGGAGTGGACGTTCCACCCTGAAGACGTCACCGTGACGCGCGAGGTCGCGAGCGACTGGCTCGTGCAGGCCGACGGCCCGTACGTGATCGCGCTCGACCCGCAGCTCACCCTGGACCTGATCCAGGAAGGCCTGGCGCGCGAGGTGGTGAACCGCGTGCAGCGCCTCCGCAAGGAGGCGGGGTACGAGTACACGACGCGGATCGAGTTGAGCGTCGCCGGGGCGGACGACGTGGTCGCCGCCACCGCGGCGTTCCAGGCGTTCGTCGAAGGCGAAACCCTCGCGCGGCGCACGGTGCTCGGCGCGGTCCTCGACGACGCCGACCTGACGCGGGACGTAGACATCGAAGGGCGCCGCGTGACGATCGCCTTGCGGCGCCATGACGGACGAAAGGGCGGAACCCGATAATGCCGACGAAATCCACCAAGACGAAGGGCCTGGCGAAGAAGCAGCTCGCCCACCTCGAGAAACGGCTGCTCGAGGAACGGGCCCGCGTGATGAAGGAGCTCGGGCACTACGGCGAGTCGTTCAACTCGAGCCTGCAGGCGTCGGACGGCGACCTGTCGAGCTACTCGTTCCATATGGCCGACCAGGGCACCGACGCGATGGAGCGCGAGAAGGCGTTCCTGTTCGCGTCGCAAGAGGGCCGCTACCTCTGGCACGTGAACGAGGCGCTGCGCCGGCTGTACGCCGCACCGGAACGGTTCGGCAAGTGCGAGCAGTGCGGCGAAGACATCGGCTTCGAGCGCCTCGACGCGCTGCCGCACGCGCGGTTGTGCATCAAGTGCAAGGCGAAAGAAGAAGATGGGAAGCGGCGCTGAACGGCGGCTGTTCTGGGTGACGGCGGCGGCGATCGTCGTGTCCGACTTCGCCACCAAGCTCCTCGCCGAGGCGTTCCTCGCGCGGCGCCCGCTGGCCCTGATCGGCGACTGGGTGCAGCTGCGCCTCGTCTACAATCAGGGCGCCGCGTTCGGGCTGGACGTCGGCGCGTACTCGCGCTGGGTCTTCTTCGGACTCGCGGTCCTCGCCCTGTTCGTGCTCGGCTCCATGGTGCGCAACACGCGTCCCGGCGACAAGTTCCGCCTGGTCGCCCTCGCGCTGGTGTGCGGCGGGGCGGCGGGAAATCTCATCGACCGCCTGCGCAGCGCCCAGGGCGTCGTGGACTTCATGGACGTCGGCGTCGGCAGCTGGCGCTGGCCCACCTTCAACATCGCCGATTCCGCCATCACGATTGGCGCGATCGCGCTCGCGCTCTCCCTGTGGCAAGAGGGCCGCGCGCAGCAGCAGGCCAAGGAGGCGCGGGCGGCCGAGCCTTGACCGCGCTGACGGTCACCTTCTGCATCTCGGCCGACCGCACCGAACGCCTCGACCGCTTCCTCGCCGACCAGCTCGCCGTCTCCCGGACCCAGGCGGGCCGCCTCATCGCCGACAAACTCGTCACCGCCCGCGGCCGCCCGCTCCGCGCCTCGGCGCTGCTCGAGCGCGGCACTGAGATCACCGTCCGATTTCCTCCCGACGCGGCGCCCCGCACCTACGCGCCCGCCCACGCGGACCTGCGCTTCGTGTACGAAGACGAGGACCTCGCCGTCCTCGACAAGCCCGCCGGCCTCGTCGTGCACCCGGGCCCCGGCCATTGGGACGACACGCTCGTCAACGTCCTCGTGGGTCGCGGGACCGCGCTGTCCACCGGCTCGTCCGAAGGAGAGAGCGCCGGCCGCCCCGGGATCGTGCACCGGCTCGACCGCGACACGTCCGGTCTGCTCGTGGTCGCGAAGAGCGACATCGCGCACCGCCGGCTGGCGGCGGCGATCGAGCGCCGCGAGGTCAGGCGCGTGTATGCGGCATTGGTGTGGGGCCACCTCCGCAAGAGCCCGGTCGACATCGAAGCGCCGATCGGTCGTCACCCGCGGGAGCGCAAGCGCATGACCGTCGTCGCCGGCGGGCGGCACGCCGTCACCCACGCCACCGTCGTGGCGCGCTTCGGGCTCGCCGATCTCGTGCGCGTGCGCCTGGGCACCGGACGCACGCACCAGATCCGCGTGCATCTCGCGCACGTCGGGCACCCGGTCGTGGGCGATCGCGAGTACGCGTTCGGCGGGAGCCGCCGCATCACGCCGTCGGAGCGCCGCGCGGCCGAGCAGCTCGAGGCGCTCGCCCCGCGGCAGCTGCTGCATGCCGCGGCGCTCGCGTTCGCGCATCCGGTGAGCGGTGTGCCGCTGCGGTTGACGTCCGAATGGCCCGCCGACGTGGTCCCCGCGCTGGCCCAAGCGGCGGGCGATGCGAACTTGCTTGCCGAGCGCAACCCCTTGCAGTATCTTGGCTTCTTCGCATCCGATGAGTGAAGCAACCCTCGTCCGTCTGCTTGTTTTCCGAGTGGGAAACCTGGCTTGCGCGGCCGAGGTGGATGCGGTGCGGGAGATCCTTCCGCGCCTCCCAACGACGCGCATTCCGGGCGCGCCCCCGGTCGTCGCAGGGCTCGTGAACGTACGCGGGACGCTGGTGACCGTGGTGGAAGGCTGGCGCGCGCTGGGGCAACCCGCCCCTCCCCCCGCTGACGAGGCCGGGGGCGGGGGGGCGGGAGGCACGACGATCCTCCTCGAGGTCGCCGCGGGCGGAGGACGAAAGCTCATCGGGTTCATGGTCGACGAAGTGATGGACATGCTTGCGGTGAGCGAGGCGACGCTGGAAGAGCGCAAAGGGCTCGCGGGCGTCAATCCGACGCTCGTGCGGGCGGTGGGTCGGCGCGGCGGCCAGATCTTCGTGGTCCTGGATGTGGTCGCGCTGCTCGGCCCGATTCTGACTACCCATGGGAGGGAGCAGTGAGCCACACTGTTCTCGTCTGTGACGACGCCATCTTCATGCGGACGATGATCAGCGACATCCTGGCCCAGGCCGGGTTCGAGGTCGTCGGCGAAGCCGAGACCGGATCCCAGGCGGTGGAGAAATACAAGCAGCTCAAGCCTGATCTGGTCACGATGGACATCGTGATGCCCGACATGGGCGGGATCGACGCCGTGCGGGAGATCGTCAAGAACGATCCCGACGCCAAGATCCTGATGTGCAGCGCCATGGGGCAGCAGGCGCTCGTGGTCGAGGCGATCCAGGCGGGCGCCAAAGACTTCGTCGTCAAGCCCTTCCAGCCGTCCAGGGTGCTCGAAGCCGTCCAGCGCGTGCTGGGGTAGCGATGGATCTGTCGCAGTACGCCGAGCTGTTCCTGGCCGAGAGCCGGGAACACTTGAGCGCCTGCAACCAGTTCCTGCTCGAGTGGGAGCGCCGCCCGGCCGCGACGGAGCCGGTCAGCGGCATCTTCCGGGCGGTCCACACCGTGAAGGGGATGGCGGCGACGATGGGCTATGCCCGGGTCGCCGATCTCGCCCACCGGATGGAAAACCTCCTCGACCACCTCCGGCGCGGCGGGCGCCCTCCCGCCGACGAGACGCTCCAGCTGCTGTTCCGCGCGACTGACGCCCTCGAGAAGGCGGTGCACCTGGCCGTGGCGGGACGCGAGCGCAACGCCGACGTCGCGGGCGTCGTGACCGAGCTCGATCTGGCCGTCGCCCGGCTCGCTCCCGCGACAGGCGCCGCACCGGCCGCGGAGGTCGAGCCGGCGGCGCTGCCCGGGCCGGGCGGGAGCGGCCGGCTGGTGCAGGTCGTCCTGCGGCCCGAGGCGCCGCTCAAAGGCGGCCGGGCGATGCTGATCGTGCGCAAGGCGCAGAGCCTCGGTGGGGTGCACGGCATCGCGCCGCCCCCGGCCGCGTTCGAGGCGGAGGACTTCGACGGTCGCCTCGCGTTCCGCCTGGACACGTCGGCGTCGGCGGCGGAGATCGAAGCGGCGGTCCGGACGGCCGGCGATGTAGAGCGCGTCGTGGTGGGGGACGACGAAGCGCGCACGCCGCGCGTCGAAGGCGGACTGGAACCGGGACGGACCCGCCACCTTCGGGTGGACCTGCGGCGGCTCGACGCCCTGATGGACCTGATCGGCGAGTTGATCACCGCGCGGGGCCGGCTCAACGAGCTGGCGGCGCAGTGGCGCGATCCGGCGATCGACGACCTGGCGATCCAGATCTCGCGGCTGTCCGGCGAGCTGCAGAGCGAGATCATCCAGGCGCGGATGACGCCCGTGTGGCAGGTGTTCGACCGGTTCCCGCGGCTGGTGCGCGATGTGGCGCGCCAGCTCGACAAGCAGGTGGCGTTCCGCGTCGAGGGGAAAGAGATCGAGCTCGATCGCGCGATTCTCGACGAGCTGGGCGACCCCCTGGTGCATCTGTTGCGCAACGCGGTGGATCACGGCATCGAGCCGCCGGCCGAGCGCCGCAAGAAGGGAAAGAAGCCCGAAGGCGAGGTCGTGCTCGCCGCCGTGCGGGAGCGCTCCAGCGTCACGATCACGATCACCGACGACGGTCGCGGAATCGACCGCGCGCGCATCCTCGCCAAGGCGAAGCGCGACGGGCTGGTGGACGTCCACACCGAGACCCTGTCGGACGACCAGCTCCTGCGCGTGCTGGCACGGCCGGGCTTCTCGACGGCCGAGGCGGTCACGAACGTGTCGGGGCGGGGCGTGGGGATCGACGTCGCCATGACGCGGATTCGCGCGCTGGGAGGGTCGATCGAGATCCGCACCGAGCCGGGGAAGGGGACGACGTTCGCGTTGCGCCTGCCGGTGACGCTGGCGATCGTGCGCGCCCTGATCGCCGCGGTGGGGCCCGAGCGCTACGCCCTGCCGCTCACCTACGTCGCCGAGACGGTGGAGTTCGGCACCGTCGCGATGACGACCATGGAGGGCCGCGAAGCCATGGTGCTGCGGGACCGCGTGGTGCCGCTGGTGCACCTGCGCCATCTCCTGGGCGTGAACGGCGACGCGCCGGCCGCCCGGCGGCCGGTGATCGTCCTCGAGATGGGCGAGCGGCGCGCCGGCGTCGTGGTGGACGGGATGCTGGGCCAGCAGGAGATCGTCGTGAAGGGCTTCGAGGCGCCCCAGGGGACGCTGCCGGTGTTCAGCGGGGCGACGATCATGGGCGACGGAGTCCCGGCGTTGATTCTCGACGCCGCGGGCCTGTTGTAGCGGAGGAGGGGGCATGGAGGACGTCCGCGATCTGAAGGCGCTGCAGCTCGACGCGCTGCGCGAGGTCGCCAACATCGGCGCCGGTCACGCCGCGACCGCGCTGTCGCAGATGACGAACCGCCGGATCATGATCTCCGTCCCCGAGATCAACATCGCGCGGCTCGAGGAGGTGCCCGGCCTGATCGGCGACCCCCAGGCGGTCGTCGCCGCCGTCCTGATGCACATGCTCGGGGATCTGACGGGCCGCACGCTGTTGCTGTTCCCGGAGCCGGTGGGGCGCCGGCTGTGCGACATGTTGCTCCGCCGCCCGCTGGGCACGACCATCGTGTTCGACGCGATCGAGCAGTCGTGTCTCAAGGAGGCGGGCAACATTCTCTCGGGCGCCTACATGAACGCGCTGTCGGATTTCATGGGGATGCTGCTGTTGCCGTCCGTGCCGAGCCTGGTCGTGGACCTTTCGGCCGCCGTGCTGACGACCACCTACCTCAACTTCGGGCACGACCGGGACTTTGTGTTCTGCGTCGAGACGGAGTTCAGCATCGACTCCGAGGAGGGGCTGCGCGGCCATTTTCTGCTGCTCCCCGACCTGGCGTCGCTCAAGGCTATTTTCGACGCCATTCGCCTGACTTGACGCTGTCCGAGCGGGACCTCGCGGTCCTCCGATCCTTCGCCCGCCGGATTGACCCCTCGGACGCGGGCGCCCATAACAATCTCGGGGTTCTCTACTATCAGAAGGGCCTCGGTCCTGAGGCCATCGCCGAGTTCACGCGCGCGCTGGAGCTCGACCCGAAGATGCAGGTCGCCCAGCGCAACCTCGAGATCGCCTACCACAACACCGGCTTCTACGACCGCCGCGTGGCGGACCTGGAAGAGCGGCTGCGCCAGGCCCCCGACGATCGCGACGCGCGCTGGGAGCTGGGCCGGACGTATGCCATCCTGGGCGTGTTCGACGAGGCGGTCGCCGAGTTCGAAGAGCTGTTGGCCCACCGTCCCAACGACGTCGCCGCGATGATTCAGCTGGGCCTCGCCGAGAAGAGCCGGGGCCGGCTCGAAATCGCGACGGACTGGTTCCTGCGTGCGGCCGAGCACGAACCGCAGTCGAGCGTCGCGCAGTTCTACCTGGGCGAGGTCTACTACAACCGCGGGTTGAACGAGCCGGCCCTCGTCGCGCTCGAGCAGGCCGTCGCGGTCAATCCCGACAACGCCAACGCCCACTATCTGATGGCGTTCGTGCTGGGCGATATGGGCCGGCACCAGGACGCACGCGCCGCGTCGAAGCGCGCGATCCAGCTCAATCCGCCGCTGGCGCGCGCCCAGACGAACCTCTCGCTCGAGCGCTACCGCGCCGAGCGCAAGAGCGCGGAGCAGCGGCAGCGCGACGCGCCGACGCCCGAGGTCGCCGAAGGGAGCGAGCTGGCCCACTACAACCTGGGCCTCGCGTTCCGGCAAAAGGGCTACTACGCGGAGGCGCTGCGCGAGTACCGGCTCGCGCTCGAGCGGGGCGAGGACCGCCGGCTCGTATTGCAGGCGATGGCCGAAGTGCACCTCCTGAAGCACGACTTCCCGGACGCGCTCGAGCTGTACGAATCGCTCATCCACGAGGTGCCCGATTCCCCGAAGCTGTGGAATGAGCGGGGCGTGGTGCTGCACCAGGCCGGACGCACCAGCGACGCGCTCGCGTCGTACCGCCAGGCGACCGAGGTGGACCCGCGCTACGCACTCGCGTGGAACAACATCGGCGTCGTGCTGGCGCATCAGAGCGACACCGAGGAGGCGATCGAGGCGTTCCGGCGGGCGCTGCAGCTGCAGGCGGGCTTCATGCTGGCGCGGCTCAACCTCGCGCTCCTGCTCACGCACCTGCGCCGCTTCCAGCTCGCGCTCGAGGCGTACCGCCAGGTGCTCGCCGACCACACCGATAGCGCCGCCGCGTGGAACGGCGTCGGGCTCGTGCTCGTCGAGCTGAAGCGCTTCGCGGACGCGCGCAACGCGTTCGTGCGCGCGGTCGAGGCCGACCCGCAGAACGCGGGCGCCCACTACAACCTGAGCTTCACCCTCTCGAATCTCGGGGACTTCGACGGCGCTCTCCGCGAGACCAAGCGTGCGCTCGAGCTCGATCCGTACTACGTGTCGCAGAAGTTCGCGCTCGCGATCGACCTGCAGTACGAGACCGCGACGATCGGCATCGTGCCCGAGATCTCCGCCGACGTGACCGCGGAGGCGCTGGGCGCCGAGTTCAACTTCGACCAGCGCCTGTTGGACAACATCTTCCAGGAGCTGGCGCCGCCGCCCGCCGCCGGGGGCGAGGCGGCCAAGGGCGGCAAGGCGGCGAAGCGCGCCAAAGACGACCCGCTCGCGCTGGCGCGGGACTACGTGAGCAAGGGGCTGATGGATCTCGCCGCCGCCGAGGCGGTGCGCGCCGTGCAACGCGGCGCCGACCGCGGGCAGGCCGCCACCCTGCTGGGCGACATCTTCGCGCGGCGCGGCCTCCACGGCGAAGCGCTGGAGCGCTACCGCGAGGCGCGCACCCTCGACCCCGCCAACGCCGCCGCGGCCCTCGGCGAGGTCAAGAGCCTGCTCGCCGTCGAGCGGCCGGCGGAGGCCCTGCCGCTGGCCGAGCAGCTCGTCGTCGCCGCCCCCGAAGACGTCGAGACGCTCGTGGCCGCGGCCCGCGCGCGCGCCGCCGCCGGTGACGCCGGCGGCGCGCTCACGGCCCTGCAGCAGGCCCAGGCCCGCGCCCCCGCCCGGGCCGACCTCCACAAACTGCAGGGCGACATCGCCCTCCGGATCGGCGACCGCCCGGGGGCGGCGCGCGCCTACCGCGCGGCGCTCGACTTGGACCATGGCTTCGTCCAGGTGTGGCTCGAGGTGGGGCGCCTGCACGAGGCGGACGAGGACTGGCCGGCCGCCCGCCGCGCGTACGAGGAGGCGCTCGCAGCGCTCCCCACGTTCCACGAGGCGGCGCTCGCGCTCGCCGACCTGCTGCGCCGGTCGGGCCAGGTGCGCGACGCCGTCGTGCGACTCGTCGAGATGCTCGAGCAGGACCCGTACGACCTCGACGCCCTGCTGCTGCTCGGCCGCGCCCTGGTCGACGACAAGCGCGATGCCGAAGCGCTGGCGGCGTTCCAGCGCGCGCTCAAGTTCGACCCCGAGCACGTCGGGACGCTGTTCTACCTGGGCGTCACCCTGGCTCGGCTGCAACGCTACGCCGAGGCCATCGACGCCTGGGAGCGCGTGACGCGCCTCGATCCGGGGAGCCCGTATGCACAGCGGGCGCGGATGCACGCCCGAACCGCGCTCGACTTGCAGCACATCTTCACCGCGTCGGACGCGGCCTGATCCATGCCGATCGAGGGACCGCTCCGGGAGCTCGGCATCCACGATGTCTTCCAGCTGCTCGACCTGAGCCGGAAGACGGGGGCGCTGCGTGTCACCTCGGAGCTGCGGCACAACCAGGGTACGATCTACTTCGAGGATGGCGTGATCACGTTCGCCGAAATCCGCAGTAACCCGCACCCGCTCGGCGGGTTGCTGCTCCGCACCGGGAAGATCACGGAGGCGGACCTCGAGCGCGCCCGCGACATGCAGCAGCGCCAGGGCGACAAGCGCCGCCTCGGCGAGATCCTCGTCACCCTCGGCGCCATCAGCCAGCGCGAGGTCGAGCGCCAAGTCCGCTTCCAGGTCGAGGAAGTGGTGTTCGAGGTGATGAGTTGGAACGAGGGATACTTCTCCTTCAGCGAGGGGTCGGTCACGCAAGTCCCGAGCGAGATCGCCGTCCGGATTCCGGTCGAGGCGCTCCTGATGGAAGGCGCGCGCCGCATCGACGAGTGGTCGCGCATCGAGGGCCGCATTCCGCACCTCGGCGTCGTCCCGTCGCTCGCCCCGCCGCCGGAAGGCGATGGCGGCGAGCTCGACCTCCTGCCCCCCGAGTGGGAAGTGCTGGCGCTGATCGACGGCCGGCGCGACGTGCGGGCCCTCGCCGTCGAGCTCGGGCGCTCGGACTTCGACGTCGCGAAAACGGTCTTCGGCCTCGAAAGCGCCGGGGTGATCGTGCTGCTCGACCCCGGCACGGCCAAGCGCGGCCGGCCCACGGTCGCGGGTGAGGCGGCGGAGCTCGTCGCACAAGCCGAGCGGGCGCTCCAGGTCAAGGACTTCGGCGGCGCCCGCGCCGCCGCCGAGCAGGCGGCGGGGATTCAGCCGCACGACCCGACCGTCCACCTCCTCCTGGGCCGGCTCCACTTCGCCGAGGGCCGCGTCCCTGCGGCTGCCGACGAGCTGCGCCGTGCGTTGCGGCTCGACCCGCTGCTCGCCCCGGCGCTGCGCCACCTGGGCTACGCGCTGGTCGCGCTGGGACGGTTCGGCGAAGCCGTCGAGAGCTGGGACCAGTGGGACCGCCTCGCCGGGCGGTCGGACGAAGAGCTGGCGCAGGCGGGCGACGTCCAGCGCGCGCGCGAAGCGGCGCGCGTCTTCCTCGGGTTCGGGGCGGGCGCCCATGGCTGACGACATCCGCGCGCTCTCCGCCCAGCTCGCCCAGGACCCGCAGAGCCTCGTGTTCCTGCGCTTGGGTGAGGCGCTGCGCCGCAAGGGTCAGCTCGACGCCGCGGCGCGCGTCGCCGTGAATGGGCTGGAGCGCCACCCGCACCTCGCCGACGCGCACGACCTGTACGCCCGCGTGCTGACCGACAAGCACGACTACGAGCGCGCCTTCGATGAGTGGGACATGGCGCTGCGCATCGCCCCGAACCATACGGGCGCGCTGAAGGGGCTCGCCTTCCTTTACTTCAAGGTCGG
Source organism: Gemmatimonadales bacterium (assembly GCA_036004985.1). Classification (GTDB taxonomy): domain Bacteria; phylum Gemmatimonadota; class Gemmatimonadetes; order Gemmatimonadales; family GWC2-71-9; genus 20CM-2-65-7. The sequence continues at coordinate 63,196 of DASYQX010000101.1, forward strand.
CGACGTGGCGCAGGCCGAGGCGCATCTCGATCTCGCCCAGCGTATCGAGCCCGACGATCCGAGTATCGCGCAGGCCGTCGCGATGGTGCGGGGCGGCGCGAGTCCGCCGTCGCCCACGCCGGGTCCTGCACCGGAACCGGTGGCGACCGCCGCCGCACCGACCGCCCCGCCACCGACCGCCGGTGTCCTCGATGAGTCGCGGGTGTTCGCCGGGTTGGAAGGGGCCAACGAAGGCCTGTTGCTGCTCGACGCGGCCGGCCGGGTGTTGGGCGGCGCGCTGCGCAACCCGGCGGGGGCCGACGTCACCGACGCCGTCGCGGCCTATCTCGCCGGCGTCTCGCAGGAGGCGGCGCGCACCGTCAAGCTGCTCGGGTTGGGCGCCTGGGCCGGCCTGTCGGCCGAGGGGCGACAGGGGAACGTCCACGTCGCCCAGCCGTCGAAGGACGCTCTGCTGCTCGTCGTGCGCGACCGCGGGGTGCCGCTCGGCCGCCTCGCGATCCTCGCCCAACGCGCCACCGCGCTGGCGCGGCGCTGGCTGGAGCGCCAGGAATGACCGCCGCCGGTTTCGGGCACGTCCTCGATCTGATCACGCGGGTGCGGGGCGTCCGGGGCGCGATGCTCGTCGCGAGCGACGACGGCCTCGTCGTCGCCGAACAGCTGATGGAGGGCATCAAGGGCACGGCCGTCGCGGCCCTGGCCGCCAGCCTGGCTGGGCGGCTGCGTCGCGCGATGGAGGCGGCGGGCGTCGGCACCGCCGTCTTCTGGCATCTGCAGGCCGAGCGCGGCGCCCTGCTGGTCGTGCCGGCGGCGGCGGGCGTCCTGGTCGTCGCCGTCACGGAGCCGGACGTGAACATCGGCCTCGTGCGGCTCGAGCTGCTGCGCGGCGCGGAGCTGGTCGGATGACCGCGCGCGCCGTCGAGGCCTGGACCCTCCAGCCGCTCACCGACTTCGTGCGCGAGGCCTCGGCACGCCTGGTGCTGGTCATGACCCCGGCCGGCCAGGTGCTGGCGCAGTCGGGGTTCTCGCGCGCCGTGGACGTCATGTCGGCGGCCGCGCTGGGTGCCGCGATCGTCGCCTCGACGACCGAGCTGGCCCGCCAAATGCGCCAGCCGCCGTTCGCGGCGCTGAACCACCAGGGCCACCGGCACGGCATCTTCCTGGCGACGCTCGGCGTCGAGCACGGGACGCTGGTCGTGTTGGCGGTCTACGATCTCGATGTTTCGTCCCTCGGCTTGGTGCAGTTATTCTTTGAGCAACTCGCGGCGGACCTGAAGGCGGCGAGCCCCAAGGGCGCCGTGCCCAAGCAGGTGCTGGCGGCGGACTTCGAGCGCGAGCTGAGCGAGAGCCTGAACACGCTGTTCGGGAGATAGCCCGTGTCCCTGGTGAACTTCACGACCCGCGAAATCACCTGCAAGATCGTGTATTACGGGCCGGGACGGTCCGGCAAGACGACGAACCTGCATTACGTGTACGGACGGGTCCCCGAATCGCGCCGCGGCCGCATGGTCTCGCTCGCCACCCAGACCGATCGCACGCTGTTCTTCGACTTTCTCCCCATCGACCTCGGCCAGATCTCCGGGTTCTCGACGCGGTTCCAGCTGTACACCGTGCCGGGACAGGTCTACTACAACGCCACGCGCCGCCTGGTGCTGCAGGGAGCGGACGGCGTCGTCTTCGTGGGCGACAGCCAGGCGCGCCAGCTCGACGAGAACCTCGAGAGCCTGCAGAACCTGCAGGGCAACCTGCTCGAGCACGGCGTGGACGTCCGCGCGATGCCGCTGGTGATGCAGTACAACAAGCAGGACCTGCCGCGCGAGCTGATCCTGACGCCGCCCGAGCTGGACGACGCGCTGAACTTTCGCAGCGTGCCGAGTTTCGCGGCCGATGCGCTGCACGGCCAGGGTGTGTTCGAGACCCTCAAGGCCATTTCCGAGCTCGTCCTCAAACGGTTGGCAGCCGGGAGCGCGGTATGACGAGCGCGCTCAATCCCAAGTTCAGCTTCGAGACGTTCGTGGTGGGCGCGGCCAATCGCCTCGCGGTGACCGCGGGCCGCACGGTGGCCGAGAACCCCGGGTCGGCGTACAACCCCCTCTTCGTCTACAGCGGGTCCGGCCTCGGCAAGACGCACCTGCTCATGGCCGTCGGGCACAGCGCCAAGGCGCTGGCACCCCAGCTCAACATCGAGTACCTGACGTTGGATGAGTACGTCGAAGCGTTCCACGCGGCCATCGCGGCGGGGCAGGGCGATGCGTTCCGGCGCCGCTTCCAGAACGTGGACGTGTTGCTGGTCGACGACGTCCAGTTCCTCACCAACCGCAAGGAGATGCAGGCCGAGCTGCTGCGGCTCACGGAAGCGCTGCAGCAGGCCGGCCATCAGATCGTGCTCACGAGCGATCGTCCGCCCGCCGAGATCGCCGACCTGGACGAGCGACTGATCTCGCGGTTCTCCGGCGGCCTGGTGGTGGACATCGGCGTGCCCGACTACGAAACGCGCGTCGCGATCCTGCGGCGCAAGGCCGAGGAGCGCGGGGCAAAGTTCCAGCCGGGGGTGCTCGAGACGGCGGCGGCCATCGAGCTCCCCAACGTGCGCGAGCTGATGGGCGCGCTCAACCGGCTGATCGCCTATCAGGCGGTGAACGACGCGCCGCTCAACGCCGAGGCGGCGCGGCAGCTGCTCGGCGTCGCGGACACCGGCGCGACCGCTCGGGGAGCCGCCGCCTCGACCGCCGCTGTCAGCGCGGCAGGACCAGACGAGTTCTCCCAGTTCCTGACCGACGTCACCGTTACCGTCGGCAAAGCGGTCGAGGCGTGGCGGGCGCGCGTGTCGGAGGCCGTCCTGCGGTGGGAAGGCCAGGGCTATCGCACCGCGCGCCTCGAGAAGCTGCTCGACCAGGAAACACCGGCTGCCGTGGACGAGGCCATCGCCGGCTACATCCAGGACGTGGAGCGGCTCAAGGCGCTCGAGACCGAGGTGGCCACGCTCGATCCGCAGGCCGCGGGCCAGAGCGTGTTCCGCGATCCAGACCGCATGGTGGAGGCCGAGGAGGCCGCGGCCAAGGTGCGCGGGGGCGCGGCGCCGCCGCCCGCGCCGTCCGCGGCCTTCCCGCTCGACACGTACGCGGCCGGGCCGTCGAACGAGGTGGCGGTGAGCGCGGCGCGCGCGGTGATCGGTGCGCCGGGCAAGAAGTACAACCCGTTGGTGCTGGTCGGGAAGAGCGGCCTCGGCAAGACGCACCTGCTGAATGCCATCGGGCTCGAGCTGATGAAGAAGAAAGGCGCCGTCGTCGCCTGCCTCTCGACGCAGGCGTTCGTGGACGAGCTGATCGCGGCGATCGACGGCAACCGGGTGGACTGGTGGCGCGCCCGCTACCGGCGCGCGACCGCGTTGCTGCTCGACGACATCCACCTGCTCGCCGGCAAGGACCGCACCCAGGAAGAGCTGTTCAACCTCTTCAACCAGCTGCTCGATCGGGAGCGCCAGCTGGTGTTCACCGCTCCCACGCACCCCAACACCCTGGACGGGCTCTCGGAGCGGATCGTCTCGCGGCTCGAGGGTGGGCTCGTCGCGGAGATCGCCGAGCCGGACCGGGAGCTGCGCCGCACGGCGCTGGAGCGCATGCTCGGCCAGCACAAGGTGGAGCCGGAGCCGGCGCTGCTCGACTACCTCGCCGACCGGCCCGCCGATTCGGTGCGGAGCCTCGTCGGCCTCGTGCAGCGCGTGGTGACGGCCGCGGCGGCCCAGGATACGCCGGTGACGGCGGGGCTGGCGCGCGAGATCCTCGAAGGCCAGCCTGCCGCCGCCGCGCGCCGCTCCACCGGGTTCCGCACGAGCGGGATCGTGGTGTCGAGCGCGGGCGGCGTGCGCAGCCGCGAGAAGATGGTGTGGGACTGGCCCGCCCCCGCCGACCGCGTGATCGAGGAGCTGCGCTGATGGCCATCAAGGGCTCGCTCAAGGAAGCCTCGCTCCCCGACGTGCTGCAGCTGCTGGCGCTGGGCCAGAAGACCGGATGCCTGTCGATCGCCGACCGCTCGAACTTCGGCTACATCTACTTCGACAAGGGCCGGATCAGCTACGCGTCGATTGTGAACCGGCGCGACCGGCTGGGCGACATCCTCGTCAAACACGAGAAGATCTCTCAAGACCAGCTCGACGCCGCGATCCATCGCCAGGTCAAAGAGCGCGATAAGAAGCTCGGCGAGATCCTGGTGGCCCAGGCGGTCATCACGCAACAGGACCTCGAGCGCTACATGCGCATGCAGATCGAGGAGTCGGTCTACTACCTGTTCACCTGGACGCAGGGGACCTTCAACTTCGAGGCCGACGTCCGGCCCGAGCAGCAGGACTTCCTCGTCTCCATCAACCCGGAGTCGCTGCTGCTCGAGGGCGCGCGGCGCGTGGACGAGTGGAGCCTCATCGAGAAGAAAATCCCGTCGTTCGACTTGATCTTCCTCGTGGACCGCGACCGCCTGGCCATCAGCGACGCCAAGGTCACCGAGGTGCAGGACCGGCTGATGCCGTTGCTCGACGGCTCGCGCGATGTCAACCAGGTGATCGAGGACTCGGGGCTCGGCGAATTCGAGGTCGGCAAGGCGCTGTACGGGCTGGTCACGGCCGGATTCCTGCATCGCGCCGGCCGCACGGCGAGCGCCGAGGACCTCAAGATGACGGACGCGCGCGTCGAGGAGCACCGCAATCTCGGCATCGCGTTCTACAAGACCGGCATGCTGGACGAGGCGGCGCGCGAGTTCCGCCGGGTGGCCGAACTGCGCTCGAGCGACGCGAGCGCCCACTTCTTCATCGGACTGGTGGCGCTCAAGCAGGCCCGCTGGCGCGAGGCGATGGAAGCCTTGCGGCTCGCGGCGGAAAAGGGGGGCTCGCGCCCGGCCGTGCTGCACAACCTGGCGCTGGCGTACGAGCAGCTGGGCCGCCTCGACGAGGCCGAGGCGTCCTACGCCGAGGCGGCGTCCCGGGCCCGCACCGACCCCCGCGTGTACGTGGGGTGGGGCATCGTGGCGCTGAAGCGGGGCGACCACGGCAGCGCGGCGGGGCGCCTCGATCGCGCCAAGGAGCTGTTCGCCGGCGCCATCCCGCCGATCTGGTTCTGGGCGCGGGTGCTCGCCGCGGCGGCGGCGGGGGACTTCGAGGTGGCCGAGCAAGTCGCCGCGCAGGCGGTCGAGACCCATCCGCAGCATGTGGTTCTGCGCAACAACCTCGCCGTGCTGAAGGAGCTCGCCGGCGACCTCCCCGCCGCCGAGGAGCTCACGCGTGCGGCGCTGCGCGACGAGCCGTCGCTGCCCCAGCTCTCCAAGAACCTGGGCGACCTCGCCTACCGGGGCTCGCGCTACGACGAGGCGTGGGACCTGTACCAGCGGGCGGTCGAGCTGTCGCCCGATCTGGGCGACGACGTCTACTTCAAGCTCGGCAACATCGCGTACAAGCGAAACGAGCGCGACCAGGCCGCCGAGCTGTGGCGGCGGGCGCTCGACCTGAACCCCAAGCACGAGCTGGTGAAAGCCAATCTGGAAACGCTGAGCACGCTGTGATGGCGCCGCAGGACGAGCGCGCGTTTCTGGCGCTGACGCAGAAGATCTCGCGGACCCGGGGAGTGAGCTGCGAGTCGTACAAAGACAAGTGCCTCAAGCGGCGCATCGCGGTCCGCATGCGCGCCCGCGGCGTCCACACCTACGATGACTACAGCCGGCTGCTGGATCAGGACGCGCACGAGTACGAGCTGTTGCTCGACGCCCTCACCATCAACGTCACCAAGTTCTACCGCAACGCCGAGACGTGGGAGGCGCTGAGCCGGCCCTATCTCACGGCGCTGTGGCGCGCGCGGCGCGGGCAGCTGCGCGTCTGGTCCGCGGGGTGCGCCTCCGGCGAAGAGCCCTACACGATCGCCATCGTCCTGGCCGAGGTGTCTCGCGCCGCGGGGGAGGAGGACCAGCTCGCCCGCGCGCGCGTGGACGCTACGGACGTGGACCGCCTCAGCCTCGAGCGGACCCGGCAGGCGAGCTACCCCGAGAGCGCCTTCAGCGAGATGCCGGCCGCCCTGCGCCGCCGCTACCTCACCGCCGACCCCCCTCCCCATCAGCCGGTGCCGGCGATCCGCGCGGTCGTGCACCCGTTCGCGCACGACCTGATGCGCGAGCCGCCGCCGCATCCTCCGTACGACCTCATCGCGTGTCGCAACGTGGTCATCTACTTCGAGCGGCAGGCGCAGGAGCGCCTGTTCCGGGCATTCGTCGACGCGCTCGCCCCGGGCGGCGTGTTGCTCCTCGGGAAGGTCGAAACCCTGTTCGGACCGGCGCGCGAGCTGCTCACCCTGGCGGACCCGCGCGAGCGGATCTACACGAAGCCCGCGTGAAAGAAGTCATCGTGAAAGTGGCTGACTGGGCCGCCGAGCGCGGCGATGGCGTCCTCGTCACGCTGGGACTCGGGTCCTGCGTGGCCATCATGCTGCACGACCACCAGAGCCGGGCGGGGGCGATGGCCCACATCCTCCTGCCCTCGCGCTCCCTGGCCCACGACGCCACCAATCTCGCCAAGTTCCCCGACACGGCCGTGCCGCTGCTCGTGGAGCGTCTCAAGGCGCTCGGCGCCGACCCGCGCCGCCTCGTGGCCAAGCTCGCCGGCGGCGCCAGCATGTTCAGCCAGCTCATGACGCCGGGGACCATTCAGATGGGGGAGCGGAACGTCGTCGCGGCCCGCACCGCGCTGCGCAACGCCGGCATCCCCGTCGTGCGCGAGGCGGTGGGCGGCGAGCGCGGTCGCAGCGTCAAGTTTCACGTGAAGGACGGGCGGGTCGAGATCCGCTCCGTCGGCGCCGATGCCGAAGTCATCTGACCCCCGGCCCACCGTGCTCGTCGCGGACGACAGCGCCCTGATGCGGCGCGTCCTGGTGGACGTGCTGGGCGGTGGTGAGGCGGAGACGGGTCAATTCCGCGTCGTGGCGACCGCGCGCGACGGGTTCGACGCGATCCGCAAGGTCCACCAGTACGTGCCCGACGTCGTCACCCTCGACCTCGAGATGCCCGAGCTCGACGGGCTCGGCGCGATCGGCTACATCATGTCCGAGTCCCCGCGGCCGATCGTGGTCGTGAGCGCCCACGCCGGACCCGGCACCGCCACCGCGATCCGCGCCCTCGAGCTCGGCGCCGTTGAGATCGTCGCCAAACCACCTCCCGAGGTCTCCGGCCGCCGCGCGCTCGAGGCGCTCGCACCAGAGCTCATCGCGGCCGTGCGGCGCGCCCTCGCGGCCGACGTCTCGCACGTCAAGGTCATGGCCCGGCCGCCGGCGCCGGTGCCGCACCCGCCGGAGCTGACGCTGCGCGGCCGCGCGGTGCTGGCCGTCGCCGTCGCGGCGTCGACGGGCGGGCCGCGCGCGCTCGCCGACCTCATCCCGCAGCTGCCGACGGGACGGGGCGCGGCGGTGCTCATCGTGCAGCACATGCCGCCCAAGTTCACGCGCAGCCTCGCCGAGCGGCTCGACTCCATGAGCCGGCTCCGTGTCGTAGAGGCTGACGAGGGCGCGCCCATCGTGGCCGACACGGCGTACGTCGCGCCGGGCGATTATCATATGCGGGTGCGCAGCAGTGCCGACGGCCCTGTCATCGCCCTGGACCAATCGCCGCCCGTGTGGGGCGTGCGTCCCGCCGCCGATCCCTTGTTCCGCTCCGTGGCCCAGGTGTTCGGCGCGCACAGCGTCGGCGTGGTGCTCACCGGGATGGGGCGCGACGGCGCCGACGGCCTGCGCGCCATCCACGACGCCGGCGGCGGCGGCCTCGCGCAAGACCGTGAGTCGGCCGTGATTCCGGGGATGCCGGTGGCGGCCGTCCAGGCGGGGGGTGTGGACGCGATCCTTCCGCTCGGCGAGATTGCCGGCCGCGTTGCCGCCGAGCTCGCGCGGCGCCGCGCTGCCGTAAAAGGAGGAGGGGTGGAGCGCCCATGAAGGGCTATCTCGTCGTCCGCGCCGAGGGGAAACCGTACGGGTTGCCTGTCGGCCGCGTCCTGGAAGTTGCCGACGCGGGCGAGGTGCTCGACGTGCCCAAGGCGCTCCCCGCCGTGCGCGGCCTCACGCCGCTGCGGGGGCGTCTGGTGCCGCTCATCCACCTCGGGGCGTTCCTGGCGGGTCGCGCCGCCCCGGCCGAAGCGGGCCGCACGGTCGTGCTGGTGGAGTTGGGTGCCCGCCAGGTGGCGTTCGAGGTGGACGACGCCGACGCCGTGGTCCGCGAGCAGGTCCTGCCCGTGCCGCGCGGGCAGTCCCTGCCGTGGGCCGCGGGTGTGGCCGAGCAAGACGGCACGCTCGTGCCGATCCTCGATTTGGAAGCGCTGGGAGATCGCATCGGATGAGCACGGCCGGCGACGACGTTCAACTCGTCACCTTCAAAGTGGGTGGCCAGGACTTCGCGTTCAACATCTTCCAGGTCGAACGGATTCTGCGCTATGAGGCGCCGGCTCCGCTCCCCAAGGCGCCGGACTTTCTGGAGGGCGTCCTGCAGTATCAGGGCGGGGCGATCCCGCTGATCGACCTGCGCAAGCGGCTGGGAGCCGCGGCGCCGCTGCGCGATGACACGCGCACCGTCATCCTCGAGTTCGAGGGCGGCAAGCTCGGCCTCGTGGTGGACGCCGTGACCGAGGTGATGCAAGTGGCGGCGGCGACGGTGGCCCCGCCCCCGGGCATCGTCAAGGGGCTCGCCGCAGAGTACATCACCGGTCTCGTGGTGCAGGACGGGCGCACGATCATCGTGCTCAACACGAACAAGCTGCTGTCGTCCAAAGAGAAGGTGGCGCTGGACGCGGCGCGCGCGCCCGTCAAGACGACATGAGCGAGTCGCCCATCGCCGTCCTGCGGGCGGAGTACGACGCGATCGCGCGTCAACTGGACGGCGCCGGCGGCACCGCCGAGCGCGAGGCCGCCAAGCGCGAGATCATCGCCTACTTCAAGCGGGTCGACGGCTACCTCGCCGAGCTGACTCAGCTGAAGGACGATATCCGCCAGCTGGTTGAGCGGTACAAGCAGCTCACGGCCGACACCAAGCAGGCCTCGGCGCCGGAGTTCACGGGCCAGCGGCCCGTGGTCCACGCCGACCACATCGGCGCCTCGACGTTCATCGAAAAAGGGTGGAGCCTGATCTCGCTCGGCGACCACGCGGGCGCGATTCAGGCGTTGCAGCGGGCGCTGCAGCTCTCGCCCGGCGAGACACAGGCCGAGTCGCTGCTTGGGTGGGCGCAGATGCTGCACGAGGATTACGACGACGCGCTCCAGACGTTCCAAAAGGTCCTGATGAAGGAGCCGGCGAACTCGCTCGCCCGCATCAACGTCGGCTACATCTGCCTCAAGAAGAAAATCTTCGGCGAGGCGATCGAGCACCTGTCCAAGGCCATCCGGCTGGACAACGATAAAAAGGCGACCCTCTACGCCCACTTCTATCTGGGGCTGGTGTACTTGCAACGCGAGATGCACGAAGACGCGCAGACGTTCTTCCAAAAGACGCTGAAGCTCGGCCCGAATCTCATCGAGGCGTACTACGAGCTGGGTCGCGCCTATTGGTTCGGCGGCGACCAGGAGCGGGCGAAGACCACGTGGCAAGACGGATTCAAGGCGAACAAGTTCAACCCCTGGGGCAAGAAGTGTCAGGAGATGCTCGATCTCGTCGCCCAGGGACAGGAGCCCCCGCGAGACTAGCGCTGCTCGCCCTGTTGCTGCAGGGCGTCTCCCTCGCCCCTCCCGCCCCGACGGCGGTGACCGTGGGTCGCGTGACCGCGGTCGCGTGGCCGGGTCAGGAAGGCCTCGCCGTGGCGCTCGCCGAAGCCGCCGACCACGCCGGCGGGTTCCCCGGCCTCGGCACGCTTCCCGATCGCCCGATCCGGCTGGTCCTGGCGCCGACGCGAGAGGCGTTCGACTCGGTCACGCGCGGGCGCCTGCCGACCTGGAGCGAAGGCGCCGCGTTCGCCGATGCGGGGCTGGTGGTTCTCCTGTCGAACCGTCCGACCGACCAACTCTCGGGGGCGCTCCGTCACGAGCTCGCCCATCTCGTGTTGCGGTGGCATATCGGGCGCCGCGCGCCGCTCTGGTTCGAGGAAGGGTACGCCGCGGTCGCGGCGGGGGAATGGGACCGGCTCGATGCCCTGCGGCTCAACTGGCAGCTGGCCCGCGGGGTGCGGATGAACCTCGACGACGTGGACCGCTCCCTGCGCGGCGCGCGGGGGGACGCCGAATCGGCCTATGGGCTCGCCACCACCGCGGTGCTGTTGTTGCACCGCTGGGGCGGTGCGCGGGGACTCGGCCCCTTGCTCGAGAATCTGGCGGTGGCGCCGACGTTCGACGCGGCGTTGCGCGCCACCTACCACGTGACCGAAGGCGACTTCGAGGTGCGCTGGCAGCGGGATGTGGCGTCGCGCTACGGCTGGCTCTCCTGGGCCGCCGCGATGGGCCTGTTCTGGCTCACGATCGGGGCGCTGCTCGTGGCGCTCGTCGTGCTGCGGCGGCGCCGCGACCGCGCCCGCCGCGCCGCCCTCGATGACGGGCAACTGCTTGACGAGCTTGAGATTACCCCGTAGACTCCTGCCCCATGCCAGAACAGACTCTCGCGCGCTCGCGCCTGCGCTTCGGACCGAAGAATTATCTCTGTCTCGCCGCCGCCGTCGTGTCGCTCGTCGTCGGCTACTGGCTCCTGTCGCGGGGGTCCACCACGCTCGCGCCGATTCTGCTCGTCCTCGGCTACTGCGTATTCGTTCCCGCAGGCCTGGCTCTCTAGCGATGCGCTGTGGCTCGGGCGAATAGCTCAGCGGTTCAGAGCGCCTGCCTTACACGCAGGAAGTCGGGGGTTCGAATCCCTCTTCGCCCACTGGGGTAGCAGACTGTAACGGAGGTTCGACCGCGTGAGAACGCTTTGTGTGGTGATCGCGCTGATGGCGGGAGCGGCGGCCGCGGCTCCCGCTCAGCTTGCCGTCACCCAGCCGACCGAGAAGCTGCTCGTCCTGCCCCTGGCGGCGTCCGCGGCGGACTCGGCGATGAGCGTCGCGGTGATGGACGCGGTGCGTGACCGCATCGCCCAAATCGCCAAGTACAAAGTGCTGGTGGTTACCAAGAAGCAGCTGTGCGACGTCCTCGCGCAGTCCGGCTTCCCGTGCGATGGGCTGCTCGACGAGCAACAGGCGCGTCAGCTCGGGCGGCACCTCGGCGTGAACGCGTACGTCACCGGCTCGCTCACGCGCAACGGCAACACGCTCGTGGCACACGTGCGCGTCGTGGACGTCGGGGGCTCGGGGATGGCGGCGAGCTTCACCGTGAACAACGGCAACCCCGGGACGGCCGCCGCGCTGGCCGAAACGATCGCCCAACGGCTCAACACGATCATCCGCGCGAGCGAGCAGGTGCGCGAGTGCACCACCGCCCGCCAAGCCGGTCGGTTCCCGCGCGCCGTCGCCGCGGCGCAGAAGGCGCTCGGGATCGATCCGACCTCCGCCGGCGCCCATCTGTGCATCTCCACGGTGTACGAGGCGCAGCGGATGCCGGTGGACAGCATCATCGCGGCGTCGCGGCGTGCCCTGGAGGGCGACGCGTGCAACGGAACGGCCTGGGAGAACATCGCGCGCTCCTGGCAGCAAAAAGGCGACACTCTCAAGGCGATCGACGCGTTCATCGGCGGACTCGGCTGCGACAAGCGCAACGCTCAGCGGCGGCTCGCTATCGTCCAGCTGCTGCGCCAAATGAAACAGTACCAGAAGGCGGTGGACCTGCTCGATGAGGGCCTGCAGGTCACGCCCGGCGAGCAGCAGATGGTCGAGCTGAAGACGCGGATTTGCATCGAGGGCTCGCTGTACCGCTGCGCGGTCACCGGCTTGATCGCCCAGCTCGAGCACGATTCATCGTTGGGTCGGGACACGTCGTTCCTCAAGACCGGGATCGGCGCCGCCCAGCAAGCGCCAGATACGCAGGCGCTGCTCCGGTTCACCTACGTGGCCGCCCGCAACTTCTCGAGCAATCGCAGCTTCTTGAAAGCGCACGCCGCCGCCCTGGAGTCGGCGCACATGACCGACTCCGCCGTCAAGGTCTACACAAAAGTGATCCAGTTGGACCCGAGCGACTTGGGGTCGACGCTGCTCGTCGCCAAGGCGATCATCGAGGGCGCCGCCTGGGACACCGCGGTGGCGAACCAGCTGCAACGATCCAAAGACACGGTGCAGCTCGCCGCGCTCCGGACGCCCTTCGCGAACCGCCTGGACAGCGCCCTCGTGTATCTCAACCGGGTCCGGACGGCGCCCGACACGGCGCTCCGCCTGAATGCCTACGTGATCCAGCTGACCGGCGTCGCCAAGCTCGCGCAAGCACAGGTCTCCGGCGATCGCGTGTATGCGTGGGTGAATCCACTGCTCCAAGACCTCACGCCGCGGTCGCCGGCCGACACGGTGGGTCCCCGCATGGCGCTCCGCGTCCAGGCCAGCTTCTATTTTCTGGTGCCCCAACTCCAGCGGGTCGCCGCGGACTACCGCCCGATGACCACCAGCAAGAGCTGTGCGCGTGCCAAGGAGGTCTACGATGAGCACCAGCGGCTGAAAGCCGCGTTGGTGCTCGCGCGGCGCGTCTCGCCGCCCTACGTCGCCCAGCTGCAGCCCACCGTGACCCAGCTGGACCAGGCGTTTGTGTCTGTGAAGCAGAGTTTCAAATGCAGGAACTTCTAGGACGGGATTGAACTGCCCCGGGGACGGGTCTATATTGCGGCCCTCTGGCGCACGGGGCTGTAGCTCAGCTGGTTAGAGTGCCGGTCTGTCACACCGGAGGTCGCGGGTTCGAGCCCCGTCAGCCCCGCCTGAATCGGCTCCGTCTACTTCTGTAGGCGGGGCCATCGTATTTTGTGGGGTGCCCCCCCCGCCCCCCCCGTCTCCTGAGGCTCAGTCTCCGAGCATTCCGTACCACGTCCCGGTTCTCGCCGAGGCCGTCGCGACCTGGGCGGCCGGCAGCCGACGGGCTGTGGACGCCACGCTGGGCGGCGGCGGCCATGCCGCCCTGCTGCGCGCCGCCGGGGCCGAGGTGCTCGCCATCGATCGCGATCCCACGGCCGTCGCGGCGGCTCGCGCCCGCCTCGGCGACAGTGGCGTGCGCTACCTCACGGGCTCGTACGGCGCCCCCGAGACGCTCGGCGCCGTGCGCGCGTTCCATCCCGACCGGATCCTCCTCGACCTTGGCATCAGCTCCCACCAGGTCGACACGCCGGAGCGGGGTTTTACGTTTCGCCCGGGGGCGCCGCTCGACATGCGGATGACGCCGGGGTCGGAGGGAGGGGGGGGGCCGAGCGCGCGCGACGTGCTGAACACCTGGCCGGAGCAGCGCCTTGCTGCCGCGTTCGCCGACTTCGGGGACGAGCGCCGCGCGCGCGCCCTCGCCAAGCAAGTCATCCGGCGGCGGCTCGCGGCTCCCTTCGCCGTAAGCGACGACTTTGTGAACGCAATCCGGGCCACACTCGGCCCCCGCTCGGGGCCGCCCGAGTTCGCGCGTCTGTTCCAGGCCCTGCGCATCGCCGTGAACGGCGAGCTCGAGGTGCTCGCGGCGGCGCTCCCCGCATTCCGGGAGTCGTTGGAGCCGGGCGGACGCCTGGGAGCGATCACCTACCATTCGGGCGAGGACCGCATCGTCAAGAATCTGTTCCGGGACTGGAGCCGGGCGTGCATTTGCCCGCCGAAGCAACCCGTCTGCACCTGCCGCGGCCGGGCGCTGGGGCGCGTCTTGACGAAAAAGCCCGTCGTCCCGGGCGCCGCCGAGGTCGCCGCAAACCCACGCGCGCGCTCGGCCAAGTTCCGGGTCTTCGAGGCGGCGCATGGCGGCTAAAGGCCGGCACTGGCTGGCGCTCTGGCTCGTCGCCCTGCTCGCGGTGCTGTGGGTGGTGATCGCGCGCCAGACGGCGTCGCTCAACGCCGCGCGTGCGCTCGCCGACCTGCGGCAGGACCGCGCCACGCTCGAGGGTCGGCGGGCGGAGCTGGAGCGCCGCATTCGCACGGCCCAGAGCCGCGCCGTGCTGCTGCCGCGTGCGCAGCGGCTGGGGCTCCGGTTACCGGCCGACACCGAAATCATCCTCGTGCCCGTCCCGGACACCGCGCACTCGCCCCCGCCAACCGCCGGCCCTCCGCCCCCTCCTCCGTCCCCCTCCCGGCGCTGATCATGGCCAAGGTCGTCGTGCGGCTCGGCGTAGTGCAGATCGGCGTGTTCACGGCGCTCGCCGCCTTGGTGGTGCGGGCCGCCCAGGTCCAGCTGGTGGAGGGGCGGCGTCACGCCGCGGAGGCCGCGGCGCAACGCACCGAGCACGTCGTGCTCGAGGCCCGGCGCGGAGCGCTCACCGACCGACACGGGACCGCGATCGCCCTGACCCAAGAGACCTACCACGTGGGGATCGCGCCGAACGAGCTGCGCGACTGGCGGCGCGACGCGGCACTCATCGCGCGCCAGCTGCGCGTGGCGCCGCGTGACGTGGAGCGCGGGCTGCGGCGCCGGTACGCCTGGTTCGCCGGGCCGTACACCGCCCAGGAAGTGCAGCCGCTGCGCGCGGTGCGGGGCGTGCACCTCGAGCCCGTGCTGCGGCGCTTCTATCCGTCGCCGGAGTTCGCACGCGCCGTGATCGGCCGGGTGGGCGACGACGGGCGCGGCGCCTCCGGTCTCGAGCGCCTGCTCGACAGCCTGCTGGCCGGCGCGGCCGGCTCCGCCGTCGTCCTGAAGGACCGGGCCGGCCGCGAGTACGAGTCTCCCGCCCGGCTGATCGCCGAGCCCGTCCCTGGGCACGACGTGGTGCTGACGCTGGACGCGGAGCTGCAGGAGATCGCCCAGCGCGCGCTCGCCGATGCGCTGGACCGCATGGATGCCGAGGGTGGGGATGTCGTGATGCTCGATCCGGCGACGGGCGAGGCCCTGGCGGCCGCCTCGGGCCGGCGCGACGGCGCCGCGCGGCCGAGCGCGTTCACCGAGACATTCGAGCCGGGCTCGCTCGCCAAAATCTTTGCCGCGGCGGCGTTGCTCGAGCACCGTCGCGTGCGGCTCGATGAGCGCGTGTCAGGCGAGGGCGGAACGTATCGGATCCCCGGGCGGCCCACGCCGTTGACGGACGAGCATCCGCTGCCATCCCTCACGCTGGCCGATGCGATCCGGGTCTCGAGCAACATTGCGCTCGCCAAGTTCGTCACCCGGCTGCGGCCCGAGGAGCAGTACGGCGTGCTGCGCGCGTTCGGGTTCGGGACGCCGACGGGGATCGAATTCCCCGCCGAGTCTCCCGGGAAACTGCGCCTGCCGCGCGAGTGGACGCGTCCCAGCGCCGCGAGCCTGGCGATCGGCTACGAGCTGGCGGTGACGCCCCTGCAGCTGGCCGCCGCCTACGGCGCGATCGCGAACGACGGCGTGCTGCTGCAGCCGACGCTGATCCGCGAAGTGCGCACCCCGAACGGGGCCGTGCTGTACCGGCACCGTCCGGAGCCGGTGCGCCGGGCCGTGACGCCCGAGGTGGCGGCAAAGCTGCGCGACTTGCTGCGCGGCGTCGTGGAAGCGGGCGGCACCGGCGAGCGGGCCGCGCTCGCGAACTTCCAGCTCGCGGCCAAGACCGGCACCGCCCGCCGCGTGGTGGGGGGGCGCTACGCGCCGGGACAGTACACGGCGACGTTCGCCGCGCTGTTCCCGGCGGACGACCCCCAGCTGGTGGTCGTGATGAAGATCGACAACCCGCAGAAGGGGAGTTACTTCGCGGCGCAAACCGCCGCCCCCGTGACGCGCTCGATGCTCGAGCAGGCGCTGGCCGCGCGTACCGTGGCCCTCGACCGCGCGCGGCTCTCGAACGTGACCCAAACCGAAGAGCGCGCCGCGCTCGAAGAACCCGACGGTATCGTGCCCTACGTCGTGAATTGGCCCTACGCGCCCGACAGCGCGCGCGCGCAGCCGGCGCGCGCCGTCCCCAACGTGACGGGCCGTCCCCTGCGCGAAGCGGTGCGCGCGCTCCACCGCCGGGGCTTCCGCGTCGTCCTCAAGGGTTGGGGCCTCGTGCACCACACCTGGCCGGCTGGCGGCGATAGCGCGGCCGCCGGCTCGACGGTCACGGTGTTCGCGGAGCCCCGCCCCTGAGCCGTCTCGCCGCCATCGTGGAGGCGCTCGGCCGCGCCGGGCTAATGGCGCATGCGCCGCCCCGGCTACCGGAGATCACCGGCCTCACCGCGGACACCCGCAAGCTGTCGCGCGGGATGCTCTACTGTGCGATCCGTGGATCGGTGCAGGACGGGCACCTGTTCGTGGCCGACGCCGCGGGGCGCGGCGCGGCGGCGGCGTTGGTCGAGACGCCCCAGCCCGCCGACCTGCCGCAAGTCGTCGTGCGCGACGGCCGCCGCGCGGCGGCGCTCGCCGCCGAGGTGTGGTACGAGCGTCCCGCCGCCCGGCTGCAGCTCATCGCCGTCACCGGGACGAACGGGAAAACGACCTCCGTGACGCTCGCGCGCCACGTGCTCGGCGCCCTCTGGCCCATGGGCTCGATCGGCACGCTCGGTGCGTTTGACCCCGCCGGCGCACCGGTCGAGAGCGAAGCGGGGAACCTGACCACGCCCGGCCCGATCGACTTGCAGGCGACGCTGGCGGCGCTCGTCGCGCGCGGTGCCGAGGGCGCCGCCATGGAGGTCTCGTCGCATAGCCTCGACCAAGGCCGCGTGGACGGCCTCGTGTTCCGCGCCGCCATCTTCACGAACTTCACCCGCGACCACCTCGACTACCACAAGACGCCCGAGGCCTACTTCCAGGCCAAGGCAACACTGTCGGGGTACCTCGCTCCTCCCCCAGAGGGGCTCGAGGTGGTCAACGCCGACGACCCCGCCTGGCAGCGCCTGCGCCGCGGCCGACGCCGGCTGACCTTCGGCGAGAAGAGCGGCGAGGTGCGCGGCAGGAGCGTGCGCCTCGACCCGGGCGGTGCGCGGTTCGAGCTTGTAACGCCGACCGGCAGCGCCGCGGTGCGCCTTCCGCTGCTCGGGCACTTCAACGTGGCCAACGCCCTTGGCGTCGCCGCCTGCGCGTGGGGGCTCGGGGTGCCGGTGGAAACCGTGGCTGAGCGCCTTGGCACCGCCCCTCAGGTCCCCGGGCGGATGGAGCGCATCGCGAGCGATCCGTGCACCGTGCTGCGGGATTACGCCCATACGCCCGACGCGCTCGAGCGGGCGCTCGAAACGGTCCGAGAGATCATGGCGCCCGGGGGTAGGGTGATCGTGGTCTTCGGCGCGGGCGGCGACCGCGACCGCGGCAAGCGCGCCCCAATGGGCGAGATCGCGGCCCGGCTCGCCGATGTCGCCGTCGTCACGTCCGACAATCCGCGCACCGAGGACCCCGAGCGGATCCTCGACGACGTGGAAGCCGGTATGGGCAACCGTCCGCACTACCGTCTGGTCGATCGGCGCGCGGCCATCGCCCAGGCCCTCGAGCTGGCGCGCGAGGGCGACACGGTGCTGCTCGCCGGCAAAGGGCACGAGACCTACCAGGTGATCGGCACGACCAAGCATCCGTTCGATGAGCGGGAGGTCGTCCGTGGGTTGGGGGCGGCGTGAGCGCCGGACGGCCCTGGACGAGCGCCGAGGTGGCAGCGGCGCTCGGCGTACCGGCTCCAACGAAGCTCACCTTCACGGCCGTATCTACGGACACCCGGCACCCGACACCCGGCACCTTGTTCGTCGCCCTGAAGGGCGAGCGGTTCGACGCGCATGATTTCCTCGCGCAGGCCAGAGCCGCGGGGGCCACGGCAGCGGTGGTCCGGCGCGGGACTGCGCCGGTGGACGGCCTCCCGTACTTCGAGGTGGACGATACGCTCACCGCGCTGGGTCTCCTCGCGCGGGCGCGGCGTCGTCTACTGGCTGCGGGTAGCCCGGTCGTGGCGATCACCGGATCGAGCGGGAAGACCACCATCAAGGAGATGATCCGTGCGGCGCTGGCGACCCGCTGGCGAGTGCACGCAACGACCGCAAACCTCAACAATCTGGTGGGCGTCCCGCTCACGATTCTGGGCGCACCGGACGACACGGACGCGCTCGTGGTGGAGGCGGGCGCCAGCGTGCCCGGGGAGATCGCCCGGCTGCGGGCGGTCATCGAGCCGACGATCGCCGTGATCACGAACGTGGGCTACGCGCACGTGGAGGGGTTCGGCTCGCTCGAGAATGTGCTGCGCGAGAAGGTGGCCCTGCTCGATGGAGCGACGGTCGCCGTGGTCGGCACGGAGCCGCCCGAGCTGGCTACCCTGGCGCGTCGTCGCGTACGGACCGTGGTGGCCGGGCGGGACACTGCGGCGGAGGTCCACCCGGACGCCGCCGAGCTCGACGACGAGGGACGCGCCCGGATCAGCTGGGCCGGCGGCGCGGTCACGCTTCCCATCCCGGGGTTCCATCAGGTCGACAACGCGATGATCGCCGCGGCCGTCGCCCGGGAGGCAGGTGCCGATCCCGCCCGTGCCCTCGCGGCCCTCGCCGCCGTGCGGGTGCCGGGCGGGCGGGGCGGGGTCGTACGGGTGGGGGACCTGACGGTGATCGACGATACGTACAACGCCAATCCTGCGTCGCTGAGGCGGGCAGTCGAATTCGCGGCCTGGTTGGCGGGGCGGCGGCGCCGACCCCTGGCCGTCGTGGTCGGCACGATGTTGGAGTTAGGGCCCGAAAGTGCAAGATTGCACGCCGAGGCCGCCCGGGAGATCGCGGCCCGGAAGCCCGCGCTGGTGGCCGCGGTGGGGGAGTTCGTGCCGGCGTTCGCGGCGCTCGGCCGGCGGGTCATCACCGCTCCGGACGCCGGCGCGCTCGGCCCGAAGCTCCGGGCGGCGCTCGCGGGGAACGAGATCGTGCTGCTCAAGGCGTCGCGGGGCGTCGCCTTGGAGCAAGTGCTGCGCCACCTGACCTGAAGGGGCCCTCGTGCTCTATCATCTGCTCGCACCGCTCGCCCGCCAGCACATCTTCTTCAATCTGTTCAATTACATCACGTTCCGGGCGGCGGGCGCGACGGTCACGGCCCTGTTGTGCGCCTTCGTGCTCGGGCCGTGGATCATTCGCAAGCTGCGCGAGCACAAGGTGGGGCAGGTGGTGCGCGCCGAGGGACCGGCGACGCATCTCAGCAAGCAGGGCACGCCGACGATGGGCGGCCTGATCATCATTCTCGCGACGGTCGTGCCCACGCTGCTGTGGGCGCGGCTCGACAGCCGGTACGTGATCGTCGCCGTCGTCGCGATGCTGTGGATGGGCGCCATTGGCTTCGTCGACGATTATCTGAAGATCGTGCGAGGCAAATCGCAGGGGCTCGTCGCCCGCTGGAAGCTCGTGGGTCAGGTGTCGTTCGGCGTCGCCCTCGGCTTGTATCTCCTCGTCGCCCCTCTCGTGGCGGGCGTGGACCCGGCATCGACCCAACTCCCGCTGTTCAAGTACATCCTCTTAGTGCTGCCGTGGCCGATCTACCTGGCGTTCGTCACGTTCGTCACCACGGCGAGCTCGAATGCGGTGAACCTCACCGACGGGCTGGACGGCCTCGCGGCCGGTCTCACGGCGATCGCAGCCGGCGCGTTCGCGATCTTTGCGTACCTCTTCGGCCGCGTGGACGCCGCACGCTGGCTGCTCGTGCTGCATCTGCCCGGGGCCGGCGAGCTCACGATCTTCTGCGGCGCGCTGATGGGCGCCGCGCTCGGGTTCCTGTGGTTCAACGCGCACCCCGCACAAGTGATCATGGGGGACACGGGTGCCCTGGCGATCGGGGGCGCATTCGGGACCGTGTCGATCCTGCTCAAAGCCGAGTTCCTCCTCCTCATCGCCGGCGGGGTGTTCGTCGCGGAGACGTTGTCTGTCCTGCTCCAGGTACAGGTATACCGTTGGCACCGGAAGCGGCGCGGCAAGGAATACGCGGACGCGCACAAAGTCTTTCGCATGGCGCCGCTCCACCACCATTTCGAGAAGTTGGGGTGGGCCGAGCCTCAGGTGGTGATGCGGTTCTACATCCTCGGCGTGCTGTGCGCGATGATCGCGCTGGCGACGCTCAAGGTGAGATGAACCTGCCCGACACCTGGCGCGGGGGAGGGAGGGTGGTGGCCGTCGTGGGTCTGGGCAAGAGCGGTGTGGCGGCGGCGCGGTTGCTCGCGCGGGAGGGCGTGCGCGTGTACGCGAGCGACGGGTCCGATCACCCCTACGCAGGCGCCGCGGTGGACGCGCTGCGCGGCGTGCCGGGGATCGAGGTGCAGGTCGGCGGCCACGACCTCGCCAAGATCCGCGCCGCCGCGGGCGTCGTCGTCTCGCCCGGGGTGCCACCCGAGGCTCCGCCGCTCGCCGCGGCGCGGGAGGCGAAGGTCGAGATCGTCTCCGAGCTCGACCTCGGCTTCCGGGCGCTCGCGGACGTCGGCACGCGCTGCATCGCCATCACGGGGACGAACGGCAAGACTACGACGACGGCGCTCGTCGCCCATCTCCTGGGCGTCGCCGGGCTCAAGGCGACGGCGGCGGGGAACATCGGCCGTCCCCTTGCCGACTTGGCCCTGGCGGGGGACCGCTATCAGTGGTTGAGCGTCGAGGTGTCGTCGTTCCAGTTGCACGACAGCCCGCACTTCGCCCCCGAGATCGGCATCGTCACGAACCTCGCCCCCGACCACCTGGACCGATATCCGTCGGTGGAGGCGTATTACGCCGACAAGCGCCTGCTGTTTCGCAACGCGGGCGACGCGCAGGTCTGGGTCTTGAACGCCGACGACCCGGCGGTGCTCGACCTGGCGCGTGGGGCGCGCGGGCGGCGCGCCCAGTTCTCGCTCACCAAGCCGGCTGAAGCCTGGTACGACGCGGGCGCGCGCCTGGTGCGCCTCGGCGGGGCGGCGTTGCTCAAGCGCGACGAGCTGCATCTGCTCGGCGATCACAACGTGGCGAACGCGCTCGCCGCCGCGCTCGCCGTGCACGAAGCGGGAGTGCCCGCGGCCCTGATCGGCGAAGGGCTCCGGTCGTTTCAGCCGCTCCCGCACCGCCTCGAGCCGGTGCGCGAGGTCGGCGGCGTGCTATGGATCAACGACTCCAAGGCGACGAACATCGCGTCGACCGTCGTGGCCATCGAGGCGCTCCGCGCCATGCGGCGCCCCTTCGTGCTCCTGCTCGGCGGCCGCCACAAAGGGGAGCCGTACACCCGGCTCGGGCCGCTGCTCGCCGACGGGTGCCGCCTGGTGATCGCGTATGGTGAAGCCGGCCCGATTGTCGAGCGGGACCTCGGCGCATCGAGCGTGCCGCTCGAGCGAGGCACGACGTTCGAGGACGTGGTCGCGCGGGCGCGGCGAGCGGCCCGCTCGGGAGACGCGGTGCTGCTCTCTCCCGCGTGCTCGAGCTACGACATGTTCAAGAATTACGAAGAGCGCGGGGCGACCTTCATGAAGCTCGTGGCGGCGATGTGACCGACCGCGCCTGGGAGAACCGGCTCCTGGCCCTGGTCACCGCGGTGCTCGTCGTGTTCGGGCTCGCGGCGGTGTACGGGGCGTCGAGCCTGGTCACCACGTCGGGCGGACAGGTGGGGGCGACCTTCGCCCTGCGCCAAGCCCTGGGCGCCGCGGTGGGCGGCGTCCTCGCGACCATCTTCGCGCGCCTCGACTACCATCGCTGGCGCCGCTGGGCCTGGCCGCTGCTCGGCGTCACCGCGCTGCTCCTCGTCATCCCCCTGCTGCCATTCACGCACCCGATCGCGCCGACCCTCAACGGCGCGCGCCGCTGGGTCAACCTCGGCGTGCTCACATTGCAGCCGTCCGAGCTGGCCAAGTTCGCCGTCGTCGTGTGGTGCGCCATGCTCGCGGCCAAGAAGGGCGAGCTGATCCGCACCTTCCGCCGCGGCATGCTGCCCTTCCTCGTCATCCTGGCACCGCTCGTCCTCCTGATCTTCCTCGAGCCCAATCTGTCCATGGCGCTGCTGATGGCGATCCTGGCGGGCGCGATGCTGTTCACGGCGGGCGCGCGGATCGGTCATTTCCTGCTGCTCGGGACCGCGGCGGTGCCGCTCCTCTACGGCGCGGTGGCGAGCGCGCAATACCGCCTGGCCCGCGTGCTCACGTTCCTCAACCCCGGCGCTGCGCCCACCGAGGCCACCTGGCAGGTCAAGCAGTCGCTCATCGGTCTCGGGGCGGGCCAGTTCCTCGGCGTCGGTGTCGGGCAGGGCCAACAGAAGCTCGGCTACCTGACGTACGCCTACTCGGATTTCATTTTCTCCACGATCGGCGAGGAGTGGGGCTTCGTCGGCGTGTTCGCCATCGCGCTGCTGTTCGGCACGTTCCTCTGGCTCGGCTTCCGCATCGCCCGCACGGCCAACGACCCCTTCGGCCAGCTGCTCGCCACCGGCATCACGGTCATGATCGGACTCAGCGTCGTGCTGCACATCGGCGTCACGCTCGCCGTGATCCCCGCGACCGGTGTGACCCTGCCGTTCATGTCGTATGGGCGGTCCTCACTCATCGTGGCCTTGGCGGCGACGGGCGTGCTGGCGAGCGTGGGGCGGGCGAGGCGAGCACCCTGAAGATTCTCATCGCCGGCGGCGGCACCGGCGGTCATCTCATGCCCGCGCTGGCGCTCGCGACGGCCGCGCGCGATGCGGGACACGAGCCCGTCCTCGTCGGGGCGGAGCGGGGGATCGAGGCGCAGATTCTCCCGTCGCACCCGTTTCGATTTCACCTCCTGCCGCTGGAGCCGCTGTACCGCCGCGCCTGGTGGCGCAACCTGCGGTGGCCCGTGATCGCCGTCCGCGCGTGGCGCGCCGCCGGCCACGTGCTCCGCGTCGAGCAGCCGGCCCTGGTGATCGGCACCGGCGGCTACGCCGGCGGCCCGGTCGTGTGGCGCGCGCAACGCGCCGGCATTCCCACCGTCCTCCAAGAGGCCAACGCTTTTCCGGGACTCGCGACGCGCTTGCTCGCGCGCCGCGCGCGGCAGGTGTTCCTCGGCTTCCCCGAAGCGCGAGCGCGCCTGCGGCCGGGCGCCGACACGGAGGTCTTCGTCCTCGGGAATCCCATCGCGCCACCAGGACGCGCGGACCGCGCCGCCGCGCTTGGGGCCTTCGGTCTCGACCCGGCGCGCCCGACGCTGCTCGTCTTCGGCGGCAGCCAGGGAGCGCGCGCCCTGAATGAAGCCGTCGCGGGCGCGCTGAACGCCGGTCTGCTCGCGGACGTCAACGTGCTGTGGGGGACGGGCGCGTCACACGAAGCGCGGTACGCACCGCGCGCCGTGCCGCGACGGGTGGCGGTGCGCGGGTTCTTCGATCCGATGGCGCCGGCATACGCCGCCGCCGATCTCGTCGTCTCCCGGTCCGGCGCCATGACCGTCGCCGAGCTGTGCGCGTGGGGCAAGCCGAGTATCCTGGTGCCGCTCCCGACGGCCGCGGCCGATCATCAAACGTTCAACGCGCGCGCACTCGCCAGCGCGGGGGCCGCCGTGCTGCTCCTGGAGAGCGATTTGACCCCCGCGTCGCTCGCCCACGTCGTGGGGTCGCTCGCGCGCGATCGCGACCGGCTCCAGTCGCTCGCGACGGCTGCCCGGCAGCGGGGCCACCCCAACGCCGCCGGGGCGATCATGTCGAAGATTTTGACACTGGTCGGGTAACCTCAAGCTCTTTCGCAAGTTTAGTAGATTCGCTATATTAGCCGCCCACAGATGATCTTGTTTCGACCCGGGGATCCCCGCCCGATTCACTTCATGGGCATAGCCGGGGCGGGGATGAGCGCGCTGGCCCTCATCGCCAGGCACCTCGGGATGGCCATAACGGGATGTGATTCGGACCCTTCAGGCGCCGCCGATTTGGCAGCCCTGGGGGTTCAGGTTTGGCGGGGGCATGATCCGGGCCACGTGGCGGACGCCCGGGCCGTTGTGGTCACGGCGGCGGTGCCTGGGGACCACCCCGAGTTGGCCGGGGCGCACGCCTTGAGAATCCCCGTTGTGCGCCGCGCAGACGCGCTGGGGGAGCTGGTGGCCGGCGGGACCGTCGTGGCGGTCGCGGGAACACACGGCAAGACGACCACGACGGCGATGGTCACGGAGGCTCTCACGGCCGCCGGGCGAAACCCCACGGGACTCGCCGGCGGCCGCGTCGCTCAGTGGCGCGGCAACGCGCGGGTCGGCTCGCGTGACCTGTTCGTGGTCGAGGCGGACGAATTCGACCGCGCCTTCCTGGCGCTCACGCCGACCGTGGCGGTGGTGAACAATGTCGAGGCCGACCACTTGGAGTGCTACGGCACGTTGGCGGCGCTCGAGGATGGGTTCATCGAGTTCGCCCAGCGCGCCCGGCGCGTGATCGTGGGCGCCGACGACGCGGGCGCCGGCCGCGTGGCGGCGCGGCTCGCGGGGCCGGTGTGGCGCGTCGGCCTGGCCGCGGACGCCGACGTGCGCATTCGCGATGTCGCACTCGAGCCCGACGGCTCGCGCGCCCGCGTGGATTTGCCGGGCGGCGCGTCGGTGGCCCTGCGGCTCGCGGCCCCGGGGTTGCACAACGTGCGCAACGCGGCCACCGCGTTGGCGGTGGTGCTGGCGCTCGACGGCGATGTGCAAGCGGGAGCGCGGGCCCTGGCGGAATTCCACGGCGTCGAGCGCCGGTTCGAGCGGGTCGGAGATGCGGGTGGGGTGACGGTCGTGGACGATTACGCGCACCACCCCACGGAGGTGGCCGCGACGCTGGCGGCGGCGCGGCAGGCGTTCCCCGGTCGGCGCGTCGTGGCGGTGTTCCAGCCGCACCTCTACTCGCGCACCGCGCTGCACGGTGAAGCGCTGGGGCGCGCGCTGGCGGCGGCGGACGTGGTCGTCGTGGCGCCGATCTACGCGGCGCGCGAACAGCCGATGCCGGGTGTGACGCACGACGTCGTGGCCCGGGGGGCGATGCGCGCCGGCGCGGCGACCGTCGCGGTGCGGGAGCGCGCGGGATTGGCGGGTCACGTGGCGCGTGCCGTGCGCTCCGGTGACGTGGTCTTCACGCTCGGCGCCGGTGACGTCACGCGCGTTGGGCCCGAGCTGCTCGACCTGCTGGGGACGGGGGATGGGGGAAGGAGGAAGGAGCGGTGACGTGGGCGTTGCGGCCGCTCCGGCTGCCGCGGCCATCGCGCCGTCTGCTCTCGTGGGGCGCGGCCGCCTTGGTCGGCCTGGCACTCTGGTTCGTCGCGCCGAGCGTGCTGCGGCGGCTGGCCTTCTTCCGGGTGCGTCAGGTCGAGCTCGTCGGGATCCGGAACCTGGACCCCGACGCGGTGCTGGCGGCGTTGCGCTTGGCGCCGGAGGCGAGCGTGTTCGACGACACGCATCTGCTCGCCGACCGCGTGCGCGGGCTCGCGGGCGTGGCGGAGGCGCGGGTGGCGCGCCGGTTGCCGGCGGCGCTCAAGGTGATCGTGCGGGAGGTCGAGCCGGTCGCGCTGGTGCCGGGACGGCGGCCGGGCGGGGGCGGGAACGGCGCGTTGGTTGCCGTGGACGCGGACGGCCGGGCCTTGCCGTTCGATCCGACGCGCGCGGGGCTCGACCTGCCGGTCGTGCAGGCGGCCGACAGCGGCGTGGCGCAGGTGTTGGCCCGGATCCAGGTGTTCGATCCGGTATTGTTTCAAGACATCGATGCCGCGCGGCGGTACGGGCGTGGCGACGTGCTCCTGGAATTAGGGCCCCATCGCGTGCTGTTCGCGCGCGACGCCGGGCCGGAGGTCGTGCAGGCGGTGGTACTGGTGGCGAGGGACCTGGCCGCGAAAGCGCGCCAATACACCGAGCTCGATGCGCGCTACGCCGGACAGGTGGTGGTGCGCCGGAAGGCGAGCGCCTGATGCCGGAGCGGCGACTCGTCGCCGGCCTCGATTTCGGCAGTACCAAGACCTGCGCGGTGATCGCGGAGGTCGTCGGCGATCTGCCCCGGGCGCCGCTCGCGAAGGTGCTGGGCGTGGGCCTGGCGAAGAACAGCGGCGTGCGGCGCGGGATGGTCCGGGACATCGACGAGACCACGCGCTCCGTGGTCGCGGCGCTGCGCGATGCCGAGCGGATGGCCGGCGTCAAGCTGGGCGACGTCACCTGCGGGATCGCCGGGGAGCACGTCTCCGCGCGCGGGTCGTCGGGCGTGGTCGCGGTCAGCGGCGACGAGATCACGCCACAGGACGTGGCGCGGGTCAACGAAGTGGCGCGCGCGGTCTCGCTGGGCCGGGACCACGAGCTCCTGCACGACATCCCGCAGGAGTACGTGGTGGACCAGCAGCGCGGGATCTCGGACCCCGTGGGGATGACGGGGACGCGGCTCGAGGTGGAGATGTACCTCGTCACGGTGCAGTCCACCGCCGCGCAGAACCTGCGCAAGAGCGTGCAGCGGGCCGGCTACCGCGTCGCCGACCTGGTGCTCGAGCCGCTCGCGGCCTCGTACGCCGTGTTGACCGACGACGAGAAAGAGTTGGGCGTCGCGCTGGTCGAAGTGGGCGGCAGCTCGACGGGGGTGGCGATCTTCCACGAAGGGAAGATCCGCCATCTGGCGTCGCTCAAGTACGCCGGCGCGCACGTCACGAGCGACCTGGTGCAAGGGCTCGGCGTGACGCAGGCGGACGCCGAGCGGCTCAAGGAGCGCCACGGGGCGGCGTACACGCCGCTCGTGGACGCCGCGGAGATGATCAACCTGCCGTCGACGCCCGGCCAGGGCGCGCGGCAGGCGTCGCGCGAGCTGCTCGCGCACATCATCCACCAGCGCGTGGACGAGATCTTCCAGCTGGTGGCGCGCGAGTTCGACCGCGCGAGCTACGGGGGGGGCCGCTTGCCCGCGGGCGTGGTCCTGACGGGGGGCACGGCGCACCTGCCGGGGATGGTGGAGTTGGCACGGGAAGCGTTCGCCGTGCCGGTGCGCGCCGGGCATCCCGAGATGGGGATCTCGGGCCTCGTCGACAGCGTGCAGGCGCCGCGCTACGCGGTGCCGGTCGGACTGGTGTTGTACGCGGCCCGCAAGACGGCGCACGGCGTCGCCCCCGGCGTGCTGTTCGGCGGCGCGGGCGTCGACAAGCTGTTCGGGCCGCTCAAGCGGTGGCTCCAGGATTTTTTCTGATTCTTCCGATGCTTCTGACGGTGTGCCCTAGGGGAGAACCATGATCTTCGAACTCGAAGAGACAGTCACGCAGAACGCGCGGATGAAAGTCGTCGGCGTCGGCGGGGGCGGCGGCAACGCCCTGAACCGCATGATCGACGAGCACGTCGGCGGCGTCGAGTTCATCTCCGTGAACACCGACGCGCAGGCCCTGCTCAACAACAAGGCCGACGTCAAGGTGCAGATCGGCAAGAAGCTCACGCGCGGGCTCGGCGCGGGCGCCCGGCCGGAAATCGGCCGACAGGCGATCGAGGAGAACCGCGACGAAGTGTTGCACTCGCTCCAGGGGGCGGATCTCGTGTTCGTCACCTGCGGCATGGGCGGCGGCACGGGCACGGGCGCGGCGCCGATCATCTCCCAGGTGTCGCGCGACCTGGGCGCCCTCACGATCGGGATCGTCACCAAGCCGTTCCTGTTCGAGGGGCGCAAGCGGATGCGCCAGGCGGAAATGGGCATCGCCGAGATGCGCAAGCACGTGGACACGATGATCGTCGTGCCCAACGAGCGGCTGCTGGCCGTCGTCGGGAAGGGCATTCCGTTCCAGGACGCCCTCAAGAAGGCCGACGAAGTGCTGCTGCACGCGACGCAGGGCATCTCCGCGCTCATCTGCGTCACGGGCCTCGTGAACGTGGACTTCGCCGATGTGCGCACCGTGATGCAGAACGGCGGCGCGGCGTTGATGGGGACCGGCACCGGCCGCGGCGAGAACCGCGCCATGGAAGCCGCCCAGCAGGCGATCTCGAGCCCGCTGCTGGACAACATCTCGATCGCCGGCGCGACCGGTGTGTTGATCAACATCACGGGGGGCGAGGACCTCACGCTCGGCGAAGTCACCCAGATCAGCGAGGCGATTCACGACGCGGCGGGCGACGACGCCGAGATCATCTTCGGCGCCGTCAACGACCCCGCGATGCACGGCGAAGTCCGCATCACGGTGATCGCGACCGGCTTCGACAAGACCGGCGCGTTGGCCGAAGCGGGAGCGCCGGGCCGCGCCGCGCCCGGCGTCCTGCCGTTCCGCGAGCGGGGCGCACGCCCGACGCCGGCGCCCCCACCGGGGTTCGTGAAGCCGGGCGAGGTCGGGCCCAAACGGCCGGCGACGCCGCCCCTGGGCGCAAACCCCGAGCTCAACGAGATGGAGATCCCCACCTTCATCCGGCGACAGATGGACTGATGGCCTGGCGCAGAAGCCACTCCGTCGCCGTCGCCGCCCTCGCTGCGGGCGCGCTGCTGTGGGGCTCGCACGAGGCGTGGTCCGGCCGCCGGCCGCTGACCGCCCGCGCCGTCGTCGTCACCAGCGCGTACGACGAGTGGACCGACAAGCTCGGCCGCCGCGAGACGCCGTCCGACGTGCTGGCACGCGCCGGCGTCCGGGGGCGCGACTACGCTGCGTTCCTCGCCGCCGCCACCGGGCTCAACATGCGGCGGCTCCCCGCGGGATTCGTGTTCCGGTTCCGCCGCGTCAAAGGCGACTCGGCGGCCGACCGCGTCGTCGCCCGGACCGGGCCCGAGACGCGGATCTGGCTGATACGGCTCGGCGGCGACTCCGGGTGGCGGCAGGTGGTCGAAGAGATTCCCTGGAGCGTCGCCCGGTTGCGCGCCACCGGCGTCATTCAATCGAACCTCTACGACGCGCTCGACCAGGCCGTGACAGACTCGTTCCTGCCCGGCAAAGAGCGCGTGGCGCTCGCCTGGGGCATCGCCGACGTGTACGACTGGGAGGTGGACTTCACGCGCGACATCCGCCCCGGGGACCGCTTCGACGTGCTCATCGAACGGCTCGAATCGCCGGAGGGGGAGCGGCGCTTCGGGCGGATCCTCGCCGCGCGGGTCGAGGTGGCCGGCTCGCCCAGTTACGCCTTCTACTTCGACGGCGACGTCGCACGCGCCGGTTTCTATGATGAGAAGGGACGCTCGCTGCGCCGCGCGTTCCTGCGCGCCCCGCTCCGGTACCGCCACATCTCGAGCCGCTTTGGCGGGCGCTACCACCCGATCCTCAGGGAGTGGCGCTCGCATCAGGGGACCGACTACGCCGCGACGTACGGCACGCCCGTCCGGGCCACGGCGGACGGCGTGGTGACGAAGCTCGGGTGGGAGGGCGGGTACGGCAACCTGGTCGAAGTCCGGCACGCCAACGGGATCCGCACGCGGTACGGCCACCTCTCGAGATTCGCCGCGGGCCTCCGCATCGGTGCGCGCGTGGCGCAAGAGCAGACGGTTGGGTACGTCGGCTCGACGGGTCTCTCGACGGGGCCGCACCTCCACTACGAGTTCCTGGTGAACGGCCGACCCACGAATCCGCAGCGCAAGGACGCGGGGGCGGGACAGGCGGTGTCGCCCAAGTTGAAACTGGTGTTCGACAGCCTGCGGGCTCAACTGCTCGCGGAGCTCGAGCCCCGCCCGTCACCCCGGCCGGCAGTGCCCGGCGTCGCCGCGCGAGTCGAGTAACTTCCAGAGACAATCTGTGGAGCTCTATCCCGCCGTTGACGTGCAAGGCGGGCGCGTGGCGCGCGCGACCGCCAACGCCGCCGACCCGCTCGCCGCCCTGGACCGCTTCGCCCGCGCCGGAGCGCGCTGGATTCACTTGGTGGATCTGGATCGCGCGTTCGGCCGGGGCGACAACCGGGCCCTCGCTCGGGCCCTGCTCGGCGCGGTCCCGCCCCAACTGCGCGTGCAGGTGGGCGGCGGCCTGAGCGCCGAGGACGTCATCGACGAGCTGTTCGGCTGGGGCGCCGCCCGGGTCGTAATCGGGGCGGGCGCCGCGACCGATGCACCGCTGGTGGACCGCCTCCTCGCCCGGCACGGGCCGGATCGCCTCGCGGTGGGCATCGATGCGCGTGAGGGCCGCGTCACTCCCCGAGGAGGGGGGGGGAGCCGTGCCTCCGATCTCAGCGCCGTGGAGTTAGCGCGTCGCGTGCGCGCCCAGGGCGCG
This sequence comes from Gemmatimonadales bacterium, assembly GCA_036004985.1. Lineage (GTDB taxonomy): Bacteria > Gemmatimonadota > Gemmatimonadetes > Gemmatimonadales > GWC2-71-9 > 20CM-2-65-7. Next base: position 93,178 of record DASYQX010000101.1, read on the forward strand.
CGCACCGTCGTCTATACCGACGTCGCTCGGGACGGGCTGCTCGCCGGCCCGGACGTCGCGGGCGCACGCGCGCTGGCGGACGTCGACGGGGGCCTCGACGTGATCGCATCGGGCGGCGTCGCGTCCCTCGACGACCTGCGCGCCGTGCGCGCGGCGGGGCTCGCCGGCGCCATCGTCGGCCGGGCGCTGCACGAAGCGAAGTTCACGCTCGAGGAGGCGTTGGCGTGCGTCGCGTGACCCCGGGGTTGGTGCTGCTGCGCACGACCGGTATCGCGGCCCTCCTGCTGCTCCTGTGGAATCCCCTCGCCTCGCGCCCGCTCCCGCCCGGCGCCCAATCGATCGTCCTGCTCGACGCGTCGCTCAGCATGGCGGGCGCGGGCGGGCCATGGCGCGGCGCGCTCGACACGGCGCGCGCCCTGGCGGCGGCGCCGCGCGAAGCGCTGGTGTGGCGGTTCGGGGCGCGCGTCTCGACCTTCGACACCGCGCCACCGGCGGACGGTGCGAGCCGTCTCGCCCCGGCGCTCGAAGCCGCCGCGGCCCGAGGTGGTGCGGTGACAGTCGTGACCGACGGCGCCGTGGACGACCTTGCCGCCATCCCGCCCGACCTCCTGCGTCGGTCCCGCATCGTGGTGCTGCCCCGACCACCGTTACGCGACGCGTTCGTGGCGGCCGTCGAGGGGCAACGGCGGGTGAGCGCGCAGGACACCCTGCGGCTCAGGGTGAGCTACGGAACGGCCGGAAAACGTGATGCGGGAAGCGGGATGCGGGATGCGTTGCTGACGGTGAGCGTTGAGGGACGGCGACTCCTGTCGCGCACGGTCCCCCTTCCCGACAGCGGCACTGTGTCCACCGATGTGACGCTTCTCGCATCTCGCATCCCGCATCCCGGATGGAGCGTACTCGACGTAGGCCTGGATCGCGTGGGTGACGCCGAACCCCGTGACGACGCGCGGCGCTTCGTCGTCGAAGTGAGCCCGCAGCCTGCCGCAGTCGTGTTCGCGTCGCCGCCAGATTGGGAGACCCGGTTCCTCGCACGAACCCTCGCGGAGGTAGCGCGCGTGCCCGTCAGGACGTTCGTCGAGACGGAGCCGGGGCGCTGGCGCGACGCGGCGACGCTCGCGCCGGTCTCCACCGCCGAGCTGACGCGGGCGGCGCAGGGCGCGCGGCTGCAGGTGCTCGGCGGGGATCCGGAGCGCGCGCGACGCTTCGCGAGCTCGGCCCCACGACTGGTGTGGCCGACGGAGCACGGCCAACCCGGGGATTGGTATGTCGAGCATCCCCCCGCCTCTCCGCTCGCCGCGGCCCTCGCGGGCATCCAGTGGGATTCGCTCCCGCCCGCCGCGAGCGCCGGCGCGGCGCCGCGCGACTCGGGAGGGGGCGTCACCGCGCTCACCGCCCGCCTCGCGCGCCGGGGCGCACCGCGCGCTATCGTGACGCTCGACGAGCGTGCGGGCACGCGGCACGCCACGGTCACCGCGTCCGGGTTGTGGCGTTGGGGGTTTCGCGGCGGAGCGGCGGAGCAGGCGTACCGCTCGCTCGTTGCCGCGCTGGCCGACTGGCTGCTGGGGGAGCGGGGAGCGGGAAGCCGCGAGCGGGCGGTGCCCGTCACGCTCGAGACGCCCAACGGTCTGCCGCTGGTGTGGCGGTGGGCCGGCGCGGGCGAGCCGCGGCCGCTGGCAATCGAGCTCCAGGGGGAGGGCGGCGCGCGCACCGACACACTGAGGTTCGACGTCGGCGGGCGCGCCGAGCTGCGCCTCCCGCCCGGCGCATACCGCTACGCCGTCGGCGGCGGGCCGGAGCGGGGCGTGGTGGCGGTCGAGGAGTACTCCGCCGAATGGCGTCCTGCGACGCCGGCGCTCGCCAGCCAGGCCGGGCTGCCCGAGGGTCGAGTCGTGCGGATCGGGCTCCGAGACCGCTGGTGGCTGTTCGTGATTGCCATCGCGGCGTTCGCGGCCGAATGGGCGTGGCGGCGGCGTCAGGGATTGCCGTGATCAAACGGACGCTCTGGCAGCGCCTCGCGGGCTTGTTCACGGGCACCGGCGCCGCGGCCCGCGAGGCGGTGGAGCGGATCCTGCTCGAAGGGGATTTCGGCACGGGGGCCACGCAAGAGTTGCTCGACCGGCTCGACCGGAACGGTGGCGTACGCGACCAGGCCGTGCTCGAGCGCGCCGTGGCCGACCTGCTCGGTCCTCCGGCCTCCAACCCGTCGCTGGCGCGCGCCGACAGGCCGCCGAGCGTCGTGCTCGTCTTCGGGGTCAACGGCACCGGGAAAACGACGACGGTCGCCAAGCTGGCCCGCCGGCTCCAGGGAGAGGGCCGCAGCGTGCTGCTCGCCGCCGCCGACACCTTCCGGGCCGGCGCCGTGCAGCAGCTCAGAGTGTGGGCCGACCGCCTCGACGTGCCATTCGTCGGCGGCATGGCCGAAGGCGACCCCGCAGCGGTGGCCTTCGACGCGGTCGCCGCCGCTCTCGCGCGCGGCATCGACACGGTGTTGGTCGACACGGCTGGCCGGCTCCACACGGAGGAGCGGCTCATCGAGGAACTGAAGAAGGTCGTGCGCGTGGTGGGCAAGCGACACGTGGGTGCGCCGCACGAGGCCTTGCTCGTGCTCGACGCCACGGTCGGTCAGAACGCCGTGCACCAGGCGCGGGTATTCGCCGCCGCCGTTCCACTCACCGGCCTCGTGATCACGAAGCTCGACGGCACGGCGAAAGGCGGGAGCGTCGTCGCGGTGCGGCGGGCCGTCCCCGTGCCCGTGCGCTTTCTCGGGACCGGGGAAGGCCTCGACGACCTCGAGCCGTTCGACGCGGCGGCCTACGCGCGGCGCCTGGTGAGCGGGTGACACTCCAGCTCAACTCCCCGGTGAAGTACCTGAAGGGCGTCGGCCCCAAGCGCGCCGAGGCGCTGGCGCGGCTCGGCGTCCGGACGGCCGCCGATCTGCTGTACCATGTTCCGCATCGCTACCTCGATGCTACGACCGTCACCCCGCTCGCCCGCGCCGTGGTGGGGGCAGAGGTGACGTGCGTCGGGCGCGTGGTCAACACCGGCGTGCTGCCAACGCGGCGCGGGCTGCGGGTCTTCCGGGCGGTGCTCAAGGACGAGAGCGGCCTGCTGGAGGCCGCATGGCCGGGCCGGCCGTTCCTCGAGCGCCAGATCAAGAAAGGGCAGCTGCTCCTCGTGACGGGGCCGGTGCGCTACTACCACGGGCGTCAGATCGTGCCGCAGGAGTTCATCGTCCTCGCGGACAGTGCTGACGACGGCGACGCAGCCCCAGGTCGCGGGCTCGTGCTCCCGGTCTATCCCGCCACCGAGGGGCTGACGCACCGGCAGATCCGGGCGATTGTCCACCAGCACCTCGACGCATTGCTGGCGCTCGCGGCGGACCCGCATCCGCCGCGGTTCCGCGAGGCGCACGGGCTGATCGAGCTCAAGGCGGCCCTCGCCGTGCTGCATCGGCCGCGCGAGGTGTCGGAGACGGAGCTGGGGCGGCGGCGGCTCGCCTTCGACGAGCTGTTCGATCAGCAACTGGTGCAGGCGCGCGCGCGCCACCTCGCCAAGCGGGCGCGCGCCGGCATCACGTTCCAGCTCAAGCGCGAGTTGACGACGCGCCTCAAGGAGCACCTGCCGTTCGAGCTGACCGCCGACCAGCGTCACGCCGTCCGGGAGATCGCCGACGACATGACGGCGCCGCTGCGGATGCACCGCTTGCTCATGGGGGATGTGGGGACGGGCAAGACGGTGGTGGCGCTGTTCGCCATGCTGCTCGCCGCCGAGAACGACTACCAGGCGGCGATCATGGCGCCGACCGAGCTGCTCGCCGAGCAGCACGCCGCGACCCTCGCGCGCCTGCTCGAGCCGCTCGCCATTCGGCCGGAGCTCCTGCTCGGGCGGATGACGGCCCTTGAAAAGGCGGCGGCGCGCGAGCGGATCGCCGGAGGCGGGGCCCGCCTGGTGGTCGGGACGCACGCGCTGATCCAGGAATCGGTCAGGTTCCGGCGGCTGGGCCTCGCGGTGATCGACGAGCAACACCGCTTCGGCGTCGAGCAACGCGCCGCGTTAGTCGAGAAGGGGGATGCGCCCGACGTGCTGCTGCTCACCGCGACGCCGATCCCGCGCTCCCTCGCCCTCACGTTGTACGGTGATCTGGACGTGACCACGATCCGCGAACGGCCACCGGGCCGGGGCGAGGTGAAGACTGCGCTCCGCACCGACGCCGCCAGGAAGAAGATCTATGAGTTCATCCGGAGCGAAGGCGCGGCGGGGCGACAGACCTACGTCGTGTACCCGGTGATCGAGGAGTCCGAGCGTGCCGACTTGAAGGCGGCGACGACGATGGCCGAGACGCTCGCGAAGACGTTCAAGGAGTTCCGCGTGGGCCTGGTCCACGGGCGGCAGAAAGCCGAGGAGCGCGACGCCACGATGCGCGCCTTCCGCGACAACGCGGTGCAGGTCCTGGTCGCGACCAGCGTCGTGGAGGTCGGGATCGACGTGGCGAACGCCACCGTGATGCTGATCGAGCACGCCGAGCGATTCGGCCTGGCGCAGCTACACCAGTTGCGGGGGCGCATAGGGCGGGGGGGGGCCGCGGGCCACTGCATCCTGCTGTCCGACGTTCCCGAGGCGGCGGTACGGCTGCAGGCCTTCTGCGAGACGACCGACGGGTTCCGGATCGCGGAGCTCGACCTGAAAGAACGGGGCATGGGAGAGCTGGCGGGTGCGCGCCAGTCGGGCGGTGTGCCGCTGCGGTATGCGAATCTGGAAACGGACTTGCCACTGCTCGAGGCGGCGCGCCGTGCGGCGGCGGAGATCATCGCGGGCGACCCCGCGCTCGAACGGATCGATCACGCGGCGTACCGCGAGCGGATCGTGACGCGGTACGAGCGGGGGTTTGAATTGTTTCGAGTTGGCTAAAAGGTATCGGGTGTCGGGTGCCGGGTCTTACCTTGCCACCACCCGGCACCCGGCACCCGGTACCCGGCACCTAGAAGGCGATCCGCACCCCCACCGCCGCTCCGTCCCTCGTCGGCTCCACCGTCACCCGCAGCGGCGCAAACGGAATGTTGTCCGGCTCGTCGCGCCCCGGACGCAGGTCGAGGATGAACAGCGCGGCCGTCGCGAGCAAGCTCGCCTGGGCGCCGAGCAGCCGGTGGCTGGCGCGCCGGTCGTAGTACAACGACCGCTGGTACAGGACCTCCGCTTCGTAGCGCACGTACCGGCCGTCGGACCCGAGGGCGCAGGCATCGTCAGCGGTGCGGCACAGCGCGAGTAACGCATCCCAGTCGCGGCGCGAGAACGAGTGCTCGTGCGCCGCCATGGCCGTGAAGGCGACCGCCGCGCCGGCCGTCAGCCACTTGCCGTAGTGCACGGCGCCGCGACGCCAGCCGCCCCCCTCGCCGGCCGTCACACCGGGACTGGGGCGCTGCGCGGCGGCGGAGCTCGCGGTCACGAGCAGCAATCCGACGGCGACGGGGCGGATCATCGATACGCGTGAATATCGCCGTGGCCTGCGACCACCACCAGTTGGCGGCCCTGCACGAGCGGCGGCTCCTCGATCGGCCCGGCCACCTGGGCGCGCCACAGGATGGTGCCGCCTGCCGGGTCCACGAGCAGCACTTCGCCGCTGACGCTGCCGACCAGCACACCCGGGACGACCGGCGTCGGTCCCGCGATCGCGACGATGCCCAGCGCGTGACTGCGCGCCGCGCGGGGCGCCTCCACGGGAATGAGCCAGAGCCGACCCTCCCGCGTGACCACGTAGAGTGTGTCGGCGACCAGGGCCGGGGCGCCGTACACCGCGTCGCCGGCGGCGTGCTCCCACCGAACGGTCAGCGCCGCGAGGTCGATCGCGAGCACGCGGCCGTCCGCGGTGCCGGCGTAGAGGCGCTGGCCGTCCGTCGCCGGCGTGCCGAGCACGGTGCCCCCTGTGGCGAGTCGCGCGCGGACGGCGCCCGTCTCTCGGTCGAGGAGGTAGAGCGTGTCGGTGCCCGTGGCGACGGCGACGCCGTGCGGCGTGGCCACCGGGGCCGCGCGAATCGCGCCGCTCAAGCTGCGCCGCCAGCGCACATGCCCCTCGTCGAGGTCGACGCGCGCCACCGTGCCTTCTTCGGTCCCCGCGTACAGCGCCTCGCCGTCGAACGCCAGGGGCGCGGCCACGCTGCCGATCCGTATGCGCCAGATCGGCTTGCCGTCGCGCAGGCGGATCGCGTACACGCGTCCATCGGGTTGCGCTTCGGTGGCGATGTAGAGACGGTCCTCGTCGAGCAGTGGGCCGCCGCGCACCGTGCCGTCCAGGCGCTGGCGCCACAGCACCTCGCCGCTCGCGCGGTCCACCAGCACGAGGTTGCGGTCAGCGGTGCCGACCGCGAGCACGGCCTCCCCGAGGGCCGGGCTGCCGCGCACCGCGCGGCCGACCGCGGCGTGCCAGAGGGGACGGGGGTCCGGATTGAGCGTCTCGCGCGCGGCCGCGTCATGGCGCGCGCTGCCGAGGTAGGCGGGCCAGCCGAGCTCCTGACGCGCGGGCCCCGGTTTCATCACGGGAACGCACGCCGTCGCGTTGACAGCCCAGAGGGCCGCCACTAGTATGCCGCGCCTATGCCGCAACGTCACCGGATCGAAGAGTTGCCGCCGCTGGCGGGTCACACCGTTTCGGTGCGCGGCTGGGTGATGACCACGCGGTCGAGCGGCAAGATCGCCTTCATCGTGTTGCGGGACGGGACGGGCTACCTGCAAGCGGTGCTCTCCAAGAAAGAGGTCTCGGACGCGGCCTGGGAGGCGTTCGGCCGGCTCACGCACGAGACGTCGGTCGAGGTGAGCGGTGTGGTGCGGGCCGACGCGCGGGCGCCGGGCGGCGGGGGCGTCGAGCTGACGGCGACCAACCTCGTGATCCTCGGGCCGAGCCGCGACTTTCCGATCACGCCGAAGGAGCACGGCACCGCCTTCCTGTTCGAGCACCGACACCTCTGGCTGCGCTCGCGGCACCAGGTGGCCATCGCCCGGGTGCGCCACGAAGTGATCCAGGCGATCCGCGACTTCTTCTACCAGCGGGGCTTCGTGTTGGTGGACACGCCCATCCTCACCGGGTCCATCGGGGAGCACGCCGGCACGCTCTTCTCAACTGATTACTTCGATCTGGGCAAAGCCTACCTGGCGCAGACCGGCCAGCTGTACGTCGAAGCGGCCGCGGCGGCGCTCGGCAAAGTGTACTGCTTCGGGCCGACGTTCCGCGCCGAAAAATCCAAGACGCGGCGCCACCTCACCGAGTTCTGGATGGTGGAGCCCGAAGTCGCCTGGAACGACTCGAACGACAATATGCGGCTCCAGGAGGAGTTCGTCTCGTACGTGGTCGCCCGCTGCCTCGAGCGCCGCAAGGCTGAGCTCGCGGAACTGGAGCGCGACACAGCGCCGCTGGCGCGCGTCGCGCCCCCGTTTCACCGCATCTCGTACACCGACGCCGTCGAAAAGCTCAAGCAGCTCGGCGCCGACATGACGTGGGGCCGCGACCTGGGGGGCGACGACGAGACGCTGCTCGCCAAACAGTACGACCGCCCCGTGTTCGTCTTCAACTATCCGAAGCAGGTGAAGGCCTTCTACATGAAGGAAAACCCCGATGACCCGCGCACCGTGCTCAACAACGACTGCCTGGCACCGGAGGGCTACGGCGAGATCATCGGGGGCAGCCAGCGCGAGGACAACTACGACCGCTTGCTCGCGCGCATCCGGGAGGAGAAGCTCCCCGAAGACGCGTACGGCTGGTACCTCGATCTGCGGAAGTACGGCACCTTCGTCCACGCGGGGTTCGGGCTCGGTGTCGAGCGGACCGTGGCGTGGATCTGCGGCATCCCGCACATCCGCGAGGCCATCGCCTTCCCGCGGACGCTGTACAAGCTGTGGCCTTGACACGCTGACGGGCCCCGCATAAAGTTCTCGTTGCTTCAGGGAGTCGCGTCCCGCACGGTTGCCAGACGAGCAGCCACGGGGGCGCGATTTGTGTTTTCGGGAGATCGATTCGTGGTGCAAATGGGCGGATTTACACAGTCAGAGCGACTCGACGTCGGCAGGATCACCTGTCGGCGCGACGGCGGCGTGTACCCGGCGGTCAAACCCAGGGCACGCCCATCCGGCACGGGAGCACGGCGCTAGCGCAGACCCCGATCGTCTGCCCTCACGCCCTCGCCCCACCCCGTGCCGGCCACGTGGTGGGGCGCCGTGTTTTCGGCCCGGTCCGGGCGGGAAGTCCCTGACGGACCGCGACTCCCGAAGCGGACGGAACGTCCGGCCGGGCCGATCTGGAGGGCAGGTGGCCGAGCCTCGAGAAGAGCCTCGAGAGCAGGAACGCCTGCGCCCTTTGGACGACGCGTATTTCGTCCTCGAGAGTGGCGCGGGCTCGTGGGTGGTCAGCCGCGAGATGGCCGCGTTCGTGGAGCGCGAGCTCGACCGCGAGCCGGCGCCGCAGTGGGTCCGGTTCGTCGACGTGACCGGTGCGCGGGTGCGCCTGCGGACCGATCTGATCCGGGACCTCCGGCAGTCGTCCGCGGAGATCCGCGCCCTGTGGCGCCGGTTCATGCAGGACCGCCGCAAGGAGGCCGGCGACGACGATGACGAGTCCTGGAGTTGGTTGATCGACTGGTGACGAGGCCGGGGTGGGCCCGCGGGGTCGTCGTCCCCCTCACCCCGGCCGGGTCAGGGTCTTATGATGGAGAGAGGCGAATGACACAATCACACATCTTCGGGCAGCACGAGGAGAAGACGCTGGCCCAGCTGCGCGACGTGGCGAGCCGGGCGGAGCGCACGGCCCTTATGGCCGACGGCCACCTGGGCTACGTCATGCCCATCGGCGGTGTGGCCGCCTACCGCCACCAGGTGTCGGTCGTGGGTGTCGGGTTCGACATCGCCTGCGGCAACGCGGCGATCCGGACCGATCTTTCGCGCGTCCAAGTCGAAGGCCGGCTCGGTGAGCTCGCCGACGAGATCCAGTCGACGCTCTCGTTCGGCGTCGGGCGGAAGAACCGCGCCGACGACGCCCCCACGGACGATCCCCTGTTCGCCGACGCCGCGTGGGGCGCGATCCCGGGCAACCACGAGCGCGAGCAGTTGCGCGCCAAGGCGCGCGCCCAGCTGGGCACCGTCGGGAGCGGCAACCACTACGTGGACGTGTTCGCCGACGAAACCGATCACATCTGGGTCGGTGTCCACTTCGGGTCGCGCGGCTTCGGATTCGGCGTCGCGTACGGCTTCCTCGCCCTGGGACAGAACCGGGCGTGGGGGGAGCGCGTCCCGGAGCGGGAGACGCTGCTCGATGTGCGCACGCCCGTCGGCGACGCGTATTGGCAGTTGATGAACCTCGCCGGACGCTACGCGTACGCGGGCCGCGAGTGGGTGGCGCGCAAGGTCGTGTCGATCCTGGGCGGCCGTGAGCTGGAGCTCGTCCACAACCACCACAATTTCGCGTGGGTGGAGGAGCACGACGGCGAGCGGTTCTATGTTGTCCGCAAGGGGGCCACGCCGGCGTTCCCTGGGCAGAAGGGCTTTGTGGGCGGCTCGATGGGCGACGACGCCGTGATCATTCAGGGTGCCGACGCCACCGCGTCGGACGTGCGCGACCTGCAGGCGCGGGCGCTCTACTCTACCGTTCACGGGGCGGGGCGTGTAATGAGCCGGACGGCGGCGGCGGGGAAGCGCACCCGCCAAGGCCGCGTCCTGAAGGAAGGCGCGATCTCTCGCGACATGATGCACGCGTGGGTGAAGCGGAAGGGCGTTGTGCTGCGGGGCGGGGGTACCGACGAGAGTCCGCACGTCTACCGCCGGCTGCCGGATGTGCTCGCGGCGCAGGGGCCGACCGTCCAGGTCCTGCACACCCTGCGTCCGTTGATCGTGGTGATGGCGGGAGCGGACGAGTTCGATCCGTATAAGGACTGACGGAAGGCTATCCTTCCGTCGCTTTGATTTCATTCCAGAGCTTGTCCAGCTCGTCGAGGCTCGCGCGCCCGATCTGAATCCCGCGCTCCTCCGCGAGCTGCTCGACCCGCTCGAATCGGCGGGTGAACTTCGCGTTGGCCCGCTCGAGCGCGTGGTTCGGCTCGATCCCGAGCTTGCGCGCGAGGTTCACGACCGCAAACAGCAGGTCTCCCAGCTCTTCCTCGAGCCGTTGCCCTTTCCGCTTCCCCTTCTCACCCTCCAGCTCCGCCACCTCTTCCTTCACTTTGGCCATCGGTCCGGCGGCGTCCGGCCAGTCGAAGCCAACCCCCCCGGCGCGCTCCTGCAGCCGATACGCCATGAGGAGTGGCGGCAGCGTGGGGGGCAATCCTGCCAGCGTGCCGCGCTTCCCGCCGGCGCGCGGCTCACGCCGTTTCACCAGCTCCCATTTCTCGTGATCGGAGCCCGCTCCCCTCCCCCCCCCGCCTCCTCCCCCTTTGCCCCGGCGGGCACCCGCATAGAGATGCGGGTGACGCCGCCACATCTTCTCCTCCAGCGTATGCGTCACCACTTCGGCATTGAACTGCGAGCGCTCCTCGCCGATGACGATTTGGAACGCGAGATGCAGCAGCACATCGCCCAGCTCGTCGCGCAGCGCCGCGGGGTCGTCGGTCTGGATCGCCTGCTCGAGCTCGAGCACTTCCTCGATCAGATAGGGACGAAGCGAGTGCGGGGTCTGGGCGCGGTCCCACGGACAGCGGGCCCGCAAATCGCGCACGAGTCCGAGTGCGCGTCCAAGCGCTGAATCGCCTTGCATTTAGCCTCCGGGCGGGGTATCATACCCGCGCCTTGAGCGCGGTGTCAATGAGCGGGACGGACAGCCGAGCCTGGATCGAGGTCGACCTGGCCGCCCTGGTCGACAATGCCCGCGCCGTGGCGCGGGTCGCGGGCGCACGGCTCCTCCCCGTCGTGAAAGCGAATGCCTACGGGGTTGGAGCCGTCGCTGTGTCTAAGGCCCTCGAGCCGCTCGATCCGTGGGGCTACGGCGTTGCGACGATCGAAGAGGGCGCGGAGCTGCGGGCGGCGGGGATCACGCGGCCTGTACTCGTGTTCCTGCCCACCCGCGCCCAGCTTTTCGAGCAGTATGACCGCCACCGGCTCACCCCCACGCTCGGCGCTTTGGGAAGCGTGATCGCGTGGAGCGCGCGCGGCGATCGCCCATTCCACGTCGAGATCGACACGGGGATGGGCCGCTCTGGGGTGCGGTGGGACGAGGTTCAGGAGCTCGGCGCGGCGCTCGACACGCCGGCGTTCGAGGGCTGCTTCACCCATTTCCAGTCCGCCGATCGGACCGACGGATCGGCCGAGCGGCAGCTCGAGCGATTCCTGACGGCGGTGCGGCAGCTGCCGCGACGGCCGGCGCTGCTGCACGCCGCAAACAGCGCGGCCGCGTTGCGCGGCACGCAGTTCGCATTCGATCTGGTGCGACCGGGCATATTCCTGTACGGCGGTGCACCCGCTCCGGACCTCCCGCCGCCGCGACCAGTGGTGAGCGTGCGGGCGCGGGTGTTGAACGTCCGGCGCTTGCGCAGCGGTGAAAGCGTGAGCTACCACGCCAGCTGGACCGCCCCGCGCGATGCCGTCGTGGCCACGCTTGGCGTCGGCTACGCGGACGGGATCGGACGGACGGTGGGCCTGAGCGGTGCGGCGCACGTGCTGCTGCGGGGCCGGCGCTGCCCGATCGTGGGACTGGTGCAGATGGATATGGCGCTGATCGAGACGGGCACGCTCGCGGTGCAGGTGGGAGACGTCGCGACGATCGTGGGGGCGGAGGCGCAAGAGCGCATCACGCTCGATGCGTTCGCCGCCTGGAGCGGCAAGTTGCCGCACGAGTTCCTGTGCGGACTCGGACCGCGGTTGCCGCGCCTGTACGCGTGAGACGGCGGCGCGCGGCGATCATCGTGCTGGATGGGCTCGGTATCGGGCCCGCGCCCGACACGGCCGCGTACGGCGACCAGGGCTCGGACACGCTGGGCAACGTGGCGCGGGTGGTGGGGGGGCTGCACCTGCCGAACCTCGAGCAGCTGGGGCTCGGGAAGTGCAGGGGAGGTTCCGAGATCCCCGGGCTGGCGTCCGGGGTCAGGCCGACCGCCGCGCATGGCGTGGCCCAGCCGGCATCGGCAGGAAAGGACAGCACGACGGGGCATTGGGAGATCTGCGGCGTCCTCCTGGAACGGCCGTTTCGCACGTATCCCACGGGGTTTCCGCCCGCGCTGCTCGACGAATTCGCCCGGCGGACCGGGCGCGGCTGGATGGGGAACACGGCCGCGTCGGGGACGGCGATCATCGCCGAGCTGGGGGAAGAGCACCAGCGCACTGGGAAGTGGATCGTCTATACGTCGGTGGATTCGGTCTTCCAGGTTGCGGCACATGAAGACACGGTTCCGTTGGAGGAGCTGTACCGGGCCTGTGCGACCGCGCGCCAGCTGCTCACAGGAGAACACGTGGTGAGCCGCGTGATCGCGCGGCCGTTCGAGGGGCGGGCGGGGGACTACCGCCGCACCGCGCGCCGCAAGGACTTCTCGGTCGAGCCCGTCGGGACGACCTTGCTCGATCGGCTGGCGGAGGCGGACGTACCGCGCGTGGGGATCGGCAAGGTGGACGATCTGTTCGCGGGCCGGAACATCACGAGCGAACACACGCCCACCAACGCGGACGCCTACCGGTTGATCGAGCGCGCGTTGGACGGCCTGGAGTCCGGGTTCGTGTTCGTGAACGTGATCGAGTTCGACCAATCGTGGGGGCACCGGAACGACGTGGCGGGGTTTCATCAGGGACTGCGGGAGCTGGACGCCTGGGTGCCGCGGCTCGTGGCGCGCCTGCGCCCCGAGGATCTGGTGATCCTGACGGCGGACCACGGCAACGATCCCACGACGCCGTCGACGGATCATTCCCGGGAATTGGTGCCGGTGCTGGTGGCGGGCCCGCGGGTCAAGCCGGTCGGACTGGGGGTGCGGTGCACATTCGCGGATCTCGGGCAGACCGTGGCCGAATTCTTTGGGGTCGCCCGCCTCGCCGCGGGGACGTCGTTCTTGGGGGAGGTGTGGGCGTGACCGACCTGGTGGCGCGGGCGCGGGAAGCGATGCGCAACGCCTACGCGCCGTACAGCGAGTTCCGGGTCGGCGCCGCGATCGAAGCGGCCGATGGGCGGGTGTTCGTGGGCTGCAACGTCGAGAGTGCCTCGTACGGACTGACGATTTGCGCAGAGCGCATGGCCCTCGGCGCGGCGGTCGCCGCGGGCAGCCGGGCGCTGCGGCGCGTCGCGGTGACGACCGAGGTCGATCCGCCGGCGGCCCCGTGCGGCGCCTGCCGCCAGCTCCTGGCGGAGTTCGGCATGGGTCTGGAAGTGATCGCGGCGGGGCCCACCCAGGAGCGGCGCTGGACCCTGGCCGCGTTGCTCCCCGACGCCTTTACGAAGGAGAGCCTGGACCGGTGATGCGGCGCGTGCGACCTGCCTTCCTCCCCCTGCTGCTCGCGGCGGGCGCGTGCACCGAGCGGCTCACGGCGCCGGGGGTGTGCCCGAACTTCTGTCCCGCCGACTCGCTCCACGTGGAGGACACCGTTCTCGCGGACGTCATTGTGCGCGACTCGGCGTTCTCCGGCTACCTGCAGGGATTCGAGGGCGAGGCTCTGCCGGTCGCCGACCTCCCCGGCATCGTGGACAGCCGCGCGATCTTCGTGATGAACAAAATCGAGATGCGCGTTCAGCCCGGCACGGACACGGCGACGGTGCCCATCACGGGCGACTCGTCGTGGCTGCGCCTGCGCATCGTGCGCCGCGATACGAACACGACGAACCTGCGGCTTACGCTGTACCGCCTGCCGATCACGATCGATTCGGCCACGACCTTCGACAGTGTCGCGGCCGATTTCAGCGGGGCGCCGATCGACAGCGTGAACATCGACTCGCTGCTGGCGGACTCGCTCATCACCGATACCGCGCTGACGAATCCGCGGGGCGGGCCGTATCGCGCCGACTCGGCCGGGCACCTCCTCCAGTTCTCTGGGGCCGATTCCATACTCGTTCTCACCTTCGTGCTGGACACCGTGCAGGCGCCCTTCGTCGAGGCGGATTCGGGACGGCTCGCGTTCGGCGTCCGGGTGTCGGCCGACACGCTCGCCAGCATCGCCCTGGGGGCGAACGACGTGGACGACAGCGATGCGCGGATCCGCCGGTTCTACCAGTATCAGAAGATGATTGATTCGACCACCGATTCGACGGTGCACGCGTTCGCCGATCGCGAAACCACGTTTGACGGCTTCGTCTTCAATCCGCCCACGCCGGCCCTCGACTCCGGCAGCGTCGATACGATGCTCGTCGCCGGCGGCGTGCCGGCGGTGCGCAGTCTCGTGCGCGTGGCAATCCCGGCGATCCTGCGCGACACCGCCGACGTCGTCCGCGCGACGCTCGTGCTCGTGCCGGTGGCGCCGGTGCAGGGCGCGCCGGGCGATTCCTTCATCGTGATCGCCCGGCCGGTCGTGACCGACCTCGGCCCGAAATCGCCCCTCGTCAGCAACGAGGCGTTCTGGGGCAGGAAGACGGTGCAGATCGGGTCCGCGGATACGCTGCGGATCGAGGTGACCGAAATGATCCGGTCCTGGGCGCTCGACACGACTGCCGCGACGGCGTTCGTCTTGGGCCTGATACCGGAGGCGGCCACGTACGCCCAGATCCGGTTCTACTCGTCGCGGGCCTCGGCCTTCCGGCCGGCCCTGCACGTGACGTACGTCCGGCGCTTCCCCTTCGGAACCGCACCCCCCGCGGCTCCCGGTCCCCCGCCATGACTCGAGCGTCGCGTACCGCCGTCGTCCTCCTCGCTCTCGCCGCGCCCGCCGCGCTCGCCGCCCCCGCCGCGGCGCGGGCGCAAGATTCGCAGTTCGGCATCCGCGGGCTCGGGACGCCGGGGCGGTGGGAGAGCGTCCGCGCTCGTGCCACCGGGGGTGCCTTTGCGCCGTTCGACGCGTTCTCGCCGTTGCTCGAGGCGGCGCTGGCCGACGTGCGCCGCGCCTCCGCCGGCGTGACGCTCGGGACGTCGTGGCGCTCGGTGGACGTCGGCGGCGTCGACGCCTCGCTGCGCAGCTCGCGGTTTCCGGCGCTCGTCATCGTCGGCCCCGTCTCCCGCCGCATCGTCGTCGCGGGCGGGTTCGCGACCTACCTCGACAAGTCGTTCAGCGTGACGACGCGTGATACGGTCGACCTTCGCGGCAAGCCCGAACCGGTCACCGACGAGATCACGAGCGACGGCGCGATCGCCGATCTGCGGCTGGCGGTCGCGGCACGCCTGCACCCGCACCTGGCCGTGGGCGTCGCCCTGCACGGCCTCACGGGGTCGACGCGCGTCGCCGCGATCCGTCGCTTCGACGACTCGGCGACGTATCGCAACTCCACCGCGCTGGACGAGCTCGCCTATCAGGGATTGGGCGGATCGGCCAGCGCCCTGCTCGATCTGACGGCCGATCTGCGGCTGGCGGGCTGGATCCGCTCCGACACCAAGCTCATCACCGACATCCGCGGGCGGACGGCGGCCGAGCAGGACCTGCCGCTGTCGTTCGGCGGCGGCGTGCGCTGGCGCGCGGGATCGGAAGCCCTCATCGCCGGTGCGGTAGCATGGCGTCTCTGGGGAGGGAAGTCGCCGAACGCGTACGACACGTTCGGCTGGTCGCTGGGCGCGGAGGTGGGCTCCGCCAACTCCCCCGTGCGACTCGGCCTGCGGCGTGGCCAGCTCCCGTTCGGCCCGGGCGGCCGCGCCCCCACCGAGGTCGGCGTCGCCTTTGGGCTCGGCCGACAGTTCTCCGGTGGGCGGGGCCGGCTCGACTTCGGGATCGAGCGCCTCGAGCGCAAGGGCGGAGGCCTGACCGAGCGGGCGTGGACGTTCCTGCTCGGGCTCACCGTCCGGCCGTGAACGTCTACTTCCATACGTTCGGCTGCAAGGCGAATCAGTACGACACCGAACGGGTCCGCCAAGCCTTCGCCGACCAAGGCGCGGCGTCGGTGGACGACCTCGGCGCCGCCGACCTCGCCGTCGTCAATTCCTGCACCGTGACGCACGAGAGTGAAGCCAAGCTGCGCCGCTTCGTGCGCCACGTGGCCCGGGCGAGCCGCGCCCAGACCATCGTCATGGGGTGCGCCGCCGCGCTGG
Source organism: Gemmatimonadales bacterium (assembly GCA_036004985.1). GTDB lineage: Bacteria > Gemmatimonadota > Gemmatimonadetes > Gemmatimonadales > GWC2-71-9 > 20CM-2-65-7. The sequence goes on from DASYQX010000101.1 coordinate 109,290, forward strand.
ACGGCGGCGCGCTCGCGGCGCTGCCCTCGGTGCGTGCCGTCGTGGGCGGGGCGGACCCAGCGACGGTGCTGCGCGCGGCCGGGTACCCGGCGCCGCGCGTCGGCCGCGTGCTCCGCGAGTTCAAGGGCAGCAGTCGCGGCTGGCTCAAGATCCAGGACGGGTGCGACGAGCATTGCACCTTCTGCGCGACCACGATCGCGCGCGGCGCCAACCGGTCGCGGCCGGTTCCCGAGCTGGTCGAGGAAGCTCGCAGTCTCGCCGAGCACCACGCGGAGATCGTGCTGACGGGGGTGCATATCGGGACGTATGGGCGAGACGGGGCGTGGGGCGTAGGGCTGGGCCAACTCCTCGACGCCCTGGTCAACGCGGTGCCTCACGTGCGGTTCCGCCTGTCGTCCATCGAAGCCACGGAAGTGGATGACACGATCGCCCGCCTGCTGATGGAAGCGCCACGCCACGTGGCCGCTCACCTGCATGCGCCCCTCCAATCGGGGTCGAACCGCGTGCTCAAGCGGATGGGCCGCCACTGGTACACGGCTGAGTCCTACCGGACGCGCCTCGAATGGTTGAGCACCCGCCTCGCGGTGTTCGGTCTGGGTGCGGACGTCATCGCCGGCTTCCCGGCAGAGACGGACGCGGATCACCACGCCACGCTCACGCTGCTCCACGCCCTGCCGTTCACGTACCTGCACGTGTTTCCGTTCAGCACGCGGCCCGATGCGCCCGCGGCGCGGCTGTCCGATCACCTGCCGCCCGGGGTCGTGCGGGAACGCGCCCGCGCGCTACGCGAGCTGGGTGCCGCCAAGGCCGCGGCGTACCGCGCCCGGCGGGTCGGGCAGCGGGCCGATGGCGTCGTCTGTGGCCGGCAGGGCGGCCGAATCGAGGTGGTGACAGAGGATTACCTGTCAGTCTATGTTGGTACGGATGAGTGGAGCGGAGATCCCCGCTTCGAGGTGGTGGTGAACTGATGCCGCGCGTCTACATCGAGACCTACGGTTGCCAGATGAACGTCTCGGATTCCGAGCTCATGTTCGGAGTCCTGGGACGTGAAGGATACGTGCGGACCACGGACCCCGGCGAGGCGGACGTGCTGCTGGTGAATACCTGCGCCGTTCGGGATCATGCCGAGCAGCGGGTGTTGGGGCGGATGGGCGAGCTGAAGCGCTACAAGCGGCCGGGAGGCGTCCTGGGCGTGGTGGGCTGCATGGCGCAGCGGCTCGGTCCCAGGCTGCTCGAGCGCGTGCCGCAGGTCGACCTCGTGATCGGTCCCGACGGGTACCGTGGGCTTCCCGAGCTGATCGCGCGGGCGCGCGGCGGGGAACGGGCCGCCGACGTCGAGTTCCGGAGCTGGGAGCACTATGAGGACGTGCCGCCCGTGCGCGGCGACCGGGCCTCGGCATTCGTGACGGTGCAGCGCGGCTGCGATTATCGGTGCACCTTCTGCATCGTTCCGATGACGCGCGGGGAGGAGCGGAGCCGCAAGTTGACCGACGTGGTCGGCGAGGTGGCAGGACTCGCCGAGTCCGGCACCACGGAGGTCACGCTCCTTGGCCAGACGGTCAACAGCTATCACGACGGCGAGCACGACTTTGCCGACTTGCTGGGCGCCGTGGGCGCCGTCCCCGGTATCCGGCGGGTGCGCTTTACGTCGCCCTATCCCACCGACTTCACCGATCGGGTGCTCGCGGCGATGGCGGCTACGCCGGCCGTGTGCGAGCATGTGCACCTGCCGGTGCAGAGCGGCAGCTCGCGAGTCCTCAAGCGGATGCTGCGTCGCTACGACCGGGCCCGCTTCCTCGAGGTGGTGGCCGCGTTGCGGAGCGCCGTCCCCGGGATCGCCCTCACGACCGACATCATCGTGGGGTTCCCCGGCGAAACGGAGCAGGACTTCGAGGAAACGGTTTCCCTCGTCCAAGAAACCGCGTTCGACGACGCCTACACCTTCAAGTACTCGGTGCGCGAGGGGACGCCGGCGGTCAGGCTCAAGGACCATGTCGCCGCGGAAGTCATGGCGGACCGGCTCGAGCGGCTCATCGCGGTGGTGCGCCGCGTCGCCAAGCAGAAGAACGTCGGGCTCGTGGGGACGACCCACGAGGTGCTCGTCGAAGGACGCGCGAAGCGGGGCGCCCTGCTGCAGACCCGCACCCGCACGAACAAGGTCGCGCTGGTCGAAGGGCCCGACGAGTGGATCGGGACGTACCGCCGCGTCCGCTTCACGGGCACGACCGGGTCCACGTTCACCGCGTGGCCGATCGAGCGCCACGGAGAGGAGGCGTTGGCCGTCGTGGGGTGACGAACGTGACGTGGGAGGTCGTCCAGCGAGAGTATCAGAGCTTGCGCTCCAAGTTCCCCGCGTTCTGTGGCTGCGAGACCTGTCGCGGCGACGTTTTCGTGTACGCCATCAACCGGTTGTCGCCGCACTACGTCTCCACCCGCGAGGGGGAGATTCTCACCGAGTTGGCCCTCCAGAGCGACCAGGAAAAAGCCAAACTCGACGTCGTTCTGCTCGAGGGCTTCCGCAAAGTCGGCCTGTCGCCGCGCTGCGGCGCAAAGCCCGTCCAGCTCTAAGCCGCTGAGGCGGCCCAATGCGGCCGCCGATTCTCTGGCTCAGCGTGGCGTTCGGGGCGGGTCTCGGCGTGGGACTCGCAGGCCTGACGCTGCCCGCCACGGCGTGGTGCGTGCTCGCCGGCGTCGCGCTGGTCTGGCGGCGGGCCCCCGTGGGGGCCGCGTTGGGCGTGATGTGGGTTGCGGGAAGCCTGTGGGGTGGGGCGGCGCTACGGGAGCGCGCGGCGAGCTGCGCGGGCGTGTGGGGAAGAGGGGCGGGGCACGAGGGAGGCGGGACTCGCGCGGCGACGGTGCGGCTGCGCGATCCGGCTCCCCCGGACGGTGGGGTGGTGGACGGCGACGTGCGCGGCGGTCGGTGCGGCGGGACGCTGACGATCCGTTGGCCCCAGGGCTACGCCGCGCGCGGCGGGACGACGTGGGTCGTGGCGGGTCGCTGGCTGGGCGACGCACGCGCGGGGGGCGTGATCGTCGGCCGGCGAGTGCGGCAGCTGGACGCCCAGCCGCGCGGTCGCGGCGCGCTGCGGGACCGGGTGGCGGAGCGGAGTGCGCAGTTGTTCGGCGCGCGGGCGCCGCTCGTCGACGCCCTCGTCATCGCGCGGCGCTCGACCCTCGACGCGGAGCTGCGCGAGCGATATACGCGAGCGGGGCTCGCCCACCTGCTCTCGATCTCCGGACTGCACGTCGGATTCCTCGCCGCCTGGCTCGGCGTGTTGCTGGCCCGTTTGCGGCTGCGCCCGCGAGCGCGCTTCGCGGCGGCCGCGCTGGTCGTGCTCGGCTACGTGTGGCTGCTCGGGTTCCCGGCCCCCGCGACCCGCGCGGCGGTGATGCTCATCCTGGCCGACGGCGCGCGGCTCCGGCAGCGCGTCGTCGCGCCGCGCGGGCTGATCGCGCTGGCGGCGCTCGTCGTCCTGCTCGCCGATCCCTGGGCGGTCCAGTCGGTGGGCGCCTGGTTGTCGGTCGGCGCGATCACGGCGGTGATCTGGGCGGGTCGCGCGACCGAACGCAGCCCGTGCCTCGTTCGCCTCCTCGCCCCCGCCGCTGCCGCGACCCTGTGCACCGCGCCGATCACCGCGTACGCCTTCGGGACCGTCGCCCCCGTCGGCGTGTTCGCGAACCTCGTCGCCATTCCGCTCGGCGGCGTGGCGGTCCCGGGATTGATGATGGCGCTCCTCGCGACCGCCCTCTGGCCCGCGCTCGCGGCCCTGCTCGCGGCCGGCTCGGGGCTCTGTCTGGCGCTGCTCGACGTCGTGGCTGCGCGGGCGGCGGCGCTCCCGGGCGGTCACGTGATCATGACGGCGGGCTGGCCGGCGGCGGCCCTGTGGCTCGGGGTGCTCGCCGTCGCCTGGTGGCTGTGGAACACGCCGCGCCGCCGCTGGCTCATCATCGCGCGGGTCGCGTTCGTCGGCGCCATCGTTGCATGGACGGCGTCGTTCGCCGCCTTCCGCCGCCTTTCAGAGTGCCGGTGTTTGACCGTACATTTCCTGGACGTCGGGCAGGGCGACGCGGTCGCACTCCGCACGCCCGCGGGGCACTGGGTGCTGGTGGACGGCGGTCCCCGGACTCCGGACCGCGACGCGGGACGACGGGTCGTGGTCCCGTTCTTGCGACGGCAGGGCGCCGATCAGGTGTCGCTCGTCGTCGCGACCCACGGCCACCTCGACCACCTGGGCGGGCTCCCCGCCGTGCTGGACGCCTACGATCCGCGCCTCGTGCTGGAGCCGGGGGAGCCGGTGCCGGACCCGGTGTATCTCGGGTTTCTCGCCGCCGTGGAAGCGGACGGGGCGGAGTGGCGACCGGCGCGCCGGGGCGACCGCCTGGAGCTCGACGGGGTGACGCTCGAGGTGTTGAGCCCCGACTCGGCGTGGGCGGCGCAGCAAACGGATCTGAACGAGCAGTCGGTGGTGCTGCTCGTGCGGTACGGCGCGACGCGGATCCTGTTGACGGGCGACGCCGGCATGCCGACCGAGGGGCGGCTCGCCGGGCGGGTGGGGCGGGTGACGGTGCTCAAGGTCGGGCATCACGGCTCGCGGGGCGCGACGTCGGACGGCTGGCTCGCCGAGCTCCAGCCCGGCGAGGCGGTGATCAGCGTGGGGGCGCGGAACCGCTACGGGCATCCCGCGCCCGAAGTGCTGGCGCGGCTTGCCGCGCGTGGCGTCCGCGTCCACCGCACCGACCGCGAGGGGACGATCACACTCGAAAGCGACGGGCAGCGTGTTCGGATCCACGGAAGTCATCACGATTGAGCGGTTCATCATGGAGCAGGAGCGGCTCCACCCGGAGGCGACGGGGGAGCTGTCGAACCTGCTGTACGACCTGTGCCTCGCCGCCAAGCTCATCTCGCGCCACGTGCGCCGCGCGGGGCTGTCGGACATCCTGGGGGCCGCCGGCGCGGTGAACGTCTCCGGGGACCTGCAGCAGAAGCTCGATCTGTTCGCGAACGAGACGGTGCGGCAAAGCGTGCAGCACACGGGGCGCATCTGCATTATGGCGTCGGAGGAGGACCCGGAGCCCGTCCCCGTGCCCGTGGGCAAGCCGGCCGGCAAATATGTGTTGTTGTACGATCCGCTCGATGGCTCCACCAACATCGACGTCAACGTTTCGATCGGGACGATCTTCTCGATTCATCGGCGCGTGTCGCCGAAGAAGAACGGGGCCGCGACCTTGGCGGACTGCCTGCAACGGGGCAAGAAGCAGATCGCCGCCGGGTACATCCTGTACGGCTCGAGCACGATGCTCGTCTACACGACAGGCTCCGGGGTGCACGGCTTTACGCTCGATCCGACGATCGGCGAATTCCTCCTGTCGCATCCCAACATCCGCACCCCCGACGTCGGCAAGTATTACAGCGTGAACGAGAGCAACTGGAATCGTTGGAGCCCGGCGGTGCAAAAAGCGGTCGCCGCGTTCAAGAACGGCGATGGAGGCGCGGGCCGGGTACGGGCCAAGAACGCGCGCTACATCGGGTCGCTGGTCGCCGACATCCACCGCAACCTGATCTCCGGGGGTGTGTTCCTCTATCCGGCCGACACGAAGAACCCCCAGGGGAAGTTGCGGCTCCTGTACGAGGCCGCGCCCCTCGCGTTGCTCGTCGAGCAGGCGGGGGGCGCCGCGACCGATGGGCGGCAGGCGATTCTCGAGGTGACGCCGACCGCGCTGCACCAGCACACGCCGCTCGTGATCGGCAGCAAGAGCGACGTCGCCTTCGCCACCGAGCTGATCGGCGCCGAGGCCCCCGCCACCGTCGTGTGACCGAGCTGCCCGGGGAGTTTCCGTTCACCCGCGGGATCCATCCCACGATGTACCGCGGTAAGCTGTGGACGATGCGCCAGTACGCGGGCTTCGGCACCGCCGCCGAGACCAACGCGCGGTTTCGGCACCTCCTCGCCGCGGGGCAGACCGGGCTCTCGGTCGCCTTCGACCTGCCCACCCAGATGGGTTACGACTCCGACCACGCGATGGCCGAAGGCGAAGTGGGGCGCGCCGGCGTCGCCATCGACACGGTCGACGATCTCGAGGTGTTGTTCCACGAGATCCCGCTCGAGCGCGTCTCCACGTCGATGACGATCAATGCGACGGCGTCGACGTTGCTCGCGATGTACGTCGTGGTCGGCGAAGAGCAGGGGGTGCCCCATCCCAAGCTCCAGGGCACGATCCAGAACGACATCCTGAAGGAGTACATCGCGCGCGGGACGTACATCTACCCGCCGGAGCCTTCGCTGCGGCTCGTCGCCGACGTCTTCCGGTTCGCGACCGCCGAGGGGATGAGCGTCAATCCGATCTCGATTTCGGGCTATCACATGCGCGAAGCCGGGGCCACGGCCGTGCAGGAGGTGGCGTTCACGTTCGCGAATGGACTCGAGTACGTGCGGCGCGCCGTGGCGGCCGGGCTGGACGTGAACGCCTTGGCGCCGCGGCTGTCGTTTTTCTTCGCGGGCTACAGCAACCTGTTCGAAGAAGTCGCCAAGTTCCGCGCCGCGCGACGGCTGTGGGCGCGCCTCATGAAGGAAAGGTTCCAGGCGAACGAGGGGGCCTGCCGCCTCCGGTTCCACACCCAGACCGGCGGCGCGACGCTCACCGCGCAGCAGCCGCTCAACAACGTCGTGCGGGTCGCGATCCAGGCGATGGCCGCCGTGCTGGGCGGGACCCAGTCGCTGCACACCAACTCGTACGACGAAGCCCTGGCGCTCCCCACCGAGCAGAGCGCCACGCTGGCGCTCCGGACGCAGCAGCTCCTGGCGCACGAAACGGGCGTCCCCGACGTGGTGGATCCCTTGGGGGGGAGCTGGTACCTCGAGTCGCTCACCGATCGGATCGAGCAGGAGGCGCGGGCGTTGCTCGAGGAGGTCGAGCGTCAGGGCGGGGCGGTGCCGGCGATCGAGCGCAACTTCTTCCAAGCGGCGATCGCCCGCAGCGCCTATGAGCAGCAGCGTGCCGTCGAGGCGGGGACGCAAGTCGTCGTGGGCGTGAACCGGTACGCCACCGACGAGCCCAGTCCTCCGGTGCCGGCGCCCGATTACACGGCGCTGGCGGCGGCGCAGCGCAAGCGTGTCGCGACGGCCCGGCGGACGCGCGCTGCCAAACAGGTGCAGCGAACGCTCGCCGCGCTCCAGGGGGCGGCGCAACGCCCCAGCGCCCCGCTCATGGAGCCGATCCTCGACGCAGTGCGCGCCCGCGCGACGCTCGGCGAGATCAGTGACGTGTTCCGAGGCGTATGGGGCGTCTACCAGCCGACCTGAGGCCACGCCCGCTCTGGACCTGCCCCCGCTGCGGCCACCGCTTCGTGACCCGCAACCTCTGGCACTCTTGCGTCCGCGTCCGCATCGGAGATCACTTCAAGGACAAGGACCCGCTCGTCCGGCGAGTGTTCGACGAGTTGCAGCGGGTCGTGCGCGCCTGCGGGCGCACCACCGTGTACGCCCAAAAGACCCGCATCGTCTTCATGGTGCGGGTGCGGTTCGCCGGCGCGATCGTCCGCCGGCGCTGGCTCGACGCAGGGCTCTGGCTCAAGCGCCGGGTGCAGCACCCTCGCCTCATACGAGTCGAGGATTTCGGGCGCCTCGGCTACGGGCTGACGTTCCGCTTCACGAGCCCCGAGCAGCTGGATCGGAGCTTCCGGGCCTTGGTCAAAGAAGCATACGCCATCGGGTGCCAGGCATGACCGGTCTTCTACGTGAAGCGCGAGTGAGCAGGCGCCCGTTCGTCGTGCTGCTGCTGGCAACGTGCGGCGCGCTGGAGCCGCTGGGCGCGCAGTCCGCGCCGTCAGCGGGCCGGTCGGATACCGTTCCCGCGACGTTCTCGTACACGGCCTCCGGCTTCGTGATGAGCCAGGTGACCGAGCCCGTCGATCCGTTCTATCATGCGTCGGGCCTGTTGCACGTCATGGTGAGCGCACGCGTCGGCGCGAATATCGAAGTCCCGTTGCGGCTGCTGTCGGAAGCTTGGAGCTTCTCGCAGCCGTATCAGGCGAACATCACGAGCGTGCGGCTGGCGGTGCGGGCCACGCTGCGCCGCAGCTCGGGCGATTCGCTCACGCTGCTCGCCGGCGACCTGTGGCGGGTGCGACACGGGCAGGGGTTGGCGCTGGACAACTTCGAGAGCCAGGGCGCCGCGGTCGTCGCGAGCTCCGGGCGCTGGGCCCTCGAAGGACGCCTCATCGGATTCGGATGGGCCGGGCCGGACGATCTGTACGCGCTGAGCCTCGAGTACGACTCCCGCGTTGCCCTTCGCCTGCTCGACGACAGTCCGGACGTTCCCAGCTACGTCGGCTCCCGCATCGTTTCGGCCGACGCCCGACTGGCCGTGCCGATCGTGGGTGAGGCATACGCGGAGATTGGGCGGAACGTGGATGCCCGACGCTGGGGGGCGTTAGCAGGCGTTCGGCGGCAGTTCGGGGATGCGCGCCACCGGCTGGCCGTGAACGTGGAGTACCGGCATTACGATCGCGACTTCTTCCGCAACGAAACCAACGGGGCGGCCATCTACTTCTACTTTGTGAGCCTGACGGCGCTCGACAAACCCCTGCACACCTTCCAGCTCTATCAACAGCATCGGGGGCGACACGACGTGGTCGCCGCGCGAGCGCAAGGGAGGGCGTACCTCCGCAGCTGGTTCCTGGACGCCGATGTCGAGACAATCACCGGAACGCTCGATGACGTCGCCTACGAGGCCAGCATCGGGTTCGATGCGGGCCCGAACGCGGACCTCCGCGTGGGCGGGCTGAACAAGTTCCTCCAGTTCCCGACGGCTCAGGAGGGGATGTTCCGCACGCGCGACAGGCCGTGGTGGTTCATGAAGGTCACGATTGACCTTCCCGCTGCACGGCGCTAAGTGGGTGTGACTGGGAGGTTCGAGTGACACGACTCCTGCGAACGTCTGCCACGACAGCCCTGTGGGCGCTGCGGGCGTACGCGCCTTCGACGCTCTTGATCGTCGCGGCCGCGGCTACGGGCATTGCCGGGGTCGTGCCCGCGCTGGCGCTTGGGGGCCCGGGCGCGGGCCATCTCGACCTCGACGTGCTTCCCGGCGGCGATCTCGGCATTCCACTGTCGGGGCTCGCGTCGAGTCCCGCCGCGGTGCAACGACACGGCATCGCCGTGTTGAGTGGGATCCTCGTCATGCTGACAATCGCCGCGCTCGCCGTATCGGTGGTGACCATTCTCGCCCTGTCAGTGCTTCGCGGGCGGAGCCGCCAATCCGAGGTGGTCGTGCGCCGAGCCGTTGGCGCCACACGCGGACAGATGGTGGTCAGTGGATTCATCGAGGGTGCGGGGGTCGCCGCAGTCGCGCTGACAGTAGGCGGCACGGCTGGTTTCTTCATTCTTCAGTGGGCGGCGTCGACCTGGCCCGGGGCGATAGGACCCCTGGCGCTCGTGGGACCGGCGCTCGCACTGGTCGGCGTGGGTGTCCTGATCCTGTTCGGTATGCTTGTGCCGATAGCCACGATTCGTCGCGCGCGTCCCGCGACGACGCCCAGTACGGTGCCCCCCGGCTTCGCGGCCGCAACAGTGCAACTCGGCCTGTCCTGTGCGGTGCTCCTCGCCGCCGGGCAGCTGGGCCGGCATGCCCACGACGTGCTGGCCGGTGCGCGCCAACCTACGCTCCGAGGTGGGGAGATCCTCGAGGTGGATAGCTCCGCGAACCCCTCCGAACGCGCGACGCGTTACGCAGTGCTGCTCGACCAACTCCGTCGCACCGGAACCTACGAAATCGTGAGTCTCAGCAGTCCAGGAGCGCTGATGGGTCTGGGCTCGATTGATGTCGTCGTCACCGACTGTGGCCGTTGCTCGCAGGGAGGGATCGCGACGCCGCTCCGGGCGGTCTCGGCGATCGTCAATGTGGTGAGCCCCGATACGTTTCGGGCGATGGACGTTCCGGTGCTCGGCGGCCGCGACATTGCTTCCCACGACGGCTGGCGGTCGGAGCGCGTGGCGCTCGTGAGTCGCACCCTCGCTGCGGAGCACTTCGAGGGGGGGATGGCGGTGGGGCGGCAGCTCCAGCTTGGGCAGGGCTCGGGTCCCTGGTTTCGAGTCGTCGGCGTCGTCGAGGACCGGACGCCGGAGGCTGTGGGCGGTGGGCTCCTGCCTCGGTACGCGGTGTATGCGAGCGCGCTGCAGCTACCCCCGCGGAGCGTGGAGCTACTCGTCCGTCCGATCGTCGGGCGAGGGTACGACCGGACCGTGCTGCGCGCGTCCGTCGGCGCCGTTGGGCAGGTTCGGCGCGCGCAGCCGGAGAGCGAGTGGCGCGCCGCGATCGCCGCGCCGACACGCTGGTTTGCCCGGCTTGTGTCGCTGACGGGATGGCTGGTTCTCGGGATGGCGGTTCTCGGCACGGTTGCCGTGCTTCATCTCTGGGTCACGGCGATGATGCCCGAACTGGCCGTTCGCCGCGCCGTCGGGGCTCGACGCCGCGACATCTTCCGCCTCGTGATGTCGCGAGCCGTCGGCATCGGCGTGCTCGGTGTCGCGGTGGGCGTGTGGGTCGGCGAGCTCCTGTCCCTCCCGCTGGCGTCTGCGTTCGCGGGGCTCCCCGATGTCGACTTGCGGCTCGTGCCGCGCGTAGCGCTCATCCTGCTGGCGGCGGCCCTCGGCGGCGGGCTCATTCCGGCGTGGCGTGCGTGCCGCGCGGGGCCGGCGGCGCTGACGGCGAAGCTCGACGGTGGATAGGATTGACCTGCCTCTCCAGCCCGGCTAAGTTGTTGTGCGATGCCGACCTACGAGTTCAAATGCCCTGCGGGGCACGTGTTCGACAAGTTCTTCCCGCGCATCACGAGCAACCGCCACGCGACCTGTCCGACCTGCGGTAAGCGCGGGCAGCGGCTGATCTCGGGAGGCGCCGGGCTCGTCTTCAAGGGCTCGGGCTTCTACGCTACGGACTACAAGCGCGCCGGCGACAAAGCCGACAAAGCTGACAAAGCCGACAAGGCCGACAAGGCCGACAAGCCCGAGAAGAAGACCGAGGGCGAGACCAAGCCGGCCGAGGCCAAGCCGTCCAAGAAAGATTCCCGCTCCGACAAGTGAAGGCGGACGAGGCTCTTCGCGCGGCGCTCGCGCAGGCGGCGGTGAAGCTGGGTGCGCCCCCCCTCACCGACACGGACGTGGCGCTCGAGCGTCCCCGTGACGCGGCGCACGGCGACCTCGCCACGAACCTGGCGCTAGCGCTGGCCAAGACGCTCGAGGCGAAGCCGCGAGTCGTGGCCGAGCGGCTCGTGGCTGCGCTCGAGCTGCCGGCCGGGTTGGTGCGCAAAGTCGAGATCGCCGGTCCGGGGTTCATCAACTTCTTCCTCGCCGACGCGCAGCTGGTCGCGGTCCTCCCGGCGATCCTCGCGGCGGGCCCGGCCTACGGCCGCAGCGACGTGGGGCAAGGTCGCCCTGTCAACGTCGAGTTTGTCTCGGCCAATCCCACCGGTCCATTGCACGTGGGCCACGGCCGCCAAGCGGCGCTGGGTGACGCGATCGCCTCGTTGCTCGAGTGGACCGGCTGGCGGGTGACGCGCGAGTTCTACTACAACGACGCGGGCGCCCAGATCATGAACCTGGCGCGCAGCGTGCAGGCGCGGATCGAGCAGCTGCGCGGCCGCACCGTGGAGATCCCCGAGGGCGGCTATCACGGCGAGTACATCCGCGAGCTCGCCGAGCGCTACATCGCCGAGCACGCCGGTGATCCGGAGGGCGCCGATCTCGACGCCGTGCGGCGTTTCGCCGTGCAGGAGCTTCGCAAGGAGCAGGACCGGGACCTCCAGGCGTTCGGGGTGAAGTTCGACGTGTACACGCTCGAGTCGTCGTTGTACGGGGCGGGCAAGGTCGAGGCGACGGAGCGCCGCCTCGTGGCCGCCGGCCATACGTACGAGAAGGACGGCGCGCGCTGGCTGCGGACTACCGACTTCGGCGACGACAAGGATCGCGTGATGCGCAAGAGCGCGGAGAAGGGTGGGGACTACACCTACTTCGTGCCCGACGTCGCCTACCACGTCACCAAGTGGGAGCGGGGCTTCACGCGCGCGATCAACGTCCAGGGCGCCGACCATCATGGCACGGTGCGCCGCGTGCGCATCGGCCTGCAGGCGCTCGAGATGGGGATTCCGGAGGGCTACCCGGAGTACGTGCTGCACCAGATGGTGACCGTGATGAAGGGCGGTGAGGAGGTGAAGATCTCCAAGCGCGCGGGGACCTACATGACCGTGCGCGAGCTCGTGGAGGAGGTCGGCCGCGACGCCGTACGCTACTTCTTCCTGATGCGCCGCAGCGACTCCCATTTCGTGTTCGACGTGGACCTGGCCAAGAGCCAGACGGAGGAAAACCCGGTCTTCTACGTCCAGATGGCGCACGCGCGCATGAGCGGGATCTTCCGGGTCGCGGCCCGGGCGCCGGAGACCGTCACGCCGGATGGGGTGGACCTCGCGCTGCTGGACGAGCCTGAAGAGCTCGACGTGCTCAAGGAGCTCGCCGACTTCGAGGGCCTCGTGGCGGGCGCCGCGGCCGCGCTCGAGCCGCACCGCGTCACGGGCTATCTCGAGGGGCTGGCCCGGATCGCGCACGCGTGGTATCACAAGTACCGCGTGCTGGGCGAGCCGGAGGAGGCGGCCCGGCTGGCCCTGGCGCGCGCCGTCCGTCAGGTGCTGGCGAACGGGCTCACCCTGTTGGGGATCAGCGCCCCGGAACGGATGTGAGCGTGGGTCTGCTCGTCGTGGGCTCGATCGCGTTGGATTCGGTGATTACGCCGTTCGGCGAGACCGCGGATACCCTCGGCGGGGCCGCGGTCTTCTTCGCGATGGCGGGCGCCGTGCTCCATCCGGTGCAGGTCGTGGGCGTGGTGGGCAGCGACTTTCCCGAAGCGCACCTCAAGGCCCTGGCCGCGCGCGGCGTGGACCTCGCCGGCGTCGAGCGCCAACCGGGCGAGTCGTTCCGCTGGAAGGCGCGCTATTCCTACGACCTCGCGAGTCGGGAGACGCTCGAGACCCGGCTCGGTGTGTTCGCCGACTTCCGGCCCCGCATCCCCGACAAGTTCCGCGACGCGCGCTACGTCTTTCTCGGCAACATCGACCCCGAGTTGCAGCTCGGCGTGCTCGACCAGGTGAAGCAGCCGAAGCTCGTCGCTTGCGACACGATGAATTACTGGATCCACTCCAAGCGCGACGTGTTGCTCGAGCTGCTGCGGCACATCGACATCCTGATGGTCAACGATTCGGAGGCGCGCGAGCTGTCGGGCGACTGGAACATTTACCGCGCCGCCCGCTGGATCCTGGGCCGCGGCCCCAAGATGACGGTCATCAAGCAAGGGGAGCACGGCGCGTTGCTCGTGGACCCCGACACGACGTTCAAGGTGCCGGCGTATCCGCTGCAAGAGGTGTTCGACCCGACGGGGGCGGGGGACGCATTCGCGGGCGGCTTCATGGCGCACGTCGCGAAGAGCGGCGGCGTCTCGTTCGACAACCTGCGGCGCGCCATGGTCTACGGCTCCGCCATGGGCTCGTTCGCCGTCGAGGCGTTCGGCGTGCAGCGGTTCGAGCGGGTGACCCTCGCGGAGGTCGAGGCCCGCGTGCGCGCCTTCCGCGATCTGGTCCATTTCGATCTCGACGGGGAAGGCGCGTGACCGATCGCTACGCGGCGGCCGGCGTCCGGCTCGACGCCGCGGAAGAGGCCAAGCGGCGCATTGGCGACCTGGTGCGCGGGGCCCGCACGCCGCTGGCCCTGGGCCGGATCGGCGCCTTCGGCGGCATGGTCCGCGTGCCTCCGGGGTACACCAAGCCGGTCCTGGTCATGTCCACCGACGGCGTCGGGACCAAGGTGCTCGTCGCGGCCGCCGCGGGCGTTCACGACACGGTCGGCGAGGATCTCGTCAACCACTCGGTGAACGACATCCTCGTGCACGGCGCGACGCCGCTCGCGTTCCTCGACTACATCGCGACCGGCCACCTCGTTCCCGAGGTTGCCGCCGCCATCGTGTCCGGGATCGCGCGCGGCTGCCGTGCCCACGAGATGACGCTCGCCGGCGGCGAAACGGCGCAGCTGCCCGACCTCTACCAGGCGGGACACTACGACCTCGCGGGGACGATCGTGGGCGTCGTCGAAGAGTCCGACGCGCTGCACGGCGACCAGGTGCGGCCCGGCGACGTGCTGCTCGGCTACGCGTCGAACGGACTGCACACCAACGGGTATACCTTGGCGCGACGCATCGTGACCGAGCAGCTCAAGCTCACGCTGCACGAGCGGTTTCCGGACACGAATCGCACCGTGGCGCAGGTGTTGCTCGACGTGCATCGCAGCTACGCACCCGCCGTCTCGCCCGTCCTTCGTCGGCTGCACGCCCTCGCCCACATCACGGGCGGCGGGATCCCCGGCAACCTGGTGCGCGTGCTGCCGGAAGGGTGCGAAGCGTTGGTGGACGCGGGGAGCTGGCCGTGGCCACCTCTGTTCCGGGTCCTGATGCGCGCCGGCAAGGTGTCGCACGGCGAGATGCGGCGCGTGTTCAACCTCGGCGTCGGGATGATCGCCGTGACCGCGCGCGACGACGTGGAGGCCGTGGTAGAGGCCGCCCAGCGCGCGAAAGTCCCGACCTGGATCATCGGCGAAATCCGCGCCGGGAAGACCGGCGTGCGCTTCGACGAGCGATAGGGAGTACGCATGCATTCATACATCACGTCACTGGCGCTGCTGACCGCGCTCGCGCTGCCGCTGGCCGCCCAGGAGCCGCAGTGCCAGAACATCGACCCCCAGCGGGAGGCGGCCTGCAACACGATGGTGGATGCGACCCGGGCGTTCCACCCGCTCGCCGGGATGATCGTCAGCGGCGGCAATCCGCTGCTCGGCACGGGGTCCACCCTCGGAGGGTTCGGGCATCTCTCCGCCTCGCTGCGCTTCAACGCGATCAAAGCCTCGCTCCCCAATCCCGACAGCGCCGCCCGGAACCCGGTGCCCTCGAGCTTCGACGGGTATTTTCCCGCGCCGGTGATCGAGGCCGCCGTGGGCCTCTACCGGGGAACGGGAGGCGGGCTGGTGTCGATCGACGCGCTCGGCAGCGCCGTGCTGCTGCCCGCGAGCCGGGTGCGTGGCATGTCGGTGGACGCCGACGCGCCGAAGATCGGCGACGTCGCGTTGGGGATCGGCTACGGCGCGCGGATCGGCATCCTGAACGGGTCGTTCCCCGTTCCTGCGGTGTCGGTGAGTGTCATGAAACGGCACGTGCCGCGGGTGCAGTTCGGCGACGTCAGCGCCCCCACGAGCGACCCGGCCGACTTCTCGACCGACTTCGATGCGACCAACTGGCGTGCCGTGGCCGGGATGCGCATCCTGTTCGCCGACGTGGCGGCGGGGCTGGGCATCGACCATTACACGTCGGCGGCCACCATCCATTATCAGGACGTCGGCGGGCCGCGGACGGTGGTGCTCGATCTCAAGAACACGCGTCAGGTGTTGTTCCTGAACGCCGGCCTGACGACGGGCCTCGTGAAGCTGGTCGGCGAGCTCGGTTATCAGACGGGGACGGATCAGAGCTTTTCCACCACCTTTCGGGACTTCGATCCCAAGGCGGGTCATGTCTTCTGGGGCGCGGGCCTTCGTCTCAACTTCTGAGCGGCCGTCCGAGCGGGAAGCGATGCGGCGCGCCCTCGACCTCGCCTGGCGGGGTTGGGGGCGCGTCGCGCCGAATCCCCTGGTCGGCGCGGTCGTGCTCGCGGGCGACGCCGTCGTGGGCGAGGGGTGGCACGCCGAGTTCGGCGGCCCGCACGCCGAGGTGAATGCGTTGCGCGCGGCGGGCGAGCGGGCGCGCGGCGCCACGCTCGTCGTGACCCTCGAGCCGTGCGCGCACCAGGGCAAGACCCCGCCGTGTACCGACGCGATCCGCGCCGCGGGCATTCGGCGCGTCGTCGCCGCCGTGCGCGACCCCGATCTCGACGCGCGGGGCGGCCTCGACGTCCTGAAACGGGCTGGCGTCGAGGTCGCCGTGGGCTGCCTCGCCGAGGAAGCCGCGGCCACGAACGCGCCGTTCCTCGCAACCCGGCTCCAAACTGAGCGGCCGTTCGTCGCCTTGAAGCTGGCGACGTCCATCGACGGCCGCATCGCCGACGCGCGCGGCCGCTCGCAGTGGATCTCGGGGCTCGAGGCGCGCGACTACGTGCACTGGCTCCGGGCGGGATTCCAGGCGATCGGCGTCGGGGGCACCACGGCGCTCAAAGACGATCCGCAGCTCACCGTGCGCGGCGCGGTCACCCCCCGGACGCCGCCGGTGCGCGTCGTTTTCGACCGCCGGGCGATGCTGAACCTCGGCGTGCAGCTCGTGCACACGGCCCGCGAGGTTCCCACCTGGGTCGTCGCGTCTCCCGAGGCGCCCGCGGCGAACGTCTCGGTGCTCGAGGGGAACGGTGTCCGCGTCTTCCGCCCGGAGACCCTCGCGCAGGGGCTCGCGCAGCTGCGGCTCGCCGGGATCCAATCGTTGTTGTGTGAAGGGGGCGGAGCGCTCTCCGCCAAGTTGCTCACCGAGGGCCTGGTGGACCGGCTCTACTGGGTGCAGGCCCCCGTGTGGCTCGGCGAGGGCGCGGTCCCGGCCTTTCCCGGCGTACCCGAGTTCCCGCTTGCCGAGGCCCCGCGCTGGATCCCCGTGGAGCGCCGTGCGTTGGGCGCTGATACATTACTGGTATTGGACCGCCGGCTATGTTTACCGGAATCGTAGACGCGGTGGGGCGCGTGGCGTCCGTCGCCGTGAATAACGGCGTGGAGTTGCGCATCAAGGCGTCGTACAAGGGCGTGCGAAAAGGCGAGAGCATCGCCGTCAACGGCGCCTGCCTCACCGTCGAGCAGGTGGTCAAAGGTGGCTTCACCGTCCACGCTGTCGGAAGCACGCTCGGCCGGACGCTGCTGGGTGAGTACGCCGCCGGCCGGCCGGTGAACCTCGAGCGCGCCCTGCGCGTCGGCGACCGTCTCGGCGGGCACTTCGTACAGGGACACGTGGACGGCGTCGCGACGGTCGAGCGGGCGGCGGAGCAGGGCGACACCCGGCTGCTCGATGTGCGCGTGCCGCGCGAGGTGGCCGACGTGACGATCCTCCACGGCGCGATCGCGCTGGACGGGGTGAGCCTCACGGTGAACGCGCTCCCGTCGCCGGGGGTGGTGCAAATCGCGCTCGTGCCGTTCACGCGGGCGCACACGACGCTGGAGCGGCTCGCCGCCGGCGACCGCGTCCACGTCGAGGCGGACGTCCTGGGGAAGTACGTGAAGGAGCTATGTCGTTCGAAATCGTAGAACAGGCGATCGCGGACATCCGCGCGGGCAAGCTGGTCATCGTGGCCGATGACGAGCGCCGCGAAAACGAGGGCGACCTGGTCGGCGCGGCCGAGAAGGTCACCCCCGAGATGATCAATTTCATGGCCACGCACGCCCGGGGCCTCATCTGCATGCCGCTCATGCCGGAGCGCTGCCAGGCGCTGGGCCTGCCGCAGATGACGGAGCACAACTCGGAGGCGCACGAGACGGCGTTCACGATCAGCGTCGACGCCGCCACCCGCTTTGGCGTGACGACGGGCATCTCGGCGGCCGACCGCGCCGCCACGATCCGCGTGGCTATCGACCCGGCCACCGTCCCGGCGGACCTGCGCCGGCCGGGCCACGTCTTCCCGCTGCGAGCGCGGCCGGGCGGCGTGTTGCAGCGCGTCGGGCAGACCGAGGCGAGCGTCGACCTGGCGCGTCTCGCCGGCCTGTATCCGGCGGGCGTCATCTGTGAAATCCTGAACCCCGACGGTT
>DASYQX010000102.1:0-5664 GCA_036004985.1 Gemmatimonadales bacterium
CCGTACGCGGAAACGGTGGCGCTCACCCGGCGCGTCACGCTGCTCGGCGACGATTCCGCGTTCGCTGCGAGCGTGCCGCGGGACCCGCTCCTCTTGCCGCTCCTGTCCCACGACACGGGCGCCGCCGGGATCACCGCCTACACCGCCGCGACGGTGGTCGTCAAGAACCTGGCCATGCGGCACACCGCGGCCGGTCCGGCGATCGATGCGCGACGCGCCGACCTGCGGGTCAGCGGCTTCTACCTGAACCCGCCGGGCACGGCAGCCGGCCGCATCGGCGAGGGGATCGCACTCGACAGCTCCACCTCGTCCGCGGCCAGCATCACCGGCAGCAACATTCGCTCCGTGCGTGGCTTCGGGATCCGGGTGCGGGATGCGAGCGGCGTCCTCGTGGACAGCGTGACCGTGCAGACGGTGGACTCGGTCCCGGGAAGCGAGCCCGGCGCCGGCATCCGCATCCTCCGAGGCAGCGGCAACACGGTCCGCCACACGACGGTGCGCGGCACCCAGGGACCCCAGGTCCTCGTGGAGTCGAGCCCCAGCGCGACCTTGGCGCTGAACGACCTGGCCGGCCGCCAGCAACTCATGCTCGTCCGCTCGAGCAACGGGACGACGGTCCAGGGCAATCTGTTCGACACGCGGCCGCTGGGATTGAACGGCGAAGTGTTCTCCGGCGGCACGCTGTTCGAGTGGTCGGGGCTCGAAATCCGATCCTCGTTGCAGATCATCGTGACCGGGAACAGCTTCCGCGATGCCGCCCGCGCGGATCAGGAGCCGCTCAACGGCATCCGCTTCGTCGACGTGCGTAACCCGTCGTCTCCCTACATCGGCGCCCAGACCTTCGCGAACGGGTTCGTGGGCACCCGCGCCGGCATCCGGTCGGAGCGCTCCTACCTCTACATTCAGGGCTCCCGCTTCGATAGCACGCTCACCGCCATCCTCGGGACTGAGAGCGACGTCCTCGTTCTCCAGGACGACACGCTGAGCCATGCCCTCCGGGACCGGTGTCTCACCGCGTCGCAGGCGCTCTACATCAGCGTGACGAGTAGCTGGTTCGAGAGCTGCACGGTCGGGGCGGCCCATGCCCTCGCGGTCACCAACGGCTACCTGCTGGTCCAGCAGTCCACGTTCACGAAGGGCCGGGGCGCGGTGAGCTTCAACGGGAACACCTTCACCCTCCAGGGGAGTACCGTCTCCGGGGCCGGATTCAGTCCCGCACCGACGGACACGAGCACGGCCCTCGCCGCGTTGGAGGTCGTGGCGCAATCGGTCACCATCTCCCAGAACAGGGTCACGGACCACCGATTCAACGCGGGCCTCCGTGTCCAGGCTGACAACGGGACCGTACGGATCGACAGCAACTTCGTCTCCGGCAACATCCGGGGTCTCCGCCTCGGCCCCGCCAAGAATTTCAGTGCGCGCGCGAACGATGTCTTCGACAACGAAATTGCCGGTGTCGTGAACGAAGACGGGACCAGCGTCAGCCTCTCGGAGACCTGGTGGGGCGATCCGCGCGGACCCCGGGGCTCCGCCGACATCGCCGCGACCGGGGACAGCGTGGTCGGGCTCGTGAATACGAGCGGCTGGAATGTCACGCCGCACGACGCCGGCGCGCCGGCGACCGTCGTGCGCCCCGTCCGCGGAGACGGTCAGACCGGGTTGGCCGGCACGCCGCTCCTCAAGGCGTTCACGGTGCGGGTGGTCGACGCCGCGGGCCGACCGGTCGCGGGGATCAGCGTCACGTTCAAGGTCACCGCCGGCGGCGGCACCATGGGGGGGACCGGCACCCTGAAGGTGACCACCAACGCGAGCGGGCTTGCCGAGGCGACGCTGACCCTCGGCGGCACCGCGGGGCAGAACACCGTCACGGCCACGGCGCCCGGCATCAATACTGTCACCTTCACCGCGTCGGGCACCTGATGAAGTGCCTCGGCTGCGGCGCGGAAGTCCTCGCAGGCCTGCGCTTCTGCGGCAGCTGCGGGGCGGACATCGCGGACCCCACCTCCGCGACGCTCGTCTTCACCCCGGAAGCACAGGACCCGCTGCTGGCGCAGGTCCGTCAGGTGCTCGCCGGCGAGTACGAAGTGGAACGAGAGTTCGGTCGCGGCGGGATGGCGGCGGTCTTCAAGGCGATCGACGTCTCGTTGCGCCGTCCAGTGGCCCTCAAGGTGATGCTGCCCTCGGTGTCGGCCGGCGGCGCCGTAGCCGACCGCCTGCGCCGCGAGGCGCGGATGGCCGCCAACCTCGATCACCCCAACATCGTACCGATCTACCGGGTGGGCCAAGGCGGCGGCATCCACTACATCGTCATGAAGTTCATCGAGGGACGCCCGCTCGACGCGATCGTCGAGGCCCAGGGCGCGCTCCCGCTCCCCGTCGTGGTCGCGGTGCTGCGTGCCGCCGCCAGCGCGCTTGCCTACGCGCACGACCGCGGCACCGTCCACCGGGACATCAAAAGCTCCAACATCCTCATCGACCAGGAAGGGCGCGTCTACGTCTCCGACTTCGGCCTCGCGCGAGCGGCCGAGGACGTCAAGGTGACGCCGACCGGTGCCGTGGTGGGGACCCCGCAGTTCATGAGTCCCGAGCAGTGCGCCGGGGCGCCCGTCGGACCCCAGGGCGATCAATACTCGCTCGGCATCGTCGGGTTTCAGATGCTGGCCGGCGCCGCCCCCTTCGAGGCCAGCTCGGTCTTGGCCGTCGTGCAACACCATTACTTCACTGCGCCGCCCGACATTCATAGCGTGCGCGAGGGGATCCCCGAGTCCCTGGCCGAGCTCATTTACCGCCTGGTGGCGAAGGACCCTGCCCACCGCTTCACGTCCACGTTCGAGCTGGTCGCCGCGCTGGAAGCGCTCCCCTTCCACGAAGAAGAGCAGCGGCTCGCCAAGGACACCCTGCGCCGGCTGGCGCGGGGGTACCGGGTGCCCATCGTACGGACCGGCACCCTTCCACCCCTGCCCGATACGCGCGCATCGGGCGCGGAAGGGCACGGGTCGCAGGCCGGCATCAGGCGGGGCCGCGCGGCGCTGCTGCGGGTTGGGATCGGGGTGGCGGTCGTGCTGACGGTCTCGGCGGCATGGTGGGGGTTCAGCACGAGCCGCTCGGGCGCGTCCCGCGGTCCGGCCCGCGGCGACGCGGAGGCACGCGCGGACAGTACCCCGGTGGTGGTCGCGCACGCCGCCACGTCGGCCGGCGAGCCAGCTGCTCGACCGCCCGCTCCGCGGGCCCCCGTGGCAGAGCGTGGTCGAGGCCTCGTGCGGCTGCGCACGGAGCCGCCCGACGCCGTGATCTTCATCGACGGTCGCGAAGTGGGAGTCGGGACGGTGTTCGACCTCGACGTGCCGGCCGGGACGAGGCGTCTCCGCGTCCGGGCCCCCGGCTCCGTTCCGCTCGACACCACGTTCCGGGTCGAGGCGGGCGGCACCACGCGCCTCGGCCTCATCGCCCTGCGGAGCCTGCCATGACCCGCGCGGTACTGCTCGCGCTGCTGCTGGCAGCGCCATACGCCGCCGCGGCCCAGGGAACGACGGGGGAGCTGCTCGATCGCGCGGCTCAGCATCACGCGGCGCTCGATGTCGAGCGCGAAATCACGATCCTGCGCCAGATCGTGTCGCCGAACTCCCCGTTCATCGTGACGCACGAGCAGCGCGTGCTGGCCTACAAGTACCTCGGCGCGGCGCTGGTGGTGCGCGGGCAGGCCGATTCCGGGATCCTGTACTTCCGCGCCGCCATCGAGCGCGATCCGCTCGTCGACCTCGAGCCCCAGACCTTCACTCCCAGGGAGCGCCAGGCTTTCGCCCAGGCGCGGCGCCTCACCTTTGCCCTGGGCGGCCGAGCGGTCGCCGTCGACACCATCGATCCACGGACGGAGCGGCTGAGCTTCACGGTGCTGTCCACCCACACCGCCGCCTTGCGCGTGGAACTCCGATCCGCCGGAACGCCGTCGGGGTTGCCGCTGTACGCCGGCGACAACGACGGCCCCCGGGAGCTGCAATGGGACGGCCTGCTGGCCGACGGCCGGCTGGCGCCGCCCGGGCGATACGAGCTGTTCGTCGCTGGGCAAAGCCAGCTGAACCAGCGGGCGGATTCGGTCCGCCTCTATTTCAGCGTGGCGCACGAACACGCGCCGCTGGAGGACACGCTGCCCGCCCTGCGTCCCGATGAGTTGCTGGCGGAGCAGCATCCCGCCGGTAGGGAGCGACAGGAGCTGCTGCGCGGGTTCGGCCTCGCGGCCGGGGTGCTCCTGATGCCGAGGGTGCTCGCGAACGGGGAGCTGCACGGCGGTGGGCGGAGGCTCGCCGGCGGCATAGCCGGCGCCGCCTCGCTGGCGGGCCTGGCCGGCTTCGTGTACCGGCGGCGCCACCGCGAGATTCCCGGCAATATCGCCGCCAACGCGCAGAACCGGGCAGCGCGCGCCGCCGCGAACGCTGCGATTCTCGAGCGTAACCGTGCGCGGCTGGCCGAGACGCGTGTGGTCGTTGCTCCCGCGGCAGGAGTCGGCCCGTGAGCGATGTGCGTCGGCTTTACGCCGCGGCCCTCGCCGCCGTCGGCGTGGCCCTGGCCCCGGGCGTCGCGGCCGCTCAGATCTCACTCCACGGTCGCGCGGAGATCGGGCGCCTCGAGCACCGCATCCGCCTGGCGGGGCTGCTGGAGCCCTCATCCGGCACGCTATTGGGCGGCGCGCTGGGTGTCGTGGTCGGGGAGCGGTTCGAAGCGTGGGGTGAAGCGATGGGCGGCCACCTCGTCGCCGATTCGCCTGCCGGCGAGGACCGAGACGTCGCCGAGGTCCAACTCCTGGGGGGGATGCACGTGCGTCCCTGGGTCACCCTGCAAAGCGGCGTGAGCGTCCGCACGTACTCCACGCCGCTGGCCCGGCAGCGCTGGACGACGCTGCGGTTGGGTGCGGAGGGGCGCCTCCCCCTGGCCATCGGGGGCCTCCAAGGCATCGTGCGCGCCCAGTGGATGCCCGTGGTGTCGGTCAGTGGGGTGGCGCGGCCCGACGTCGCCCTCACGACGGGCGCGGGCCTCGAGTGGCGCGGGAAGCGGGTCAGCCTCAGCGCCGTCTACACGCTGGAGCGGTACGACTTTCCAGCGAGCGACCCGTCGCTGCGGCGTCTGGAGGAGGTCTCAGCGCTGCGGGTGCGGGCGACGATAGTCAGGAGAGCCACCGGTCGGATTTGAACCGACGACCGCTCGATTACGAATCGAGAGCTCTACCACTGAGCTACGGTGGCGAAAACGTCCTCAAACTTAGTGGGCTGGTGCCAACCACGGTACTCCACCTAGCGAGCCTCGCCCTCGGTACCCTCCCCCCTCCAAGCCTCGACACCCTCGCGCACAATCAGCGGCAGCATCGCCAACGCAGCTACCGGATCGGCCCACCACCAGCCCAGCGCCGCATTGAGGCCCAGCCCGAGAAGCGTCGTCGCGGAGAGCCAAGCGCAGACGATGGTTTCGTGCGCGTCGGCGCGGAGCGCCCGGCTCCCCAAGCTGGCTGCCAGGCAGAGCTTCGCTCGGGCAAGGAGGGGCATCACAATCAATGAGAGCACCATGAGCACGATCCCCACGACGCTCTCTCCAGGCCGATCGCCGGTCAGGAGTCGACGCGCCGACTCTACCACGATGTAGAGCGCCAGGGCGAGGAGCAGGACGCCTGCCCAG
>DASYQX010000103.1:0-49201 GCA_036004985.1 Gemmatimonadales bacterium
CACGCACGTGCTTCGAGGTGCTCGACGGGCAGCGGCTCTGTTCACGTGACTGTGATTCTCGCACCTTCCATCTGGCGTCCGCCCCTGGTACGGCAGCTGCCGCCTAACATGCGCTTGGAGCTGACGGGCGCCGCTCAAGGAAGGTAGAATTCCGTTTGTGCGCCGCCCGACTGCGTCAGGCGGGTGGGCGCCTGGGCGCCCACGGGCTGAGCGCCCGCAGCTCAAGCGCGATCCGTTAGGCAGCGGCTGCGAGACGTGGGGGATTCCGAATCGTGGATGATGAGGTGTACCTCGAGATTCTGAATGACTACCGACAAGGTCGCCTCACGCCTGAGGAGGCGGCACAGGAGGTGTTCGACACGTTGCGGGCGCGAAACGAACCCCTCAACATCCAGGTTGGCAAGGACGTTCAGCCAGTGTTCGAGATCCTCGGTCGCCTGGTCCGGAATGCACATCCTCCTTCGTGAAATGGAGGCCGCTGCCTAACAAGCGCTTGAAGCTGGCGGCGCGCGTAGCTTAAGGAATGAATCTTTCACCAGCGCGCCGCAGCTTAAGCGCGTTCCGTTAGGCGCCCACAAGAATCGCCACGCGTGAGAGCCTATGAGTGACGTTCCGCTGATCGATCATGCCCAACTGGAGCCAGCCTTGCGGGATCGGCTTG
The DNA here is from genome assembly GCA_036004985.1 of Gemmatimonadales bacterium. Classification (GTDB taxonomy): domain Bacteria; phylum Gemmatimonadota; class Gemmatimonadetes; order Gemmatimonadales; family GWC2-71-9; genus 20CM-2-65-7. The sequence continues at coordinate 662 of DASYQX010000103.1, forward strand.
CGCACACGGTCGCGGAACAGACTACGCTCGAACGAGCCCTCAATTGGGGGCGCAACGTTCGACCACCGCTCGCAGTGGAAAGCATTCTCACCCAAGACGAGTACACTCACGACGTTCTCATCCCCTACGAGGGACGGTACCTGGTTTACGACACGACGTGACTGGGCGCCGTGACGGCGGTCGCCGTCTGGGATCACCGGCCTTCTGACCGTGAGTTACTGGACGCGCGAGTAGCACGGGGATGGAAGCCAACACCGAGTGGGCTGAAGGGCGGCGACAAGGTTTTAGGGTATGCGGCCTGCATCTTTGAGGATCGAGACCATCCGCGGCACAGTCACGAACATCCAGCGCCGGGCGCCTAACAAGCGCTTGAAGCTGGCGGCGCGCATAGGATATTGAATGACGACTTTTTCTTCAGCGCGCCGCAGCTTAAGCGCGATCCGTTAAGCAGCAACCCAAGCCGTTCAATCTCCTCCTGGCGGATCCCAGGAGCGTCCTGTAACGCGTTTATAGAATTCGAGATCTCGGTTCGGAGGTCGCGGCCGGCGCCGGTTGCTCCAGATCGTGGTGATGCCGATTACGATCAACGCGAACCCGATGATTCCCGAGATCGTAAGGCCAACCGTGCTCGGGTCACCGAAGCTCATGACCGAACTGCCCACATAGATGACCGGCATGCCCAAGCCAAGAAGAATGAATTCGATTCCCGCACGGATGTTGCGGCGCCGCTCTATGCGCGCCCGTTGTTCTTCTGACAGCTGGGGCCACTTGATGTGAAACGCTGACAGCCGGGGCCACTTGATGTGAAACGCCTGGAGCCAGCCGATGTGGGGAAAGCGGCGGGAGAGCGCCGATAGGCTAACGAGCGCGCCGAGCACGAGAAGAATGATGAGCTCAATCGTTGAAGTCATGGGCCGCTTCCTGGGTTCGAGCAGGTCGAATTTAACGAACGCGGCGTCGGCGCTCAAATTTCCTGGCTCTGGCCCTGTCACCATAGCCACAGCGATTCTGCTCGTCCGCGGTGGGCAGGGCCATTTCTGTGAAGAATACCGGGATTCGTAGCGCATGCTGCCTAACACGCGCTTGAAGCTGCCGGCGCGCGTAGATTACGGAATGAATCTTTCTTCAGCGCGCTGCAGCTTAAGCGCGGTCCGTTAGGAGGCACGGCGAACACAAATGGAAGGTGCGGCAGAGGTCATGGCGATCATTCCGACCGTGCGTTGCAGGAACATGCGAAATTCGCTCGCGTTCTACACTGAGGTGCTCGGCTTCGAGCGTGTCGAGGGCGACGACAACCTTGATGATCCGTCATTTAGTGTCCTGTCGCGCGCTGGAGACCTGCTCTTTCTCTCGAGCCATCGTGGCGATGGCGAATACGGTCAGGCGATTGTCGTACAGACCGACGACCTCGACCGCGAATGGCAGACCCTGCAGCACCGAGGTCTGCGTACGCCGGGCAATCCAGACTCGCCCGTCCACGAGGGTCCGATCGATCAGACCTGGGGCACGCGCGAGTTCTACGTGGACGATCCGGACGGCAACACACTTCGCTTCGTTCAGCATTAGTGGAGTGCCGATCATCCTGTAGTTCGGTCTCGAGACCTGAGGTGCGTAGCCACCCGTGCCGCCTAACACGCGCTTGAAGCTGACGGCGCCCGTCTTCTGTGGTAGCATTGCATTTGTGACTACTTCAGCTCGGCGCCGCAGCTTAAGCGCCATCCGTTAGGCCCCACCACGTGGAGAATGTCTGGTGACGGCAAGTCCAACGAATTCGGGTTCGCCGGCCTCGGCGGCCCAACGGCTCGCGGCGGGGGTGGTCGTCCTCGCCGCCGCATTCGGTGCGGTGTCAGTCCTGCTCACCCCGGAGTCTGTGCGAAACACGGCTATGCGTTTCGTGATCATTGCGCTCCTGGGAGTTCTTGTGGGGCGGGGCCGGCGTCCAGCCCGAATTCTGTTGCTCCTTTTCACCGGCCTCGCCGCCTTGTACGCTGCGGTGCTCGCCTTAGTCAGGCCCATGCCTCTGGGATGGCGAATTGTGTTCTTCGCCTACGGCGCTGGCACCCTGTGGTGCCTGTGGGGCCTGTTCCGACGTCCGGCCGCCGACCACTTTGCGACCCGATCCGTCGAGAGCAAAGGCGGCGCCTAACAAGCGCTTGAAGCGGGCGGCGCGCGTAGGATATTGAATGACACCTCTTCGGCGCGCCGCACCTTAAGCGCGATCCGTTCGGCGCCGCTTCAGTTGACCGATCCCCCGACCTGGGTTACCGACAGATCGAGAGGTAGAGATGCGAAAGCTCATCATGTGGAACATGGTGACAATTGATGGCTTCTTCGAGGGCCCAGAGGCTGGAGACATTGCCTGGCACGACTATGTCTGGGGCGAGGAATTGGAGCGGCTTTCCACAGAGACACTGAAATCCGCCGGCATGCTCCTATTCGGCCGAGTGACGTATCAGGTAATGGCCAGCTACTGGCCTACCGCTACCGGCGACGTTGCCGATTTCATGAACAGCATCCCCAAGGTTGTCTTCTCAACGACTCTCCACCAAGTAGAATGGAGCAACACCCGCCTGGTGAAGGCCAATGCCCAGGCGGAGGTTGCGGCTCTGAAGCAGCAGTCCGGCAAGGATCTCTTCATCTTCGGGAGCGCCGCGCTCTCATCCAGCCTCATGCCGCACGGCTTGATTGATGAATACCGGCTTGGACTCACACCCGTAGTCCTTGGCGCCGGCAATCCCCTGTTCAAAGCCGCCCCGAAAAGCTCAAGAATGAAGCTGCTGGAAGCAAGACCGTTGAAGTCGGGCTGCGTGATTCTTCGCTACGAACCATTCAATGGATAGTCAAAGCGGCGCCGCAGCTTAAGCGCGATCCGTTAGGCGGCGTGGATACGAGGACTTGATCTGGGCCTCGAGGAGCAAAACGTGAGAGTGACCCCGTATCTGTCCTTCAATGGTCAATGCGAGGCAGCCCTGAAGTATTACGAGCGTTGCCTGGGCGGAACGGTCGTGACGATGATGACGTATGCTCAATCGCCCATGGCTGCGCAGGTCCCGCCTGAGTTGGGAAAGAAGATCATGCATGCGACCTTTTCCCTGGACGACCAAACGCTCGGAGCGGCCGATGCTCCGCCGGGCACTTACCAAAGCCCCCAGGGCCTCTCGCTTAGGCTCCATATCGACGCGCCCGCCGATGCTGAGCGTGTATGGGCAATGCTCGCCGAAAAAGGCACCGTACAGATGCCGCTCCAAGAGACGTTTTGGGCCCATCGGTTCGGAGTCCTGACCGACCAATTCGGTACGCCGTGGCTGATCCAATGTGGAGCATGATCATGAACGCCGCGCCGCCTGACAACCGCCTGAGGCTGGCGGCGCGCGTTGAGGGAATGACTACTCTTTCTTCAGCGCGCCGCAGCTCAAGCGCGATCCGCTAGACATCGCTCGGGCCAACCGCCCACAACTGGACGAGCAAGGTCCTCGGAGGCTGCGGGATGGAGCCAGGTGGACATGTCAGTCACCGCCTCCGAGCAGTTCCCGCCGCTCGTCGTCGGTAAGCCCCGTCTCGGCCGGATCTGTAGCTGGGTCGGGCAATTCTCGGTGCTTCGCCCTCCTGGCCAGGGCCAGCGAACCAGCAGCGGAGGCCGCACCGGCCAGTGCGAACGCGGGACCCAACACCAGGATCTCTCCCCACAATGTCTCGCCTCCAAGGGCCGCGGCCACGACGAAGATCCCCGAGAGCACCAGGCCGCCCACCGCGCCCCACGTTGCAAAGCGCGGCAATGACATCTGTTCCAACCCGCGACGGCCTTCGAAAACCCCGAGGAAGCCAGAGAAGGTGACGCCAGCAAGAAAGCCGAGCAGGCCAAAAAAGAGGGGGAACGGGACGTCGGCGGCGCCGACACCGACGACCAGCAGGAGGATGAGGCCCGCGCCGAACCATGCTGCTGCCCACGTCAGGCCCATCCCGATTGCGCCGCGGATGCGTCTCAGCCACTTCCTCATGACGACCTCCCGTTGCACTTGGTCGTTGCATCGCGGCCGCTGGCACGTCGTCTGGCACGACTACTTTACCAAACAAAGTCGACGTGGGCAAGCGGGGACCAAGCGGGCGGACGGCACAAGCCGAGCCCGCGTCTTTACCGGCCGTCTGGCCGCCCGGCCGTCCAACGAGCGCTTGAAGCTGCCGGCGCACGTAGATTAGGGAATGAATCTTTCACCAGTGCGCCGCAGCTTCAGCGCGGTCGGTTAGGCTGCGCATCGCGGCTCGGTGCATACGAGGAGACGGAATGGAGTTTCTCCTACTCATCCCCGTGGTGGCAATCACTGCCCTGGTGACTGCCAAGATCGCTCGTCGCCGCTCTGCTCGCGCAGAATCGCTGCCACCCGACAGTGCGCGCTTCGAGGCTCTTGAAAGCACCGTGGAACGGCTGCAACAAGAGCTGGCAGAAACACAGGAGCGGCTGGATTTCGCGGAGCGCATGCTCACGAGGGCGCGTGAAGAACGGCGCATCGGGAGCTAAGACAACTTCGTCGCCGGCGCGGCCTAACCAGCGCTTGAAGCTGACGACGTGCGTGGCGCGCCGGAAAGGCGAAACCCCGTGAGTGCAATCGCCCCCCCCACCGTCCACTTTGACGAGGCCGTGCCCCAATTCATGGTGCGGGACGTTGTCCAGACCGCGAAGTATTACCGCGATGTCCTCGGCTTTGAGATAGCCGGCTATTGGGATGGCGAGCGGGTGCACCTGGACGAGGGGAGGCCGGCTGTCTTCGGCATGGTGCGGCGCGACCAGGTGCGACTGCACTTCAATCGCGACGAGCAGTCCGATGGTCGGACCGGCCGGGCCGAAGATGCCTATGACGTCTACTTCCACGTGACGGGGGTGGACGCCCTGGCGGCGGAGTTGCGCCGGCGCGGCGCCGACATTCTCGACGGGCCCGAGGACCGCGTGTACGAGCAACGCGAACTCATCGTCAGAGACTGCAACGGGTTGATCTTGGCATTCGGTGAGGACACTCGGCAGAGTCGAGTGCCCGTTTGAACGCGGAGACTCTCTCGGAGGTCCTGATGTGCAAGCGCTGGTCCGTCCTCGTCGCCGCAACCTCGCTACTCCTCGGCTGTGGGGAACCAACCGGTGGCTCTATCGACCTGGTGATCGGCACCATCGATGCCGGTGGAACGCTTGATGAAGTCATCACAGGACCGACAAGTGGATCGGTTGGAGAGCGCCTCCCGTTCACGGTTTCCACGTTCGGGAACAGCTGCGTCGCTGCGGCAGGGGCTGACGTGGTCGTTCAGGACTTGGAGGCCACCGTGACTCCATACGACCACGAGAACCGCGGCGCCACCTGCCTGGACTATCTCAAAGCCTATCCCCGTCCGGTCACGGTCATCTTCGACAGGGCGGGCGACGCCACGATCCGCGTGCAGGGTCGGAGTTTTTACCAGTCAGGGTTAGTCACCGTCGAGCATCGGGTGACGGTCGCGCCCTAACCAGCCGAGCCACTGACCGGCGTTCAAGGCTGACTCCGACAGGAGAGGGGGCACCACCCCGTGAGCGCAAACGCTGACCAAACGCGAGCCGTGTTGTTGGCGTACCAGCGCGTCATGATGGCCTCCTGGCCCGCGCTGCATCCGGAGATGGCCCAGCGCTCGCAGCACTGGGCCTCGGCGAACGCGGAGAGCCTGGAGGCAGAGTTGGCGGGCTACGTGGAGCAGGCATCCGATCCGTCCTGCACGGTTCGGGTGTTCTGGAAGCTCGGCCCCCGCTTCTTGTTCGCCGGGTGCAATGAGCACTTCGCGCGTGACGCGGGGATGCCGAGGGCGGAGCTGCTGGGCCGCGATGATTTCGACACCAAGCTCCCCTGGTCGCGCCAAGCGGCGAAGTATCGGAGCGACGATGAGGCGGTGTTCGCGTCCGGCGCGCCGAAGCTCGATATCATCGAGCGTCAGCGGGGGACCACCGGAGCGATCACCTGGGTGCGCGCCGGGAAGGCCCCGATTCGCACGTCGCAGGGGACCATCGGCATCTTGGGGATGTACGAGTTGCTCGACGATGCGACGGGCCGGCGTTTGTTTGCCGAGCAGAGCGGGCGGGGCCGCCGAGCGAAGTGGCTCTGGACGTCGCTCGGCGAGTAGCCATCATCGATGTCGCTGTCGTGGGCGGCATGTCGCTCGTGTACGTCGCCCTCGAGGCACTCGACGTCCCGAAGCGATGGTCCTTCGTGGCGGTCGGCGTGGCCCTCGGGATCTACGCGATCTTCCTCGTCCGACGCCGTACGCATTCGCTCCACGCCATGGGGTTCCGCACGGACAACCTCGTGGCTGGCCTCATCCCTGTTGGCATCTGGACGCTCGTCGCGGGAACCGGTCTGGTCACCTGGGCGGTACTGCGGGGCAGGGCAGTTTGGGGGCAGGAAGTCCTCGTCCTGCTGGCCCTGTATCCGGCTTGGGCAGTGGTGCAGCAACTTGGGTTCCAAGGGTTGTTGCATCGCGGACTCATGGTGCTCGTACCGTCCCCGGCGCTTCAGGTGCTCGGCGCCGCCGGAGCGTTCGCGTGCGTCCACGTCGGAAACGCGCCCCTTCTGGCCCTCACGTTCATTACAGGGCTGATTTGGTCGGTGCTCTACCGGCGTTGGCCCAATCTCTGGCTCCTCGCGGGTTCGCACACCGTCCTGGCCGCCCTCGCGTACCCTCTCGTGCTCGGCGACGTGCCGCTTTCCAGGCTTTGAGTGGCGCCACCGCGAGTATATCATGACCCGATGAAGCTCCGCTGCAAGGCGTTCCTCTTCGACCTGGACGGTGTGCTGGTCGATTCCCGCGCGGTCGTCGAGCGAACGTGGCGCCGTTGGGCGCTGCGCCATCGCGTGGATCCCGACCGGTTGTTCCCGATCGCGCATGGCATCCGCACCCGCGACGCGTTGGAGGCGGTTGTCCCCGATCTCGCGACGGACGACGAGGTGGCCTGGCTCGATGCAGCCGAGCTGGCCGACGTCGATGGGCTTCGCGCCGTCGGGGGAGCGAAGCAGCTCCTGTCGAGCTTGCCGGTGGAGCGTTGGGGTATCGTGACGTCGTGCGGACGGAGTCTCGCGCAGCGGCGACTCGGCGCTGTCGGCATACCCCTTCCTGAGGCAATCGTAGTCGCTGAAGACGTGAAGGCAGGAAAGCCGGCACCGGACGGCTATCGTTTGGGAGCAAGCCGTCTAGGGTTTGACCCTGCGGCCTGCCTGGTCTTCGAGGACGCCACAGCGGGCGTCGCCGCCGCACGTGCTGCCGGCGCGTCAGTGGTGGCACTCACCACCACGCATGCACCGCGCCAACTACAAGCCGCCGATGCGATGATCGCGGACTTCACGGGTATCCGTGTCGATCGTGACCAGGGTGGCTTCGTCGTGGAAATCCCGTGACGCATCGGGCAACCATGCACCTTCCTTCACCAACTGGGACCAACAGGACGGCACGATGAATCCTGCGCTTCGTCACTTCATTGTGATCCCGATAGTTTCCACGCTGACCATCCATGGAGTTTGCGAGCCAGCGTTCGGTCAGGGCAGGGGAAACCAGGGAAGGGGTGACCGAGCAGCGGAGCGAGGAATCGCACTCTATCATCAGCGCGATTACCAGGCTGCCGTTGGCGCTCTGGACACCGCGCTAGCCGCCGGCGTCTCTCGATACCCGCTCGAGCAGGTCTACACCATCCTCGGCAACACACTCAACGAACTGAACCGCTTCGAGGAAGCTGTCTCGGCACATCGGAAGGCGCTCGAGATCAACCCCACGTTTCATGAGGCTTGGGTCAATCTCGGCATCGTCTACAGGTTAAAGGGTGACTACGAGCAGGCAGAGATCTGCTACCTCAGGGCCCTTGAAATTGCGCCAAACTATGCCGAGCTACACGCTAGTTTGGGTGCGCTTTACATCTTCAAGGATGAGGCACACAAGGCTGTGTCGTCTCTGGAGAGGGCCATTCAACTTGACCGACAACTTCCGGTGGCGCACGCCAACCTCGCGATCGCCTATGCTATGACCGGGAAGTTCGACGCAGCAGAGTCCGCCCTCAGACGGGCCATTGTGCTCGGCTACAGGAACGGCCCAAAGGTGCGCGAGCGCATCGACGCCTTGAGGGCAACACAGAAGGTTAGGGACCCCTAAGCTCTCGTTGCGACCAACTGTGATCCTGCTCGCGCTGCTCCTGCAACTGCCGGAGTATCTCCCGCCCAAACCCGCGGCGCCGCCCCCTGCCTGGCGGAGCCTGATCGGCGCGTACGCGGCAGAACGTGATACGCTGTACGTCTATGAAGATGCCGGCGCGTTGGTCGTGCTCGTGCCTCCATTCCCGGGCGCCCGCCTGGCCCAGGCGTCGGAGTCGGTGTTCACATTCACGAATCACGGGCCGTACGACGCCGACCGGATCATCTTCCGCCGCGGCGAAATCCAGGTGGGACGCGTCGCGCTGCGGCGGCTGCAGCTCGGCCCCGCAGAGGGAGGGCAGCTGCGGCTCCACCCCGTCCGACCCGTCGCGGCGCTGCTCGCCGCCGATCGCTCGTTGACCCCACCCGCCGAGAGCGGCGCCTTCTTGGCGCCGGACCTGGTGGAGCCCACGTCGCTCGATGCCACGATCCGGCTCGACATCCGCTACGCGACGACGAACAACTTCCTCGGCAGCGTCTTCTATTCGTCGGCGCGCGCCTTCCTCCAGCGGCCCGCCGCCCGCGCGCTCGTGCGGGCATCGCGCGCCCTGCGCCCGCTCGGCTACGGCATCCTGATCCACGACGCCTACCGGCCGTGGTATGTGACGAAAGTCTTCTGGGACGCGACGCCCCCGGAGTCGCGCTGGCTGGTCGCCAACCCGGCGCGCGGCTCGAAGCACAACCGGGGCGCCGCGGTGGACCTCACGCTGTACGACCTCGCGACCGGCGCGCCGGTCGAGATGCCGTCCACGTACGACGAAGCGACGGTACGCGCGCTCTCCGATTTTCCCGGCGGCACGTCGCGGCAACGCTGGCACCGCGCCTTGCTGCGCCGCGTGCTCGAGGCCGAGGGGTTCACCGTGAACCCGACCGAATGGTGGCATTTCGACTTTCGGGACTGGCAGCGGTATCCCATCCTGAACACGCCGTTCGAAGCCCTCCGGTAACCGGATGCGAGCTTGCCCGGAGCCGAGATCGCCTGTAGGCTCTGGAGGCATGACCCCTCCTCCAGGCGACTGGACTCGACGCGACATCTTGAAGAGCGGCCTCGCTGCACTGGCGGCAGCCGCGGTTCCCGAGCCGGCAGCGCTGCGGCGCATCGCACGGCCCCCCCCCGGAACCGTCGTCTTGTTTCAAGGCGACTCCATCACCGACTGCGGACGCAACCGGGCGGGAGCCGACCCCAACGTGGCCGGTGCGCTGGGCACGGGGTATCCGCTGCTCGTCGCCTCGGCCGAGCTCGCCGCGCACCCCCAGAGCGGCCTGAGGTTCTACAATCGCGGCGTGAGCGGGAACAAGGTGCCCGATCTCCAGGAACGCTGGGCCGCCGACACCCTCGCGCTCAAGCCCGACGTGCTGAGCGTGCTGATCGGCGTGAACGACTTCTGGCACAAGAAGAACGGCTACACAGGGACCGTGGCCGACTACGAGACGGGGTTCGCCGCGCTCCTGCAAGCCACGCGTCAGGCGTTGCCGTCGGTCCGGCTCGTGGTGATCGAGCCGTTCGTGCTGCGCTGCGGCGCGGTGGACGCGAGTTGGTTCCCGGAGTTCGACGAGCGCCGCGCCGCCGCGGCCCGCGTCGCGCGGCAGGCGAATGCCACGTTCGTCCCGATGCAGGCTACGTTCACGGAGCTCGCGGCTCGCACGTCGCCCGAGTACTGGGCCGCCGACGGCGTGCATCCGACCCCGGCGGGGCACGGGCTTATGGCGGAGCGGTGGCGCCGCGCGGTCCGGTTGCCCTGATCCCCCCCTCCCACGAGGACGCCCTATGTTCGCCCTGATCCACACCGTGTTGAGCCTGGTCGGCCTCGTCGCGGGCCTCGTCGTCGCGGGAGGGCTCGCCGGCGGCAAGCTGCTCGACCGCTGGGCCGTCGTTTTCCTGGTGACCACGATCGCGACGAGCATCACCGGTTTCGGCTTTCCCTTCGTCACTCTCATGCCGTCACACATCGTGGGGATCTTGTCACTCGTGGTCCTGGCGGTCGTGATCGTCGCGCAATACGTCAAACATTTCGCCGGGGCGTGGCGTCGGGTTTACGCGACCGGCGTCGTTCTCGCCACGTACTTCAACACGTTCGTCCTGGTTACGCAGCTGTTCCGGAGGCTTCCGGCGCTCATCGTGGCAGCACCGACCCAGTCCGAGCCGCCGTTTGCCATTACGCAGCTGTTGGTGCTGGCGCTCTTCGTCTGGCTCGGAGCTGCCGCCGACAAGGGGTTCCGGCCCGCACCGGTGTGATCGCCCTCTGGGGCCGCCTCCCCGTCATCGCGCGGGCCGTCCTCACGGGCGGCCTCGTGGCCGTGGCGGGCACCACGCCGTGGGCCGTCCTGGTGTCGCTCAACATCAAGCACGGGTCCGCCGTGCCGTGGGCCGTGCCGCCCACCGCGCTGTACCTCTGGCTCTTCTGGCGGTGGATCCGGGGGGCGGGGTGGCCCCGCTCGACCGCCGAGGCCCGGCGCGTGCTCTGCCGCGCGAACCCCGTCTCGGACGACGCGTGGGCGATGGCGCTGGTCGCCGGTCTACTCGGCCTGGTCGCCGTCCTGCTGTTCCAGGGCGTGATGGGCCGGCTCGTCACGCTCCCGCAGCAGCAGGACATCGACCCCTCGCAGTATCCGATCATGACCGTGGCGCTGTGGGTGCTCATGAGCGCGGCCGTCGCCGGGGTGACCGAGGAAGCCGCGTTCCGCGGCTACCTACAGGGCCCGATCGAGCGGCGCCACGGGCCGGTGCTCGCGATCCTGATCACCGGCCTGCTGTTCGGCTTGATGCATTTCACCCATCCCGAAGTCACGCTCGTACTGCTGCCGTTCTACCTCGCGGTCGCCGCCGTGTACGGGATGCTGGCCTACCTGACGAACTCGATCCTGCCGAGCGTGGTCCTGCATGGGGGCGGGAACGTATTCGCCGCGTTCGCCCTGTTCGCGGGGGGCCGGTCGGAGTGGCAGGCGACGGCGATGCCGAAACCCTCGATCTGGGAAACAGGCGCCGATGCGTCGTTCTGGATCTTGGTCGCCCTCACCCTGGTGGTAGGGGCCGCGGCAGTGTGGGCATACGCTGCGCTGGCGCGGGTCGCCAAGAATACCCTACCGCTCGACCGCCGGCTCATTCTATGATTCCCACCATGAACTGCGCCGGGCAGATCCCGTGACCGACGAGAGCGCCAAGAAGCTGCGCTCGCTCCTTGCGACCTATGCCGAGGCCAAGGCGCGCGCGCAGCCGGCACCGAAGAGCAGCGCCGACGAGCGAAAGCGACGCGCCTGTGCGGACAGCCTGCGGAACATCGTACGGCCCGTCCTCGACGCGTTCATGGTCGAGCTGCGGAATGCCGGGCACGACGCGTCCACGCGCGACCACACCGACAAAGAAGACGCGTACCCCAGCGTGGCCCTGTCCTTCACGCCCCGGGTCCGCACCAGCAACCCGGAGACTGCCCTCGCCTCGGCGCTCATGTTCAAATACGATCCACGGCGCGGGATTCTGGTGCAGCGCAGCATCAAGCCGTCCCCCGCGAAAGCCGGGACCGTGACGGCGAGCGGCGATCGCATCGGGACGATCGGCGTGGACGCCGTGTCGCCCGAGTGGGTCGAGACCAAGACGCTGGCCTTCGTCGAAGGCGTACTCAAAGCCAACTAACGGGGGGGGGGAGGAGGACCGACGTGCGCCTCTCGCGGCGTGAGTTCACGGCGGCGGCTGTCAGCGCGCTCGCGGGCAGCGTCGTCCGGCTGCCCCCCAAGTCCGTCCCTCTCCCCCCGACCACGCCCCGTCCGTCGCCGTCTCAGCTCGCGTGGCAACGCGACGAGCTGGCCCTGTTCCTCCATTTCGGCGTCAACACGTTCACCGATCGCGAGTGGGGAGACGGGCGCGAGGACCCCGCGCTGTTCGACCCGGCGGGCCTGGACGCGCGCCAGTGGGTCCGTGCCGCCCGTGCGGGCGGCGCGCGCGCGCTGGTGTTGACTGCCAAGCACCACGACGGCTTCTGCTTGTGGCCGAGCCACCTGACGCAGCACTCCGTGGCGCGCAGCCCCTGGCGCGGCGGTGCCGGCGACGTGGTGCGTGAGTTCACCGACGCCTGCCGCGCCGAGGGGCTGCGCGCGGGCCTCTATCTGTCGCCGTGGGATCGCAACGCGGCCGTCTATGGCGACTCGCCGCGCTACAACGACTTCTACTGCGACCAGCTCACCGAATTGCTGACGCGCTACGGGCCGATCGCCGAGGTGTGGTTCGACGGGGCCAACGGCGAGGGGCCCAACGGGCGCCGGCAGGTCTACGACTGGCCGCGCTTCTTCGGGCTCGTCCGGCGGCTGCAGTCGCGGGCCGTCATGTTCTCCGACGCCGGCCCCGACGTCCGCTGGTGTGGCAACGAGGCGGGCGTCGCGGGCGATCCGAACTGGTCCACCGTCGACCCGGCCGCCGTCCCCTTTCCCGGCGCGTCGGGCGACGCCGTCATCGCGGCACTGCAACACGGCGATCCCCGTGGCTCCGTGTGGCGGCCCGCGGAAACCGACACTTCCATCCGCCCCGGGTGGTTCCATCATCCCGCCGAGGACGGACGCGTGAAATCGGTGGATCAGCTGGCCGACACCTGGTTCACGTCGGTGGGCCGCAACTCGAAGCTCCTCCTCAACGTCCCGCCGACGCGCGAGGGTCTGCTCCACGCGACGGACGTCGCACGGCTCGCGGCGCTCCGGGCGCACCTGACGACCTTGTTCGCGGATGACGTCGCGGCAGGTCGGCCCGTCCGCTGGCGGAGCACCGGGAGCGAGGCCGTCGCCGAAGTGGACCTGGGGAGGACCGTGACCGTCGGGACGATTCGGCTCGAGGAGGACATTGCCCACGGACAGTTCGTCGCGCGGTATGCCGTGCACGGCACCGTGGACGGTGACTGGCGTCAGCTGGCCCGCGGCACCACAGTCGGCTACCGCAAACTCGACCGGTTCGAGCCTAAGCCGGTGCGAAGGGTGCGCGTCGTTGTGGAGGACGCGGTTGCGGCCCCGCGGCCCCTGCGCCTCGGGCTCTATCAAGCGGCCGCGGTGTAGATTCCCCGATGATGGCCTTCAACGATCAGCTCGCCGCACGGATTCGCAAACAGCTGGGCCGGCGGGCCGGGCTCACCGAGAAGCAGGTGTTCGGTGGCATCGCGTTCCTGCTCCACGGCAACATGTGCTGCGGGGTTCACGGCGACGAGATGATCCTCCGGATCGATCCTCAGGATACGGATCGGGCGCTGCGGCAGCGGCACACTCGCGCCTTCGACCTCTCGGGCCGCCCCATGAAGGGATGGGTGCTCGTACAGCCTGGCGGATTGGCACGGGCGGAGGCGTTGGCGAAGTGGGTGAAGATGGGCGTCAAGTATGCCGGTTCCTTACCGGCCAAGTGAGGCCATGACCAGGGGCGGAAGGATCTGCAGGTACGCGGTCAGGGCCAAAGGCGTCCGGCTCCCGTAAAACAGACGCAGCTCCTCGGGGATGAGGTGCGCCTTCCCTTGGAGGCCCAGCCGGGCGCTGGTCCTCCCCACGCTCCAGACCTCCCGGACGTAGCCGAGCGACACCGCGCCGACGTCGAGCTCCGGGCTCACCGAACCGACCAACGCCAGGTCTTGGGCGGTGCGCCGCACATACTCGACGCGCCCGAAGATCACGTTCTGTCGGTCCAACTCGAAATCACTCTCCAACAAGAGCGCGTGGAGCACCCGGCGGGTATCGGTCGGGACGTTCGCACCCCAGATCAGCGCGGTGGACCATGTTCCGCCACCGCCGCCCCGCGGAGCGGAATGCAGCAACGCGAGGCCGTAGCGATGCAGCGCACCGTGCGCGTGGGAGCCGCCACTCGCGGCGATGTAGCCGGCCGAGCCTGCCACGCTCCATTGCGCCGATGGGTTCACGGTCAGGCGGGCCGCGTACGAGTTGAGGCGGGCTCCGGCGTAGTCGAGGTTCGTCCGCACGTCGTCGGGGTGCGCGCCGTTGAACACCGATCCCTCGAATCGCGCCCGTCGCGTGAATAGGCCGAACGTAGCGACCCCGAAGGTGGTGTGCGCGCCATCCTCCGCGTGATGCCCGAGCGGGGCGGCCGGCTCGTCAGCTGCTGACGGCCGGTGCATGTACGCGACTGGTCCGAGGGCGGGCTCTCCCACCGCCGCCAGGTAGAGCGATGCGCGCAGGTTGCCTGCCACACCGCGCTCGTAGGTGACGGCGGCTTCGCTCAGCAGCTCGTGCGGGTGCATGCGATCGTTCAGTGTTTCCCCCCGGTAGGGCTCCGCAACCTGCAGGAGCTGCGGGTAGCCCCGTTCCGTCACGGTGAGCACCTCGGCGCTGGCCATCAGGCGGACACCGACGGTGCCGGCGGCCAAGGGGCGCCGGGCGTCCGCCATGAACCAGTTCACGCTCCCCAGTTGATAGTCGCCGCGCGTGCCGAAGGCGCGGACGAATTGCACGAAGACGCTGCCGTGCACCATCACGGCCCAGCTCCCGAGCGTCGTGTGATAACCGCGCTGCGGAGCGGCGCCGGGGAGCCACGCCGTTCCAGACGCCGGGGGGGGGCTGGCGCTCTCGCCGTGCTCGTGCTGCGCCCAGGCCGTCGCCGGGGGGAGGGGCAGGGCGAGCGCCGCGAGCATCACCCACGAGCGCGTGCAACTCAATGGACGAGGACTTGGATCGGGCCGTAGGTCTTGGTGACGTCGTCCGCGAGGAAATGCACCGAGACGAAGAGCGAGCCCTCTGTGCCGGTCGCCGCGGTCGACGTGACGTCCCGGAACAGCGGCATTTGGGCCACGGGAACGGCCGTGGCGAGGGAGTCCGGGTCGAACCGGAACAGGACCTCCACCCCGCCGACCACGTTCGTGACCCGGTTGCCGGCCGAGTCGTACAAGCGCACCTCGATGCGGAGGGTCTGACCGCTCACCAGGGGCACGTGCTGCGTGAGCTCTGCGCCGCGTGGGTCGAACAGCCGCAGTTGCGCGACCCCGCCGTGAGCGCTCGGCTGCACCTGGACGTGGAAGGGGCCGAACGCCTTCGCGCTGTCGGCGGGGAAGTGGAGCCCGACCGTCAGGCCGCCGCTCGTCCCGCTCGGCGCCGTGGGAATCACGGTCCGCATGAGCGGCTGCCCGGCGACTGGTGCGGATGTGGCGAGCGACTCCGGGGTGAACTGAAATCCCGCCTCGACCCCGCCGATGATCTCGGTGAGCCGGTGGCCGTCGGCGGCGTAGAGGCGGACCTCGACGCGCAGGGTCTCGTCGTCGACCAGGCCGGTGTGCAGCGTCAGCTCGGTGCCCCGTGGATCGAAGAGGCGTACCGACGCGACGTCTCCCGGGCGGCCCGTCGGCGACGCCCCGGTGGGGCCCACCCCGCCGCAGGCCGCCAGCCATCCCGCGGTCAGGCCCGCTACGACCACTGGCATCCTCATACGGGAATAATGTAGGCGGGCTGCTTGAGTGCGGCAGGGCCCGGGGGTTGAGTCTCCCAGCGACGTGCCGCAGCTTAGGCCGCATGAAGGCTTCGATCGTGGCCAGCGTGCTGTTGACGGTGGCCCTCGGCTGCGCGCCCACGCGCATGTCCCCCGCTCGCGCCGCCGCTCCCGCAGCGAGGTCCGCGGCCCTCGACGAGATGCTCCGCAGCGACCTCGCCGCGGACCACGCCTTCCCCTGGTCGAGCACGCGACGACTGGTGTGGAACGACTTCCAGGGCACGCCGGCGACCGGCGGCACGGAAGGCGCTGTCACGGCGTACGGCTTGTTCTACGCCTGGAAGTGTCTGGGCCAGGCCTTCGAGTTTCGGGTGGTCGCCGCGTTTCGCCGGAGGCAGTCGTGGGTCAAGGAGGCCGTGCTGCGCGACACGACAGAGAGCCGGCGTACCCTGGCGCACGAGCAGACGCACTTCGACCTGACTGAGCTACACGCGCGGAGAATGCGGCGGTACTTCGCAGACCTCCCCGGCGCCTGCCGCAAGGCCGACGGGGACCTCCACGAGCTGGCGCAGCGCCTCGTAAGAGAGGAAAAAGTGGAGCAGCGCCGCTATGACGCGGAGACGAACCACGGCCTGCGCCTGCGGCCGCAAGCGATGTGGAGCGCCGATGTGGCGCGGCGGCTCGCCGCCCCGAGCCGTTAGCCTACACCGTGCGCAGTTTCCAGCGTCCCCGCTTGAAGAGCACCGTGCTCACCAGCGCCAACGTCGAATACCCCACCGTGATGGCGATGAACACCCCTTGGGGGCCGAAGTCCCACACGCGGGCGAGCAAGTAGGCGAGCGGAATCTCCCACAGCCAAAAGCATCCCAGGTTGATCCACGTTGGCGTCCACGTGTCGCCCGCGCCGTTGAACGCCTGGGTGAGTGCCATCCCCAGGGCGTAGAACACGAAACCGAAACTCATCGTGCGTAGCCCGACGGCCCCGGTGGGCAGTGCCACCGGGTCGTGCGTGAACAGACCGACAATCGGACCCGCCAAGAGGATGAACACCAACCCGACGGTGCCGAGCACGACCATGTTGTAGCGGCTCGCGAGCCAGGCGGCCCGCTCCGCTCGGTCGGGGTCCCCCGCGCCGAGGGACTGCCCCACCATTGTCGCGGCGGCGTTCGCGAGGCCCCACGAAGGCAGCAGCGCGAAGATGAGGACGCGGATCGAAATCGTGTACCCCGCGAGGACCTGGCTGCCGAAGGTGGACATGATGCGCACCAACCCGACGTAGCTCGCCGTCCCGACGAGGACCTGGAATGTTCCCGACGCCGACAACCGCACCAGGTTGGCCATGACCGCCGGCCGGAGGGCCAGGTGGATGCGTCGGACGGCCACGCGGCCGTCGCCCCGCATGAGTCGGTAGACCTGGTACAAGACGCCGGTTCCCCGGCCGATCGTCGTTGCAACCGCGGCCCCGGTGACGCCGAGTTCGGGGAAGGGTCCGAGGCCGAAGATGAAAAAGGGGCCGAGCACGATGTTGATCGCGTTGGCGAGCCACAGAACGCGCATCGCGATGGCGGCGTCTCCGGCGCCGCGGAAGATCGCGTTGATGAGGAAGAGCAGCAGCACAGTGGCGCTGCCGCCGAGCATCGTGCGGGTGAAACCGGCACCGCCGCCGATAACCGCCGGCGACGCCCCCATCGTGGCCAGGAGACGGGGCGCCAGGGCGATGCCCAGCACCGCGACCAGCGCGGCGACCCCCAGGCCCAGCACGATCCCCTGGACGGCCGCTTCGGCCGCAGCGTCGGGCCGCTTCTCGCCGATGCGGCGGGCCACGGTCGCCGCCACGCCGATCGACAGGCCCATCGCCGCCGTGTACACCAGGGTCATCATCGATTCGGTGAGGCCGACCGTGGCGATCGCGTCAGCTCCCAGGCGAGAGACCCAGAACACGTCCACGACGGCGAAGATCGATTCCATCGCCATCTCGAGGACCATGGGGATCGCGAGCAGCACGATGCCTCGGCCGAGAGACCCGGACGTGTAATCGTGCGGAATGCCGCGAACGGCATCCCGCACGACGGTCCACCAGTTGTCGGGCTGGGTCGTCTGGGCCGCAACGGACGGTTCCGTCACCGATTCACTCCCTGTTGGTAGTCCGGGCCCCACGAAGCTAGCGACCCCCGGTAGTGCCGACCTTCATGCCGACCCTCAGCACCCCGCGCCGGCCCCCCCCCTCCCCCCCCCACCCCCCCCGGCGTGGCGCTCACGCGACGGGTGCCCTCCGGTGCGACCCCCTAGCGCAGAACGGAATCCTGCAGAATGGTGTCTAACGAGGGCCTCCCCTCCGAAAGGCCGCCCCCATGCGCTTTCCTCAGATTCCGGCGTCGATACTGGCGTGGCTGCCCGCGGTGCGGGCGTCTCGGCGCCTGGTCATCGGCATCGCCATCGCCGTCCTCGTCGTTCCCGGCGCCTGGCTTCTGGCGCGCGCGCCGGCGCCCGACAACGCCCTGGTCGCGCGGGTGAAGCGCGGCACGTTCGCCGTGTCGGTGACCACGTCCGGTGAGCTGCGGGCCCGCCAGTTCGTGCAGATCACGGGGCCCACGAACGCCCAGCAGGCCGGCGCCTACCAGATGAAAATCCAGTCGATCGTGCCGGAAGGAACGGTGGTGCGGCAGGGAGACGTGGTGGCCGAGCTCGATCGGTCGGTGCTCGCGAACAAGCTCGCGGAGGTGACGCTGGCGCTCACGAAGGCGGAAGCGCAGTACGAGCAGGCGATGCTCGATTCGACGCTCACGCTCTCGACCGCGCGCGAGAACATTCGGACGATGGAGCTGGCGCTCGAGGAGAAGCGGCTCGCCAAGGAGCAGGCGGTGTACGAGGCCCCGACCGTGCGGCGACAGGCGGAGATCGACTACGAGCGGGCGGACCGCGCCCTGAAGCAGGCGCGCTCCGACTACGAGACGAAGACCGAGCAGTCGCGGGCGAAGATGCGCGAGGTGGGCGCCGACCGGCAGCGCCAGCGCAACCTCCTGCGCGTGGTGCAGGATGTGATGGCCGCGTTCACGATCCGGGCGCCCGCGGCCGGCATGGTGATCTACGTGAAGGAGTGGAACGGCCGGAAGCGCACGACCGGCTCGCAAGTCAATCCGTGGGATCCCACGGTCGCCACGCTGCCCGACCTCACGCAGATGGAATCGGTGGTCTACGTGAACGAGATCGACATCCGCAAGCTGGCGGTGGGTCAACCGGTCGTCATCTCGCTGGACGCCGATCCGACCAAGCGGCTCGCGGGGACGGTGGCGAGTGTCGCGAATGTGGGCGAGCAGCGGCCGAACGCCGACGCCAAGGTCTTCGAAGTGCACGTCACGGTGGCGCAGCCGGACACGACGCTCCGCCCCGGGATGACCACCGGGAACGTCATCGAGACGTTCACGATCCCCAACGTGCTGTACGTGCCGCTCGAGGCGGTGAGCAGCGATGGCGGCGTGCCGTTCGTGTACCGCCAGGCCGGGGGAGGGGGGCGCGTCACGAAGCAAGAGGTGGCCTCGGGAGCGATGAACGACGACGAGGTGGTCGTGCAGCGCGGGCTGGAAGAGGGCGATCGCGTGCTGCTCACGCCCCCGCCGGGCCACGAGCGGCTGACGCTCGTGCGGCTCCCGCCCGCTCCGCCCACTGAGGTTGCGCCGGTAGCCGGAGGCGACACGGCCCGCCGCACGCTGGTGGCGCCGCCGAGCCGCGACTCGAGCCGGTGACCGGGCTGCGCGAGCGGATCGCGGCGCTCCGCGGCCGGCTCGTCGCGCGCGCCGGCTTCAGCCTGCGAACCGCCGTCGAGGCGGTGCGGCACAACAAGCTCCGGGCGTCGCTCACCTCTCTCGGCATCCTGTTCGGCGTCGCCTCGGTGATCGCGATGCTCGCGATCGGCAAGGGCGCCGAGCGCGAGATCCTGGAGCAGATGCGGCTGCTCGGCTCGAACAACGTGATGATCACGCCCCTCGTCGAGCAGCACGAGGGTCCCGCCGACGATCAGCCCGACAAGAAGGTGACCAAGTTCTCTCCGGGCCTCACGTACGCCGATGCCCAGGCCATCGCGCGCGTGATTCCCGGCGTCGAGGTGACGAGCGCGGAGATCGTGCTCAACACGACGCTCACGCGCGAGGGCCGCCGCCGCTCGGGCAAGCTCGTCGGCGTGGATACGACGTACTTCCGCCTGACCAACCTGGGCCTCGCGACCGGCGGGAGGTTCACCCCGCTCCAGGTGGAGCGCGGGCTGCCGGTCGCGGTCATCGGGCATGGCGTCCGCACGCGGTTCTTCACCACCGAGGACCCGATCGGTCGGCCCCTCAAGGTGGGCGACACGTGGGTCACCGTGATCGGGGTGCTGGAGGACCGGCGCGTCGCGGCCCAGGCGGTCCAGCGGCTCGGGATTCGCGACGCCAACATGGACGTGTACGTGCCCGTGCGCACGGTGCTGGTGCGGTTTCGGAACCGGGCCCAGCTCACGCAGCGGGACATCGAGCAGGCGGCCCGGCCGATGACCGTGACGAGCAGCGAGGAGCCGCAGGAATCCGAGGAGCAACGCCAGGAGCGCACCAACCGCAACCAGCTCGACCGCATCATCGTGCGGGTGACCGAGTCGCGCCTCGTCCCAGCCGTGGCCGACGTGCTGCAGCGCATGCTCGCGCGCCGGCACAACACCGTCGTCGATTTCGAGGTGACCGTCCCCGAGCTGCTCTTGCGGCAGGAGCAGCGCACCAAGACGATCTTCAACGTCGTGCTGGGCGCGATCGCGTCCATCTCGTTGATCGTCGGGGGCATCGGGATCATGAACATCATGCTCGCGTCGGTCCTGGAGCGGATTCGCGAGATCGGCGTGCGGCGGGCCGTCGGCGCCACCCAGAAGGACATCCTCTTCCAATTCCTGAGCGAGGCGGTGCTGATCAGCGTGGTCGGCGGCGTGGCGGGGATCCTCGTCGGCGCCGGCATCAGCATCGGCATCGAGCGCATCGCCGGCATCGCGACCATCGTCTCGTCGCTCTCGGTGGTGGTCGCGTTCGGCGTCTCGATCACCGTCGGCATCGCCTTCGGGATCGTCCCCGCCTACCGCGCCGCGCGTCAGGACCCGGTCGTCTGTCTCCGATACGAGTGAGCTCCATGAACATCATGCACGGGTTCGTCTGGCTCGCCTTGGGCCTTCCCCTTCCCCTCGTCGCGCAGCAGGCGCTCACGCTGCCGGAGGCCATCGCGCTGGCCCGGGAGCGGGGGCACGACGCGCACGCCGCGCGGGCCGCCCGCGACGCGGCGCGCTACCGCCACCGCGCGTTCCGGTCGCGACTGCTGCCGCAGCTGTCCCTCGACGCCACCGTCCCCACCTACGAGCGGTCGATCAGCGGCGTGCCGCAACCCGACGGCAGCACCGACTTCCTGTCGCTGCGACGGACCAACGGGACGGTCGCGGCGACCCTGGCGCAGAAGCTTCCGCTCACGGGGGGGGACCTGTTCGTGTCCTCGTCGCTCGCGGGCTTTTCCACGCGCCTGACGGGGCAACCCCTGGACGAACGGTGGTTCTCGACGCCGGTCTCCATCGGGGTGCGCCAGCCGCTGTTCCGGCCGAACACCATCGCTTGGGACCGGCGGGAGGAGGCCGTGCGCGTGGAGCTCGACGAGCGGGTGTACCTCGAAGCGATGGAGGACGTCGCGCTGCGCACCACCAACGCGTTCTTCGACGCGTACGCCGCTCGCCTGGAGCTGGACAACGCGATCAAGAACGCGGCGGTGAACGACACGTTGTACCGGCTGAATATCGGCCGCCTGGAGGTCGGCAAGATCGGCGAGAACGACCTGCTGCAGAGCGAGCTGGCGCTGTTGCGCGCGCGCGCGGCCCTCGCGGACGCGCGACTCGCGTTCGAGCGCGCGACCGCGGCGCTCCGCCTCGCGCTCAACCTGCCGCCGGGCACCCCCATCGACGTCGTCGTCCCGCGGGACGTACCGGAGTTTGACGCCGATACGGCGCGTGCCGTGGCGGAAGCCCTCAAGAACCGCGCAGCGGTGACCGGGGTGGCCCTCGACGACGTGCAAGCGCGGCGCCGCGTGGCCGAGGCCCGCCTCTCCACCGGCGCCGGCGCCACCGTGCAGGCGAGCTACGGCCTCAACGCCACGGCGCTCGACGCGAGCCGCGCGTACCAGGATCTCGGCGAGGCGCGCCGCTTCACGCTCTCGGTGCAGCTGCCGCTGTGGCAATGGGGCGCCCATCACGAGACGGTGCAGGCCGCGCGGGCCGACCGCGAACGCGTGACCAGCCTGTCACAGGCCACCGTCGAGCAGACCGCCCACGAGGCGCACTTCGCCGCGCTCGAGCTCGCGCAGGCCCGACGCAACCTGGCGCTCGTCGCCAAGGCGGACAGCGTGGCGGGAAAACGGTTCGAGGTCGCCTACAACCGCTACGTGATCGGGCGCATCGGGGTCGATAACCTCTACATCGCCCAGGCGGAGAAGGACCAGGGGCTCACCCAGTTCGTGGGGGCGCTGCGGGGCTACTGGGTCGCATACTATCGCCTGCGGCGGGTCACGCTGTTCGACTTCGCTACGGGCCAGCCGATTCGGATGTAGAGGCACGCACGTCCGCGATCACACCGGGATAGGCGCGCAGCAGCGCCACGGCCCGCGCCGCGTCGAGGACGGTGAGCGCCGTCGCCAGGCCGTCGGCGGTGATGCCGTCGTCCGCCACCACGGTCGCTTGGCGCCCGTTGGTCAGGCCGAGTCCGGTGCGCGGGTCGATCACGTGGGAGTACCGCACCCCGTCCACGATCACGAATTGCTCGGCGTCGCCCGACACGGCCAGGGCCGCGTTCGCCAGCGCCGCCGCGCGCTCCCGCACCACCGCGCCTGCGCCGGGCACGTCCACGCGCCAGCCGGCGCGTCCAGACGCCGCGTCTGCCTGCGGCGGAGGGTCCCCCGCCACGATGTCGCCGCCCGCTTGCAGTAACGCACGCGTCACCCCGTGGCGTCGGAGCAACAGCAGCGCTTCGTCCAGGATGTAGCCCTTGGCGATGCCACCCAGGTCGAGCCGCATGCCGCTGGCGTCGAGCCGGATCGACCGGCTCGCGGAGTCGGTACGGACCTTGCGCCACCCCACGCGCCGGGCGGCGGAGTCGAGCTCCGCACGGCTCGGCAGCCGGCCGGTGCGCCGCGCCCGGCGCCATAGCTCGACGAAAGGCCCGACGGTAGGATCGAACGCGCCGTCCGACCGGCGGGCGAGTTCGAGCGCGCGCCCCAGGACGGTGAACAGGGGCTCGCTGACCCGCACCGGCGTGTGGGGTCGCTCCGCGAGGCGGCGGACCTCGCTTTCCGGGCGATAGTCGCTCATGATATCCTCGAGCTCGGCGATGCGGGCGTAGGCCGCGCGGGCCGCGGCGCGTGCTGCGCTATCGTCGGGCGCGTAGAGGACGATCCGGACCGTGACGCCGAGATGCAGCTCAGCGTATTCGCGCCGAACGTACTCCTGGAGAGCAGGGGCGGAGTGGGCGAAGCGCATGTCGCCCGCCCACGTCGAGAGCGTCGTCACGGTGACGAGGAGCCGGCTCCGAATGCTCATGCGAAGCAAGATATCATTGCTGCTGCTCATCGCCTCCCTCGCCGCGCGCGGCCAGGCGGCGTATCGCGATTCGATCCCGGGGACGCTCGTCGCATTCGACATGATCCCCGTCCCCCCGCCCCCTGGTGACCGGCCGATCTGGATCGGGAAGACCGAGGTCACGTGGGACGAGTTCGACGTGTGGGCGGTGCGCCTCGATCTCACGCCGGCGCAGCAGGCCGCCGGTGTGGATGCCACCGCGCGGCCGAGCCGGCCGTACGGGGCGCCCGACCGCGGATTCGGCCATCACGGCTACCCGGCGATCGGCATGACGTACGAGGCGGCGCGGACCTACTGCGCGTGGTTGTCGGCCAAGACGGGGAAGCGCTACCGCCTCCCCACCGACGCAGAGTGGACGCGCGCCCTCGACGCTGGAGGCGGGGGCGCCGACGCCGACACCACCCACGTGTGGCACGCCGGCAACTCGGGCGGCAAGCCGCACGCTGTGGCTACGCGTGCACCGGACGCGCTCGGCCTGCACGACATGCTGGGCAACGTCGCCGAATGGGTCACCGGCCCGGACGGCCAACCGCTGGTGCGCGGCGGCTCGTGGGCCGACCCGCCGGCCAGTGTCGGCCCCGGCGCCCGCGCCCGACAGGCGCCCGCGTGGAACGAAACCGATCCCCAATTCCCGAAGAGCCGTTGGTGGCTCGCCGATGCACCGTTCGTCGGCTTTCGAGTTGTTCGTGAACCGTGACCTCCCGCGTCCCCCAAACCACGAGATCCGAGCCATGAGAAAGACACGCAAGCACTCCCGCAAGATGACCCGCCGCGAGTTCGTGCACAGCGCGGCCGCCACCACCGCTGCCCTCGCGCTTCCTCTGACGCCCGCGCGCGCGGCGCGTGCCGACCGGATTCGGGTGGGCGTGATCGGGTGCGGTGGCCGCGGCACCGGTGCCGCGAAGGACTGTCTGATGTCCTCCGAGGGGGTCGAGCTCGTGGCGCTGGGCGACTTGTTCGCCGACCGTCTCGCCAAGTGTCGTGAGAGCCTCGCCCGCATCGTGACCGAGACCCCGACGCTCAAACCGAGAGTCAAGGTCGACGATGCCCACGCGTTCAGCGGGTTCGACGCCTTTCAGAAGGTCATCGCAAGCAAGGTGGATCTCGTGATCCTGGCGACGCCACCCGCGTTCCGCCCGCGGCACCTCGCCGCGGCGCTCGAGGCCGGCAAGCATGTGTTCATGGAGAAGCCCGTGGCCGTGGACCCCACGGGCGTCCGGTCCGTGATCGCGTCGGCCGATCTGGCGGCGCAAAAAGGACTCGCGATCGTGGCCGGGACCCAGCGGCGCCACGATGCGGCGTACCGGGCGGCCATGGAGCGTATAAAGGGCGGCGCCATCGGCGACATCGTCGCGGCGCAGGTCTACTGGAACCAGGGGGGGCTGTGGATGCACCCCCGTCAGCCGGAATGGTCCGACGTCGAGTGGCAGATCCGCAACTGGCTCTACTTCACGTGGCTCTCCGGAGACCACATCGTGGAACAGCACATTCACAACATCGACGTGGCGAACTGGGCGCTCGGGGCGCACCCCCTGAAGGCGGTGGGTGTGGGAGGGCGCCAGTCGCGCACCGACCCCGCCTATGGCCACATCTACGATCATTTCGCCATCGAGTTCGAGTATCCGGGCGGCGTGCGCGTGCTGAGCATGAGCCGCCAGATCGACGGGACCGCTCATCGGGTGGCGGAGCGCTTCGTCGGCACGCGCGGCACTTCGGACGGCCGTTCGGTGATCGAGGGCGCGGAGCCCTGGAGCTGGCCGGCGGAGACGCCGAAGGTCAACCCCTACGTGCAGGAGCAGACCGACCTCATCGCGAGCATCCGCGCCGGGAAGCCGCTGAACGAAGGTCGGCAGGTGGCCGAGAGCACGCTCAGCGCCATCATGGGCCGCGAGGCCGCGTACACGGGGCAGGAGATCACGTGGGACGCCCTCCTCGCCGCCGAGCAGGACCTCGTGCCGGCGGAGGTGCAGTTCGGCCCGATGCCCGTGGCGCCGGTCGCGCTGCCCGGCCAGACGGTGCTCGCGCGGTCCGCGCGGGCGGCGGGTTGAGCCATGGAACGCCGCGACTTCGTGCGCGCCGCCGTGGCGGCTGGGCTCGGCGGCCCCGCTTGGATTCACGCCGGGGCGCCGCCCCGGGGTCAGCCGCGTGGCAGCACCTCCGCGCGCTCGTTTCGCCTCCGCTACGCGCCCCACTTCGGCATGTTCAAGAACGTCGCGGGGGAGGACCTCGTCGCCCAGATCGACTTCATGGCCGATCAGGGGTTCACGGCGCTCGAGGACAACGGCATGCGCGGGCGCCCGGTGGCCGAGCAGGAGCGGATCGCGCAGGCCATGGCCCGGCGCAACATGGCGATGGGCGTGTTCGTCGCCCACACGATCGCGTGGAACGAGACGGGCCTGCCGGGCGGCGACGCCGCGAAGCGCGACGCGTTCCTCCAGGAGGTGCGCGACTCGGTGGAGGTCGCAAAGCGCGTGCGCGCGACGTGGATGACCGTCGTCCCCGGGCGGGTGGACGAGCGGCTCGAGCCGAGCTATCAGACGGCAAACGTGATCGAAGCGCTGAAGCGGGCGGCAGCGATCCTCGAGCCCCACGGCCTCGTGATAGTAATCGAGTCGCTCAACACGCTGCGGAACCATCCGGGCCAGTTCCTGAACCGCATCCCGCAGGCGTACCTGATCTGCAAGGCCGTGGCGAGCCCCGCCTGCAAGATCCTGTTCGACATGTACCACCAGCAGATCACCGAGGGAAACCTGATCCCGAACATCGACCTCGCCTGGGACGAGATCGCCTACTTCCAGATCGGCGACAACCCGGGCCGCAAGGAGCCGGGGACCGGCGAGGTCAACTACCGCAACGTGTTCGGCCACATCTCTGCGAAGGGTTACAAGGGCATCCTGGGCATGGAGCACGGCAATTCGCGGCCGGGGCGCGAGGGGGAGCAGGCGGTCATCGAGGCGTACGTCGCGGCGGACCAGTTTGGTGAAGAGCGCCGGGGCACCTGACTCGGTTGCCCCGGTGGCCACTCGGCCGTCGCTGACCGGCGCGTGGTGGCCGCAGAGCACATATCCGCGGGCCGAGCTGCCGGAGCGTGTGCTGCAGTTCGGAACCGGCATGCTGCTGCGCGCCGTGTGCGCCGCCGCCGTCGACGCCGCGAACCGGCAGGGTCGGTTCCGCGGCCGCATCGTGGTGGTCCAGAGCACCCCCGGCGGCCGGGCCCCGGATCTCAACACCCAGGACGGCCTGTTCACGCTCGTCGAGCGCGGCCTCGAAGGGGGGGCGCCGATCGACCGGACGCGGCTCGTCGGCTCGATCTCCCGCGCCCTCGTGGCGGACAGCGAGTGGGACGCGGTGCGTGCGGTGGCGGCGCGGCCGGAGCTCCAGGTGATCGTCAGCAACGTGACGGAGGCCGGGTTCCGGCCGGACGGCGGCTTTCCCGATCGTCTGACGGACCTGCTGTACCACCGGTTCGAGCGGTTGCCTGACGGTCCGCCGCTGTTTGTCATCCCCACCGAGCTGGTGCCGGACAATGGGGTGCGCCTCGCGGAGATGGTCGATCAGGTGGCGGCCGCGCGCGCACGGGGGGGGGGAAGGGGGGGAGGAGGGGCCACGGCGTTTCGCGACTGGTGTTCCCGCGCCGTCCGGTTCTGCTCGTCGCTCGTCGATCGGATCACGACCGGCGCGCCGGAGATGGCCGCGCGCGCGGAGCTCGAGGCGCGCCTGGGCTACGCGGACGCGCTCTTGACCGTCACCGAGCCGCACTGCCTGTGGGCCGTCGCCGCGGACCCGGATGACCTGCGTTCCGCATTCGCCGTCGACGACCCGCCGGCGGTGATCTTCGCGCCCGACATCACGTTCTACAGCGAGCGGAAACTGCGGCTGCTGAACGGCGCGCACACGGCGCTCGCGCCGCTCGCCCTGCTCGCCGGCGTAGCGACCGTGCGGGAGGCCGCCGAGCACCCGCGGTTCGGCGCGCTCCTGCGGCAGATCCTGTTTCAGGAAATCGCGCCCGCTACCGACCTTCCGGCGGGTGCCGCGGACGCGTTTGCCCGCACGGTGCTGGACCGCTTCCGCAACCCGTGGCTCGATCACCGTTGGGACGTGATCGCGGCGAATCAGACGGCGAAGCTCCGGGTGCGCGTCGTGCCGTCGATCGTCGCCTACGGCGTGAAGCACGGGCGGCCGCCGCGGGGGCTGGCGCTCGGTTGCGCGGCCTACCTCCGCTGGGCCCGCTCCCACCCTGCGGGAGACGGCGATCTCGGCCCGATCGAACGGTACTGGGGCGAGGCGGAAACGGCCGCGGCGCTAGGCGCCCGCGCACTCGGCGACGCCACCGTGTGGGGCACGGACCTCAGCCAGGTGCCCGGCTTCGTCGCCGCCACGACCGACGCGCTCGTAGCGCTGGAGCGGGACGGACCGGCCGCGGCGGTGGACGAAGCGCTCAGCCCCTGACGCGCATCCCGACGCCGAGCTGGAGCCCCCAGTTGCCCGTATAGAAATCGAAGGGGCTGCCGCTCGCCGTGTGGAACATGACGTCCAGGTCGCTGCCGAGTCGCACCCAGAGCTGGTTGCTCACCTGATAGCGCAGACCCAGGAGGACGGACGGGCCGCCGTCGCTCTCGTCGACGGGGGCGCCGTACCAGTTCCGCACGTACCCGAAGCCGACGAGCGCTGCGACGCGGGGCCCGACGGGCGAGTCGAACACCGCCCGCAGGTGGATGGGGGTGTACGTGATGGAGCGGCTCGAGGCACGCCCCACATCCAGCTCGAACGCGAGCGAGGGCTTCAGGTAGACCGTCGCGCGCCCGCCCACTCCGACGCCGGTCCCCATGCCGAGACTGTTGTCGAAGTTCGTATAGCGGGTGAACCCGCTGATCTCGACGGCGCCGGCCTGCTGCGCCGTGGCGCGCGGAGGCAGGGCGACGCCGAGCGCTGACACGGTGAGGACGCCGATCACTCGGGATGTCATGGTCGTTTCTCCTCTTCTTCCTGGGCCCGTTTGGTCGTAATGACGATCACGCCGTTGGCGCCGCGCGCGCCGTACACGCCCGTGGCCGCGGCGTCCTTGAGCACCTCGATCCGGGCGACGTCGCCGGGCGCGAGCCCGGCGAGCACGCTGCTCATCGACGCGCTCGACACCGGAATGCCGTCGATCACGAGGAGGGGATCGTCGTCGCCGGGGTTGCCGCGGATGCTGCGCTGGCCGCGGATGCGGAGCCGGTAGCTGCCGTTCGGCAGCGGCGTCACTTCGAGCCCGGCGACGCCGCGCAGCAGCTCCTCGACGCGACTGACGCGGGCATCGGTTTCGGTCGGGACGACGGTCGTGACCGCGCCGGTGCTCGTTGGGGTGGTGTCGGGCGGCCGCGACGTCGTGCCGCCGCACGCGACGGCGAGGGCGACGGCGAGCTGCCCGGGGAAGCGGTTCATGGGATCCTCAGTACCCCGGGTTCTGGGTGAGGTTGGGATTCAGGCCGAGCTCGCGCGCCGGAACCGGCCACAGATAATTCCGGCTGGCGAAGCCGCGCAGTTCGCCCACAATCGTCTGCTGAAGGCCCGTGGTCGCGTCGATGTAGTCGATGCCGTGCGTGGTCCCGGGCATCACCTGGTCGGCGATCCGCCAGCGCCGGATGTCGAACAGCCGCAGGCCTTCGAGCGCCAGCTCCACGCGCCGCTCGTGCCGCACGACGCTGCGCAGGGAATCCTGCGACAGGCCGGCCGGTACGTCGGGCATGCCGGCGCGGCGCCTCACCTGGTTGATCGCATCCGTGACGCTCGCATCGAGCTGCCCGAGCTCGGTTTTCGCCTCCGCATACATCAGCAGGACGTCCGCATAGCGGAGGACGATCATGTTGAGTCCGCTGTTCGTGCGGGCCGCGGCGTCGGCCGGGTCGACGTATTTGAGCTGTTGGTAGCCCGTGGCCGTGGCGTCGATGTCTCGCAGCACGCGATCCGCCGTCAAGCTGCTGGGGCGCGAGTCGTACACGCCCGCCGGGACGCAGAAGGAGCACGGCGCGCCCGGATACAGCAGCGTGCCGTAGAGGCGGGCGTCGCGGTTCAGGTACTGGCTGTCGGGGTGCGACTTGTAGAGGGGCGACTGCGTGAGCGGCAACCCGTCGCTCATGTAGAACTCGTCCACGAGCGCCCGCAAGGGCACGACGCGGCTCAGGCCCTGCGCCGAGCGCGGCGCGAGGTCTCCGAACACGTTGTGGGAGCGTTGACTCTGGAGGTACTCCTCGTCGAGGATGATCTCCGGGCTGCGCTCGCCGGTGTAGGTGAACAGCGCGCGGAAGTCCGGGTGCAGGCTGTAGACGTTCAGGGCGGTCACGGCCTGCGCCGCGTCCGCCGCCGCCTGCCACCGCGCTTCGTAGAGCGCGGCACGGGCCTTGAGTGCGATCGCCGCGCCTTTGGTCGCGCGTCCGCGGTCCGCGGCGCCGTAGCTCGTGGGCAGCACGCTCGCGGCATAGTCCAGGTCCGCGAACACGGTGTCGATGACCTCCGCGCGCGGCGTCCGGCTGACCTGACCCTCGGCGACCGTCAGGGGCCTCGTGATCAACGGCACGTCGCCGAACAGGTTGACGAGCATGATGTAGTGGTACGCCCGCAGCAGGCGTGCCTCGCCCTTGAGACGGTCCTCGAGCCCGGGCGTCGTGAACTCGATCCGGCCGATGTTCGCCAGGACCTCGTTGGCGCGGCGGATGGCGGTGTACGAGTCGCGCCAGAACGCCGCCGTCGTCCCGTTGTCCGCGTTCAGTGCGCCGTTCCCCGTCGGATACCATCCCCCGAACGCCTGCGACTGCCAGGCGTTGTCCGATGCGGCATCGAGGAACAGGACCTCATGACCGTAGAGGAAAGGATAGACGGCGGTCGTCGCGAGGATGGCGTCCTGCTCGGTGCGCCAGAAGTTCGCATCGGACACCTGGTCGGGTGGGACGGCGGTGAGAAAGTCGTCGTCGCAGCCCGCCAGGGCGACGGCCAGCACCAGTAGGAGTCGCTTGTTCATGGTTCTCTCCCGGTCAGAACTGCACGGAGGTGCCGACGGCGAACGTTCTGGTCTGCGGATACACGGTTGCGCGACCCGACGGGAATTCCGGGTCGAGCAGGAACGTCACCTTCGAGAAGGTCAGCAGGTTTTGCCCGCTGACGTAGATCCGGGCGCGGCTGAGCCGGAAGCGCTGTGCCAGCCGGACGGGCAGGGTGTAGCCGATCTGGGCGTTTTTCAGTTTGAGATACGACGCGTCCCTGACCCAGAACGAGCTGCGCGGCCCGTGGTTGATGTGCAGGAACCGCGTCGGCTTCGGCATCTTCGCGTCGAGGTTGGTCGGGGTCCAGTGGTCGAGCCATTCCGTCGTCGTGTAGTTCTCCCACACCGGCCCTTCGGTCAGCGCGCCTTCCAGGTAGGCGTCGACGTCGAGCGCGCCCTGCCAGAAGACGCTCGCGTCGAAGCCCTTGTACGTGGCCGTCCAGCTCGACCCGAACGTGTACACCGGGACGTCGTTGCCGATCGGGATCCGGTCTTTTTCGTTGATGATGCCGTCCCCGTTCTGGTCCACGAACCGGATGTCGCCCGGGCCGGTCTTGGGGTCCTGGAACGCGTGCGCGCGGACCTCTGCGGAGTCGCGGAACAGCCCGTCCGCCTGGAGGCCGTAGATCGTCCCAATCGGTAGCCCGGCCTGGCGGATGAAGATGTCGTCGAAATACGGGCCCCCGGGGAGCGACGTGACCATGTTCGCGTTGCGTGACAGGTTGAGCCCCAGTGAGTACTGCAGTTCACCGGCTCCCGCTCGGTACGTCAGCGACGCCTCCCAGCCCGTGTTCCGCACCTTGGCGGCATTCAGCACCGACGGGTTGAGTCCGACCAGCCAGGGAATGCTCAGGGTCCACAGGATGCCGTTCGTCTGCTTGCGGTAGACGTCGCCGGTGAACGTGAGCCGCCCGCCGAAGAGCTCGGCGTCCACCCCGACGTCGGTCATCGTGGTGGTCTCCCAGGTGATGTCCCGGTTCGCAAACGTAGTCTGCGCCGCCCCGGGCACGAGCTGGTCGCCCAGGCTGTAGCCTTGGCCGAGATTGATGAGGGACCAATAGGGATAGTTGTTGTTGTTGGGCATGGCGTTGTTCCCCGTCCTGCCCCACGATCCGCGCAGCTTCAGCTCGCTGACGATGCCCACGTTCCGCATGAAGGGCTCCTGCGACAGGCGCCACCCGGCCGAGAAGGAGGGGAAGAAGCCGAAGCGGTGCCCCTTGGCGAAGCGCGAGGAGCCGTCGTAGCGGCCGTTGACCTCGAAGAGGTACTTCTCGCGCCACATGTAGTTCAGGCGCCCGAACCCGGACCGCAGCCGCCACTCCGCCGACGTTCCCCAGTTGTCGTCGAAGCTCGCGTCGCCTGCGTTGATCTCCTCCACGTCGTTGTTATAGAAATTCTGGCGCCGGGCGCCGGTTTGGCTCCAGTCGTTGGCGGTCTGCTCGTACCCGACCATGGCACTGACGGCGTGCTCGCCGATGGTCGCCTTGTACTCCGCGAGGCCGCGGAGATATGTCTCCACCTCCCGCTGACTTTCCTGTGACAGTTGGTTGGGCGAGTAACTCCGGCGGATGATCGCCGGATTGTAGTAGTCGCGGAACACGACGTAGTTGCGCCAGTTCTCGTCGCGAAATGCCCGCGCCTGGACGGAGCCGACGGTGCGCACCACGAGACGGGGGAAGAGCTGATAGTCGGCCTTGGCGGTGATGCTCCCACGCAGATCCTCGCGCGTGTGCCGGCCCGAAGCCTCGGCGGCCGCCAGCGGGTTGCGGTTGTTGTCGCTCCAGCCATAGGTGCCGTCGGGGTACTTCGGGACGATGACCGGCGGTGTGTCGTGAAACATCCGGAACAGGGCCTCCCCCATGTCGTTGGGCTCCAGGTCCCACGTCCGGCTCAGGGCCACGTCGACGCCCGTCTGAAACCGGCGGCTGGGGCGGAAGTCGGTGTTCAGGCGCAGCCCATACCGGCTGGCCGCCGTGGTCGGCATCATCCCCTGCTTATCGAGGTAGTTCACGGAGGCCGCGAACGACGCCAGGTCGGTCCCGCCGGAGACGCGCACCGTGTGGTCCTGAATCGGAGCGGGATTCCACAGGACATCGAGCCAGTACGTGTCCGGGTACCGGTAACGGTCCACGCCGGGGACGCCCCGGTCCGCCATGAGCGTGGTGTCGATGTAGCCTTGCGAGTACTTCGGCGGGAGGCCGGCGTTGACGAACGCCTCGTTGACCAGCTGGAGGTAGTCCTTGATCCCGACGCGCTCCGGAAAGTCGGCGACGCTTTGCATGCCGGCGTAGTTGTTGTACGACACTTGCAGGTTCCCGAGGAGCCCGCCGCGCTTCGTGGTCACGAGGATGACGCCGTTGGCCGCGCGCGCGCCGTAGATCGCCGCCGACGCAGCGTCCTTCAGCACGGAAATGTTCTCGATGTCACTCGGATCCAGGGCGTTGAGCTTGGTGTTGTCGGCCCGCACGCCGTCAATCAGCACGAGCGGGTCGGTGTTGTTCAGGGTCCCGCGGCCACGGATGTAGAACATGGTGCCCGCGTCCCCGGGGCGGCCCCCGCGGTCGATGACCGTCAGGCCTGGCACGACGCCCTGGAGCGCGTCGGTGCCGTCGGCCACGGGGCGCTTGCCCAGCTCGGTGCCGCTCGTGGTCGCCACCGATCCGGTGAGGTTGACCTTCTCCTGCTCCCCGTAGCCCACGGCCACGACCGGGTTCAGCTCGACGGCGCTGCGCTGTAACAGGAGGTCCACCGTCGTCGGCTGGCCCTCCTGCACCTGGACCAGCGTGTCGCCGGGGGCATAGCCCAACATCCGCGCGCGGAGCCGGTAGCTTCCCGGCGGGACAGCGGGCATCGTGTACCGGCCGTCGGCGTTGGTTTGGGCGGCGAGGTGGGTGCCGGTCGCCGTCACCGTGACACCGGCGAGCGGCGCGCTCGTGGTCGCGTCCCGCACCGTCCCGGCGATCGAGCCCGTCTGGGCCGCCGCGGGGGAGAGGAGGCCGAGCGAGACGACGAACACACCGGAGACCAAGGCCGTGAGGAATCTGGGCGCCATAGGGAATCCCTCCGTGCACAAAAATGTGGGTCGCGTTGTGCCGCGGTGGGCTGCACGTTTCATGCACGTCCGTTGCAGGCTGCAGCGCGCGCGTAGTGCGCCTACACCCGAGAGTTGCGTATTTTCGGGCTCCAAACGGTGGCGTGGCGTCGGCGCCACACGTGTGTTATAGCTGCGGCGCCACCCTACGTAGCGCGAAACGTGATGGCGCGGCATTCTCCGGCCCGGACTTGTACACGCCGGTCGAGCCGCCCTGGCTGCTCGCAGGAGCGTGACGACGCGGAAGGGGGGGGGCGCTGGACGGAGCCACGAGGCTGCTCGAGAGCGGCGTCATCGCCGTGGTCCGCGTGCGCGAGGCGGTCCCTCTGCGCGCCGCGGCGCAGGCGCTCGCGGCGGCCGGCGTGGGCTCCTGCGAAATCACCCTGACGACCCCCGGCGCACTGGACGCGATCGCCGAGCTCACGGCGGACGGTGGCGTTCCCGGGTGCGCCGTCGGCGCGGGCACGGTGCTGGACGAGCGCGCCGCGCGGGACGCGATCGCCGCCGGGGCGCAGTTTGTCGTCAGCCCGACGCTCGAGGCCGCCGTGCTCCAGGTCTGTCGTAGCCGCGACGTGCCGTGCATGCCCGGAGCGTTCACGCCCACGGAGATCCTTACCGCATGGCGCGCCGGCGCCAGCTGCGTGAAGGTGTTTCCCGCCTCCGCCGTCGGGCCCGGCTACATCCGCGATCTCCTCGCGCCGCTGCCGTTCCTCCGACTCGTACCCTCGGGGGGCGTGTCGCTCGACAACGCGGGCGACTGGATTCGCGCGGGTGCGGCGGCCGTGAGCGTCGGCAGCGCCCTCATCACCGCAGCGTTGCTCCGGCCGGAATCGGCCGCCGAGCTGACCCGGCGCGCGCGCGCGTTCGCCGCGCAAGTGGCCGAGGCCCGCGCATGAGAGTCGTGACGTTCGGCGAGCTGATGCTGCGCCTCAGCCCCCCCCCGTCCCCGCCGCCGCCGGCGCGCTTCTTCGAGTCGCCGGAGCTGCGCGCGGGGTTCGGCGGGTGCGAGGCCAACGTGGCCGTCGGGCTCGCGGGCCTGCGGGTGCGCACCGACTACGTCACACGGCTGCCCGCCAACCCGATCGGCGACGCGGCCCTGACGGCGCTCCGCGCCGAGGGCGTCGGCATCGAGCGCATCGTGCGCGGGCCGGAGCGCATGGGGATCTACTTCATCGAGCAGGGGGAGGGGAGCCGGGCGACGCGGGTCGTGTACGACCGCGCCGGCTCGGCCTTTGCCTGCATCGCCCCGGATGCCATCGATTGGCGCGCCGCGCTCGCCGGCGCCACCTGGTTTCACGGCTCGGGCATCACCCCG
This sequence comes from Gemmatimonadales bacterium, assembly GCA_036004985.1. Lineage (GTDB taxonomy): Bacteria > Gemmatimonadota > Gemmatimonadetes > Gemmatimonadales > GWC2-71-9 > 20CM-2-65-7. The sequence goes on from DASYQX010000103.1 coordinate 35,286, forward strand.
GCCCTGGGTGATGGCCCCGCGACGTCGCTCGCCACCGCCATCGCCACCGCGCGCTCGGCGGGGGTGAAGGTCAGCGTGGATCTCAACTACCGGCAGGCGCTTTGGCACGGCCGCGACCCGCGGCCGCTCGTCGAGCCGCTCGTGCGAGACGCCGAGCTGCTGATCGGCAACGCCGCCGCGGTCCGGACCATGCTCGGCGCAGACGCCGACGCGCGCGCCCTGGCGGAGCGGTTCGGCTGCCGCCGCGTGGCGCTGACCGAGCACGAGGTCCTGTCGGAAAGCGAGCATCGCTGGAGCGCGAGCCTGTACGACGCCGGCACGGGCGCCTTGGCGCGCAGCCGCCGCCATCAGGTGCGGGTCGTGGACCGCGTCGGCAGCGGCGACAGCTTCGCCGCGGCGCTCATCGCCGCCCTCCTGTCCGGCAAGACCGACGCGGAGGCCGTGGAGTTCGCCGTCGCGGCCGCCGCCCTGAAACTTGGCGTTCCGGGCGACTGGAACCGCGCCACGGCGGACGAGATCGAGCAGATGGTCCGGTCGTGTACCTGACGTTCCGCTGGTTCGGCCCATTGGACTCGGTCCCCCTGGCCAGCATCCGCCAGATCCCGGGGGTCCGGGGCGTGGTCAGCGCCCTGTACGACGTGCCCGTCGGCGTGGCCTGGACGCGCGCCGGCCTCGAGCGCCTGCAGGCCGACATCGACGCCGCGGGTCTCACGCTCTCGGTCGTCGAGAGCATCCCCGTGCACGAGGATATCAAGCTCGCCCGCCCCGACCGCGACCGTCTGATCGATCAGTATTGCGCCAGCGTCCAAGCGATGGGCGAGGCCGGCATCGGGGTGCTGTGCTACAACTTCATGCCGGTGTTCGACTGGATGCGCACCGATCTCGCCCGCCGGCTACCCGACGGCTCGACCGCCCTGGCTTACGACGACGGGGCCCTCGCCGGGATCGATCTGTCACGCGGCACGGGCGATCTCCCCGGGTGGGCCACCGCCTACTCGGCCGCCGAGCTGCGGGCGCTCCTCGCCGCCTACCGCCAGGTGGATGCCGAGCGCCTGTGGGACCATCTGGCGTATTTCCTCGAGCGCGTGGTGCCCGTGGCCGAGGCGGCGGGGGTCCGCATGGCGATCCACCCCGACGACCCGCCGTGGCCGATCTTTGGGCTGCCGCGGATCGTGACCGACGCCGCGGCGCTGGAACGTCTCGTGCGGCTGGTCGATCGCCCGGCGAACGGCATCACGTTCTGCACGGGCTCGTTCGGCGCACTCCCGGCGAACGACCTCCCGGCCATGGTCCGGCGGTTCGGGGGAAGTGGCATGGGACGGATCCACTTCGCCCACTGCCGCAACGTCCGGGTCACCGGCGAGCGGCAATTCCACGAAGTGGCGCACCCCTCGGCCTGCGGCAGTGTCGACCTGCCCGCGGTGCTGCGGGCGCTGCATGACGTGGGCTTCACGGGGCCGATGCGCTCCGATCACGGCCGCATGATCTGGGGCGAGACCGGACGCCCCGGCTACGGCCTGTACGATCGGGCGCTCGGCGCAACCTACCTGCAGGGCCTGTGGGAGGGTGTGACGCGATGAACGGAGGGGGAGCGGGGGGGAGGCCGAGGCTGGGATATCGCTGGACGGTGTGCGCCCTGCTGTTCGTGGTCACGACGATCAACTACGTCGACCGCCAGGTGCTCAGCATCCTCGCACCCACGCTGCAGCGCGAGCTGCACTGGTCCGAAGCCGACTACGGCGACATCGTTTCCTGGTTCAGTCTGGTGTACGCGTGCGGCTTCCTCGGGGCGGGATGGCTGCTCGACCGCATCGGCGTGCGCCGCGGCTTCGCGATCGCCGTCGTGGCCTGGAGCCTCGCGGCGATCGGGCATGCGTTCGCCCGCACCACCGCCGGCTTCTCCGCCGCGCGCGCGCTCCTGGGACTCGGCGAGTCCGCCAATTTCCCCGGCGCGATCAAGACCGTGGCGGAGTGGTTTCCCAAGCGCGAACGGGCGCTCGCGACCGGGATCCTCAACGCGGGCACCAACACCGGGGCCATCATCACGCCGCTCGTCGTTCCGTGGATCGCGCTGACGTGGGGCTGGCAGTGGGCGTTCGTCGTCACCGGCTCGCTGGGCTTTCTGTGGCTGGTGCTGTGGCTCGCGGTGTATCGCAGCCCGGAGGTCCATCCGCGCGTGTCGCTGGAGGAGCTGGCGCACATCCGGAGCGATCCCAGTGACGAACCGGCGACCGCGATGCCGTGGCACCGGTTCTTCGGGTACCGGCAGACGTGGGCGGTGATTGTGGGCAAGCTGATGGCCGACCCCATCTGGTGGTTCTATCTGTACTGGTTGCCCAAGTTTCTCGATGCGCGGTACGGGATCAAGCTCGCGCAGGTGGCCCTGCCCTTGATCGTGGTGTATCTGATCGCCGACGTCGGCTCGGTCGGCGGCGGGTGGTTGTCGAGCGCCTTGATCAAGCGCGGCTGGACGGTGAATCGCGCGCGGAAGACCGCGATGCTCGCGATGGCGCTGGTGATCGTGCCAACGGCGTTTGCCCCTCACGCGGGGACGATGTGGGCGGCCGTGGCCATCGTGGGCGTGGCCGCGGCGGCGCACCAGGCGTGGTCCGCCAACGTGTATACGCTGGCGAGCGACATGTTCCCCCGGGCCGCGGTGGGATCCGTGATCGGGATCGGGGCCTTCGCGGGCGCGATGGGCGGTGTGCTGTTCCAGCGCGTCACCGGCCGGGTGCTCGAAGCCAACGGCAACGACTACACTCCCATCTTCGTCGTCTGCGGTCTCGCCTACGTCTCCGCGTGGACGATCATCCACGTGCTGGCGCCGCGGCTCGCACCCGCGATCGTGGCGACGCGAGGGCACAGGTGAGGGCGATCGCGCTCCCGGGACGCGCGGCGCTCGCGCTGACGCCGGACGCCGTGCGCCGCTCGCTCGCGCGGGCCGGCCCCGCCCTGGTGCTCGTCCTGGTGGTCGGCGTCTTCGCCCTGCTCACGAACGAGCCGGCGCGCTACCTCTCCCCGGTCAACCTGCGCATCGTGCTCTCGCAGACCGTGATCGTGGCCATCGGCGCGATCGGGATGACGATCATCATTATCAGCGGCGGGATCGATCTCTCCGTCGGGGCGGCGATCGCGCTGACCGGCGTCGTGGCCGCCCTCGCGATCGGGGCGGGGTGGCCGCCCGCGACCGCCACGGCCCTCGCGGTGCTGGCCGGCGGCGGCGTCGGCCTCGCGAACGGCGTGCTCATCACGAGCCTGCGCGTCGTGCCGTTCATCGCCACGCTCGGGATGCTGGGCATCGCCCGAGGCGCCGCCAAGTGGCTGGCGCACGAGCAGACGGTGAACGTGCCGCCGACGTGGCTCAACGACCTGGTGGTCACCTTTCCGCGCCACGCCTGGATGGTGCTCCCGCCCGGCGTGTGGATCACGCTCGCGCTGGCCGTGCTGGCGGCCACCGTGCTGCGCCGCACCGTCTTCGGGCGGCGCGTCTTCGCCCTCGGCTCGAACGAGCTGGCGGCGCGCGCCTGCGGCATCGCGACGGACCGCCTCAAGCTCGTCATCTACGGCTCCGCGGGCTTGCTGTTCGGCCTCGCGGGGGTGATGCAGCTGTCACGCCTCAGGCAGGGGGACCCCACGGTCGCGATCGGCACCGAGCTGGACGTCATCGCGGCCGTGGTGATCGGCGGCGGGAGCCTGCGAGGGGGGGAAGGCAGCGTGTTCGGCTCGGTGGTGGGCGCGCTCATCATGGCGTTTCTGCGCAACGGCTGCCAGCAGATGGCGTGGCCCAACTACATCCAGGAGATCATCATCGGCGCCATCATCGTGCTCGCTGTCGCGCTCGACCGCCTGCGGGCGGGATGGGCGGCAACGTGATTGCGGTCGTCGACGCCCACGTCCACTTCTGGGATCCCACCGAGCTGCACTATCCCTGGCTCGAGGAGCTGCCGTCGCTCGATCGGCCATTCCGGCCGTCCGACTACCACGCGGCGGCGGGGCGGGAAGCGCGGGCGCCGATCGACAAGCTCGTGGTCGTGGAGGCCAACTGCCGGCCCGCGGAGGCCGAACGGGAGGTGGAATTCGTGGAGCGCCTGGCGGCGCGCGAGCCGCGGATCGCCGGAATCGTCGCCTTCGCCGACGTTGCACAGGGGCTAGGGGCTGGGGGTTCGGGGCTGGGGCAGACGCTGGACGTACTGGCACGCTCATCCCGGGTCAAGGGCATTCGCCACAACATCCAAGGGCAGCAGGCCGGGTTCTGCGGGCAACGGGCATTCGTGGAAGGGGTGCGCGAGGTCGGGCGCCGTGGACTCACGTTCGATCTGTGCGCTACGCACGACCAGCTGGCGGAGGTCACGGATCTCGTGCGGCAATGTCCCGACACGCGCTTCGTGCTGGACCATTGCGGCAAGCCCGCCATCCGGAACGGCGGTCTGGACCCGTGGCGCGCCGCGCTGGCGCGGCTCGCCGCGCACCCCAACGTCTGGTGTAAGCTCTCGGGCCTGCTGACCGAAGCGGATCCGGTGGGGTGGCGTGAGGCGGACCTGGTGCCGTATGCGGCGGCGGTCGTCGACTGCTTCGGCACGGAGCGGGTGATGTTCGGGAGTGACTGGCCCGTGCTCACGCTCGCGGGGCACTACCGGGACTGGTATTCGTTCACGGACCGTTTCACAGCGGCGTGGAGCGCCGCGGACCGCGCCCGCTTCTACGCGGGCAACGCGATGCGCGCGTACCGACTGTGAGCGATCCCGTACCCGCCCCGGCGCTCCGAGACAAGACGGCGATCGTGACCGGCGGCGGCTCCGGGATCGGTCGCGCGATCGCGGTGCGGTTCGCGCAGGCGGGCGCGCGCGTGGCCGTGCTCGACATCGCGGAGGCCGCCGCGCACGAGACCACGGCCGCGATCGCGGCGCGCGGCGGCGCGGGCGCCGTCGTCGTCTGCGACGTCAGCCGGCAGCTTGACGTGCAGCGCGCGTTCGCCGCCGCGCAGGAGCGCTTCGGCGCCCTGGACATCCTCGTCAACAGCGCCGGGATCGCGCACGTCGGCAACGTGGAGCAGACGGCGGAGGAGGACCTCGACCGACTCTACGCCGTCAACGTGAAGGGGGTCTACAATTGCATGAAGGCGGGCCTCCCGGCGATGAAAGGCCGCGGCGGGGTGATCCTCAACATCGCCTCCGTCGCGTCCACGGTCGGGCTGGCGGACCGGTTCGCCTATTCCATGACCAAAGGCGCCGTGCTGACGATGACCTACTCCGTCGCGCGCGACTACGTCGCGCACAAGATCCGCTGCAACTGCATCGCGCCGGCGCGCGTGCACACGCCGTTCGTGGACGGCTTCCTCGCCAAGAACTACCCGGGCCGGGAGCGGGAGATGTTCGACGAGCTGTCCCGCTCGCAGCCGATCGGCCGGATGGGCCGCCCGGAAGAGGTCGCGGAGCTTGCCCTGTTTCTCTGCTCCGACGCCGCGGCGTTCATCACGGGGAGCAACTATGCGATCGACGGCGGCTTCGTGACCCTCAAGATGTGAGCCATGAAACTCATCCGTTTCGGTGAGCCGGGCCGCGAACGGCCCGGAATGATCCGGCCCGACGGGACGCGCGTCGACGCGTCGGGCTTCGGGTCCGATTACGACGAGGCGTTCTTCGGCTCGAGCGGCCTCGAGCGGCTGGCCCGCTGGCTCGACCGAGAGGGCAGGGCCGCGCCCGTCGTGCCGGACAGCGTGCGGCTCGGGCCGCCCCTCTGCCGGCCGAGCAAGATCGTGTGCGTCGGGCTAAACTACCGCGACCACGCGCGCGAGACGGGAGCCGCCGTGCCCGAGGAGCCGGTCCTCTTCTTCAAGGCCACGACCGCGATCGCCGGCCCGAACGACGACGTGATCATCCCGAAGAACAGCGCCAAGACCGACTGGGAGGTGGAGCTGGCCGTGGTGATCGGTCGCCGGGCGGCGTACGTCGAGCGGGACCAGGTGTTCGCCGCGGGGCACGTGGCCGGCTACCTGCTCCACAACGACTACTCCGAACGGGCCTTCCAGCTCGAGCGCGGCGGGCAGTGGGTGAAAGGGAAAAGCTGCGACACATTCGCCCCGCTGGGCCCGTTTCTCGCCACGCCGGACGAGATCCCGGACGTGCACGATCTCGACCTGTGGCTCAAGGTGAACGGCGAGATCCAGCAGCGCGGCTCGACACGCGACCTCGTCTTCAACGTGCCGGCGCTCGTGAGCTACATCAGCCAGTTCATGACGCTGCTCCCCGGCGACATCATCTCCACCGGCACCCCGGCGGGCGTGGGGCTCGCCCGGAAGCCGCCGCGCTACCTCGCCCCGGGTGACGAGGTGGAGCTCGGCATCGCCGGGCTGGGCTCGTCCCGCCAGCGCCTCCGTGCCTACCGCTAGCGGACGTCTCGCCGGCAAGGCGGCGGTCATCACCGGCGCGGCGAGCGGCATCGGTCGCGCGAGCGCGGTGCGCTTCGCGGCGGAAGGCGCGCGCCTGATCCTTGTCGATCTCGAGGAACCGGATGCAGCAACGCTGAAGACGGGCTGCTTCGTGCGCGCCGACGTGAGCCGGCGCGCCGACAATGAGCGCATGATCGACGCCTGCGTGGAGCGCTACGGCCGCCTCGACATCCTGTTCTGCAACGCCGGCGTCAACCTGCCCAAGCTCCTCCCCGCAAGCTCGGACGAGGAGATCGACCGCGTGCTGGACGTGAACGTGAAGGGCCCGCTGTACGCCGCGCGCCACGCCATCCCGATCATGCTCGGACAAGACGGGGGCGGGGTGATCCTGTTCACGGCGAGCAAGACGGGGCTCGTGGCGCAAACCGATTCCCCGGTGTACTGCGCTTCGAAGGGTGCCGTCGTCATGCTCGCCAAAGCGCTGGCGCTCGACTACGCCACGCGCGGCATCCGCGTGAACGCCCTCTGCCCGGGCATCATCGACACGCCGATGTTGCGCCGCTTCGCCGACGCCATGCCCGATCCGGCCGCCGCCTGGACGGGTTACGCCGCCGCCCAACCGATGGGCCGCCTGGGCACACCTGAGGAGTGCGCCGCCGCCGCGCTCTGGCTCGTCTCGCCTGAAGCATCGTTCGTGACCGGCGTGGCGCTCCCCGTCGACGGCGGCTTCACCGCCATGTGACGACCATCACTCGCGTCGACGTCAGCGACGTCCGGTTTCCGACTTCGCGTGCGCGCGACGGGTCCGACGCCATGAACCCCGACCCGGACTACTCGGCGGCGTACGTGATGTTGCGGACCGATCGCCCGGGTCTCGAAGGCCACGGCCTCACGTTCACGATCGGCCGGGGCAACGAGCTGTGCGTAGCGGCGGTGCGGGCGCTGGCGCCGCTCGTCACGGGTCTGACGCTCACCGGGATCACCGCCGACATGGCTCGCTTCTGGCGGCGCCTGACGGGCGACTCTCAGCTGCGCTGGGTGGGACCCGAGAAGGGCGTGCTGCACCTGGCGACGGCCGCCGTCGTCAACGCCGTGTGGGACCTCTGGGCCAAGGCGGAACGAAAGCCCCTCTGGAAACTGCTCGTGGACCTGAGCCCCGAGGAGCTGGTGCGCTGCGTCGATTTCCGCTATCTGACCGACGCCCTCACACCCGACGATGCGCTCGCGATCCTGCGGCGGCACGAGCCCACGCGCGCAAACCGCGAAGCGGAGTTGCGGCGCGCCGGCTACCCCGCCTACACGACGTCGGCGGGCTGGCTCGGCTACCCCGACGAGCAGATCCGGCGCCTGTGTCGCGAGGGAGTGGCGCAGGGCTGGTCGCACTTCAAGATCAAGGTTGGACGGGATCTCGCGGACGATCTGCGCCGGGCGGCGATCGTGCGGCAGGAGATCGGCCCGGACAAGAAGCTCATGCTCGATGCCAATCAGGTCTGGGACGTGGGCGCTGCGATCGCCAACATGCGGGAGCTGGCGCGGTTCGATCCCTGGTGGATCGAGGAGCCGACCAGTCCCGACGACGTGCTGGGCCACGCCGCGATCGCGCGCGCCGTGGCGCCGATCGGCGTCGCAACGGGCGAGCAGTGTCACAACCGCGTCATGTTCAAGCAGCTCATGCAGGCCGGCGCCATGCGGTTCTGCCAGATCGATAGCTGCCGGTTGGGTGGGGTCAACGAGGTGCTGGCCGTGCTGCTGCTCGCCGCGAAATTCGGCATCCCCGTCTGCCCGCACGCCGGCGGCGTCGGCCTGTGCGAGTACGTGCAGCACCTCGCGATGTTCGACTACATCTGCGTCAGCGCATCGCTCGAGGACCGCATCGTCGAGTACGTGGACCATCTGCACGAGCACTTCCTCGACCCAGTGGTCATCCGGGACGGCCGGTACATGGTCCCCACCGCCCCCGGCTACAGCATCACGATGCGGCCGGAGAGCGTGGCAAGGTATGCGTATCCAGACGGGGCCGCGTGGCGGTAATCCGAGAGGAGCCCGCCGCAGCCCCGGGCCGTTCCCACTCCTTGGAGTGGGAACAACGAACGCAGTGCGGGCACCAGTACCGGAAATGGAAGGAGAACGATATGCCGATCCGCCGCCTTGCGACGCTCGTCCTGTTTCTGTGCTCCGTCGGCCTCACACATCCTGCGGCGGCCCAGGACGTCACGCAGGAGCCGCCCGCCCAGCGCGACGCGCGCATGGCGTGGTGGCGCGAGGCGCGGTTCGGGATGTTCATCCACTGGGGGGCCTACGCGGTGCCGGCCGGCACGCACAACGGTGAGCGGATCCCGGGCATCGGCGAGTGGATCATGAGCCGGGCCCGCATCCCGATCCCCGAGTACGAGCACTATGTCCGGCGCTTCAACCCGGTGCGGTTCGATGCCGACGAGTGGGTGCGCATCGCGAAGGATGCCGGCATGAAATACATCATCATCACGTCGAAACACCACGACGGGTTCGCCATCTTCGACTCGAAGGCCTCGAGCTACGACATCGTGGACGCGACGCCGTACAAACGGGACGCCATCCGGGCGCTGGCGGACGCCGCCCACCGCGCCGGGCTGCGGTTCGGGGTCTACTACTCGATCATGGACTGGCACCACCCCGACGCCCAGGGGCCCAACGCCCCCGAGTACAACTCGCGGACCTGGTCCAATCCGAACTTCGGCCGCTACGTCGAGACATACATGAAGCCGCAGCTCCAGGAGCTGCTCACGCAATACCCCTTCATCGACGTCCTCTGGTTCGACGGCGAGTGGGTGGCGGACTGGAACGATGACCTGGGACGGGACGTTTACCGCTCCCTCCGCGCGATCCGGCCGGGCCTCATCATCAACAACCGGGTGGGGAAGGGGCGGCAGGGTATGCGCGGCTTCACCAGGGAGGGCTTCGCCGGCGACTTCGGTACGCCGGAGCAGGAGGTGCCGCCCGAAGGGCTCCCCGGCGTCGACTGGGAAACATGTATGACGATGAACGACACCTGGGGCTTCAAGTCCTACGACGACGACTGGAAGGACACCCGCACGCTGCTGCGCACGCTCATCGACGTGAACTCCAAGGGGGGCAACTTCCTCCTCAACGTCGGGCCGACGGCGGAGGGGCTGATCCCCGCGCCGATCGCGTGGCGGCTGCACGAGATGGGGGAGTGGCTCAGGACCAACGGCGAGGCGGTGTACGGCACGACGGTCAGCCCATACGGGATGCCGGCGTGGGGCCGCTACACGGCCAAGCCTGAGCGGGGCCGCATTTATGCGCACGTCTTCGACTGGCCGCGCGACGGTCGGCTCGAGCTGACGGGTGTGACGCAGCCGCCGCGTCGCGCATCGCTGCTCGCCGACGGGAAGCCGCTCACCGTGGAGCAGGCGGGCGCGAGCGTCGTGGTGCGGCTGCCGCGGGTGCCGCCCAGCACGATCGCTTCGGTGGTCGTGCTCGAGCCATGAGAGCTGCGGTGCTCGTAGACGTGCGCCGCATCGAGGTGCGCGACGTCGCCTGCCCGCCTCCCGGTCCGCGCGACGTGCTCGTGCGTGTGGCGGCCGTCGGGCTGTGCGGTACCGATCTCCACATCTTTGCCGGGCACGCGAACTACCATCGCGACGCGCGGGGAAGGCCGATCGCCCTCACCGAGGCGCCGCAGATCCTCGGCCACGAGATTGCGGGCGTGATCGCTGCGGCCGGCGCGGAGGTGCGCGACCTGCGTCCCGGCGACCGCGTGGTGGTCGATCAGGGGCGGAACTGCGTGAGCGAGGCGCGCACGCCCCGCTGCGAGTATTGCGCGAGCGGAGACTCCCATCAGTGCGAGTTTTACCGCGAGCACGGCATCACCGGGCTCCCGGGGGGGCTCGCGGAGTGTCTCACCGTTCCCGCGGTGAACGCGGTGCGCATCGACGGCGACGTGGACGCCGCGGCCGCCGCCCTGGCGGAGCCGCTGGGCTGCGTGCTCCACGCGGCCGACATCCTCAGCCGCACGCCGGCGCGCTACCGCCTCCAGGACGGCGTCCGCTGTGCCGTGATTTGCGGGGCGGGGCCCGCCGGGCTCCTGTGGGTGCAATACTTCCGCAACGTCCTCGGCTTCCAGGGCCGTCTGCTCGTGAGTGAGCGCAACGCCGCGAAGCGCGCGCTCGCCGAGCGGTTCGGGGCGGAGGCGATCGATCCGGCGGCCGTCGACCTCGCGGAGGCGGTGCACGAGCGCACGGCCGGACGCCGGGCTGAGCTGGTCATCGAAGCCACGGGGTCGGGACAGGCGATTGCGTCCCTTGCGGGCCTGGTCCGCAAGCAGGGCACCGTCCTGCTTTACGGGCATGGCCACGCGGGGGTGGACCTGAGCGTGCTGAGCCCCCTCCAGTTCCTCGAGCCGACGCTGCTGTCGCCCGTCGGCGCCTCCGGCGGCTTCGAGGGGGATGGTCGCCCCTCGACCTACGTCGGTGCGCTGCGCCTGCTCGAGCGCGGGCGGGTGGACGTCGAGTCGTTGATCACGCATCGCTACGGCTCGCTCGACACCGTGGCGCGCGCCTTCACAGTGGACCACGACGCCCCGGGCTATGTGAAGGGCGTCTTCATCCGGTGAGCCCGCGATGCGCGTTTCGCTGTTCGTGACCTGTCTCGCGGACCAGATCTGGCCGGCGGCGGCGACCGGTGCGGTGGACGTGCTCCGGGCGGTGGGGTGCTCCGTGGCATTCGACGAGCGCCAGGTCTGTTGCGGCCAGCCGGCGTTCAACACCGGGTATCGGCCGGAGGCCCGCCGGGTGGCCCGGCGCCTCGTCGAGGTCCTCGAGTCGAGCGACGCCGACGCGATCGTCAGCCCATCGGGATCGTGTACCGCCATGCTGCACCACTACGAGCAGCTGTTCGACGATCCCGGCTGGCAGGCTCGCGCGCGGGCCGTCGCGCAGCGGACGCACGAGTTGAGCTGTTTCCTCGTCAATCACCTGGGGGTGGAGGACGTGGGGGCAAGCTTTCGCGGCCGGCTCACCTGGCACGACGCCTGCCACGGGCTCCGTGACCTGGGCATCAAAGGCGAGCCGCGGCGGCTGCTGCGCCGGGTTCGCGGCGCGGAGCTGGTGGAGCTTCCCCTGCCGAGCGCCGAGACGTGCTGCGGCTTCGGCGGCACCTTTTCCGTCAAGTATCCCGAGATCTCCGTGGCGATCCTCGACGAGAAGGTGGACGCGATCGAGCGGGCGGGTGTGGACGCCGTGGTCTCGGGCGACGTGAGCTGTCTGATGCAGATCGGGGGCCGCCTGTCGCGCCGGGGATCGGCGGTCCGCGCCCTGCACCTGGCGGAAGTGCTGGCGTCGCGGTCATGAGCTTCGACCAGAGCGCCCGCGCGGCGCTGGCCGACGGCCAGCTGCGTGGCGCCCTGCGCCAGGCCACGACGCTGTTCGGCGAGCGGCGGCGGGCGGCGATGGCCACGCTGCCGGACTGGGAGGCAGCGCGCGACCGGGCGCGGGCGATCAAGGACGAGACGCTGCTGCACCTGGACCGCTACCTCGAGGAATTCACCGCGAACGCCGAGCGGGCCGGGGCGCGAGTGCATTGGGCGCGCGACGCGGCCGAGGCCTGCGCGATCATCGGCGACCTCGCCGAGCGGCGCGGCGCCCGGACCGTCGTCAAGAGCAAGAGCATGGCGTCGGAGGAGATCCACCTCAACGCGGCGCTGGCGCGTCGCGGCATTGAGCCGGTGGAGACCGACCTCGGCGAGTACATCATCCAGCTGGCCGGCGAAACGCCGTCGCACATCGTGGTCCCCGCCATCCACAAGACGAAGGACCAGATCGGCGCGCTGTTCGCGGTGCGCCTCGGCATCGAGCCCTCCGGCGACGTCGCGGTGCTGACGGCGGCGGCGCGGCAGGCGTTGCGCCGGCGGTTCGCCGAGGCGGACCTCGGCGTCAGCGGCGTCAACTTCGCCGTCGCGGAAACCGGCACGATCCTGATCCTCGAGAACGAGGGGAACGCCCGGCTCACGACCAGTCTCCCGCGCACGCACGTCGCCCTCATGGGGATCGAGAAGGTGATCCCTCGCTTCGCCGACCTGGAGGTGTTTCTGCAGCTGTTGCCGCGCTCCGGCACCGGCCAGACGTTGACCGCGTACCAGTCGCTGCTCACGGGCGCGAAGCGCCGCCCGGAGGATGAAGGCCCGGCGGAGCTGCACATCGTGCTGCTCGACAACGGCCGCTCGCGCATGCTCGCGGCGCCGGTGACGAGGCAGTCGCTCGCGTGCATCCGGTGCGGTGCCTGCCTCAACGCCTGCCCCGTGTACCGGCAGATCGGGGGCCACGCCTACGGATCGGTCTATCCCGGTCCCATCGGCGCGGTGCTGACCCCGCAGCTCTTCGGGATGGCGAAGGCGTCGCACCTGCCGTTTGCCTCGAGCCTGTGCGGCGCCTGCCGGGACGTCTGTCCCGTGAAGATCGACATCCCGGCGCTGTTGCTGCACCTGCGAGCGGAGGTGGTCGCGCAGGGCGCGGGCCAGGGACGTTTCGTGGAGCGCCTCGCGTTCCGCGTCTACGCGGCGGTCATGGCGCGGCCGCGGGTGTACGAGTGGGCGATGCGCATCGCGCGCGTGCTGCACATCACCCCGCCGCTTCGTGCCTGGACCAGGTGGCGGGATCTCCGGCCGCTGGCCCCGCGGAGCTTCCGGGAAGAGTGGCGGGCGGGGTTGGGCCGAGAAACAGATCCTTCGCTCGCGCGCGTTCCGCGCGCTCGCTCAGGATGACAGCTGCGCGCCTTGAGACAGCAAGCAATGGAGAGTGGGGGGCGTGGTTTCTCTATTCTTTTTTTTCGCGGAGCGAGCGGGCTTGTCATCCTGAGCGCGAAGCGCGAAGGATCTGCTGTTAGTACGCGCGCGAGCGGACTACGCCGCACCCGCCGTGATCACGGGACCCGCCGGGACCAGCGCCTTCCTTACCGGATCGATCTTGAGGTTCAAGCCTTCGAGGGCGTGCGCGCCAAGCAGGGACATGTCGCCCGGCTCGGCGAATACGACGAGCTCCGGCGCCTCGGAGCCGCCGGCTCGTATGAGCGCGTAGCCGATATCCCGGTCGATGCGGCGTCCGTCTGCCACGACAAAACCCTGCTTCCTTTCCACGATAATCCTGAGCCCCTCCAGGACATCGCGCGGAATCCAGGTGTACTCGCTCCCGGTGTCTACCAGCGTGTCGGGCAACGGCCGCGCAGGCTCGCGCCGGTCGAGATTCTGGATCTCCATCGTGGTGCGAAAGAGTCCCATGTTGTCCACAGTAGCACCGTCCTTCCCGAGCCCTGAGACCATTTCATCGCTCTCAGGGTCAAATCTATGCGCGAAACGCGAAAGCCGGAGGCAGCCTCCTCGCTCCTCCCCCTCTTCCCTCTTTTCGAAGCGCCACGCGGACCTGTCATCCTGAGCGCGAAGCGCGAAGGATCCCTACGGTTGCCGCATTACCGCCCGGACGCGCTGCGCGTCCTGCTTCGTGAGCACGTCCAGCCGGTGCAGCGCGGTGTACGCCTG
>DASYQX010000104.1:0-7390 GCA_036004985.1 Gemmatimonadales bacterium
TCGCGCGCGTCCGAGGCCAGCTCGACCTCGGCCCGCTCCGCGTCGTAACGCAGCCGCCCCTCGGCCACCGGGGCCCGGGCGCCGTAGCGCGCCACCCGCAGCAGCCCTTCGCGGTCCTCCCCCCGAAGCCCCTCGACCGTCTTCCACCCCATGACGTAGATCCAGCTCGCGAACGGGTCGATCCCCCGCCTCGCGTGCGTCCACCTGCCGCCTATCTGCCCTGCGGCCCCGCACGCAGGTATTGGCTCTTCAGGCTCCCCCAGGATCGCGCGAGCGCCGGCGTGACTCCGCTGTTGGTGAACTTCTGCATGCGATGGTTGCTCCACTCCACCACGTAGATGTTGTCGTCGCCGTCCCCGATGACGTCGCTCAGTCCGTAGAACTGCCCGGGGCCGCTCCCCATCGATCCCCACTTCGTGAGGAATGCCCCGTCCGGCGCGAATTTCTGAACCCGGTTGTTGCCTGCGTCGACGACGTAGAGGTTGCCGTGCGCATCCGCCCACATCCCTTCGGGTTGCTGAAACTGTCCGTCCCCCGTCCCGGACGAACCCCACGCCTGGAGGAGCTGGCCGCCCGTCGTGTATTTCCTCACCTGCGCATTGTAGAAACCCGTCACATAGATGGTTCCACCGGGGCTCAGCAGCAGGCCATAGGGTGCTCCTTCGACCGTCCAGCTTCCGAGCAGGGACCCGTCGGGGGCGAACTTCATGACGAGGTCGTTCCCCGAGCTCGCGACATAGATGAAGCCCGATGGATCGCACTCGACCTCGACCGGGTAGAGCACGCCCTCGCCGAAGCTGTAGAGGTAGGTGCCGGACAGCGTGAACGCAGAGATGCGGTGCGTGTGGTGCTCGGACACGTACAGGAGTCCCGTAGCCGCGTTGTAGGCGATGCCGGTCGGGTGGGGCGGCTCGTCCGGATTGCCGGGCCCCAGAACGGGAAACTCGGACACCTGCTGACCGTTGCGGGTGTAGACCACGACGCGGTTGTTGTGCTGGTCGGCCAGGTACAGCAGTCCGTCCGGTGCCAGGACGACGAATTCGGGATGGTCGAGCTGGCCCTGTCCGCTCCCAAGGCTTCCCCACATCGTGACGAAGACCGGGGGTGAATCCGCAAAGGCCGCGCGCGCGAGGATGGCGCTCGTGGCCCAGACCAGGGTGAAAAGCGCGCATCGACACCAGGGCCGGGCGAGCATGGTGGACCTCCGTATTCGGACCGCGCCGGCAGGTAGCGCGGCCGTGGACGAGCCCCCCGCCTACCTTTGTGCGAAATAGGATAGCACTCTCGAATCACGGCAGCCGCACATTCAGCGCCGCGACGACTGGAGGTTCGTCTGCCCGCCGGAATACCCCGCGGTGGACGCCGCCGGCTGCGCCGGCGCCAGGTTGTCCGCGGACCGGCCGCTGATGGGCGCGGTGATGAACCAGATCGTGGTACGCTTGGAATGCCGGGTAGAGGGGAGGTGCGTGCATGCGCCTCAGAAGAGGCAGGTTGCTTCTCTTCTGCGCCGCCCTGTTGGCAAGCAGCGAGAGCTGCTCGAAGAACCCCGTATCGCCGGTGGCGCCGCGGATACCTGTCTTCGGTCCCGTAGACAGCGTATTCACGGACGAGCAATTGCATCAAGCCGCTTACACGCCCTACACAGGGCCCGCAGGCATCTACTCCGAGCCACCCGTCCCATACGCCGCGCCGCTCTACGTCAGCAGCTATGAACTGTCGCCTGGAGCAGGCACCTACATCGAGTTCTCGACTGAGGATACCGCGCAGGCCCGTGCCTGGGCGGTTGCGGCCGCGTGGTGGTGCACTGTTGACCCCAAGCCGCCTACTCTGAACTGGCGATACATCGAGTTCGCGACCTACTCGCCGGGCGAAGGGCCCCGCATGCCCGTCCGCACGCACCGCACGAGCTATCTAGACCGCTCCGGATACGACCGTTTTCATCCCACCAGTCTCTACGGAGTGCTCCAGGTTCGGCCAATCGACAATGCGGAGGCACGTGGCCTGGCCGAGTATCTCTGGTTCAAGGAGCACAGGTACTCTAACTACAAGGTGCTCAGCTCGTTCAGTCGCCCGTCTCAGGGGAGCATCCTGCACACAATCTTCTACATACATAGGGCGGTGGGGATCGGCTTGTTCGGACCCTACGAGTACGTCGAGTTGTTCCGGA
Organism: Gemmatimonadales bacterium; assembly: GCA_036004985.1. Classification (GTDB taxonomy): domain Bacteria; phylum Gemmatimonadota; class Gemmatimonadetes; order Gemmatimonadales; family GWC2-71-9; genus 20CM-2-65-7. Next base: position 2,168 of record DASYQX010000104.1, read on the forward strand.
ATGACTTCCGAGTGGACACGACCAGCGGCGCGATCATGTTCCACGAGACGCACCTGCGTGACGTGCCCTCGTGAGCATGCCAGGACCGGCGGCGCGCGTCCGGGATCGCGCGAGCGTTCAGCGCTTTCGCTTTCGTCGCGAGATCGACCTCCGCATAGATGTTAGTGGTGTCAATGGACACGTACCCGAGCCACGCTCGGATGGCGTTGATGTCGACGCCGGCGCGCGGCAAGAGGACCGCCATCCCGCGAGCCGCTTCGAGGGCCGCGACGTGGCGGTCACGACGGATTTCCGTGACCTGTTCGCCGAGGTGCTGAGCCGGCACCTGGGCGCGAGCGGGCTCGACGCCGTGTTCCCGGGCCACGCCGTCACGCCCGCGCGCTTCCCGGGCGCGATCCGCGGCAGAGTTCGTGCTCGTCAGCCGGCGGGCGTCGCGCGCCGCCCGCGGCGTGCTATCGCAGCACGCACCACTTGGCGCGAGCGGAGCGCGAGCCCTGCGTGAGCCGCGCGAAGTAGATGCCGCTCTGCCAGGCTAAGGCCTCGGCGAGCTCGATCCGGTTCGCGCCCGGACCGAAGCCCGATAGATCGCGAACCAGCATGCGACGGCCCGCAAGGTCGTGCACCTCGAGTCGCGCGGGCTCGGCTGTCGCGAGGCGGAACGAGACCTGTCGAACGCCGGCGCCGATGGGCAGGCCGTAGAGCGCGAGCGTCGAGGTTCCAGCGGGGGCGGGCGGGGGCACGTTGGTCACGGCGGGGTCCGCGATTCCCATCAGCGTCGAGATCGATGAACCGTACTCGTTCGCGGTCACGATGTCGGCTCGACCATCGCCATTGAGGTCCGTCACCAGGCCCTGCGCGGGACCCTCGCCCACCCCGTAGTAGTCGCCTGAAGCGAACGTGCCGGCGCCGTGATTCAACAGGATGTGCACCGTATTGCCGCTCTGCCGCGTGGTGGCGAGATCGAGGCGGCCGTCGCCGTTCCAGTCGCCGGCTCCGATCGACTGCAAATCGCCAGGCTCGATGATCTTCACCGGGGCTCGCAGCGACCCGTCGCCGTTCCCGAGCAGGAGAGACACCCAACCGTAGTTGCCGTTCGTGGCCGCCACATCGAGGGCGCCGTTTCCGTCGAAGTCGCCGATGGCGAGCGAGTTGGGATACGGTCCTGCCGGGAATGCAACGGCGGGATGAAGGGTCCCGTCGCCGTTGCTGGTCAAGACCGACACCGTGGAGTCGCTCGCGTTCGCGACCACGACATCATCCACTCCATCGCCGTTCATGTCCGCCACGTCCACATGGTAGGGCACGAGCCCCGAGACCAGGTCGATTCGATTCCCCAGGGTTCCACCGCCGGCGCCGAACCACACGGTCACGGTGGAATCCGGAATGAAATCGTATGGCCTTGCATTCTCAGTCGTGCCGTAGTTGGCGGTCACGACATCGGGCCATCCGTCGCGGTTGAAATCCCCCGTCGCGAGCGAAATCGCCCCCGGCCGCACCGGAAAAGTCCGGGGCGCGTCGAAGCCTCCGGCACCATCTCCAGGGAAGGTCGAGACGCTTCCTCCGCCCAGCGCGACGAGGTCGAGAAAGCCGTCGTGATCGAGGTCGGCGAACGCGGCCGCCCAGGGCGCGAAGCCGAGGGCCAGGTCACTGCGGCCCGAGAAGCTCCCGTCGCCGCCGCCGAACAGGATTGAGATGACGTGCTCATTCAGGGACACGGCTGCGACGTCCATGTGGCCGTCGAGGTTCAGGTCGCCCTCGGCGAGCCCGTACGGGTACGCCGTGGTCGCAAACGGCAACGGCGCACCGAAGCTCCCGTCGTTTCGGCCCTGGAGCACCGAGTAGGTCGACGGATAGGGGCTCGCCGTGACGAGGTCCGTGCGCCCGTCGCCGTCGAGATCGCCGGCCGCCACCGCGGCGGGACCGCGATCGGACATGAACGCTAGAGGCGGATCGAATGTGCGGTTTCCGTGGCCGCGCATCATCGCGACGGGGGTGAGCACGTCGAGGTGGCCGTCGCGATCGACATCGACCAGACGCACGTACGCGACGCCGCCGAGCGGAATCGACACCTTGTTCTCGAACTGTCCATTGCCCAGACCGTAGTGGATGGAAACATCCCCCGACCACGCGCCCCCGACGATGAAATCCGGACGCCCATCCTCGTCCACGTCGCCCGCGTCGACCATGATGGGGTTGTAACCGCTGTTGATGGAGTGGATCGGCCCGAACCGCCCGTCGCCGAGCCCGAACATCACGTAGACCGAGGTCGCTCCCCCCTCGTAGCCCGCCACCACGTCGAGTCGCCCGTCCCGATCGAAGTCCGCGAGTGCGACGCTGCTCGCACTGACGTTCCCCATCGACGAGTCGATCGTGGGCTGGAAGGTGCCGTCGCCGTTTCCCAGCAGCGTGGAGATCGAGCGGCCGTAGAACGACTCCGAGTTCGCGACGACGAGGTCGCTTCGCCCGTCCCGATTCACGTCGCCGACCGCGATGGAACGGGGCAGCTGCCCCACCGGGTAGTTCATCTGCCCATCGAGCGTCCCGTCGCCGAAGCCGAGGAACACTTCCACCTGGGAGCCGAAGTAAGGGGCGACCACCACATCCAGCCTGCCGTCGGCATTCAGATCCGCGAGCACGAGTTGGCTCGTATAGTCGAAAAACCCGTACAACGAAGGCGGCCCGAACTCGCCGTTTCCCAGGTTCAGCCGGACTGCGAACGAGTAGGTTCCCTTGCTGCCGACCACCAGATCCGGCGCGCCGTCGCCGTTCAGGTCGCCGAGCGCCACACTGTTGGTCCCGGGCGCGAGCATCGAGAAGCTTCGAAACGGTGCCTGAAACAGCGGGCTCGCACCCGATGCGGATGCGGCGAGGAGAGCGAGAAGCGCCAGGGTGGGCGGCGAGCGGCGGGCGAGCAGGGGATGGAGTCGAATCATCTCATTCCTCCCAAACCGCGGCCCTCGAGGCGCGGTGCCCGGAGCGCGGACGGAGTCTCGGTTATGGATAAGAACTCTCATGCGCTCGAGCCCCAGCATACGCCCGCCTGGACGCCCGGCTCTAGCCCGATCTCGCGCGCTGGATCCCGGTTCGGCTCGCTTCGCCGCCCCCGGTCCGGCGCGCAGGCCCGTGGGCGACCCCGCGCCATCGCCCGGGCCATTCCCCTGCCTCGCCCTCGAGCCGCCGGCGCACACTCGCCCCGCCGCGCGCGCCCCGGCACCCGCGCCCGCTCCGCCTCGGGGCCTGACCCGCCGCTTTCGCCGCCCCGCCGCACTGCGCAGGCGCGCGTCAGCCCGGCGCGGCCGCGGCTCCCGCCCACAGTCCGGCGCGCGCCTCGACCCCGCGCCGCTCGAGATGGGCGAGGATGCGCCGCACCACCGCCGGCTCGGTCACGAACGCCACGATCCGCATCGCCCCGCCGCAGCGCGGACACACTTCGACCTCGACTTGGAACACCCGGCGCAGCAGCTCTGCCCAGCGCCGCCGTCGCGCCCGCAGCGCCGCCCAGTCGCCGGCCGGCGCGGGCGGCGTCGGCTCCGCACGCGGAGCGGCGACCAGCTCCACGCCGCGGCGCCGCCACCACACCCGCCGCCGGGTCGCGTAGGCCCCGTAGTAGCGCACCCGGGTCTCGTAGCGCTCCGGCACGTGGTCCACCCAGCGCGCCACGAACTCGGGCGCGCTCATCCGGTGCACGCCGGCGTAGGGACCGTCGCGCGCGTCCGAGGCCAGCTCGACCTCGGCCCGCTCCGCGTCGTAACGCAGCCGCCCCTCGGCCACCGGGGCCCGGGCGCCGTAGCGCGCCACCCGCAGCAGCCCTTCGCGGTCCTCCCCCCGAACCCAGGGCCCCAGGTGCGCCCCGAACCCCGAGTGCGGCCACGTCAGCATCGAGGCGGCGGCGTCTTCCTCCAGCCAGCCCGCGGCCACGAACCACGCCAGCACCGCCCGCCGCCACGCCTCCTCCAGCACTGCGGCGTCGTGGGCCGGGGCGGGCACGAACGTACCGTCGCGGCGGAAGGCGCCGTCGGTCAGGAGCCCGTGCAGGTGCGGGTGCCAGTGGACCAGCGCGCCGAAGCTCTGCACGCACACGATTGCGCCCGGCGCCGCGTCGCGCTCGCCCAGCGCCGCGCCCAGGTAGTGGCGCAGGGTGCGGTATGCCACCCGGCTCAGACCCCGAGCCGGCGGCGGTCGTGGAGGAAGTACCCGCGCAGCCGCTTGGGCAGCGTCAGCACCACCTGGCGGTGCGGCACGCGGGCGAGCAGCCGCTCGTCCAGCCACAGGCTCCACTCCGCCAGTCGCCGGGCATGGCACGACGGGCAGAAGTGGCGGCCCTTGCAGCGGAACGCCACCAGGATCTCGGCCCGGCAGGTGGCGCAGCGCACCCGGGCGAAACCGTGCTCGAGCAGGCCGCAGTCGAGGAACCGCCTCACGGCCGAGCGCGCCGCCGCCCGCAGCGGGCCGTGCGTCGGCTCGAAGCGCTCCTCGTGCAGGCGCTCGAGAGCCTCGAACCGGTCGGCCAGCACGCGGTAGAGCGGCGAGCCCTCGGGGCGCCGCGGCGCGTAGGGCCGCGCGCAGGCTGGTGCCGAACTCGCACGTGGGCCCGGCCGGGGCGCGGACGGCTCCATGCCCGGCGACGAGGTTCACGATCGGGGCCGACACGCCGAGCCGCGGCCCGCGCGGGATCACGCCGCGCACGCACGGCTCGCCGCTGTCCACCGCGGTGTCACCCCGGACGCCGTGCAGCTAACGGCGCGATCGCATGCCGCATCGCCGCCCGCCGGAAGACTGTCCTCCCCCGCGGCCCCTCAGTGCACCCGCTTCCTCCGGTTGCGCACGAAGTCGCGGAACACGTAGGCGCCCACGTTCTGCGGGTCGGTCTCGTAGATCCGCCCGTGGTTCAAGGCGGTGAGCCGGCGCACGAGATCCAGCAGCGGCGCATCGGTGGCCAGCATGAACGTGGTGAGGGTGATGCGCTTGATCTCCCGTTAGGAGTCATCACCCGGCGGTCACCTCCAGGATGGAGGTGGCCGCCGTTCCTTTTCCGGCGCCCGCGCCGCGCGGGCCGGACGCCGCGCCCGCCGCGCGCCCCGGCCTCACACGGCGGGGACCCAGCCCTCCTCGACCTGGAATCGGACCGTGACCTGCCGCAGCCGGCGCCGGGAGGGAAACACGATGCGCAGACGCGGGTCGAAGTAGTCCTTGAGCAGGGCAGGCCGCGGGTGCTCGAGGAAC
>DASYQX010000105.1:0-8319 GCA_036004985.1 Gemmatimonadales bacterium
CGGGTCGCCGCCCGGCAGGCCGCCGCCGCAACGCAGGTCGCCACGGAGCTCGATCGACTCGACCGGTACTTCGCCTCCATCCTCGCCGACAAGTCCGATGCGGACGCGGAGCGTACGATCACCGCGCTGCACGAGCGGCGCAGGACCGAGGAGGTGCGCCGGCACCAGGTCAAGGCGATCGTCCACCCGCTCCAGCTCGTCGAGGCTCGGGTGCTGGTGCAGCGCGTGGAGTGGGAGCTTCGATCGAAGCATGGCCGCCGCGCCCAGCTCGCGGCGCAGCGGCCGCTCGCGGGAACGGCCGCGTGGGTGGTGGCGTGCCCGCATTGCGGCCGCGCGCCCACGGAGCTCGTCGTGTGCAAGCACGAGGGGGGGCACTGCGCCTGCGATGCCTGCTCGCTGCGCTGCGCCGTGTGCGCCGAGGACTTCTGCGCCGATCACGGCATCACGAGCTGCCGCGTGGATGACCAGCCCGCTTGCGAGGAGCACGCGCGCGTGTGTCAGTCCTGCCGGATGCCGCACTGCTCGACCCATGAAGGCGTCTGCGCCGAAGGCGACCACCCCGCCTGCTCGGCGTGTCTCGAGGCCTGCGGCAGCTGCGGGCGGGTCGTCTGCAATCGGCACGCGCAGCAGAGCGTGCCCGATGCGCCCAAGGGGAGCCGCCGGCTGTGTACGGCGTGCGTGCGTTACTGCGAAGGCGGGACCAACGAGCCGGTGGGTGTGGACGAGGTGACGGAGTGCGCGAGCTGCAGCAAGTCCGTCTGCACGGCGCATCAGGCCCTGTGCGTGGTGGATGGGCATGTGCACTGCTCGCGCCACCTGCACCGCACCGACGCATCCCGCCGCTTGGTGTGCGGCGAGCACCGCGCGTCTTGCGCCGAGGAGCCGGCGGCGATCTTCGCGTCGGATGAGGTGGCAGGGTGTCCCGTGTGCGGCAAAGACGTCTGCGCCCAGCATCGCGCGGCGTGCGCCTATTGCGGGCGCCAGGTGTGCACGGCGGATTTGGCGCAGCCCTCGCGCCGCTGCGCGACGTGCGCGCAGCTCGTAGCGGTTGCCGACCCGCCGGAGGAGGTTGTCACCGCTGCTCGGGCGGTGACGGGGGGGGGCGGTGCGCCCAAGGCGTCACGCGCGTGGCGGATCGCCCGCGACCGCAGCCATTTCGTGGTGGAGCTCGATCTCGGGTTGACGCGAAAAACAGTTTTCACTCTGCGACATGGGGAGACCGTGCCGGACCGGATCGTGCGGCATTCGGTGCTCGGGTCGAAGCGGCGGAGGTGAATCCTTGGCCGTAGTTCCGGGTATGGGACCGCAGCGCCCTGACCACGCCACTCGGGAGGTCCACCGATGCCGCGGCGTATTGTGCTGGTCGGTAAGGGCGAGTCGCTGCACCGCGCCTGGCGGAGCCGGTCATTCGGCCCCGCCGGCGTGGAGCTGGAGAGACTGCTCCACGTCACTGGTTTCGCCCTCGACGACACATACCACCCCGTCCGCGTCGCGGGGCGCTTGGGCTCAGCTGCGGAGCGACCCGCCGCCCGCGGATTCCGCTATGCGCGTGCCGAGGGCGGGCCGATCGATACCTACGCCGTGCGCGCGATCTTCGACGACGAAGAGGCCGTGCACCGCCTGCGCCGAGAGCGCGGGATGGATGTCGTCGGCGTCTTCGCGGACCCCGCCGTGTCGGTTTTCCCCTCCGCCTATTGCGGCAGCGGCGCCGTCGGCACGGCGGACGACGTCGCGCGCCGGCTGGGCGTGCCCGCCCTTCGCGCACTCGGCTTGACGGGGAAGGGCGTCCACGTGGCCGTCGTCGATACCGGCATCGCCGGCAGCCGCATCCCCGTGGCCGGCGGCTGGGCCCCCGATTCGGACTACGTGCCGGGCTCGGCCAAGCCCGATCACGGGACGATGGTGGCCTACCATGTGGGCATCGCCGCGCCGGAGGCGAAGATCTACGACTACGCGTTGCTGCGAACCCAGGCGGGGACGTGGGCGGCGTTCCTGTCCGACGCTATCGCCGCTTTCGCCGATTTGATCGAACGGGTGAACGCGAATCCGGGCCGCTGGGTGGTGAACAACAGCTGGGGGATGTTCGACCGCTCCGAAGACGCGAGCATCGGCTCACCCGAGAACTACAGCGCCAACCCCGACCATCCGTTCAATCAGATCACCGGCAGCCTGGTCGCGGCGGGTGCCGACGTGTTCTTCGCCGCGGGCAACTGCGGCAAGCCCTGTCCCGACGGCCGCTGCGGCACCGCCGACACCGGTCGGGGCCAGAGCATCCACGGCGCGAATTCCCATCCCGACGTCGTCACCGTCGCCGCCGTCACCGTCACCGATCGACGCCTCGGCTATTCGTCGCAGGGACCGGGCGGGCTCCACACCCGCAAGCCGGACCTCGCCGGCTTCAGCCACTTCGCGGGCTCGGGCGTCTGGCCCGTGGACGGGGGCACGTCGGCCGCAAGCCCCGTGGCCGCGGGCGTCGCCGCGGCGCTGCGCCAGCGCTTCCCCGCGTCGGCGCTCACGCCCGCGCAGCTCAAGGGCGCACTGCAGCGCAGCGCCCGCGACCTGGCCGGGCGCGGCTGGGACTACGACCTGGGTTACGGAGTGATCGACGCCGCCGCCGCGACGCGCGCGCTCGGCCTCGGCACGAAGCAGACAAGACGGGCGCGTGTCACTCGGCGGGCTGCTGCCGCACGTCCGCGAAGAACCTGATTCCGGGGATCTGCTCCGCCAGGGCGCGGGCTTCGGGTGACGCGAAGCCGCGCACCACGAAGCGCCCGAGGCCGGGGTTGACGGGAACGGGCCCGTACCCGGCGTCGACCTCGACGCCGGTGCCGCCCAGCAGAGCGCGGACGAACTCCATGTCCACACGCTCGCCCGGCCGCTCGAGCTGGATGACGTAACGCGATTTGACGGCGTCCGGCACGGCCCGCCCTGGTAAATTGTCCGTGCAGACGTTAGACCGTCTCAGGACCCTCTGCAAGTTCCCTACGGGAGCGTTCCCTGATAGAGCGGATTCTTCGGGTCCACGTGGTCAGGGCCGACGTTCGCGTTGGCGCGGCGTTCGCCCAGGCCGATCGGGAAACAGAGGCGGACCCGGTCGCTCATGTCCTCCATGTCACCCGGGGTGCTCGAGTCCACCCAACGCCGTTCGTCACCGAGGCGGCGTGCCTCGAGCCAGAGCTCGATGCCGCGCTCGCGCTTCAGCGCCGTCCACGCCTCGGTAATGTCCGTCGCTGGCCAGGGTGCGAGCGGCTGGCCGGTCGAGTCGCTGATCACGGCGGTGCGGATACCGTTGATCTTGCTCATGGCCGTCGGCAAGTCTCCGGCCCTCAGCGCGATCTCGGCCTCGACCAGCCGCATCTCGCGGCCGGTCGAGAGGTTGATCGGCGAGCTCCGTCCCGTGTATTTCGTGGGGAAGAGCCACGGCACGTACTGGAACTCCGCAGTAGGGATGGCGGGATTCGTGCTCCACGCTACGCGCGGGTCGCCCGTGCCCTGGTAGTACTGCTCGTAGAACGTGGTGGAAACGCTGATCTCGCGGTACGGCTGGTTGGCGTTGACCCAGTAGAGGAAGTTGTAGTAGTTCTCGTTCTCGATGCTGTAAACCGCCTGAAAGACGAAATCCGTGGGGACGGCCGCGGCGTCGGACGCGGCGCCGGCGGTGTCGCCGAGCATCAGCCGCACTGATGCGCGCGCCGCGGTTGCGGCGGTGCTTACCCGCGCGTCGCCCGCGGCGCCGGCGACGGCGATCGCCTCCGTGAGCGCACTCTCCGCACGGCGGAAGTAATCCTTGTAGTCGGAAGGCGCGCCCCCGTCGATCACCGCCTCGCACATGTTCTCGCCGAGCAGCCGGTTGGCGTAGCCGGCGTAGAGCAGCGCCTTCGCCCCGAGGTCGTAGCTGTCGAATTCGGCGCCCATGACGTCCCGTAGGCGCCGGACCGCGTCCTCGGCCACCCAGCGCGCCAGCTGCGCGGAGTTCCACGCGTTGTCGGGAATTCCCTCCACGGTGAGCTGACCGGGGTCGAGCGGCAGCTTCACCGGGTGGATGCGCCCACCCTGCCTGAACTCCTTCGACGCGTCGCCGCCGAAGAAGGCGACCCAGTTGATCGCCTCGGACAGGGCGAGGCTGGCGCCGGCGACGACCGCGGCATGCGCCCCGGGGTCGTTGAGGAGCGGGTCCTGTACTTGGTCGGGGTTGTTTACCGACAGATTGCAGGCGGCAAGCGTCACGAGCACCACGAGTGCATTTGCCCGGACCGCGACGCCGCGTCGAGGAAGGGGCTGTAGGATCTGCATCCGCATTGTCGTCCTCCCTCCCTCAAAAGGTGAGCTTGAGCGAGAAGGTCGCCGTCGCCGGCGGCGGCAGCTGATCCGTGATGGACGAGAAGAGCTGGTTTACGTTGTCGCGCGAGCCGATCAGCTCCGGGTCGAACGACGCGAACTCGCTGGTCGTCCAGCGCCAGAGATTGTGGAATGACAGGCTGGCGAAGGCGCTCGTGGCCCGCGGAATGAATCGGGCCGGGATCGGCGCCTGCACCGTAACGTCGCGCAGCTTGAAGAAGTCGAGCGGCATGAACCAGACGTCGCTGCGCGCGTTCTTGTAGCAGCGGGCGCGGTCGAGCGCGCGCACCTGCGAGATCGCTGCCGGCGCGTTGGGATCGCCGGGTCCCGTGTACGACGCCCACGGCACGATCTTGTAGACGTCGTCGCAGCCGACCGGACCGCGCGGCCCACGCTGCGCCACCAGTCGCGACGGGAAATCCTGGCCCCAGGCGCCGCCCTGGTACTCGCCGCGGGCGGTCACCAGCAGGCCGTGCGGCAGCGTGAGGGTTATGAACGGATTGATGATCACGGTCGGGACCGTGGGCCCGATGAACGCGTTCAGCTCGTACTCTGGGTCCGCGAACGCGTCCCTGTTCTTCACCCTGGCCCCGCGCCAGACCGGACCCGGCTGGCCGGGCACGATGTTGAAGAAGGTCACGCCGCCGGTGCTCAGCACCTTCGTGTGGTTGGTCGAGATCGTCGAGCCGAGGTCCAAGGTGAGCCAGCTCCTACCGAGCACGGTGGCTTGGAGCGACGCCTCGATGCCGTTCGCGGAGAGCTCGCCCACATTTTCGAGCTGGGCACCGAACCCGGTCGAGGCCGGCTGCGGCACGTTGAAGAGGGCGTCCACCGTGTGGCGGTGATAGTAGGTGAACGTCAGCGACAGCCGGTCGTCGAGCGCGGCGGCGTCGAAGCCGACCTCCAACTCGCCGCTCTTCTCCGGGCCGAGAGCCGGATTGCCGAGGTTGTCGGGCAGAAACGCCGTCTGCCCGGCGAACGCGCCGGCGTTCCACGTTCGGACTGCGTCGAAGACGCCCGGCGCCCGCCCGGCGAAGCCGTACGCAGCGCGCAGCTTGACGGTGCCGAGCGTCCCGGGCCAGAACGGCTCGTCGGAGATTACGTAGGAGGCGGACAGCTTCGGGTATGTCTGCAGCCCGAAGCTCGAGCCGAACGCGCTGCTCCCGTCCACCCGGAAGCCGCCGGTGAGGAAGTAGCGGTCCTTCCATGCGAGCAGGCTCTGCAGGAAGAAGCCGCCCGTCTTCACCTCCTGGCCCCCCGAGAAGACGAAGCGCTCGGCCGCCCGGCTGAGCGTCTGCTTGCCGGGTCCGGGCAACCCGCGGCCGTAGCCGTCCACCCGCGCGTCCGCCGTGTGGATGAGCTGTCCGCCGACTGAGAACGTCGCCTTGAAGTCGTTCGTCGGCTGCACTTCGGCGCTGCCGGCGTAGTCGAGCGTGACCGTCTCGCTTCGCCAGTCCAGTGCCGAGATGTCGCCGGTCGGCTGGAACACGAAGCCGTACGGGTGGAATACCTCGCCCGACATGGCCGCGCGGTCGTAGCCGAACGTGAACCTGTGCGACATCCAGCCGACGGGAACCCAGTTGGCGCTCATGCCCACGATCAGCCGGTCGTTCGTCTGCGTCGTCGTGCGCGCGAGCAGCTTGGCGATGTTCTCCGGCGTCGCCGCACCCAGCGCCGTCACCGGTGAACGGTAGACGTTGAAGAAGATCGACTCGCCACTATTGCCGTCCGGCGACATCGCCAGGTCGTTCTTGCTCACAAAGCTGTTCCATTGAAGCGTGAGGTTCGACAAGGGCTGGAGCGTCAGGTTGCCGCGCATGCTGTAGCGTCGCTGATGGTCCTGCGGTAGCACGCCCTCCCTGTCATCGAAGCCGCCCGAGACGTAGTACTGGACCTGACCGCTGCCTCCCGACACCGAAAGCGCCTCGCTGTGCCCGTACGCCTTCTTCAGCCATGGCTCCATGTTCAGCAGCGGCCGCACATCCGAGCCGTAGGGGCGCATCCAGGTGATCCCCTGGTCCGTTTGGAGCGTGAAGGCGGTCTTCCCAGCCGTGCCGTGCTTCGTGAAAATCTGGATCACGCCGGCCGCGGCCTCGGTGCCGTAGAGCGTCGCTGCCGCCGCGCCCTTGATCACCTCCACCCGTTCGATGTTGTCCGGATCGATGTCGGCGAGTGGGCTGGCCTCGACCTGCGCCGCGTTGAACGTGCTGCCCCCCTGCGACACGTTGCGCGGGTAATTGTTCGCGGTCTGGCGCACGCCATCGACGTAGACCAGTGGCTGATTGCTCTGGCTCAGCGAGACGTTGCCGCGCACACGGATCGTCGCGCCCTGCCCGATCGTGGCCCCGCCGAAGTCCACGGTCATGCCCGGCACGCGCGCTTCGAGCAGCGTCTCGACGCTCTTCGTGGGCTCCGCCACGGAGGCGAGGTTGATCTGAGTGATCGAGTTGCCGACCTCACGCCGACGCGCCTGACTGCTCGTCCCCGTCACCACGACTTGCTCGAGCGCGAGCGCCTCCTCGCCCAGTCCAAAGTCCACCGTCGCCGCCCCGACGGGCGGCACGTCCACGGTCTGCGTGGTGGGGCGGTAGCCGATGCGCTGCGCCCGGACATCGTGCGTCCCGGCCGCAACCCCCAGCAGCTCGTAGCGGCCGTCGGCGTTCGTGAGTACGCCGATCTCGCTCCCCACGACGGACACCCGCACCGAAGAGAGCGGCGCTTTCGAACGCGCGTCCACCACGCGCCCGATCACACGACCTTCGGGCTCCTGCCAGCGCAGCCGCGTGGGTGCGCCGGCGGCGAGCGGCGCCGCGCCGCTCGCGAGCAGGGTTGCGGCCAGGAATACCGACGGCAGTCGACGCATGGAATCCTCCGGTTGGGCTGATCCAGCCTTAGGAGGTACCGGTCTCGGCTTCCTGTCAATTCAATCTTAGGAACTAGGTGCTGCTGAGCTTGATGAGGCTGGCCCCCTCCTTGCCCGGCGGTGCGTGAGACTTGTCACCGTCCTCCGCGGCACCTCAGACGTAAACATTGCGTCATGACACACGCATGCCGCAGCCGGATTCTGCTGGGAGCCTCGCTGTGGCTCGCAGCCTGCTCGGACATGACCAAGCCTTCGGGCGGCCAGTTAGCCGACCGCTACCCCTGCGATCAGGGAATTGGCAATGATCCGGACGTGGTCTGGCACGAAGACTTCGAAGCAAGCTCGGTGGCTGCAATAACGGCGCCCTACGACGACTACAAAAACCCCGGCAGCATGGCGCTGCTCGCCGACAAGTCGTCGAAGAGTTGCGGTGCGGCATCGCTGAGGCTCACCGCCGGTGGCTCAACCGCGAGCGGCGACGACGCCACCGACCTGTACAAGAAGCTGCTCAAACCGGACGGATCCGGGTACGACGAGCTGTACGTCCGCTGGTACGTCAAGTATCAGGCGGGCGCTCCGTGGCATCACACCGGCGTCTGGTTCGGCGGCTACAACCCTCCCAGTAACTGGCCCAACCCGCAGGCGGGGACCAAGCCTGTCGGTGACGACCGGGTCTCCTTCGCAATCGAGCCGGTGTGGGGCGCCTCTCCCAACCTGCGCTTCGATTTCTACGACTACTGGATGAAGATGCATACCTGCTCGAGCTGCGGCGGCGCTTACTGGGGCAACGCACTCGTGAGCCGGAACGCCTTCACCGTGGACGAGGATCTGTGGGACTGCTTCGAGGTCCACGCCAACCTCAACACCGACATGGGATCGGCCGCTGGGGCCGAGCTCGAAGTATGGAAGAATGACGGCCTGGTCCAGCGGTTTCCCGAGCCCGGTGCGATCGGGTTCTGGGTGCAGGATCACTACTGCCCGGCTGGTGCCGACGGCTCGCAATGCAACTTCTCACCCTCCGCGGCGGGCCCGTTGGACGTCCAGTTCCGGAGCAGCGCGGCGCTGCAACTAAACCACATCTGGCTGCAGAACTACATCACGGATGCAAGCGCTGGAAC
>DASYQX010000106.1:0-19365 GCA_036004985.1 Gemmatimonadales bacterium
TCACATCCGGTGGGCTCGGGCCCATTCCAGGTAATCGGGTCCGCGCCCGTGAGTCTCCCCTGGCCGTTATAGTAGTACTGCCAGCCATTCTCGCCGTCGCCGTAGATCTGTCGGCTGATGCGCCCGGCCGCATCGAAGCTCAGGTAGCGGCTAACGTCGACCGCGTACGAGGCGCTCGTCGTGACCTGGGCATCGGAGTGCAAGGGCGTGAAGGCGTGCGTCCACCCGTCACCCCCGGGCGCGACGACGTCCTGGATCTGCAAGTCACCGTTTCGCGTGAGCGTCGTGCTCCCGCCACCGCCCAACCGGATCGCGCTCAGCACTCCGGCCTGGGCGTCCCACACGTACTTCCGCGCGAGGAAGTTGATCCCACCGCCCGCAATCGTGACGCTGTCGAGTTGGCCGCCTGTGAGATAGCGGAACCGTTGCGTGAACACCTGGCTACCGAGCTTCGTGCGCACGGAATCGAGGCGCCCGACGCGGCTCAAGAACTGGGTGTCCACGGCCCACGGGCTCGCCGCCGCCATCACGGTGTCGCTGGGGTAGGTCCACGTGACCGAGTCGGTGTTGGTGCCCCCCTTCGCGGTCGCGCGATGGCCGGCGTCGTAGTAAGCTCGGATCATTTCGGAGCGCCGGTTCTTCCAGCTGCGCACCAGCCCCTCGCGGTCGTAGCGCAGCGTGTCGGCGTGGTTCGCCGGGTCGGTCCGCGCCGTCGTCCAGCCGAGCGCATTGTAAGCGAAGCGGTAGATCTGCCCCTTCGGATCGGTCACGGTCTTCAGGAACAACGAATCGTAGCCGTAGGCGGTCGGCGCATACCCTGCGATCGAGTCCTTGAGGATGCGATTCAGCACGTCGTAGGTGGTCGATCGCGCGTTCACACCGGGGGCGGCCACACTTGTGGGCCGACCGTAACTGTCGTAGGCGTACGTCGTCACGCGCCCACCGGGCAGCGAGTCCTTGCTGCGGTTACCGTTCGTGCCGAGGTACCACGTCCGGGCGGCGAGGTGACCCAGCGGATCCCCCACCGAATCGACCCGCCCGCGCGCGTCATACCGGAGGCGCGTCACTGCGGCGCCCGCCAACCCCCAGGTCCGCGTGGAATCTACCCGCCCGTTCGCCCCGATGAAGTTCCGCACCGGCGGCACCTGGAACCCCCACATACTGTCGGCCTGCGCCCATGCCGCGTAGCGGATGTAGATCGGGGCGGTGTCGCGCGAGGCTGGCTTTACGTAGGTCGCCAGGCCGCTGGTATTGTAGGCGATCGTGTCTTTGACGCCCGTCGGATAGAGCGCGAGGATCGAGAGCCCGTTCGCGTCGTACGTCACCGTCGTTGTGCGCCCGAGGGGATCCGTCGTTGCGATCGGCGTGCCCCACCGGTTCACCGTGAACCGCGTGACGTGGCCGCCGGGATCCGTGAGTCGCGCGTACACAGTATCTGCGGTCGGCGCCGCGACGGGCGTGGAGGTCGAGCCGTAGGGGACACCTACCCTGTGCCAGGCGGCGAGCGTCGCAATGGGCGACCCTGTCGAATCCGCTCCGTTCGTCCCAACGAACGTGATCGGGGGCGCGGTCACGGTCGCGAGCTTCCCCGATTGCGCGTCGTACCCGAGCGTCGTCGTGTGGCCCCGACGGTTGGTGATCGTGGAGAGGCGAAGGCTGCCGTCGTAGCCGAATGCGGTGCTGACGTTGTCGGGATCGGCGATCGCCGTCAGGAGCCTGCTTGCGTCTACCGTGATGTTCGTAGCCCGGCCCATTGTGTCCTGAATTGCGCTCAGTCCGTTCGTTCCATACGTGAGCGTGATCGGCAGGTTCAACGGATCCCGCACCTTCCAGACCCGGTTACTCCCGTCGTAGACGATCGCCGTAATGTTGTTGAAGCGGTCGCGCACCTCGATCATCAGCCCCGCGCTGTTGAACACGACCTTGGTCGAGTCCGGCCACCGCCGCGTCCATCCGCTGCCACCGCCTGGCATCCCGGTTATCAGCTGGGAGAACTCGCCGGCCGGCGCCGTGGAAGCGCTCCCCGACCACGCGAAGTACACGGCGCTTCCGTCGCCCTCGGTGATCACGGCCGACGCGTCCGACTGGGGATATAGGCGTTGGATCCCGGCCAACGTCCACCCCTTGGCGACCGCCGCGTTCGTCTCGTTCACGACGACGAGCTTCGTGCCCACTGTGTTGAAATACAGGTTCGAATTCACCAATGCCGACACGATGATCTCCATCGGGTACGCATTCGTCGCATAGCTGCTCGCGTCGAACTGGCCGCCCAACCGCACCTTGGCACTGGTCGCGTAGGCAAACCGCAGCGTCTGCTCGCCGTTGACGAACGTGACGAAGGCGCCGTTGATCTTCACTTGCAGGCGGTATTCCGTGGGCGTGCCGAGACTCAGGTCAGGCGTGACGTCCACGTGGACGAATGGCTTGGGGTTCAGCCGGTCCCCGTTGTACGCCAGGGTGACACTGCGGGGCGCGTCCAAAGACACGTAGGGCACGGTGCTCTGGGCGTAGGTGGCCGCGAAGCACGCGGCGGCGCAGCGCCCGTAGTCCTGCTTGTTGAAGTTGTACGGCGTGGCGTCCAGCACCGGCGCGCCGGCCGGCACGACGATCGGGACATTGAACCAACCCGTGTCCGACACATCGGAGAGGTCCGACCTCGCTCGGAGCCTGAGCCGACCAGTCCCCGGCGCCCCCACATCGTAAAAGGCGAGAACCGTGGTCTGGGCGCTCGGCCCGAGCGACACGCTGGACTGGTCCGTGCCGGTGCACGTGACGCCGGAGGTCCCGGTGCACGTGATCGTATACGCGTCGCTCTCGGTGCCGGTGTTCTTGACAATGAAACTCGCGCTGTAACCCCCGGTTTGGTTCGGCCGCGAGGGCGTCGTGGCGTTATCGGGCGTGACCGAAACACGATACGGCGGCACGCAGGACGGGCAGTCCTGAGCGGGTGCGCCGGCAGGCGTGAGCAACGTGGCCAGCAGAAGCGCCGCGATCGTGAATGGCAGACGGGCTGACACAGGGGACTCCCAGAGCAGGACGCGACGTCCCTAGGCACTCCCCGTGCCACTCCCGCGCGAGCTTGAAACACGACCTGCGAGCCGGTTTCAGTGACAACTTCGAGCCCTTCAAGTTGTCACTGTGACAACTTCGGGCATTTCTGAGCACAGATTTCATGAGAAACCGTGACCAGTTCGGGTGCGCGAAGTTGTCACCGTGACAACCAGTGGGGTCCGACACGCCGGATTCACCCACGGCTCTCCCTTAATTCGGTCGTTCCTTCAGCGGGTTTGCCTGGCACGCTCCCTGCCACCCTCACGGGCGTCCATCGGCAATGAGGCGCGCCCCGTGTCCACAGCTCTGATGTCCCAGCTCCCGCTCACCGACTCCTTCGAGGCCGGATACCTCGAGTACAACCGTATCCTCCCCCTCGAAACCACCGACACGCACGTCCGCGTAGCGGCCTGCGGCGATCCCGACCCGGATGTGATCGCCGACCTGAAGCGCGAGTTCGGACGTGATGTCGAGCTGGTGCCCGTGAGCGAAGAGGAGCTGACCGACGGCATCCGACGCGCGTTCGCGGCCGCGGAATCGATCATCGAGGTGGTCAAGGACCTGCGGAACGACGAAGGCGCGGCGCCCCCTGGCGAGGACCAGACGCTCACCGACGCCCGCGACCTCGCGAGCCAGGCACCGGTCATCAAGTACGTGAACCTGCTCATCAAAGGAGCGCACGACGCCCGCGCGTCGGACATCCATCTCGAGTCCACCCCAGAGGGACTGCGCGTCCGGTTTCGCGTGGACGGCGTCCTGGCGGACACGGCGGCCCCGCTCCCGCCGGGCGAGGCGCGGGCCGCAATCGTGAATCGCGTGAAGCTCCTGGCGGGGCTCGACATCGCTGAGCGCCGCGCGCCGCAGGACGGCCGGTTCCGCATCCGCCTCGAGGCGCGCGAGCTGGACCTGCGCGTCTCCGCGGTCCCCACCACGCACGGCGAGTCGGTCGTGCTCCGCCTCCTCGACCGCGGCGGCCGGCCGGTGGGACTCGACGAGCTGGGGATGGCCCCGGCGACGCTCGAGCGGTTCCGCCGCCTCGCCGAGCGGCCGACGGGGCTCGTCCTCGCGACCGGCCCCACCGGCAGTGGCAAAACCACGACGCTCTACGCCGCGCTCGCCCTGCGCGACGCGGCCGCGGAGAAGATCATCACGGTCGAAGACCCGGTCGAATACCACCTGGCGGGCGTCACACAGGTCCCCGTGAACCGCAAGGCGGGCGTCACGTTCGCCACGGCGCTGCGCAGCATCCTGCGCCAGGACCCGAACGTGATGATGGTCGGCGAGATGCGGGACCCCGAGACGGCCGCCGTGGCGATCCGCGCCGGCATGACGGGACACCTCGTCTTCTCGACGCTCCACACCAACGACGCGGCCAGCGCCGTGGCGCGGCTCCTGGACCTCGAGGTGCCGGCCCACGAGATCGGGGCGACGGTGAACGGCGTGCTGGCGCAGCGGCTCGTGCGCCGCATCTGCCCCGAGTGCCGCGAGACCTACAAGCCGAACGCGCAGGTCGTGTCGCTCGTCTCCGGGAAACCGGAAGGAGCGCCGCAGCTGGTGCGCGGCCGCGGCTGTGACGCGTGCCGCGGCACCGGCTACAAGGGACGGGTCGGCATCTTCGAGCTGCTCGTCGTCTCCGAGGAGTTGAACCGCGCGATCACGGCGCGCGAGCCCGTCGCCAGGTTGCGCGACGTCGCGAAAGAGGAGGGCATGCAGACGATGAAAGAGGATGGCTGGGTGAAGGTGCAAGCGGGCATCACGACGGTCGAGGAGGTGCTGCGTGTCACTGACCACTAGCCGTCAGACCGTCCGACCGTCCAACGGCTTCACTCTCATCGAGCTCCTCGTCGTGATCACCGTGATCGCGATCCTCGCGGGGCTCGCGGGGCCGCTGGTGTTCCGCAACGTGGGCGACGCGAAGGTCTCCGCGGCGCACGCGCAGATCGAGCTGTTCGCGCTGGCGCTCGACCAGTATCGGCTCGACAACGACTCCTACCCGGCGACCGCCCAAGGCCTGGCCGCGTTGCGCCAGCGACCGGCGGGTGAGCCCGAGGCCCGAAATTGGCGCGGTCCGTACGTCCGCAAGTCGATCCCGCTCGATCCCTGGAGCCGGCCCTACGTCTACAAAGCCCCCGGTGAAGTGAACGCGGAGAGTTACGACCTCCTGTCGCTCGGCAGAGACGGACAGCCGGGTGGGACGGGGGAGGACGCGGATGTCACATCATGGGGGAGCAGGGAGCAGGGAGCACGGAGCGGTGCACCGTGAGCGCGTACCTGTATCGGGCGGCGCGAGCCGACGGGGCGATCGTCGCCGGCGCGATCGAGGCGCCGAGCGAGACGCAGGCCAGCGCAATCCTGGTTGACCGCGGGCTGCATCCGCTCGGCCTCGCGGAGGAGGCGCAAACTAATCGCCGCAGCGCGAGCCGCCGCGACCTCGCGATCGCCTTCCGCGGCATCGCGGCGCTGGTTGCGGCCGGTGTGCCGCTCGAGCGCGCCATGGCGGCGACGGAGCCGCTCGCGCGCGGTCAGTTGCGTGACACGCTCGCCGCCGCGGGTGCGCGATTGCGCGAAGGTGCTAGCCTGGCCCAGGCGCTCGCCGCGAGTCGCGGCGTCGTGCCCGGCGTGGCGCTGGGCATGATCCGCGCGGGCGAGCGCGGCAGCCAGCTCGGCGCGGCGCTCGAGCAGGTCGCGGCACACCTGGAGCAGGAGGCCGACCTCGTCGCCCACGTTCGTCAGGCACTCACCTACCCCCTCCTGCTCGCGGTCGCCGGCGTCGTGTCGGTGCTCGTGATCGGTACCGTCGTCGTGCCGCGGTTCGCAGCGATCCTGAGCGACCTCGGCCAGGACCTACCGCTCGCGACGCGGGTGCTGCTTGGTGGCTCGCAACTGCTCTCGCGCTTCTGGATGCCGCTCATCGCGGCCGGAGCGGCAGCCACGTGGGGCGCCGTGGAGTGGGTCCGCCGGCCCGCTGGCAGACGGCGGCTGGATGAAGCACTGCTGACCCTGCCCGGTATTGGGCCTGTGCGGCACGCCCTGGCAACCGCGCGGGTGACCCGCGCGCTCGGCGGGATGCTACAGGCGGGCATGCCGCTGCTCCCCGCACTCGATGCCGCGCGGGAAGCGGCGGGCGACTGTGCCGTGGGCGACCGCCTGGCGCGCGTCCGGGAGCGGGTGGTGCAGGGCGGCGCACTCGCCGCCGCGCTCGAGCGTGAGCGGGCGCTCAGTGCCAGCGCACTGCAGCTCGTCGCCGTGGGGGAATCGAGCGGCCGCGTGGCCGAGATGGCGCTGCGCGCGGGAGATCTGGCGGCGCAGGAAGCTGAGCGCGGATTGCGGACGCTCGTCACGGCGCTCGAGCCGGCGTTGATCGTGGCGTTCGGTGGTCTTGTCGCGTTCACGGCGGCGGCGCTGTTGCAGGCGGTGTATTCGCTGAGACCGGGGGGCATGTGAAGCGGGATACGAGATGCGGGATGCGAGATGCGTTCACGCTCGTCGAGGTGATCGTCGTGCTCGCCGTTCTGGGAGTGGTCTTGAGTGTGAGCGGACTTGCCCTCGGCTCCCTCAGGGAGCCGCGTGAGTCCGTGCGTGTGGGCGAACTGCGGCGCGCCAGGGCTGAAGCCATTCGCTCCGGCACACCCCGCACGGCGCACGGCATACGGTTCCTGCCAGACGGCTCGGCCCGCGGGCCGGGCGTCGATCTCCTCACCGGGAGGCCGCGTGCGCCGTGAGCGGGGTGTCGCGCTGATCGAAGTGCTCGTCGCACTCGTGATCCTCGCGACGGCGGGAATCGCGCTCGTCGAGCTGGTGGGTGCGGGGCTCCGGGCCGAGCGGGACGCGCGCGAGCGGGAGGGGACGCTCGCCGCCCAGCAGCGGGTGCTCGCGGCGTTCACGCTGCTCAAGCGCGAGGAGCTGGATCAACGCATCGGGCGCCGCGCGCTCGGGGAGTTCGTCGTCGACATCCAGCGGCCGGAGCGGACGCTGTACCGAATTGCGGTGCTCCAGGCGCGGTCGCCGCAAGTGGAGGACCTGGTGACCGTCGTGTATCGGAGGGCTCCAGAACCGTGAGGTAGCAGATGAGAGCTTCGATGTTTTGTCCGTGCCCTGAAGGCTCGGCGGGCGACGGCCACGACTCCACCGGGTTCACTCTGATCGAAGTCATGGTCGCGCTCACCATCGCCGGCATCGTCGTCCTCGCCGCCCACCGGATCTTCTCGGGCGTGACAGACGGCGCTCGGGCGATGGCCGAGGCGCGCGAGGCGCTCGATCGCGAGGCCAACGGGCGCCGCTGGCTCAAGGCCACGTTCCTGTCCCTCGATGCGCCCTTCGAAGGGCGGGCGGAGCGCGCGGCGTTCACGTCGTGGCAGCTCTCGGCGGGTGGCTGGTTCGAGGAGCGGCACATCGAGCTGCGCCGCGAGGACGACCGCTTCGTCGCCCTCGTGGGCGTGGGGAATGAGTCGCTCGACCTCGCCAACGAGGTCACGGGCGTCGCGTTCGACTACCTGCTCGATCCCGGCGCCGACAGCAAGTGGGTGCGCGAATGGATCTCGCCCGTGAGCGCGCCCGTGGCGGTGAGACTCAGAGTCGCGGGATGCGGGAGGCGGGATGCGAGATGCGTAGACACCCTCCTCTTCCTCATCAAGGAGCGTGGATGAGTCGGAACGGGTTCGCGCTGATCGCGGTGCTGTGGGTCTTGACCGCCCTGACCGCCCTGACCGGCGCCGGTCTCCTGGTGGCGCGGCTGGGCAGCGAGACCACGCGGAACCGCGTGCTGCTCGCCCGGGCCGAGTGGGCGCGTGAGGCGTGCGGGGAGATCCTCCTGGCGCGATTCGCCGGCGACCCGTCTGTGCGGCGCGTGGATTCGGTGGACCTGGGACGCGGGACGTGGTGCCGCGCAGTGGTCGACGATCCGGCGGCGAGGCTGAACCTGAATACCGCGGACCGTGAGGCGATCGCGGCGTTGCTGTCAGCGATCAGCCGTCAGCCGTCAGTGGCGGAGTCGATCCTCGCTTTTCGGCGACGAACGACCCTCTACGACCTTCGTCAGGTGCCGGGTGTGGATTCAGTACTAGCTGCTCGGCTCGCGCCGTTCGTGACGACGCACGGGACCGGCGTCGTGAACGTGAACGCCGCAGCTCACGACGTGCTGACCACGCTGCCGGGGCTCACCGAGGAGGCTGTGTTCGTGCTGTTCGCGCGACGCGAGGCTGGCAGGCCCGTCCAGTCCGCCGACGAGCTGGCGGGCGCGTTGTCGCGGTCGTCCCGGGACGTGCTGCTGGGAGCATATCCGGAGTTCGTCCGCGGTGCGGTCTTTGTCCCGCCCCAGCTCGTGGTGGTGCTCGAGGGGGGCGTGCGCGGCATGCCGCTCGTCGCGCGCGCGACGCTCACCGCGGTCCCCGTGCCCGGGCGGCTCGCGGTCATCCGAAGGGAGACGGAGTGAGGGCACGACCGAACACCACGCCTCAGGGCGTCGGCCGTTCCCAGGCTCAAGCCTGGGCCCGACAGGGCACTGTCCCTAAGGACAGTGCTTCACCGGGCCCACGCTTCAGCGTGGGTACTCCCGAGCGGAGTTGGCCATGAGCCTCCTCCACCGTGCCCCGGTTCTCCACCTCGACGTCGGCGAGCGGCAGGTCCGCGCCGAAGCAGTGCGCCGCGGCGCGGTCGTCTGGGCGGGCGAAGCGACGTATGAGTCGCCCGAGGAGCTGGCGGATGTGATCGCGCGGCTCGCGGCCGAGCCCGCCGAGCGGTGCAGGCGCGTCTTTGTCACGCTGGAGAAGCCGCCGGTCCAGACGCGCACGCTCACGGACCTGCCGCCGGTGAGCGACCGCGCCCTGGTGGCCCTCGTGGCCCACCAGGCAGGGCGGTTCTTCCGGCGGAACGGCGCGCCCCTCGTGACGGACGCGGTGGGGGTGCGGAGCGGCACGGAGCGCGTGGTGTCCGCGGCGGCGACGGCAGAGCCGCTCGTGCTGGCGATCGTCGCCGGTGCACGGGAGGCCGGGCTCGTTGTCGAGAGTATCAGCCCCGCCGGGATCGCCGAATGCCTTCAGCTCCTGCCGGACGCCGAGCGGGCGGCACGCACGCGGGTCGAGCGGCGGGTCCTCGTTCGGCTCGCGATCGGTGTCGTCGGGGTGTGGCTGCTCGCGGGCGCGATCGGCGCGGTGCGGCTGACGCTGGCGCGGCGCGCGGTCGAGCGGGAGCTGGCGACGGCTCAGGCCCCACTCGCGGCGCTGCTCGAGGTACGTCAGGAGCTGCGCACCGCCGAAGCGACTGTGCGAGCCGTCGCCGACGCGCGCCGCAGCCGCGGGCGGGCGCTCGCCGCGCTCGTGCGGGTGAGTGCCGCGCTGCCCGACTCCGCCGTGATGACGTCGCTCACGTGGCGCGCCGACGGCTCGGGCGTCTTGACCGGCGCGGCCCGGCGCGCGGCGGACGTGCTCGCCCGGCTCGAGCGCAGCGGGGCAGTGAAGGACCCGCGAATCGAAGGCCCCGTCGTGCGAGACGGGGTGGCGGGACGCGAGTGGGAAAGGGTCACGATTGTGTTCGGAGGAAGGCGCCCATGACAGCGAGGGATCGGCGCGCCCTGCTGCTCGGCGCCGCGGTTGTCGGCGCGGCCGTGCTTGGCTTGCGCGTTCTGCCCTGGGCGGTGCGGAGCGCGGCCGGTGCATACGCCGAGCTGCGCGAACGGGCGGCGCTGCTGGCGCGGGCGCGCGAGGAGCTGGCCGGCGTGGCCGTGCTCCGCGACTCGACGGCAGTGCTCACGCGGGCGGTCGTCGCCCTCGCGCCGCAGATCCTGGAGGGTGGCAGCGCCGCGGACGCGGGCGCAGACCTATCGGGTACGGTGAGTCTTGCCGCCACGCGTGC
Source organism: Gemmatimonadales bacterium (assembly GCA_036004985.1). GTDB lineage: Bacteria > Gemmatimonadota > Gemmatimonadetes > Gemmatimonadales > GWC2-71-9 > 20CM-2-65-7. Next base: position 9,901 of record DASYQX010000106.1, read on the forward strand.
CCCCGCGAAGCTCGAGCGGCTGGACGCCCTTCCCGACTCCACCGGTGCGGGGGGGGGGCGGCTCGGCTGCGTGCGCGTGCACGTGGCGCTCGAGACCGACGTGCGGGGCCTGGCCGCGTTCCTCAAGGCGATCGACGACGGGGATGCCGTGCTCGCGGTCGAGGACCTGCGCGTCGTCGCGCCCGATCCCGGCTCGGCGGATCGCATCCCGGAGATACTCAAGGTCGAGGTGACGGTGAGCGGGTGGTATCTGAAAGCTCGGGAAACGGGAAACGGGAAGCGGGAGACGTGAACACCAACGTGCTGCGAGCTCTACTCGTCGCCGGGATGCTGAGCGGCAGCGTCGCGCTTGTTCGCGTCGCCGCGTGGCCGATCGTGCAAGTCGAGCTGCCCCCGGCACCTGAAGCCGCGCCCGGGGCACCGCGCGACCCCGCTCCGCGGCTCGCGGCCGACTCGCTCGCGGGTCTCGTGGCTCGTGATCCCTTCCGCGTGGCGCGGCGGCCGGCGCCGACCGTCTACGATCCGCTGCGTCTCGCCGAGCAGCTCGCGCCCGCGCCGCCCAAGCCGGTGCTGACCGTGGTGGGCGTCGTGAGCGGCCCGGAGCCCGCAGCCGTGATCGAAGGGTTGCCGGGAATGGAGGGATCGCGCGTGGTGCGGGTGGGGGACGTCGTCGGGGGGGGGCTGCGGGTCAAGCAGATCGATCGGGATCGCGTCGTGATCGTCGGGATGGATACCACCTGGGTGCTGAAGGTGAGGGAGCCATGGAGAGACGGGCGGTAGGAGGCGGTTGGGGGCGGTATGGGGCGGTCGCACTGCTCGTGCTGCTGTTCGCTGCGCCGCTGCACTCCCAGGATACGGCGGCCGTGCGCGTCGCGAACGACAGCGTGACCGTCAGGTTCCTCGAGGCTGATATGCGGGCGGTGATCCAGGCCCTGGGGCGTTATCTGTCAAAACCCGTCTTGGTCGGCAACATCCAACCGGTCCGCGTGTCGCTCGAGACGCCCGCGCCCGTACACCGCTCGGCGATCCCGGGGCTCCTCAAGGGCCTCGTCGAATCGCAGAATCTCGCGTTCACCGAAGACTCCGCGTTCTATCGGATCTCATCGCTTCCACCGACCGCCCCTGACCGCCTCCGACCGCCCGGGGGGGCAGGGCCGGGGGGAGGAGCTGATACCGCCGCCGTTCAGTTGTTCGTCATTCGCCTCAAGCACGCCCGCGCGTACGACGTGGCGGCGACGGTGAACCTGCTCTTCGGGGGTGGGGGCGAGTTCTCGGGGCGGCCCGGGATCTCGACCGGCACGCTGTCCGACGAGCTGCGCCGGAACGTCGTCCCACCGGCCGGAGCCGCCGGGGCACCGTCATCGGTCAGTCCGTCCGTCCGCCCGTCCGCCATCACTGGCGCCGTCACGATCGTCGCGGACGAGCTGACCAACTCATTGCTCGTCCGCGCGTCGCAGGCGGACTTCGACGTGATTAGGGAAGCCGTGGATCAGCTCGACATCCGGCCGCTGCAAGTCTTGATCGAGGTGTTGATCGTCGAAACCCGCAAGGATCGGTCGCTCTCTCTGGGCGCCGACTGGTTCGTGCCGCCCCAGTCTGTGGACAGGGGGAACGGCACCGCCGAGGCTTCGCTGCTGGGCGGCGGTCTGGGCGACCTCGTGATTCGCCTGCTGAGCCTCGGTCGCGCGGACGTGGACGCCACGATCCGCGCCGCGGCGAGCCGCGGGGACGTGAAGATCGTGTCGCAGCCGGTGCTGCTGGCGTCGAACAATCAGGAGGCGCGGTTTCTCGTCGGGTCGCAGCGGCCGTTCGTCCAGGTGAGCCGCAGTCTCCCCACCGACGCGCCGAGCCGGGACCAGGTGATTCAGTACCGCGACGTGGGCACGAAGCTGACGGTGCGGCCGACGATCAATCAAGATGGCTACGTGTCCTTGCTGATTCAGCAGGAGATCAACGCGGCGACGAACGAGGTGGCCTTCGACGCGCCGGTGATCTCGACGCGCGAGGCGGTGACGCGGGTGCTCGTCAAGGACGGCCAGACGATCGTATTGGGTGGGCTGCGCGATCAGCAACGCGACGTGAACCAGAGTGGTGTGCCGGTGCTGTCGAGCATTCCAATTCTGGGCGGGTTGTTCGGCAGCGCGAGCCGGCGGACGAACGAGACGGAGCTGTACCTGTTCCTAACTCCGCGGATCCTGCGGACGGATGTCGATGCGGATAGTGTGACGGCGCCGAGGCTAGGGAAGGGAGGTCCGCGGTGAAGGGGCCGGCCCCGCTCGACCCGATCGTCGGCGAGTCGCTAGCGATCCAGCGCGCTCGCGAGCTGATTGATCGATACGCGCCGACGGCGCTCTCGGTTCTGCTGGTCGGCGCAACCGGGACGGGTAAGGAACTGCTGGCGCGCCACATCCACGCTCGCAGCGGCCGCCGGGGGCGGTTCGTCGGCGTCAACTGCGGTGTCCTGCCGCGGGAAATGGCCGACGGGCTGTTGTTCGGACATGAGCGCGGGGCATTCTCGGGGGCTGTGAAACGACACCGGGGCCACGTGGAGTGTGCGGATGGGGGGACGCTGTTCTTGGACGAGTTGCTGTCCTTGTCGCCGGACGTTCAGGCGAAGCTCCTGCGAGCGCTGGACACTGGAGAGATCCAGCGTCTGGGAGAGGAATCCGAGCGCTACGTGGATGTTCGCGTCGTGGGGGCCGTGCAAGAAGATGTGGAGGAACGCCTGGCGCGGCGAGAGTTCCGCCCCGATCTGTACCAACGCATTGCCGGCGTGGTGATCGACCTTCCACCCCTCATCGATCGGCCCGAGGACGTGGTCCCTCTCGCGGCGCACTTCGCGGGACTGCGTGGGCAAACCCTTGACCAGGGAACGTGGGATGTGCTCGCTCGACACGAGTGGCCTGGGAACGTCCGCGAGCTACGGCACGTGATCGATCGGGCGGGTTGCCGCGTTGAGAATGGGACGCTACCGCCGTGGGCGGTGCGCGAGGCGATCGCGCTGGGTACGACGATCGCCGGGCGACAGACCGGGCCGCGCGACCCCGCGCAGCTGACCAGTTACACCCGCGAGGGCCTCGTCGCTCTGTTCGCGAGCCATGCGTGGAATGTAGAGCGCATCGCGGCTGGCCTGGGGGTGGGACGTACGACCTTCTTCCGGCAACTGCGGAAGACGGGCTGGACGTTCCGCGGCCTGCGAAAGTACGCATCGTACGCGTACGTACGCGTACCCATGGAACGCTCGACCGCCGCTTCGAACCCTCCCTGATTCCTAAGTCATTGCACCGCAGCGTGCGACGACCGCTAGGTGTGTGGCACGGCGCGTGCCTTCGGGGTGGGCGACCTCTGTCTGGAGTCGCCCGTGTTCCTCCGTTCGCACGTTCCGGTGGGGACTGTCCTTATTGCCACGCTCGCGTTGCCAGTCGCTCTCACGCCGAGCCTCTCAGCGACGCCCACAGTCTCAACGCCGGTATGTCCTTTCCGGCCGAGCGGGCCCGCTGCTCCTGCGATCGACGTTGATTACGCCGTGTCGGTGACTCCCGACGGAACCGCCCGCACGCGACCAGCCAATACGAGTGGCCAAGCCACCTTCACCGTGACAAACACGGGCCTGTGCGGAGACACGTACAACTTCACCTGCTCGGTCACCGGCACAGTGAGCTGCTCGAACGTCAGTCCCGTGTCGCAAGCGTTGGGCACAGGCCAGAACGTTGTCGTGATGGTCACCTACACACTGGGTACTCCCGGAACAGGTGTTCTGAAGCTCACCGCGCTCGGTGAGGCTGGAGGTGCGCAGGACATCGGCACCTTCAATCTCACCGCAGTCGACTCGCGAATGGTGCGGCCGGACGGGGCGGTCGATGTGACGCGACGCGCGAACACCGGCGGCGATACGGCCGTGTTCACGGTTTGGAACACGGGGAAGGCGCAGGACACCTACACGCTGGCCTGCACCGGTTCGGCAAACGTCACCTGCGGAACGGTGAGTCCGAGCTCAGTAGTCCTCCCAGCGGGCGCCTCGGCATCCGTGACCGTCGCCTACTCGGCGGGCGCCGCGGGAACGGGGACGCTGAGCCTCACCGCAACGGGCACCATCGCCAGTGATGGCGGATCGTACACAGTACCGGTAGCTGCCGCCGGCGGGCCGCTCGTGGACTTCGGACCCTACAACCACGCCAAGCAAGACTACGGTTCCTGCGCTGTCGCCTGCTTCGCGACAATCTACGCCCAAAGTACTGCTCCGTACTTTTCGCTCGATGCCGCACGCAACGTCACCCTTGTGTACAACAGCGACCGGGTCAACCCTCGCCCGTTCGTGCATGTGAATGTCACGCCCGACACAGGGTACACTCCGGCGGAGTACCGCCTCGAGGCAAAGGTGAACGGCGTGTTCGTCAACTTTGTCAACGGAGATCAAACGCTCCGCTTCACCTATCCAGGCCGAGTGAAGGCGCGGCTGGGCGGTCAGTTTGACGCGAGTGGGTACGCGACGGGTGTTTACCCGCTGGAGATCATCGTGTCGGCCTACTACCCGGGGACGGGTCTCATCACGACCGCGCTCACTACGAAGCTAGTGGTGGTGAACCAAACAAGCGCTGCCGTGGCGGCTGGTTGGGCTGTGGGAGGGGTGCAGCGTGTGTACGTGCAATCCGACAGTTCGGTGCTCGTGACGGAAGGCGACGGGGGAGCGGTCCACTTCGCCAAGTTGGGCGCATTGTGGGTCTCGCCCTCGGGTGAGTTCTCCACGTTCGGTCTCAGCGGGGTCGCGGCTCCCACGTGGGTGCGGCGCTATCCGGACGGGTCTCGAGCCGCGTTCGACAACGTCGGGCGAATGGTCAGCCTCAAGGATCGATTCAATAATGCCACAGCCGTGGTCTATGACGGCAGCAGCCGCGTGTGGAAGATCACGGATCCTGCGAACCTAACGATCACGCTCGCATACAACGCGAATGGCCTCGCGACCGTCCAGGATCCGGGTACCCCGGTGCGCACCACGAGCGTGGTGGTGGACGGCAGCCACAAACTCACGTCGATCACGGATCCAGACAACGTCAGCACAGCGTTCGTCTTCAACGCTGATTTGCAACTCCAGAAGATCGTCAACCGCCGAGGGGATACGACGCAGTTGACCTACGACGGACTCTCGCGGAAACTGACGGCAATCACCCACCCACCGGTGTCGATCTACGGCTCTGGGACGGTGTCTCCCCTTGAGAGCCATGCCCCTTGGCAACACGTGGGCGTGCCTTACACGACGACTGTCACCACGGCGGCCGCAGCGCCCCTAGCGGATACAGTGCGCGCGAGGCTCACGGACCCGCGCGGGTACACGACCGTGCTTCAGGTCGATCGCTTCGGGGCCCCGACCCGAGTGGACGACGCACTCGGCCGCTCAACCTCGTTCACCCGCGACAGGGAGTCGCGCGGCATCCGAGACAGCCTTCCGTCTGGTCAGGTGGTACGGCGCTCGTGGAGCGGCCCGAGCGTCATTCAAGTCTGGGACAGCACGACCGGCCGCACGGTCAACTACACCTACGAGACGACTTGGAGCCAGCTGACGCAGATGGACGGCGACGTCGATTCCCTGTGGAACTATTGGTCTAGTGGACACCTCGACAGCATCGTCGCCGGTGCTCGTCCGGTCTCGAATCCGCTCCGAAGGCTGACGACGTTCACGTATGACGCGCTCGGCCGGCCCCTCAGCGCATCGGATGCCCGCGCGCACCCCGCCACCTTCTACTATAGCCCCACGTCGTGGCGCAACACCGACTCGACGAAAGCCGACACGCGTCGCACGGCGTACACGTACGATGCATACGGCCGCCTCGCCACGTTCAAGACCCCTCAAAACAAAGTCACGACGATCCAGTACGACGCCCTGAGCCGCCGTACCAGGGTTGTCGGTCCCATCGCCGACACGACCGTGTTTACCTACGACTCGCTCTTCTTGCGCCAGGTGCGCGACGCGATGGGACAGACATACCAATTCGCTCACAACGCCCTGGGGTGGGTCGTCAGTCGGACGGATCCCGTCGGGAAGCAGGATCAGTACCAGTACGACCAGAACGGGAACGTCCGTCAATGGACGAACCGCCGTAACCAGGTGATCACTTGGGACCTGTACGACGGCCTCAACCGCGCTACCCTAATGACCGATGCGGGGGGCATGAAGACGAAGGCAGTCTTTGACTCTCAAGAGCGCTTCGGCGTGGACTCGAACGCGGCGAGCATCGACACGATCAGGTTTGATCCTGCCGGCCGGCCGACCGCTCAAATCAGCGTGCGCGCGGGAACCCGCTACGAACTTCGCGACACGTTCAACATCCGTAATCTCCGAACGATGCTGCGTATCGTGTCGCCGTGGACAGATACGATCGCGTATCACTACAGCGAGAGCATGCTACTCGACACGTTGACGGACCTCGCGGGCGGGCAAACCGCCGTCACGTACAACAGCGACCTGCAGCCATCGGGGGCGACTCTACCAACGGGCCTAGTGATCACGCGGGGGTACCCCTCCACCCACAAGCCGCAACAGATCACGTTCAGCAATCCGAGCATCAACAGCGCAATCGGGGCTTATTACTTCCACAACAATCTGGGGAAGATCGAAGATCGGGGTGACCCATCCGGCATCGGTGGCCGGGACTTTGGCTACGACGCGCTTGAGCGCCTCTCCTCGTGCGGGGACTATACCTGGCAGGCGAGCGGCTGCGATTGGTATTGCGACCCACACACCGGCTGCAGGTGGCAGTGCCTCAGTCAACAGAAGGTGTATTCCCAAACGCGGACGTTCAGCTACGACAGCCTGGGCAACCGGCACGACCTGGGGGCTGCGATCACAACGGGAAATCGGCTCGTGAAGTTCAACGGTGATAGTCTCGTATACGACGACGACGGCAATTTCATCAAGCGGATTCGGGCCGGGCAGGACATCCAGCGTCTCTGGTGGAACAGCTTGGGCCAGCTCATTGCCGTGTGGACCGCCGGCCAGGATTCGGTGACGTTCGCATACGACGGACTCGGGCGTCGAGTGACGAAACAAAAGGCGAGCGGGACGACGCGCTACGTCTATGATCGATTCGAGCTGTTTGCGGAGGTAGACTCCGCTACCGGGAATCGTCTCGTGGAGTACACGTACTACCCGGGGATCGATCGACCGCACAGCGAGCGCGTCGGCGGCCCGACCGGGCCCGTCTACTACTACGCGCAGGACTTTCCTGGGAACGTGATCGGCCTGATCAACAGTTCGAACACGCTCGTCAACAACTACAAGTACGAGCCGTTCGGCGCCGATGGTGCGGGGTCGAGCGCCACCGTGGGAAACTCTCTGAAGTTTGCGGCGCGACAGTATGACTCGGAAACGGGGCTCTACTACGTGCGAGCGCGGTACTATGATCCCCAGGTGGGACGCTTCATCTCGGAGGATCCAATCGGTCTTGCCGGGGGCATCAACGCCTACAGTTATACGCGGAATGACCCGGTTAACCAGATCGATCCGAGTGGCCTGTGCGCCGGACCCTGGATTGTCGTATGCGTCGGGGCGGGGATTGGTGCGATTGCTGGTGCGTATTTCGCCGCGGATCGCTACTTTGAGCGGGCGGGGAACAATTGGACCACACTTGGACTCGGCAGCGCCGTTCTAGGAGGAGCCATTATCGGCGGCGTTCTTGGCGCTGGCGCCACGGTTATCGGCGGGGTCCTGGTCGAGAGTGGACAGATCAAAGCGGCGGTTGCGGTTGGTGTCGCGTTTGCCATTGTGGGTGACAAGATGGTCGATGCTTGGGTAGATCTTGTCGTCGCAGCGGAAAGGGAACTAGGCAGAACCGGCCATGTACGGGGTTATTCGGGAGGAACAATCCCCACGCTACTCGCCGGCGGATGGAGCAGGTTCTACCCCAGCGGGTGGGGGCAAGGACTTTGGGGCGCCCTCCCCGGCATCACCGTTTACAACCTTGGTGGTGGAGCCTTCGTGGTCGTCGGGGTGCCGGATGTGGGCTGTCATCCCGACGAGCCTCCGGATGATGATACTCACCCACAGTGCCCGGATACGCGACCGTAGGCAGCTCATCCGCAAGGGTGCCTCCGGAAGCCGCATGCCTCAGTTGATACTCGCCTGGCCCCAGGACGGAGTAGATTCCATCTGGGGCCAGCCTCCGAGAGTATCACTGCAAGAGGGTATGGTCGGGCTGGTTAACGTTCTTCGCGGATGAAGGACTCAAGCATTGGTATTGGCGTTATCATGTGCCATTGTGAACGCCGCGCGGTTCACGCACCCTGGGGCAGGTGGCACTCGGCGAGGAGTGACTAGAGGGACTTCTGAAAACGTGGAATTGTGGGGAAAACCTTGGACCTATTTCACCTGCAGTACGCTCCTCGTGCGCAGCCTTCCCATGTTCCATAGCCGCTGGGCCATCCGTAGGGGCGAGGCGGGCCCGGCGATCTTCTTAGGGTCCGCGCTCGCCCTTCTGTTGGGCGTTTTGCGAGATCGCACCTGCCCTTCGTGCGCACACGGCTCGTTCCCCAACGTTGCAGACACTCTCATAATACTGGTCGCAGTCTGGAGCTATCCATGGCTCCTTACCTTGTGGGCCCGTTTCCGCACGGTCATGCTCGCGTGCGGGATTGTTGCCTATGCGATCGCAATAGGACATCTCCTTCTGCGAATCAGAGAACATGTCGGACGTTAAGGCCTGCTCACGCGCCAGAGCCGTCCAGCCCCATGAGCATCCGGGAAGCGACGGTTGTCGTTCAATATCCTCAGCGTGTGAGCAGTATCGCCCGCGCCCTCGCCACGTTCTCGTCATAACGCTCGTGGTACTGCTCGTCGACTTGATCCGGTTCCTTGCTCGTGCGGAGGGCGTCATCCACCCGTTGTAGCCCAGTTGAGTTCCGCTCCATCGTCGGCCGGTCACCTCGAGTGGGCTCTCCCCCCCGTGCGGTGCTCCCCATTTCTGGCCCAGTTTCGATACGTAAATCACGATATCTGGTCCCTCCCCAGAACTTGAGCCGTCTGGCGTCAGCGGCGAGGCTGGCGGCTGCGGCTTGGCCGTCGGAGGCGGCCTGCTCGTTACATCGCGCGATCCACCCTCGCCGTCACTCTTCGTCCCCTGATCGACACTCCGCCGAGCCGCTTCACCGCCTCCTCCGCCACCGCCGGCGCGACCTCGACCAGCGAATGCGTCTCCCGCACCTCGATCCGCCCGTGAATAATCGGAAGTAAGACGCCAAGACGCCAAGACGCCAAGACTTGGCGACGTGACGCTGTGCAGGGCCGTCCCGCTGGGCGGCCCGTCGGCGTTTGGGAGCAGCCCTCCTAGCGGAAATGACCATTCATGACTATCATATGACCATGAAAACCACCGTGCGCATCGCCGAGCTCAAGAGCCGGCTCAGCGAGTACCTGCGTCGTGTCCGGCGCGGGCAGAGCATCACCGTCCTCGACCGCGACACCCCCGTCGCGCG
>DASYQX010000107.1:0-94176 GCA_036004985.1 Gemmatimonadales bacterium
GGAGCACGGCGCGCGGCGCACGGCGATGAAGAACGCGACCGACGCGGCCGGAGACATGCTGGACATCCTGCAGCGCACGTTCAATCGGGCGAGGCAGGGACAGATTACTCAAGAGCTCGCGGAGATTGTTGGCGGGGCGGAAGCCCTGAAAGGCTAGGTACCGGGTATCGGGTGCCGGGTGTCAGGTTTTGAACACCCCGGCACCCGGCACCCGACACCCGACACCAGAGGAACTCAAATGGCGACGGGAACCAAGACTGCACCCCGGAAGGCCACGGGCGAGACGAAGGCGAACGTTGGGAAGGTCGTCCAGGTCATCGGACCCGTCCTCGACGTCGAGTTCGAGCCCGAGCACCTCCCCGAGCTCTACAACGCGCTTGTCGTCGAGCTCGAAGGTCGGCGTGTTGTGGTCGAGGTGCAGCAACACATCGGCCGGAATCAGGTGCGCGCGGTGGCCATGAGCTCCACCGACGGCGTGGTGCGCGGCATGCCGGTCGTGGACACCGGCCAGGCGATCACCGTGCCGGTGGGGAAGGCGGCGCTGGGCCGGATCCTGAACGTGATCGGCGAGCCCGTGGACGAAGGCCCGCCGATCCCTCCGGACGCCGAGCGCTGGCCGATCCACCGCGAGGCGCCCAAGTTCGTGGACCTCGAGCCGAAGACCGAGGTGTTCGAGACGGGCATCAAGGTCGTCGATCTGATCGCCCCCTTCGTGAAGGGTGGCAAGATCGGGCTGTTCGGCGGCGCGGGCGTCGGCAAGACCGTGGTGATCATGGAGCTGATTCACAACGTGGCGATGGGCCACGGCGGCCGCTCGGTGTTTTGCGGCGTGGGTGAGCGTACCCGCGAAGGGAATGACCTCTACCTCGAGATGAAAGAGAGCGGCGTGCTCGACACCTGCTCGCTGATCTACGGCCAGATGAACGAGCCGCCCGGCGCGCGCCTGCGCGTCGGCCTGTCGGGGCTCACCGTCGCCGAGTACTTCCGCGACGTCGAGGGCCAGGACGTGCTGGTCTTCATCGACAATATCTTCCGGTTCACGCAAGCCGGTTCTGAAGTGTCGGCGTTGCTGGGGCGGATGCCGTCAGCCGTCGGCTATCAGCCGACGCTGGCGACGGAGATGGGTGAGCTCCAGGAGCGGATCACGTCGACCAAGAAGGGATCGATCACGTCGGTGCAGGCGATCTACGTCCCCGCCGACGACTTGACCGATCCGGCGCCGGCGACGGCCTTCTCCCACCTCGACGCGACCGTGGTGCTGGACCGCGCCATTGTGGAGCTCGGCATCTATCCCGCGGTCAACCCGCTGTCGTCGTCGAGCCGCATCCTCGACGCCCAGTACCTGGGCGAACGCCACTACAAGGCGGCCGTCGAGGTGCAGCGTATCCTGCAACGGTACAAGGATCTCCAGGACATCATCGCGATCCTGGGGATGGACGAGCTGTCTGAGGAGGACAAGCTGCTCGTCGCCCGCGCGCGTCGCGTGCAACGGTTCCTGTCGCAGCCGTTCTTCGTGGCGGCGCAGTTCACCGGGCTCGAGGGGAAGTACGTGAAGCTCGAGGATACGATCGCGTCGTTCGAGCGCGTGGTGTCGGGCGAGTTCGACCACCTGCCCGAGCAGGCGTTCTACATGCAGGGCGGCATCGACGACGTGGTCGAACAGGCCAAGAAGCTGGCGTCGGCCTGATGCACGTCACGGTCATCTCGCCGGAACGGTCGCTGTTTGAGGGCGAGGCGGACGCCGTCATCGCGCCGGCGTTCGACGGCCAGGTGGGGATCCTGCCGCGGCACGCCCCGTTCCTGACGCTGCTGGGGGAGGGGCGCCTGACCATCCGCGCGACGCGCGGCAGCGAAAGGGGAGAGGGAGGAGGAGGAGGAGGGGGAGGGGGAGGGGGAGCTGGACCAACCACGATTGAGGTGGCGGGCGGATTCCTGCAGGTCGTCGGTGACGCGGTACGGGTGGTGGTGGCGCGGGCGACGTAGGTCTTGTCCTACACGACGCTTGACAGGGCGAACCTCGTTTCTTACCCGTGTGTGGGCGAAAACCCCCCCTCGGGGAGCCCGCAGGACCCACCCATCCTAGGAGGATGAGTATGCGGAAGCTGATCGGCACGGCACTGCTAGCCGCTGGTGTGCTGGTGACGCCGTCTCTGGCGGTTGCGCAGATGGCGCATGCTGGCGCGAAGCACGAGTTCGGCGTGGACCTCGGGATCGCCTACTCGAAGCCGGACGGTGGCGACGGTATGGTGCTGATCGGGACGCCTGTCGACCTGCGCGTGGGGTTCGTCTCTCAGGGCAAGGTGATGTTCGAGCCGCGCTTCACGTTCAGCTTCAACAGCAAGGGCGGCATTGATACGACAACCTTCGAGGCGACCAGTGCGTACACGTTCACTCCCGGGGTGAACGTCCTCATCGCGATGGGCACCGGTGGCCACCGGGCGGGGATGTACGTCACCGTCGGCGCGGCATACGACATCGTGGACCTTGGGGATTTCAGCGCGAGCCAATTCTCGATCAACGGCGGGATCGGCTCCCGCAGCGCGTACGGCTCGGGGGCCTTCCGCCCCGAGGCGTTCATCCGCTACGATCTCGAGAACACGAGCGACGGTATCGCGTCGGCCCTCACCTTCGGAGTGCGCCTGGGCTTGTCGCTCTGGCATTAAGTCGTCGTACCCGGCGCGGCGTGAGCCGCGTCACCAGGCTGTTTCCCGTGGCCCGGCCGGCCGTCGCAGCCGGGCCACGGGCGTTTTTGCAATTTGCGGCTTGACAGGGGGACGGGGGGTTCTTAACGATGTGGCGGCCCTAACCCCCTTACTTGGAGGTTCGGTATGCGAAAGGTCATCGGCGGCATGGCGGCGGTCGCCGTGCTGATGTCTGTCGCGGCAGTGGCGGATGCCCAGCGGCGTGCTGCGCCGGCGGGCGGCGCCAAACACGAATTCGGCGTCGATGCCGGCATCGCGTACTACGATCCGGACGGCGGCGAGGCGGGAATCAGGATTGGCACCCCGCTCGACGTTCGCGTCGGCTTCGTCTCGCCGAACAAGCTCCAATGGGAGGGTCGTCTCCTCTTCGCCTTCGACAGCAAGGGTGCGGGCACGGAGGGGACCCACTTCATTTCGCCGGGCGTGAACGGCGTTTACACGATGAAGGGGAACACCAACCGCCGGGGGATGTACCTGACGGGCGGCGCGGCGCTTAACCTGGTCGATGCCGGCGCCGCCGCCGGTACGGGGTTCTCGGTAAACGGCGCCGTCGGGTGGCGGAAGCCGTATGGCGGGGCCGCGTGGCGTTACGAGCTCGGCGTCAAGTACGACGGCGAGGTTGCTGACGGAGCGAACGTGCTGGTCCCGAAGACGCTCAGCATCGGCGCTAGGGTCGGCATCTCCTTCTGGCACTAAGCCTGCCCGGTGCGGCGTTCCGCGTGGGGGCACGGCAATGCCGTGCCCCCACGCCGGAACGCCGCATCCACGGCCGGGTACACCGTGCGACGCGATTCCTGACCGACATCAAGGAGCCTTTCATGCGTCGCTATCTCGCGCTGTCTCTCGTCGCGGGCGTGGCGCTCGCGCCGCACGCCGCGGCCCAAGCGACGGGGACGCCGACGTTCAACGCCCCCTACCGCGCGTTCACCCGTTCCGAGATCGGCATCGTGCTGAGCTTCCCGAGCGGTGGCGGTACCGCGTTCGAGGGCGCCTACCGGAAGTCGAGCGGTAGGTTCGACGTCGGCTTCAAGGGCGGCCTTCTCGACCCCGATGTCGGCGAAGCCACCCTGCTCGTGGGCGTCGAGGCGCGGCAACGGGTCCTGACGCACACCGTCGACTTCCCCCTCGACGGCGCGCTGATCCTCGGCGTGGGAGGCGCGTTCGTGAGCGGGAACTCCGTCCTGTTCGTCCCCGTGGGCCTGTCGCTCGGCCGGCGCCTCGATCCCCAGGGGTCGAAAATCAGCATCGTGCCGTACGTGCAGCCGACCGGTTTTCTCGTCGCCGGCAGCGGCAACTCCGAGGTCAAGTTCGCCCTGGGGCTGGGCGCCGATTTCCGGCTCACGCCGCGGTTCGACGCGCGGATCGGCGCAGGCCTCGGGAACTTGGAGGGTGTGTCGATCAGCGCCGTGTGGGTGCACTGAGGCGACACAGATTGACTTGCCGGCGGGCGTTTCCTACCGTTGGCGGGTCGCTTTCCAGAGGAGACCATGAAACGCTTCGGGTTGACCTTGGCGGCGGCGGTGTGCGCGTCGACTCCAGCGGCCGCGCAATGGTTCGGGCTCCCGGCGTGGAATAGCCCGAAGGGCGGCGCCGGCATCACGCTCAGCGCCGACTACGGCCGCGCGGATTACGACAGCGATACCGATCCCCTCAAGGGGTCGACTTTCGGCGCCCGGGGGTCGATCGGTCTGGGCAAGGCCACGATCACGGCCGGGGTGGCCCGGTTTGATCCCGAAGGGTCGTTCCTCGAACCGGCCACGAGCATCGGAGTGCAGGGCGCGTACAAGCTGATCGGCGGGAGCCTGACGCCCGTGGCGGTCAACGTCCAGGGCGGCGCGTCTCGCCACGGCGTCGTCGACGGCGGCTCGGAGAAGATCACGAACTGGGCCCTCGGTATCGGCGTCGGCACCAGCCTGACGATGCCCGCCGCGAGCGTCGAGCCCTTCGTGTCGGTCTCGAACCGCTGGCACAAGGTCGGGAGCGTCGCCACGGAGTCGAACATCGGCTTCGTGATCGGAACGAACGTCGCCTTTGGCAGTTTCGGATTGCACCTCGCCTATGACTTGGAGAAGGACAGCGACGGCGGGCGGCTCGGCGTCTTCGGTTTCGGAGCGCACTTCGCGCTGCGCACGCCCGTCGGGATGTAACTGACGGCACTGCTGTGCCGGGGTCCGGAGACGCCGGCCCGGTTTCCCTGCGCCCTTGGAGGGCATACGAAATGAAGCGCATCGTGACGTTACTGGCGCTGGCCGCGCTCGCGGCGACGCCCGCGGCAGCCCAGTGGGCGGGCATGCCGGTGTGGAACAACCCCAAAGGTGGCACCGGCGTCACCGTTAGCGGTGATCTGGCCGTTCCCAACGCCGACTACGGCAAGGGTACGGCATTCGGGGCCCGGGGGACGTTGGGCCTCGCGAACCTTTCGTTGACGGCGGGTGTCTCGTCGTGGAAGCCGAAGGGAGCCACCGAGAGCTTCACGTCGATCGGTGGCAACGCCGGGTTCCGGGTCATCGGCGGGAGCCTGATTCCGGTGTCGGTCAATCTTCAGGTCGGCGCGGCTCGGTGGGGAGCGGCGAACGGTGACTCCGCGACCACGCGCCTCACTGTGGGCGGGGGCGCCAGCGTCAACGTGCCGACCCCGGGTCTGAGCATCGAGCCGTACTTGTCCGTCACCAACCGGTGGTACAAGGAGTCGGGCATCAGTGGCACCCCGTCGAACGTCGGCTGGACGCTTGGCGCCAACGTCGGCTTCGGGATGATGGGTGTTCACCTGGCGTACGATTCTGAGAGCCGGGGTGGGGGCGTCACAGGTGGGATCTTTGCCATCGGCGCGCACGTCTCGTTGAAAGCCCCGATCGGCATGTAACCCTAGTTCCGAACCACGGTTAAACGCACTACCTTTGGGGCGCGCCGTCCTCGGCGCGCCCCTTTGTCTCCCGGGAGAATCGTGATTCGTTCGATTGCGCGCGCGGGCCTGGCGGCGCTGGCGCTCACGCTGGGCGGCTGTGCCATGACCTTCGACAGCACCGAGCTCGGCGTGCCCGCCTCCCTCGCGGAGTCGGCCCAAAGCCCCCCCCCCCAGGGGACGGCGTTCCGGGTCACTCGGCACCCCGTCTTCCTCTTATGGGGTGCCGTCCCCGTCGGCCGGCCGAACGTCGAGGACGTGCTCGCGGGGCAAACCGCCACCGGCGCGCGGATCGCCAACCTGCGCATCAAGGTGCGCAGCCGTTGGTCCGACCTCCTGGTCACCGTGCTGTCGTTTGGGACGATCGTGCCGCGGTCGGTGACGTTGGAAGGGGTCGTGGTGCCTAGCGGGGCAAGACCAAGTCCCTGACCAGCGCCGTCGTCCGCTCGGCGGCGCCTCGTCCCTCTGCCACCACTTTCTTCGCCGCCTTGCCGGCCTTGCGCCGGGCCGCCGGGTCGTGATGCCACACCAGCCATTGGGAATGCAGTGGATGCCGGGCGTCGGCCGGTAGCGCCACCGCGCCGCCCTTGTCGATCAAGAGCCCGGCGTCGCGGCTCATCTCCCAGTGCGGACCCACGGCGATCGGCACGCCGAACACCGCCGGCTCGAGCACCGAGTGAAGCCCCGCCCGGTGGAAGCCTCCGCCCACGAAGGCAACGTCCGCCAGGGCGTAGAGGTCGGCCAGAATCCCGACCCGGTCCACGACGATGATCGGGCCGGGCTTCGCATGCTCGAGTTGGGAGAGCCGCACCGGCCGGGGCAGTTTGAGCGCGTGGAGGCGCTGGGCGATCCCGGCCAGGTGGTCGGGGTTGGGCTCATGCGGAGCGAGGAGCAGGCGCGCCGTGGGGAGCTGGACCAGCAGATCCGCGAACGCCGGCAGCAAGACGGCTTCGTCCGCCGGCCAGGTGGATCCCGCGACGATCGTGAACGTGCCGGCCGGCGTGGTCGCCAAGCGGGCTAGGGGCTCGCGGGTGCGGTCCAAGCGCTCGGCGCGCTCTGCGACGCTGTCGTAGCGCGTGTCGCCCGTTACGGCGATCACTTCCGGCCGGGCGCCCAGCCGCTCGAGGCGCTCGCCGTCCTCGTCGCTGATCGTGCCGATGCAGTCCAGGGCGCGGTAGGCGGGCTGCGACCACTGGCGCGCGGGCCACCGCAGGCGTGAGCTGTGCGGCGCGACCGTGGCCGAGATCAGGCCGAGCTTGATCCCCCGGCGCGCGGCGGCGAGCGTCAGCTCGGGCCACACGTCGAGCTTGCTGAACACGAGCGCGGCCGGCTGGAGGGCGGCCAGCACCGCCTCGACGTCCTGCGGGCGGTCGATGGGCAGGTAATCCGCCACGTCGACGGGGAGATTCTTGGCGAGCCGCTCGGCCGACGGAGAGAAGAACGTGAAGGCGAGCTGCCACTCCGGTTGCTCGGCGCGGAGCGTTTCGAGCACGGGCTTCGCCTGGAGTCCCTCGCCGACGGACGGCGCGTGCATCCACACCAGCGGTCGCCGCGGGTCCCGATGCGCTTTGGCCCACGCGGCGAGCCGCGCGGCCAGCCCGCGCCGGCCGTCCAGCCCGCGCGCGACCTTCTTGTCGAACCGGGCGGCGAAGCGCGCCGTGCGGGCCGCGAGGCCGACGCTGAGCCGGTAGAGAAAGGGGGGCCGGCTCACCTCGGCGCCGCACCGGTCGTGCGCGCCCGGTACACCGAGTCCAGCAGCACGCGAAACATCGCGGGATTCTGAGGCGCCCCTTCCAGCAGACCACCGTGGATATAGAAGGAAGGGGTGGCCCGCGCGCCCGAGCGCGCCGCCAGGCGCGCATCCTCCTCGACCTGGGCGCGCGTCGCCTTCGCC
Source organism: Gemmatimonadales bacterium (assembly GCA_036004985.1). Classification (GTDB taxonomy): domain Bacteria; phylum Gemmatimonadota; class Gemmatimonadetes; order Gemmatimonadales; family GWC2-71-9; genus 20CM-2-65-7. The sequence goes on from DASYQX010000107.1 coordinate 7,499, forward strand.
CTCAGACAGGCCCGGACCTTGGTGCGATCAGCTCCGGCGCGCCCGCCCAGCGCCACCAGCGCCGATTCGGGGTTCGCCAGCGGCGCCCACTCCGGCTGGTGCTGGAACAGGAGATCGTGCGTCTGCCAAAACCGGCCTTGGCGCGCGGCGCACATCGCCAGCTCCGCGGCCGCGATCGCATTGGGGTGGATTTGCGTGAGCGGAAGGTTGATGAATACCCAGCGCACTTTGCCGGTGGCGACGAATTCGCGCTCGATCGTGGGGAAGACCGTGAGCGCAAACCCGCGGCAGGCGGGACATTGAAAGTCCGCCATCTCGTACACCGTGACGGGAGCCGCCGGCGACCCCTTGGCTCGAGGGGCAAGCGTATCGCCCCCCTGCACCAGGGCCAACAGCGCCGACCCCAGCGCCAACCGGAATGCCGTCTTCACTCAGGGGCCAGACTTGGTCCAGATCGCGATGACTCCGCACTGGGAGTCGGACTTGAGGAACTCCGCGGGTGTCTCACTGGGGCTGCGGTAGATCTCGATCGCCACGACCCCGATCGTCGGGAGATGGGGCGTCGCCGACTGCGTCGCGGGGAATCCGTCCACCACCCAGTCGGGCACGCATTCGCCGCGCGCGGCACGGGTCATCCGGACTACGCACCCCCCCGACCGGCAGGAGACGCGTACCCCCGAGACGTTGCGGAGCAGTTCCACCAGGGTGGCGGCTTTGCTGGTCTTGATCTGCGCCTCGGTGATGAACGCTCCCCGCCCCCCCCGGCGCCGCAGCTCGAACTCCTGCATCCGCCGCTGGGCGAATGTGGGGTGGGCTTCGACCACCACGGGGTCGAGCTCGTAGCCCAGCGGGGCCAGCTCGAACACGTAATCCAGCACCTCGCCGTCCCCCAAACGAATCACCCACGAGGTCACTCCGTACCCGATCGCCCGGACTTCGAGGAGGTAGGTGCCCGAGGCGAGACCGGCCTGCGTGAATCGGCCGCTCGTGTCGCTGTCGCTGCGACGGGCCGTGCCGAGCAAGGCGACGCGCGCCCCCCCCACGGGGTGTCGGGACTGTTGGTCGATGACCCGACCCACGATCCCCCCGGTTGGCTCCCGCACCTGGGCGACCGCCGTCACGGAAAGGGCGGCGGTGAGGCCGAACGTGAGGAAACTAGAGCGGAACGGAGATCCCATGGGCCGACCGACGCGCAGCGGTTCGAATACCAGATGATACGGGTTGTGCGGCGGTCCGCAACCTCAGCCCGGCTGGGACAGGGGGCTAGAGAGGCGGACGGAAGGGTGGAGGGGCGGGGAGGGGGGGTAAAACCAAGCGGGAGGGGGGGTAGGGGGGTTGACTGCGTTTCGGTCGAGCCGTATAACCCGAGTAGGAGACCGGGTCCGGTCTTCCAGGTTTTTAGGCCGTTTACCTGCACCGCGAGCGCTATGGCCGTCCCGCTCGAGCCTCGCCAGCCGCCGTCTTTACTCTGGGCGACTCCACGTCGTGGGAGCCGCCCCAGTCGTCGCTTGTTCGCAGGCGTACCGCTCACATGAGGAGTTCCGCTATGCTCCACAATCGTCGTGGCGTAGTCTTCGCCGTGGCCGCGCTGGCGGTGCTGTGCTTCGCCGGCGTCGGGCAGGCCGTCGCGCAAGACGCGGTGATTCGCGGCACCGTCACCTCCGATCGGGGGGAGCCGGTGCAGGCCGCCAACGTGTTCGTCGAAGAACTGCGAATGGCGGTGACCACGTCGGCGACCGGCCAATACGTCTTGCTCGTGCCCGGAGCGCGGGTGCGCGGCCAGCAGGTCGTGGTGCGCGTGCGCGGCATCGGGTTCAAGCCCAGCAGCAAGATCGTCACGCTGACGCCGGGCGAGCAGTCGGTGGACATCACCCTGGCGTACGACGTGAACCTGCTCGAGGCGATCGTCGTGACGGGCACGCAGGAGGCGACCGAGGCCGTGAAGGTACCGTTCACCGTGTCGAACGTGGACGCGGCGCAGCTGCCGGTCCCCGCCGCGAACCCGCTGTCGCAGATCCAGGGGAAGGTGCCGGGCGCGAACATCGTGTCGGGGAGCGGCCGTCCCGGCGCGCAGCCAGCCGTGCTGCTGCGCGGCCCGACGTCGATCAACGCCTCGGGGCGCGGGCAAGAGCCGCTTTACATCGTGGACGGCATCGTCATCAACGGCAACCTGCCTGACCTCAATCCCTCCGACATCGAAAACGTGCAGGTCGTGAAGGGCGCATCGGGCGCGTCGCTGTACGGGGCGCGGGCCGGCAACGGCGTGATCAACATCACGACCAAGTCGGGCCGCCGCGCGCTCGAGGGCGTGAAGTTCAGCGCCCGCAGCGAGGGAGGCATGGGCGGCATCGAGCGCGACTTCGGGCTCGCCCGCTACCACGCGCTCGCGACGGACGAAACGGGCACGCTGTTCTGTCAGTCCGTGACCGGCCAGCCGTTCTGCGCCCGCGTGTTCGACTACGCGACGGAGCAGGCGTACGTGAACAACGTCGTGGGCGACACCGCGCGGTCGCCGAAGGGCTTCCCCATCGACCCGGGCTCGACGATCTCGGGCCAGCCGCTGCGCCAGCGGTTCCAGATCAATCCGTGGCCGGGCACGTCGTACAACGCCGTGAACCAGATGGTCACGCCGAAGCCGTACACGCAGAACAGCCTCGATATGACGGGGCGGTTCGGTGCCACGCGGTTCTACGCGAGCGCGGCGAACCTGCGGCAGGAAGGCGCGATCCGGTTCTTGAACGGCTTCACCCGGAACTCGTTCCGCGTGAACGTGGACCAGGCGGTCGGTACCGACTTGAACATCGCGTTCCGCACCTCCTACACCCGCAGCTCGCAGGACGGCGCGAATCAGGAAGAGGGCGGCAATGCGTTCTTCCGCCTCACTCGCGTCCCCGCGATCGTCAACATCCTGCAGACCGACACCCTGGATCGTCTGTACATCCGTCCCAACCTCCAGGGCGGCGGGTCGCAGAACCAGAACCCGCTCTCGACGCTGTATCAGACCAACCGGACGGACGTGACGAACCGCTTCATCGGCGGTCTGACGGTGCAGTACGCCCCGGTGAACTGGTTCAGTGTGGACGCGAACCTCAGCTACGACTTGCGGCGCCTGACGTCGGCCACGATCAGCGACAAGGGCTTCCGCACGACGACGCCCAGCACGGCGAACAACGGGTCCATCAGCCGCACCGCGAGCGGGAACGAAGCGATCAACGGCGGCATCAACGCGGCGTTCAAGAAGGACTTCGGTCCGGACCTGCGCACGCGGTACAGGCTGGCCTACGGGTACGCGCAAACCGACTTCAACACCCAGACCGGGTCGGGCAGCCAGCTGTCGGTGAAGGGTGTCACCGCGCTGAACAACACACGGCAGGACACGCGCTCCACGACGTCGGACTTCACGCGGGTCAGGCACATCGGGCTGTTCGCGGGGACGGGCGTGGAATACAAGGGCCGCTACATCGTGGACGCGCTGCTGCGCCGCGACGGCAGCTCCCTGTTCGGCGTGGCCAACCGCTGGCAGACGTTCGGCCGCGCCTCCCTGGCGTGGCGCGTCGCGCAGGAGCCATGGTGGTTCCTGCCCCAGGTGAGCGAGTTCAAGCTGCACGGCTCGTACGGGACCGCGGGCGGCGCGCCCCGGTTCGACGCCCAGTATGAGACGTTCTCCGTCGGGACGGGCGGCATCCTGACGATGGTGACGCTCGGCAACCGCAACCTACTGCCCGAGGTGAACAAGGAGACCGAGCTGGGCGCCGACTTCGAGCTGTGGAGCCGCTACGCACTCAACGTGACCTACGCGCGCGCCGTGATCGAGAATCAGATTCTCCCGGTGCCCGTCTCGGCGTCGACCGGGTTCCAGCGCCAGTGGCTGAACGCCGGGACGCTCGAGAACCGGACGTGGGAGCTGTCGTTGAACATGCCGGTCGTCCAGCGGCGCGACCTCTCGTGGTCGGTGCGGTTCATCTACGACCGCAACCGCTCCAAAATCACCAAGCTCAACGTGCCGCCGTTCTTCTACGGGGCCGACCTCCAGGGGACGGGCAACATCTTCCAGGCTGTGGAGGGCGAGCGGTACGGGACATTCTACGGGCACAAGTTCATCACCAGCTGCTCTGAGTTGCCGGCGCCCTATAACAGCGCCGCGAACTGCGGCGGCACCGGTACCCAGTTCCAACGCAATGACGACGGCTGGATCGTCTGGGTCGGGGCGGGCAACAACCCCGGCATGGGCATCACGAACAACCTCTGGGAGACGCAGTTCGTCAACGGTCCCTGGGGCGTGACGCTGAACTGGGGGATGCCGATCCTGCTGCGCGGGGACGGCCCGGCCCCAGGGGGAGCTGCGCGCAACGTGGCGCTGGGTAACGCACTTCCCGACTTCCGCTTCGCGATCACGCAAGATGTCCGGTTGAAGAAGTTCACCGTGTACGCGCTGGTGGACGCCTCGATCGGGCAGGACGTGTGGAACCAGGGCTTCCATTGGGCCCACCTCGACTTCCTGTCGAGCGACGTGGATCAGCGTGGCAGGTCGGTCGAAACGGCGAAGCCGATCGGCTACTACTGGCGCACCTCGCCGGCGGACGGGTTCACAGGGCTGGGCGGGTACTACGACCAGCTGCAACCCAACAACTACACCGTCGAGGACGCCAGCTACGCAAAGCTGCGCGAGCTCCTCATCTCCTATCACATCGGGCCCCTCGGGGGCGCGGGTGATTGGGAAGTGAGCCTGGTCGGGCGTAATCTGTGGACGCTCACCGGGTATCGCGGCTTCGATCCAGAGGTCGGGCTCTCCGGCGGCGGCCAGTTGAACGGCGGCGCTTCGGCCGCGATCAACGCGGTCGACGCGTTCACGTTCCCGAACACGCGCAGCCTCACGCTCGCGCTGTCCACGAGCTTCTAACGCCAGGCCGAGCCCTGCCGTGGGGTGCGCACCGCGCGCCGCACGGCCGGGCAGGCTCGTCTCGTACATCGGGGGAGGAATTGCGATGCTCAACCTTCGTCTTGCACTGTGCGGCCTGACCGCCCTCGGGCTGGTGGCGTGCGCGGATCCGCTGGTCGTGGACAACCTTTCGGACCCGGATCGCGACCGCGCCCTCGCAACGCCGGCCGACTTGGAGAGCTTCATCGGGGCCAGCTACGCCCAGATTCACAACGCCACGCTGGGCGGCTCGAACGACGACCTCCAGACTCAGATGCAGGTCATGGGCATGGAGAACACCTCGGCGCTCGCGAACTTCGCGATGGGCCCGCGGGGCGCGATTCCGCGCACCCCCATCGAGAACACACGCAACAGCACCGGGAGCGGCGGCAACTACCGCGACTTCCTCGTGTTGCATCGGGCCGCGCGGATGTCGGCGATCGGCCTCAGCAAGATAAACGCGGGGGGCCCGCTCACGATCGGCTCTGAAGCTCGCACCCAGCGCGCCCGCGCCTTCGCCCAGTTCACCCGCGGCGTGGCCCTCGGCAACCTCGCCCTGGCCTACGATTCTGCCTCCATCCTCCGGGAAGTCGACGATCCCCAGCTCCCGGTAGCGCTCTCGTACTATCCGGCTGTGATGCAAGCGGCGCTCGCGTATATCGACACGGCCATCGCCATCGCGTCGGGCCCGGTGCCCCCAGGCCCAGCGGCCGACTGGTTCCCGCTCCCCACTGGGTGGATCAACGGCCAACCGCTGTCGGCAACGGCGTTCGTGCAGTTCGCCCGCTCCTACAAGGCGCGGTTACGCGCCAGCGTGGCGCGGACACCCGCCGAGCGGGCGGCGGTTGACTGGGCCGCGGTGATCGCCGACGCCAACGCCGGGATTACGGCGGACTTCAACATCACGATGACCCCTGCTGCCGGGTGGGACGTCGTCTGGCCGATTCAGGCGTACGCGACCGGGCCGGCCAACTGGCACCAGCTGTCCCAGTTCTGGCTGGGGATGGCGGACAGCTCGGGCGGGTACGATGCCTGGCTTGCGGACCAGCCTTCCCTGCGTGACCCGTTCCTCGTCGTGACGGCCGACCGGCGCTTCCCGCAGGGAATCGATCGCGCGACTCAGGTCGCCGCAGTCGTGCCGGGCACGTTCACGAGCCGCCCCTACATCCGCAACCGCGGGCCCGGCGAGGATCAGCCGGGCCAGCCGTTGCAAATCTCCATGTACGATTTCTACCGCTCGCGCGCGTTCTTCCTGGCCACCAGGACCGGCCCGTATCCGATCATGACGCGCGCCGAGATCCGGCTGCTCGCAGCTGAGGGCTACCTGCGGACGGGCAACCTCGCGGCGGCGCTGGTGCGGATCGACAGCTCCCGGACGGACACGCTCCGCGCTCAGCTCCCGTCGCTCGCCGGCCTGACCGACACGGTCACCGCGGTTCCGGGGGGCAACGCCTGTGTGCCCCGCGTACCGGTCGCGCCGACGTACCGGGTCAGCGCCTGCGGCCGCGTCTGGGACGCCCTGAAGTGGGAGTATCGGATGGAGACCATGTACACCGGCTACGGCATGTGGTACTTCGCCGGCCGAGGCTGGGGCGATCTGCCCGAGGGGACCGCGCTCCAGTTCCCGGTGCCCTATCAGGAAATGGACACGCGCCGACAGACGTTCTACGGCCTCGGCGGTGTGGGGCTCCCCGGCGGTGCGCCTCGGGGCAACTACGGGCTGTTCGCCGGAGGCGTGTACTGATATGCGGCCGCGGGGCATCGTCGCGGCGTCGGGAGCGGTCGCGCTGCTGCCCTTCGTGGCGGCGTGCTACACGTACGTGCCGCTCCTGACGCCCGCGCCGGCGCCAGGCACCAAGGTGTCGCTGGTGTTGAGCGACCAGGGGCGCTACGAAGCCGCGCCGCAGGTCGGCCCGTACGCCGTGCGGGTCGAGGGCGCGGTGGTCCAGAGCACCGAGTCCGACTACATCCTGCAGGTCACCGACGTCGTGGACATCCGTGGGGCGCGGAACAAGTGGGCGGGCGAGACGGTGCCCCTGCGCCGCAGCTACGTAGTCACCGGGTACGAGCGGCGCTTCTCGCGCGGCCGCACCGCATTCCTGGTGGCGGGCCTCGCGTCGGCGTTCCTCGCGGCCGTCGTCGGCTACGACTTGCTCGGGTTCGCGACCAGCAATGAGCCGGGGCCCGGCGAGCCCCCCGTCGACCAGTGACCACCAATCACCTCTTTCTATTCGAGCGTGCGATGACTCCACTCCGGTTTTCCGTACTCTGCGTTCTCGCCGTCGCGGTGGGCTGCAAGAGAGACGCAACGTTTGAGGAGCCGATCCCACCGCAGGCCGCCCTCCACTGGCTGCATGCCGTCCCCGATACGGGCGCGATGGACATGCGACCCATCGACATCGTGACCAACGCGGCGCTGATGGACGCGGTGTTCCGTGGGTCGAACATGTTCTACCAGGGGATCGACGCCGGCACCCGGCGGATCCGGATCTTCATGAGCAGCACGGATCCGGCCATCACCGGCGTACCGATCTTCGATACCACCTTCACAGTCACCGCGGACCAGGGGTATACGCTGATCTACACCGGTTTCGCGCGGACTGGGTCGACCCCGGCGCGGACGTTCTGGGTGGTCCCGGACGCACCGCCGAGTCCGGATACCGCGACGGTGGGGATTCGCGTGCTCCACGTGGGCGCGGGGCTGCCAAACGTAGACGTGTGGGTGGTGAGGCGGCCGGTCAATGCCGCCACCGCCGACAGCTTGCCCGATGCGCGCACCGCCGCCAACGTGGCGTACAAGGGCGGGGCGGCGACGTACATCACGCGTCCGCGCGATGCTGTGGCGGCTGACTCCCTGCGGGTCGTCGTCACGGCGACCGGCACCAAGGCTCCGGTGCTCGCGAGCGTGAAGCTGCCTGCCGGCACCGCCGGCACCACGATCCTCAACCCGATTGCCGGCGCCCGAGTGGGCGGCTCGGTGATCACCGCCGTGATCGTGCCGGCATCGGTGGCCGGGAGCACGGCGCCGCAAGGCGGCGCGTTCGCCGCCCCGAGCGCGGTCTTCTTCGTCGACCGGCGGCCGCCAAACACGATTCCGCCGGCGCCCTGACGGACCGCCGCACCGGCCCGACACGACGAACGCCGCCGTCCGAGCTTCGGACGGCGGCATTCGTTTTCCGCCCTACCTTACGTGCTAGGGCAGAATCGGCCGCCAGCGCGGTATGCCGTCGAAGGCGAAGCCGCTCGTGATCCGCACCTTCTGCGACCCGTCCGCGTTCATCACCCACAGGTCGCCGTCCGACTCGTAGGCGATCCGCGTGCCGTCCGGCGACCAGTTCGGCAGCCCGGCGGGGATGGCCGGATCGGTCAGCCGCACGGGGTTGGCGCCGCTCGAGTCCATCACCCAGATCGCGAAGTCGGTCTGGCGGTTCGAGTAGAAGGCGATCTTGGTCCCGTCGGGCGACCACGCCGGGCCCAGGTCCACAGCCGACGTGTCGGTGAGGTTGACCGTGTCCAACCCGCTCGCGCCGGTCATCACGTAGATCTCGGCGTTCCCGCCTCGGTCGGTGACGAATGCGATCCTGTTGCCGTCGGGCGACCACGCCGGCTGTCCGTCTTCGCCCGCGTTGTTCGTGAGGCGCACCGGGTTCGCCCCGTTCGCGTCCATCACGTACACCTCGTAGTTCCCATCGCGATTCGACGAGAACGCGACCTGCGCGCCGTTAGGCGACCAGGCGGGCTGGATGTGGTCAAAGGAGTCGGATACCAAGGTGTCCAGGCCGCTGCCGTCCGGGTTCATCGCGAAGATCTGCCAACGGGTGGTGACCCGGTTCGTCTGGAACGCGATCTTCAAGGTGTCGGGGGACCAGCTGGGCCAGGCGTCGTCCGCCAGGTGGGTGGTCAAGCGCTTGAGGTTCTGGCCGCTGGCGTCCACGGCGTACACGTCCAGAAACCCGTTCCGATCGGTCGTGAAGGCCAAGCGCCCGGGTCCGCCCCCCGGGCCAGGCTCGTCCTTGCAGGCGGGGAGCGCGAGAGCCAGGGCCAGGATACTACCGAGCGCGAACGTCGAGCGTCTCACAGGTCGTCTCCGTGGAAGCGTCGCCTCAAGGTAGGTGCGGCCGGCGCACCGGGGCAGGGGGGTGGGGCGGGGGCGGGGGTGGGGTCTTGCGGACATTTGCCGCGCGGGATACGATGACTCAGCGGCACCCATGCGGACCGTCAAGGCGTGCGCCCCACCCGGGGTGCGCGCCGTGCAAATCTATAGAAGCGTCGCAGCCGTTCGGTTTCCCTGGACCGAAAGAGGGGTGCGCATGGGTCTTTCCCTGGTTCGGACGTTACCCGACGTCCCCAGCGGCCGGAGTCAAGTCTCCGTGCGCTGCGTGCAGTACCGCCAACGCAACATCATCATTCCCGGCCGATGTAGTCCGTAGGGCTGACGCGTTGATTCGCGGCGCGGCCACCCGGTGGTCCAACGGGCGGGCTGGGTTTTCCGATACTTGCGTTCTCACGTGGTCTGTGAATCCCCAACCGTAGGAGGGGGAGGTATGCGATTTTCCATCAGTACCTTGAGGATGCGCGCGCTGATCGCCCTCGCGCTGCTCGTCGGCGCGGCGAACGCCGGCTCCGGGCAAGCGCAGCAAGGTACCATCGCCGGGACGGTGACCGATCAGGCGGGGGGTCAACCGCTCGCCGGCGTGCGCGTGAGCATCCTGAACACCAACCGTTCCGCGCTCACCAATCAGGAGGGCCGGTACACGATCACCTCGGTACCGGTCGGCAACCACCAGGTGCAGACCTCGCTCATCGGGTACGGCACGGCCACCAACACCGTCAGCGTGGCGGCCGGCGCGATCGTCAGCCTCGACTTCGGTCTGAGGGCGGTGGCGGTATCGCTCGATGCGCTCGTGGTGACGGCGACGGGCGAGCAGCGCGGTCGTGAGGTCGCGAACGTGGTGACCACGATCCGGGCGGACTCCCTCGTGCCGCTGTCCTCGGTGTCGAATCTTGGTGATCTGCTGTTGGGCCGCACCGCGAATGTGCAAGTCCTGCCGAGCGCCGGGACGGTGGGTGCAGGCACCCGGGTGCGGATCCGCGGACTGAACAGCCTGTCGCTCTCGAACGAGCCGATCTACTACATCGACGGCGTGCGGATGGAGAGCAGCAGCGGTTCGTTGTCGGTGGGGACAGGGGGGCAACAGTTCTCGCGCATCAACGACATCAACCCCGAGGAGATCGAGTCGGTCGAGATCGTCAAGGGGCCGTCGGCCGCGACGCTGTACGGCACGCAGGCGGCGAACGGCGTCGTGCGCATTACGACGAAGCGGGGGCTCGCCGGCCGGACCAACTGGACGGTGTATTCCGAGGCCGGCGTCCTGAACGACAACAACCAGTATCCGACCAACTACTTCAGCTGGGGTCGCGCGGCGGTGACCAACGCGCCCACCCAATGCCTGCTGTTCGCCTCCGTGAGCGGCGCGTGTACGATCGACAGCCTGACGAGCTACAACGTGCTCATGGATCCAGCGACGACGATCAACGGGACTGGGTACCGGGGCCAGACGGGCCTGCAGGTGTCGGGTGGCAATGAGCAAGTCCAGTACTTCCTGTCCTCGGAGTACGACGATGAGCTCGGCCATATCCGGCTGCCCGACGCGGAGTACGGCCGCATCACTACGGAGCGCGTCGTGTCGGAGCTGCCCTACACGCAGTACCGGCCCAACGAGGTGATAAAGGTCAGCTCCCGCGCCAACGTGCAGGCGCAGGTGCGGCGCAACGTCGACGTCAACCTCCGTACCGGCCTCGTCATCAGCGACGGCCGCCTTCCCCAGAACGACAACAATGTGACGGGGATGTTGCCCAGCGGCCTGTTCGGCAAGGGCTTCGCAGGCACGCGGGTCGGGTTCGGCAGCGACTGGGGATTCTTCCGGCCGGGCGAGGTGTTCGCGATTCTCACCAAGCAGGATATCACGCGGTTCACCGGCAGCTTCAACACCACCTGGCGGCCCACCTCGCACATCTCCGCGCGGGCGACCGTCGGCCTCGATCACACCAACCGCACGGATCTCCAGTTCCAGGCGCTCGACGAAGGGCCGCAGTTCTCGACGTTCCGGCTCGGCCGCCGGGCGGATAACCGGTTCACGATCAATCAGTGGACGGTGGATATCAACGGCAGCGGCAACTACACCCTCTCGCCGACGCTGAGCTCGAAGACCACGGTGGGTGTCCAGTACCTGAAGGAGTTCAATTTCGGCGTCACCTCGCTCGGGCAGGAGTTGACTCCAGGTGGCCAGACGGTGGACAAAGGCGCCATCCGGACGGCAGGGGAGCTCACCGCCGAGACCGTGACGCTGGGGGCGTACATCGAGCAGGTGCTTGGCTTCCGGGATCGCCTGTTCGTCACCGGCGCGCTGCGCACCGATGACAACAGCGCCTTCGGGAAGGATTTCAGCGCCGTGTACTACCCCAAGGCGCAGGTTTCGTGGGTCGTCTCCGATGAGACCTTCTTTCCGCGTAGCGTGCCCGTGACCAACCTGCGCCTGCGGCTCGCCTATGGCGCATCGGGGCAGCAGCCCGGTACCACCGACGCCGCGCAGTTCTATAACTCGGCGACCGCCACCATCCGCGGCACGGACACGCCCGGACTGATCGTGGGGGCGCTCGGGAACCCCAACCTCAAACCCGAGCGGTCGATCGAGCTCGAGCTCGGCTTCGATGCCGGGTTCTTGAACGACGCGGCGCACCTGGAGTTCACCTACTACAGCAAGAAGGCCAAGGACGCCCTGATTCAGCGGCGCCTGGCGCCGTCCCTGGGCGGCCCCGTCTCCCAGTTCGAGAACATCGGGTCGGTCCAAAACAGGGGGTTCGAAGCCGTCCTGAACCTTAGCAAGAACCTCGGTTCCAGCGTGGGATTGGACCTGACGCTGAGCGGATCGCGCAATACGAACAAGCTGCTGGAGTTGGGCGCGGGCGTCTCCCCGATTTCGCAGGGACAGACGCGCCAGGTGCCCGGCTATCCCCTCTTCGGGTATTGGGCGCAGCCGATCCTCGGGTACAACGACTGGAACGGCGACGGCATTCTGACATCGGCGGAGGTCGTGATCGGCGACACGGCGGTGTTCGTCGGCTCGTCGATCCCGCGCACGGAGCTGTCCACCAACATCGCCCTGTCGCTGTTCCATAACCGCGTGCGGGTCGGGGGGCAGGTCGACTACCGCGGCGATTTCTACGCGAACAACTTCACCGATTACTTCCGCTGTACGTCCTCGGCGGCGAACAACTGCCAATCGGTCAACGACCCCGGCGCGTCGTTTGACGAGCAGGCGCGCGTCATCACTGGGCGGACCGCGTCACCCCCCCCGGGGGCATCGGCGTATGGCTTCATCGAGAAGGCGGATTTCATCAAGCTGCGTGAGCTGTCATTCACCTACTACGCTCCCGACGGCGTGGCCCGGGCGCTCCGCGTCAGCCGCGCCAGCTTCACGCTCACCGGCCGCAACCTGGCGACGATCACGGGCTACACCGGAATCGATCCCGAGGTGAACGGGAACGGCCAGAACGACGTCCCCATCGACTTCCTCACTCAACCCCCGCTGACCTTTTGGACGTTCCGGGTCAACCTGGGCTTCTAGGGGAGGCCGCCACCATGACGACGTCAACGATGAGGGACTCGACAATGCACTCCATGCGACGCGGACTGCTGCTAGCGGCGATGCTGTTGCCGTTCAGCGCGTGCTCGACTACGGAGATCCTCAGTGTCGAGGATCCCGACATCATCAACCCCGGCGCGGCGAATAGCCCCGCCGGCGCCCGCGCCGTGTATGCGGGGGCGCTGGGGGAGTTTGCCTTTGCCGTCGTGGGCGACGACGGGGGCACCGAAGGCCAGATTCTGGTCAGCGGCAGCTTCACCGATGAGCTGATCAATTCCGAGACGTTCCCCACCCGTCTCGAGTACGAGCTGCGCGCGATCGACATCAAGAACGGCACGCTGCTCGCCGTGTTCCGCAATCTCCAGCGCGCGCGCGTGCTGCTCGAAGCCGCCGCGCGGGGTCTCGAGCAGTACTCCCCGACGCCGGCGTACCGAATCTCGGAGTCGTTCGCGCTCGCGGGACTCGCGTATGTCTATGCGGGCGAGAATTACTGTTCCGGGGTCCCCTTCAGCAATCCCTTCCCGGCGGTGACGTACGGAACACCGCAAACGACCGTTCAGGTGTTCACTACCGCGATCGAGCGGTTTGATTCGGCCCTGGCGCATCCCGATACGGGGGCGATTGCGGCGACGATCCTCAACCTGGCGCGCGTGGGCAAGGGCCGGGCGCTGCTCAACCGTGGTGGGTCCGGCGACGACGCGGCGGCGGTGGCGGCGGTCGCCGCGGTTCCCCTCGCCTTCGTCTACCAGACGACCCATACCGTGACGACCGCGCGGCAGCGCAACGGCATCTTTGCGTTCACCTGGCAGAATGAGCGATTCTCGGTCGCGGATGCGGAAGGCGGGAACGGGCTGAACTTCCGGACCGCCGGAGATCCACGCGTCCAATCGGTGCGCGACCCCATCGGCGCCGGCGTCGGGTTCGACAACTCCACGCCCCAGTGGAATCCGCTGAAGTTCCCGAGCCGGACTGTGCCCACGCCGATCGCCACCGGGATCGAGGCCAAGCTGATCATCGCCGAGGTCCTGCTCCGCGCCGGCAACGCGACGTGGATCGATACCCTGAACTTCGTCCGGGCCAACGGCGGTGTGGCGGGGCTCGCCCCACTGATGGATCCCGGCACCCCCACGGCGCGGCAGGATCTGCTGTTCCGTGAGCGGGCGTTCTGGATGTACCTGTCGGGACACCGGCTCGGCGACCTGCGCCGCTTGATGCGCCAGTACGGGCGGACGGAAGACGCGGTGTTCCCCACCGGCGTGCACTTCAAGGGCACGCCCTACGGGGACGACGTGAACCTGCCGGTGCCGTTCGACGAGCTCAATAATCCGAATCTCCCGGGCCCAACCACCTGCATCGACCGTCTCCCATGAACGGAGGAGCCATGCGCATACACAAGCTGTGCAGCCTGATGGCTGCCGTCACGTTCGCGGGAGTGGTCGCGTGCGGGTTCGAGAGCAATATCACCTATCCCGTCCTCCCGGCCGAGGAATTCGAAGCGGCGATGTCGGGAGCGCAGGAAATCCCGGCGGTCACGACGACCGCGACGGGCACGGCGCGCTTTGCCGTGCTGTACGACACGATCCTCGCCTTCCGGATCGACGTCGCGGGGATCGACAGCACCACGGCCGCACACATTCACGAAGGTGCGGCTGGGGCGTCCGGGCCGATTCTCGTGACGCTGTTCACGGCACCAACTGTTTGCACGTCGTCCAACGTCGCGTCGCCGCGCTGCCGGGCCGGGTTCACCGGCCCGCTGGCGCAAGGACAGGTGAGGCCCAGTCAGATGCGGGACACCACCATGTCGGGGTACGGGGTGACGCTGCGCGATCGGTACGATTCGCTGCTCGTGCGGATCAACAACGGCACGGTGTACGTGAACGTCCACAACCGGGCCAATCCGGGCGGGCACATGCGCGGACAGACGGCACCGGTTCCGTAGCGCGGCGTCGGGTGACGCCGGGTTCCGTGATGGGGGAGAACATGCGCGTTCAGAGCCTATTCCTGTTGCTCGCCGCCGGCGTCGCCGGGGGCGTCCTCGGCTGTGACGAAGTCTCGTTCCCCACGCCAGCGCCGGACGAGGAGTTTCAGGCGACGCTGTCCGGGGCGAACGAGCCGACGCCGGTGACCGCGCCCGGGAGCGGCACGGCGCGCTTCGCCGTCACCCTCGATACGTTCCTCTCGTTCCGCATGGAGGTCGCGGCGATCGATAGCCCTACCGTCGCGCACATCCATGAGGGCGCGGCCGGCGTCCCGGGTGGCGTGATCGTGACGCTGTACTCCGGTCCGACGCGCGGGCTCGCGTACGCGGGCGTGCTTGGGCAGAACCAGTTCAAGCCGAGCCAGCTCACGCAGCTGCCCGCAGGCTTCGGGGCCACGCCCCAAGCGCGGTTCGATTCGTTGCTGGTACTCATGCGCACGGGGGGGGTCTACGTCAACGTGCACAGCCGGTCCAACCCGGGTGGGCACATGCGGGGGCAGATCCAGCCCCAATAGCGGGTAGCGCCGTCGGCAACCACACCTCAGGAGAGGTGAACGTATGAAGCTCGTAAACTTCCGTTCGATGCTCGCAGGCGCAGGGCTCCTCGCCGCGGTGGTCGGCCTGCCGGCGGTGGCGTCGGCCCAGCAGGGGACGATCGGCGGGCGTGTGACCGACCAGAACACGGGGCAGCCGATCGTCGGCGCCCGCGTTGCGGTCGTGGGCACGGCGCTGGTCACCCAGACCAACGCCGACGGCCGCTACGTGCTCCCCAGCGTCAAGGCGGGGCAGGCGACAGTGCGGGTGAGCGCGATCGGCTACGGCTCCGCCAACCGGACGGTGACCGTCACCGCCGGCGGCGTGGCGGCCGAGGACGTTGCGCTCACGTTGCAGGCGTTCTCGCTGGACGCATTCGTCGTGACGGCGTCTGGTGAACAGGCCAAGCGGGAGCTCGGCCATCAAGTGGCGAGCATCGCGGCCGACAGTCTCGTCGCGACCGCTCCCATCACCAATATCAGCCAGCTGCTGCAGTCACGCGCGCCCGGCGTCTCGGTGTTCGAGAGCCCGCTCACCGGGGCCGAAGCCCGCGTGCGGATCCGCGGCGCCAACAGTCTGTCGCTCTCGAACGAGCCGATCTACTACATCGACGGGATCCGGATGCAGGCCTCCACCGGCTCGTCGAGCATCGGCATCGGCGGCACGAACCCGAGCCGCCTCAACGATCTCAATCCCGAGGAGATCGAGTCGATCGAGGTCGTGAAAGGTCCATCGGCCTCCACCCTGTACGGCACTGACGCCGCGAACGGAGTGATTGTCATCAAGACGAAGCGCGGCCGCGCAGGGCCACCCCGGTGGAACGTGTACAGCGAGATGGGCGTCATCCAGGATTACAACAAGTGGCCTATTGCGTACCGGGGCTGGCGGACTGGTGCGACATCGGGCACGAACTCGCTGCCCACGAACGGTGTCCAATGCCTCCTGAGCGGCGTCACGGCGGGCACGTGCGTGCAGGACAGCGTCACGACGTACAACCTGTTCGAAGATCCGGTTGCGACTCCCCTGGGTGCCGGGTGGCGGGGGCAGCTCGGGGCGCAGGTGTCCGGCGGGACCGACGCGGTGCGCTACTTCTTGTCTTCCGAGTACGAGGACGAGATCGGGCTCCTCAAGATGCCCGACTTCGCGTATGGGCGGTTCACCACGAAATGGGCTGCACCGGAGGTTCCCTACGAGTACTACCGCCCCAACGCGCGCGAGCGCGTGAGCCTTCGGGCGAACGTACATTCCACGTTCAGCCCGAAATTCGACGCGCAGATCTCGACGGCCTTCGTGACCAGCGACCAGCGTTTGCCGCAGACGGACAACAATACGACCGGGCTGCTGTCCAACGCCTTCGGCGGGCCCGGTCACCGCGACAACCGGCGGACCTCGCCGGACACGGTCCAGCTATACGGCTACCGGGCCTTCACGCCCGACGAAATGTTCGCCGAAGTCGTGGCCCAGAGCGTCAACCGCTTCATTGGGAGCGGGACGGTGAACTGGCGGCCCAACGCGTGGCTTGCGGGCCGGCTGATTGCAGGCGTCGATTTCACGAGTCGGGTGGACACCGATCTGTGCAAGCAGTTCGAGTGCACGCCGTTCGGGCTGGACTCGCTCGGCTACAAGGAAGACAACCGCACCGGCTTCCACGATTACACGGTTGACGGGAACCTGGCGGCCACCTACGCGTTGAACCCCGAGCTGCGCGCCAAGACGACGGTGGGCGTGCAGTTCTTCCACAGCACGTTCGAGCGGAACGGCGCGTTCGGACGCGAGCTCCCTGCCGGCTCCACCACGCTCAACAACGCCGCGCAACAGCTCAGCAGCGAGGCGACGACCGAGACCAAGACACTCGGAGGGTTTGTCGAGCAGCAGTTTGCGTTTCGGGAGCGCCTGTACCTGACCACCGCGCTGCGCGGGGACGACAACAGCGCGTTCGGCAAGGACTTCCAGGCGGCGTATTATCCCAAGGTCAGCCTCTCCTACGTAATCTCCGAGGAGTCATTCTTCCCAGCGCCGTCGTGGTTGTCGAATCTGCGGCTGCGCGGCGCGATCGGCGCGTCCGGGCAGCAGCCCGGCTCGACCGACGCGTTCCCGTTCTACTCCCCGGCGACGGCGGTGCTCGAAAGCACTGCCAAGGCCGGGCTCGCGTTCGCGTCGTGCGGAAACGAGCAGCTGAAACCCGAACGCGCTTCGGAGCTGGAGCTGGGATTCGATGCCGCCGCGCTCGAGAGCCGCGTGAGCTTCGAGCTTACGTACTACCGCAAGCGGGCGAAGGACGCGCTCATCGCCATCCCCGTCGCCCCCTCGACCGGCAGCTGCACCACGCGGTTCATGAACCTCGGCTCCGTGCGCAACTCCGGGCTGGAGCTCCAGCTCATCGCGATGCCCATCAGCAGGCCCGGTTTCGGTTGGGATCTGACCCTGAGCCTCTCGCACAATTCGAACGAAATCGAGGACCTCGGGAAAGACCCGACGGGCCAGGATATCCCACCCATCGTCGGCACGACCATTCGACAGGTGGAAGGCTATCCCATTGACGGCTATTGGCAGCGTCCCATTCTGGGTTATCGGGACCTCAACGGCGACGGGCTGATCGCCACCTCCGAAGTCATCGTGGGCGACAGCGTCGCCTTCGTGGGCCCCAGCCTCGCGCCCACCGAGGCCACGTTCACCACCGGCGTGGACCTCCTCCGTCGCCGACTCCGGATCAGCGCCATGTTCGACTACAAGGGTGGCCGCATGCAGCTGAACGGCACGGAGCGCATCCGCTGTGAGTCGCGTCTCAACTGCGACGGCGAGATCGATCCGAACAGCCCCCTGTGGAAGCAGGCCCGTGTCGTAGCCTTGAAGGACCACCCGGCACGAACCCAGTGGGGGTACTTCGAGCCGGCCGACGCGATCCGCTGGCGTGAGCTGGCCCTCACGTACGAGCTGCCGGCGGCGTTCGCGAACGCCCTGCGTGCGAGCCGGGTGTCCGTCACGGCGTCGGGCCGCAATCTCAAGCGGTGGACCAAGTACTCCGGCATCGATCCGGAGAGCGGGTACAACGACGGCGGCTTGCAGACCGACTTCCAAACCCAACCGCCGGGGACGTACTGGATCCTGCGGTTCAACGCCAGCTTCTAGCCGGGGCCACTGCCATGAGAACCCATATCATGTTTCGCAACGACCGGGTGCGACGCTGGTTGTCCCGCACGGGGATGGCGGTTGTTGCCGCCGTGCTCCCCATCGGCGGGTGCGACAGCGGCATTCTCGAGGTCACGGACCCCGATATCATCTTGTCCGCGAACAATGCCGCTGGAGCCCGCGGTCTGCGGAACGGCGCGTTCCTGCGCCTCTCGCAGGCCGTCAGCGGCACGCAGGGTCCGGATGCCGTGTTCGTCTTCAGTGGCCTGTTGACCGACGAGTACCGGTCGGGGGACACGTTTGTCCAGCGCAACAACCAGGATCAGCGGATCTTCTGGCCCGAGAACACATTTAACGCGGGGCCTTTCCGCAACCTCAACCGCGTTCGTGCACAGAGCGAGCAAGCCATCAAGGCGTTCCAGGCATTCCTCCCGGACTCGTTCGCGGCGATGGCATCGATGTTTGCGCTCATAGGATACTCCGAAACCCTGATTGGCGAGCTGTATTGCAACGGCACGCCGCTCAGCCGGGTCGAGGGTACCACGTTTCTCTACGGGAACCCCTTGACGAACGACTCCGTGATCCGGCTGGCGGTCGCCAACGTCGATTCCGCGCTCGCGCTGGCGGCCGCGACGATCGCGCGGGCGGACGCAATCTTGGCGAACCCTGCGGGCCAGGACACCGCGTATTTCCGGCAGGAGCGCAACCTGGGACTGCGGCTGCAGAATCTCGCGGCTATCGTGAAGGGTCGCGCGCTAGTGGACCTCGCTCGCAGCCCGGCCGACTTCGCGGCGGCTGCCAGCGCCGTCGCGGTGGTCCCGACGACGTACAAGTACCACGTGCACCACTCGCTGACGTCGTCCACCAACCAGGTCTGGGGGCTGAACAACAACGCGCGCCGGTACACGATGACCAACGGGCGCGAAGGGAACGTGGGGATCGACTACGTCACGCCCAACGACCCGCGTCTGCCGCGGACGATCGGCGGCGCAACGGTGTTTGACACCTCGATCCCGATGACGCTCGTGCGCCAGGCGATGTGGGGACAGTTCGATTCGATTCCCATCGCGACGGGGGTCGAAGCACGCCTCATCGAGGCGGAGGCCATGCTCCAGGCGGGGGACAGCACAGGATGGCTCGCCGCCATCAACGCCTTGCGCACCAATGCGGCGCTGTATCCACCCATCGGGTCCGGCTTGAGTGCGAGCCGTGGCGCGACGCTCACCGCCCTTGCGAACCCGACGACCGACAGCGCGCGCGTGAGAACGCATTTCACCGAGCGCGCGTTCTGGATGTTCTCAACGGGTCACCGCCTGGGCGACATGCGGCGGATGCTACGCCAGTATGGCACCCTCGGATTCACGGAGCTGAACGTGTACCCGAACGGCGCCTATGTGAAGGGCGGGACGTTCGGGGACGCGATCCAGATGCCCGTGCCATTCGACGAATACAACAACCCGAACTTCAACGGGTGCATCAACCGCAATCCGTAGCAAGACGCCAAGACGCCAAGACGCCAAGACGTCAAGACGCCACGAGAGTCATCCAGCCCTCGTGGCGTCTTTCGCGTCCTGGCGTCTTGGCGTTTAGTCGACGATCGCGTCCGGCAACACGTAATTCATCGGGTTCACCGCCCGGCCGTTCACCCACACCTCGTAGTGCAGGTGCGGACCCGTCGAGATGCCCGTCGAGCCGACGCGCGCGATCACCTGACCGCGCTTCACCCGCTGCCCGCGCACCACATCAATCTTCGAGCAGTGCGCGTAGCGCGTTACCAGGCCGTAACCGTGGTCGATCGTGAGCATGTTGCCGTAGCCTTCCACCCACGAGACCTGGGTCACGACTCCCGCTGCCGGCGCCTCGATCGGGGCGTTCATCTTGGCCGTCACGTCGATCCCCTCGTGCGGCCGCGCGAGGTGCAGGATCGGGTGCACCCGCTCGCGCGCGAACGCGCTCGTGAGCCACCCTTGCGTCGGCATGATCGACGGCAACGCCCCGTAGCGCGCGCGCTGGCTCGAGGCGGAGTCGAACGCCTCGCTCATCGAGCGGGCAAGCAGGTTGGCCCGCCGGGTCAGCTGATCCATGTCGACCCGCGCCGCCAACGCCTGGGCCCCGTTGGGTCCCGCCGCCGCCAGACTGTCGCGCTCCGACCACTGCCCGCTCGGCCCACCGATCCCCACCCGCTGCACCTGCGGATCGGTCGGCGACAAACCGGTGAGCAAACGCAGTGCCTGCTCGCGCTCGCTGAACACATTCAGCGTGTCCCGCAACCCGACCAACCGTTCGCGCAGCTGCTGGATTTCGCTGGCGAGCAGCCGGTTCTCCCGCTCCAGCGCGCGGCTGCGCGTGATGCTGACGCCGCGCGTGAGCGCCGCGCCGCCCAGGACCAGGAACAGGAGCGCGACCACGCCCCCGATTCCTACCAGCGCTTTGACGACGGTCTGCGAGACCTCGACGGCACGGGACGCACCCGCGCCGTGGGGCACCAACATCACCGTCCAGCGGCGCTCGGCGTTCTTACGCGATCTCATAGCGGGAGGCTAACATACCCTTCATTTCATGACTTCGCCAACTCGGCGCTGTGCGCCAGGTCACCGGCTTTCCGGCAACCGGTTAAGCCGTGCTTGGCTTGGGGAATAAGGGGGGCGGCTTGGCCACCCGCTGGCCCTCCACGCCGAGCGCGGCGAGCTCCGCCAGCCGGACCTGGCCGAGCGGCCGCGGGGCCCCCAGCAGGCCCCAGACCGCCTCGGCTTTGTCGGGCATGAACGGCGCCGCCAACACGGCGAGCCGCGCCACGGTGCGCACGAGGTTCGCGAGCACCGAGTCGAGCTCGGCGTCCTTCTTTTCCTTCGCGAGCTTCCAGGGCGCGGTCTCTTCGACGTAGCGGTTGGCGCGCGACGCGAGGTCCATCAGCTGCGCCGCGCCCTCCTGCAGCGCCAGCGCGTCCATCCCGCGCGCGTACGCCGCGAGCGTCTCCTGTGCGGCCCGCTCGAGCGGCGTGTCTCCCCGGCGCGGGTCGTGGGGAACTGTCCCGTCCCGGTAGCGCTGCACCATCGACAGGGTGCGCGAGACGAGGTTGCCGAAGGTGTCGGCCAGGTCCGCCGTGTAGCGCGCGTCGAACCGCTCCCACGTGAAGTTCCCATCCGCTTCGAAGCCCACCTCGCGCAGCAGGAAATAGCGCAGGGCGTCGGCGCCGTGCCGCGCGATCGCGGCTTCCAGGCTCACCACCGTGCCGGCGGTCTTGCTCATCTTGGCGCCCTCCCACTGGACGTAGCCGTGCGCCCACACGAGCCGCGCCAGCTCGACCCCCGCGGCGAGAAGCATCGCGGGCCAGATGACGCAATGGAACCGCGTGATGCCCTTGCCGACCACGTGGAGGTCCGCGGGCCAGAGGCGCTCGTACCCGTCGTCGGGGAACCCGGTCGCCGAGAGGTAGTTGATGAGCGCGTCGAACCAGACGTACACCGTCTGCTCGGCGTCGCCGGGGAACGGGATGCCCCACGGCAGCCGTTGGCGCGAGATCGAGACGTCCTGCAGACCGGCTTCGAGCAGCCGCACCACCTCGTTCCGCCGGATCGCCGGCTCGACGCGCAAGGCGCCGGATCCGATCAGCTCGAGCAGGCGAGGCCCGTACGCGCTCAGCCGAAAGAAGTGGTTTCGCTCCTTGGTGGGCACGAGCTCGAGGGTGGGATGCTCGATGCAGCGGCCGTTCACGATCTGGGCCCCCTGCTTGAACTCCTCGCAGCCGGTGCAGTACAGCCCCTCGTAGTCGGCCACGAACAGATCATCGGGGCGACGCTGCTGGATCCGCTCCAGCAGGCCCGTCACGCCGCGGATGTGCCGTGGCTCGGTCGTCCGGATCCACTCGTCGTTGCTGCAGCGCAGCCGCGCCCAGTAATCGGCGAACGTCTTCGCCATCCGGTCGACCCACACCCGCGGCGTGACACCGGCGCGCGCCGCCGCCTGGATGACCGATTGACTGTGCTCGTCCATGCCCATGAGGAAGTGCACCGCGTCGCCGCACAGGCGGCGATAGCGCGCGATGCAGTCGGCGCCGATCTTCTCGAGGGCGTGCCCCAGGTGCGGGTCGCCGTTCGAGTAGTCGATGGCTGTCGTGAGGTAGAACTTGGCCACTACGCCTGGAGCTGATCCAGCGAGACGATGCGCGTGCTCCCCGCGTCGGACCGGAGCGTCACGCGCTCCCGGAAGATGTCGATCGCCACCACCCGCTCCACCCCCTCCGCCGTGCGGACCGTCTTGCCCTCCTTGGGGAAGCGCTTGCGCTGCTGCACGTAGAAGTCGTGCTCGTAATGCAGGCAGCACAGCAGCCGCCCGCAGGGCCCCGAGATCTGCGTCGGGTTGAGCGACAGGCCCTGATCCTTGGCGAGCGACAGGCTCACCGGCCGGCCTTCCGGCAGCCAGCTGGCGATGCACAGCTGGCGGCCGCAGCGGCCGATGCCGTCGAGACGTTTGGCCTCGTCGCGCGCGCCGATTTGCCGCAGCTCGATGCGCGTGCGGAACTGTCCCGCCAGGTCCCGCACCAAGGCTCGGAAGTCGACGCGCTGCTCGGCGGTAAAGTACACGGTGAGCTTGCGGCGGTCCCACTGCCATTCGGCGTCCGACACCTTCATGGGGAGGGCATGCTCCACCACGCGGTCCCGCACCTTGCGGCGGACGTCGTCCTCGGCGTGGCGCAGCTCGTCGGCGACGCGGCGGTCGCCTTCCGTGGCGCGCCGGACGATGCGGCTTAGGGACTCGGGGCTGGGGACTGGGGACTCGGAAACACCCGAGCCCCGAGCCCCGAGGCCCGAGCCCCCGGCAGCGCACGCACCGCAGCGCTCGCACTTCTTGGCTGCGACGTCCCCGAGCGCCGACACCCGCCCCAAGTCCTGTCCCCGCTCCGCCTCGACGATCACGTGATCGTCGAGACGCAGCGGCGAGGGGTCATCGGACGTCCAGGTGTAGTATGCCTTCCGGTTCCCTTTGAACCGGACTTCGACGACAGAGGTCAACTTATTTCTCGGTCAGCGCACCCATGGAAAGGTACTTCTCTTCGCGCCGTTTGAGGAGCTTGACGAACTTCACCTTGCGCAACAGGTGCAGATGGCGGGTCAGCGCCTCGCCGAGCGCGGCTGCCGCCGCTTCGGGATCGGCGTGCGCGCCCCCCGGCGGCTCGGGGATGATCTCGTCGATGACCCCCAGGTCGAGCAGGTCCCGCGCCGTGATCTTCAGGGCCTCGGCGGCGCGCTCGCGCTGGCTCGCGTCCTTCCAGAGGATCGCGGCGCACCCCTCCGGCGAGATCACCGAATACACCGAGTTCTCCAACATGAGGACCCGGTCGGCCAACCCCACGGCCAGCGCGCCGCCGGAGCCGCCCTCGCCGATCACGGCCGTGATGATCGGCGTCCGGAGCGACGCCATCTCGATCAGGTTCCGGGCGATCGCCTCCGCCTGCCCCCGCTCTTCCGCCCCGAGCCCGGGGTACGCCCCCGGCGTGTCCACGAGCGTGATCACCGGCGCGCCGAACTTCTCCGCCAGGTGCATCAGGCGCAGCGCCTTGCGGTAGCCCTCGGGGTGGGCCATGCCGAAGTTGCGGCGCAGGTTCTCTTTGGTGTCGCGGCCCTTCTGGTGCCCGATCACCATGACGCTGGTGCCGTCGAGGCGCGCCCACCCGCCGATCAGGGCGGGGTCGTCGCGGAACAAGCGGTCGCCGTGCAGCTCGACGAAGTCGGTGAACACCGTGTTCAAATAGTCGAGCGGATACGGCCGTTTGGGGTGGCGGGCGACCTGCACCCGCTGCATCGGCGTGAGGGTCTTGTAGATCTCGGCGCGCAGCGCCGCCAGCTTGTCCTCGAGCGGCCGCAACTCCTTGGTCACGTCCACCTTGTCGCCGGCGATGCGCTTCAGCTCCTCGATCTGGCGCTCCAGGTCGAGCAGCGGCCGCTCGAAATCCAGCGTATGCGTCGCCACGCGCTCAGCTCGCCCGCACCAGGTGGACGCGGTCGGGGCCGAGGAGGTCGCGCAGGGCCGCGAGGAGATCGTCGGCCGCGTCCACGCGCAGCGAGCGGCTGCGCAACCGCGCCCGGGTCGTCTCCCCGTTCTGGTCGTCCCACTCCACGAGCACGGGCGTGGGGCCGGGATGGGCCGCGCACAACGCGGCGACCGCCCGCGCCGTATCGGAGTCCCCACCGCCCCACCGCAGGGCCACACCGATCGCCCCGCTCGGCTTCAGGTCGTCCAAGGGGCGCGCCGCCTCCACGATGAAGGGCGCTTGCTCTTCGCCCCGGTCGCGCGCGCTGTACCCGCCCGTGAGGAGGAACGCCCCGTCCGGCCGGATCACCGCGTTGAGCTTGGCCCACGCTTCCGGAAACACCAATGCCTCCGCCGTCCCGTGGAAGTCCTCGAGCGTGAGCCGCGCGTACTCGGCGCCCGTTTTCTTCGAGACCTGCCGCTTCACCACCGTCGCCACGACCGCCACGGTAACTTTCTGGTCGGTCCACGTGCCCAGGGTGGCGGTCGTGCGGGTCCCGAAAAGCTCCACCTCCATGCGGTACTTGGCGAGGGGGTGTCCGGAAATGAAGAATCCCAGCACCGCTTTCTCACGTGTGAGCCGCTCGTGCTCGGTCCAGGGCGGGACGTCGGGGAGGGGGGACGGCGGACGGGGGACGGGCGTTTCCTCGCCGAAGAGGGCATGCTGGCCGGAGGTGCGCTCCTGCTGGCGGACCTGTGCCTCGCCGAACGCGTGGTCGAGCGCCGCGACCAGCTGGGCGCGGTGGCCACCCAGCGAGTCGCACGCCCCGGCGTCGATGAGGGACTCGATGACGCGCTTGTTGCAGAGCCGCAGGTCGATGCGCTCGCACAGCTCGACGAGCGAGCGGTACGGCGCGGTCGCGCGGCCCGCGATGATCGACGCGATCGCGCCTTCGCCGACGTTCTTGACGGCGCCCAGGCCGAAGCGGATGCGTCGGGCGCCGCCCTCGCCGTCCCCTCCGCCGACGACGGTGAACTTGAACCCCGACTCGTTCACGTCGGGAGCCAGCACTTCGAGGCCCAGCTCGCGCGCCTCGTTGATGTACTGCACCACCTTGTCGGTGTTGCCGATTTCCGACGACAGCAAGGCGGCCATGAACTCGGCCGGGTAATACACCTTGAACCATGCCGTTTGGTACGAGAGGATCGAGTAGGCGACGGCATGCGCCTTGGGGAAGCCGTAGCGGCCGAACGTCTCGATCTGCGCCGCGATGTCTTCGATCACCCGCCGGTCGTGCCCCCGCTCGACGGCGCGCTTCACGAAGCTCGTCAGCTCGGCCTGGATGAGCTCCATCTGTTTTTTGCCGACGGCCTTGCGCAGCACGTCCGCTTCGGCGAGCGAGTAGCCCGCGAGCACGTTCGCGATGCGCATCACCTGCTCCTGGTAGGTGATCACGCCGTAGGTCGGCGCGAGGCTCTCTTCCAGGGCAGGATGGGGGTAGCGCACCTTCTCGCGGCCGAGCTTGCGGTTGATGAACACGAGGTGCATGCCGGTGTCGAGTGGGCCGGGCCGCATGAGGGCGTTCGTGGCCACCAAGTCGTCGAACCGGTCGCACTTCATGTTGCGCAGGCAGTCGGTCGCGAGCGGCGACTCGAACTGGAACACACCCGCCGTCCGCCCCGAGCGGAGCAGGGCGTACACCTTCGGGTCCTCCAGGTCGGGGCGGTCCAGGTCCACCGTCACGCCGTAGCGCTCGGCGACCATGCGCGCCGCGTCGTGCAGCACGGTGAGCGTCTTGAGGCCGAGCAGGTCGATCTTCAGCATGCCGACCCTCTCGAGCCCCACCATGTCGTACTGCGTGATGATCGCGTCCGTGTCCTGCGGCGACAGGCAGACCGGGACGTAGTCGGCGAGCGGACCGGGCGCGATGACGAGGCCCGCGGCATGCACCGAGGAGTGGCGCGCCAGCCCCTCGATGCGCGCCCCCAGCTCGAGCACCTTGCGGATGCGCTCGTCCTGCGCCGCCGCGGCTTTGACCTCCGGGACCTTGGCCGCGGCCTCGGCCAGCGTCAGCGAGTAGGCGGGGCCCGACGGGATCAGCTTGGTGATGCGGTCCACGTCGCCCATCTCGACCCGCAGGGTGCGCGCGACGTCGCGGAATGCCGCGCGGGCTTTCAGCGTCCCGAACGTGACGATCTGTCCCACCGACTCCCGCCCGTAGCGCTCCCGCACGTACTCGATGACCTCGCCGCGCCGCTCGAAGCAGAAGTCGAGATCGATGTCGGGCATCGAGATCCGCTCGGGGTTCAGGAACCGCTCGAACAGCAGGTCGAACCGCAGCGGATCGACGTTGGTGATGCGCAGCGCATACGCGATCAGCGAGCCGGCCGAGGAGCCCCGGCCCGGTCCCACCGGAATGCCCCGGTCCCGGGCCGCCTTGATGAGATCGTACACGATCAGGAAGTAGCCGGCATAGCCCGTCGTCGAGATGACGTCGAGCTCGTAATCGAGTCGCTGCTGCACGGCAGGTGGCAGGGGATCGCCGTAGCGCTCCCGCGCGCCCTGCTGCGCCAGGTGGACCAGCAGGGCCTGGTCGCTCGCGAATTCCGCCGGTCGCGGATATTGAGGCAGGAAGTAGCGCTTCTCGAAGTCGAACTCGCACAGCTCCGCCACCCGGGCGGTCTCCGCCAGGAGCTCGGGCCGGTCTCCGAAGAGCGTCCGCATCTCCTGCTCGGACTTCACGTAGCTCTCCTGGCCGAAGAACCGGAACCGCTTCGGGTCGTCCAGGTCCTTGCCCGTGCCGATGGCGAGCAGCACGTCGTGGGCTTCGGCGTCGTCCCGCCGGAGGTAGTGCGCGTCGTTCGTGGCGACGACGGGGACGCCCAGCTCCGCGGCCAGGCGGAACATGCCCTCCCGGACGACGGCCTCGTCGGCGATGCCGTGATCCTGTACCTCGAGCCAGAAGCCGTTGGGTCCGAACGTCTGCGCGAACCACGCGGCACTGGCCTTGGCCGCCTCGAAGTTGCCCTGCCGCAGATACAGCGCCACCTCGCCCGACAGACAGGCAGCCAGGCCGACCAGTCCGTCCGCGTGAGACGCCAGGACGTCCTTGTCGATCCGCGGGCGCCGGTAGTAGCCCTCGAGGAAGGCGATCGAGGACAGCTTGATCAGGTTCTTGTAGCCGGTGCGGTTCTTGGCGAGCAGGACGAGATGCGAGTAGGCGGCGGGCGCGTCGGCCGGCCGCTCGCGCGCATGGCGGCTGCCGAACGCCAGATACGCCTCGAATCCGAGGATCGGGCGGATCTTCCGGGCTTTGGCTTCTTCGTAGAACGACCAGGCCCCATGCAGGTTGCCGTGGTCGGTGATGGCGAGGGAGTCCATCCCCAGCGCCTGGATCCGGTCGAGCAGGTCGGGGATCCGGTTTGCGCCGTCGAGGAGAGAGTACTCGCTGTGCGTGTGGAGGTGGACGAACGGCATTCTCTTGGTGAAGATATCGGCGGCTCGGCGCATTGTCAAAACCCCATGGCGCCGTATCTTGCGCCGGCATGTGGTGGGTGGCGCTGGCGTTCACACTGGGCCTGATGGCCCTGTTTCATCTGCTGACCCGCGCCGGGCCGCTCGAGGCGCGCGCGGCGCTCTCCCTCGGATTTCTGCTCATCATCGCGCACCTGGGCGGCGAGCTCGCCAAGCGCGTCCGACTGCCCCGCATCACCGGCTTCCTCGTCACCGGGTTCGTCGTGGGACCCGGTTGGCTCGGGCTCGTGCGTGCCGACGAGGTCGAGGCGCTGCGCTTCGTGGCGGACGCCGCCGTCGCGCTGATCGCGTTCGCCGCCGGCTCCGAGCTGACCCTCGACATGCTGCGCCGCGAGCGCGTCCCGCTCGCCCGGGCCGCCGGCGGCGCGATCCTGTTCCCGTTCGCCATCGTGGCCGCCGTCGTGTTCTCGGTCTCCCCCTGGTTCCCCCTCACCGTGCATCAGTCCGTGGGCGACGCCGTCGCGGTCTCGCTCGTCCTGGGGACGATCGCCGCCGCGTCGTCGCCGGCGCTGACAATGGCCCTGATCGACGAGCTGGACGCGCGGGCAGGGAAGGCCGGGGTCTTCGCCCGCTCCGTACTCGGCGTCTCGGTCGCGCAGGACGTACTGGTGGTCGTGCTCTTCACGCTCGTGCTGGCGGTCGGCCGCCCGCTGGCGAGCGCCGGCGCGCTCGACGTCGTCGTGGCCTGGACGACGCTGCTGCTGCTGGTCGGCTCCGTGGCCGCGGGGAGCGCCCTGGGGTACGCGGTCGCCCGCTATCTCCGGATCGTCCGGCGCGACACACCCTTGTTCCTCGTCGTCCTGGCGTTCTTTACCGCCGAACTGGCCCGGCTGGCGAACGTCGAGACGATGCTCGTCGCACTCGCCGCCGGCTTCTACCTGGAGAACTTCGCGCCCGCGGAAGGGCACCGTCTGCGCGGAGATCTCCAGCGGGGCTCGCTACCGGTGTACGTGGCCTTCTTCGCGCTTGCCGGGGCGGGACTGCAACTGGACATTCTGAAGGAGGAGGAGGCGTGGGGGTGGGTGGTGCTCCTGGTGTGCGTGCGGGCCGTGCTGGGGCTGCGCCTGGGCCTCCGGTGGGCGGGCCGGTCCCCAGCTGTGACGCCGGACCTTGCGCGCTACGGCTGGCTTGGCCTTATCTCGCAAGCCGGGGTGGCGCTCGGACTCGCCGCGGTCGCGCGCCGGGCATTCCCCGAGTGGGGTGTATCATTGGAGGCGTTGGTCGTGGCTCTGATCGGGGTGCACCAGATCGTCGGGCCCCTGTGCTTCCGCTACGGCTTAAGACTCACCAGCGAACTCTCGGAGGGAGAACATGTTACGGACAAGGCTGCCGCGCTTGGCGCTGCCCCTGTTCCTGGGAGCGGTGGCGTGTAGCGGCGACGGCGCGGGCCCGCAACTCCCCCCGTGTACGGCGGCTGGCTTCGCCGTCACACTGCCGGTCGTCGGCGCATACGTCTCGATCGATCCGACTGGAGCCGATTCCGGGTGCGTCGTATTCCCCGCGAATGGATCGGGGATCGATTCCGCCGAATACGTCGTCGTGCCCCAACTCGCCACCGGCGTGCCGGGCCACACGTCGAGCTTCCGGCTCCTCGGTGATACGATCCGTCCCGCCACGCCGACGGCTCCCTTTGCGGTGGCGCCGGCGATCGTCGAGTTGTCGCCGGCGGAGCAGTTCCACGCGTTCCTGCGACGTGGGGACGAGTCGGGATGGCGGGACCTTCCTCAGGTCGCCCCGACGGCCCTGGGCGCGGCGCGCGCACCCGCCGGGCCTGCCGGCCCGCCCGCCTACGGCAGCACTCGCCAGTTCAAGGTCTGCGCCAGGCTCGACTGCTCCCGGTTCGACAACGTCACGGCCACGGTGCGCGCCCTGAAAACGAAGGTCGCGATTTACGTGGACAATCTGGCTCCGGCAGGTGGTCTCGACTCGACCGCCCTGGACAGCCTGGCGATCGTGTTCCAGACCCGCCTCTACCCGACGGACACCGCCGCGTTCGGCCGCGAGTCCGACATCGACACCAACAGCGTCGTGCTGGTCCTGATGACGAACACCGTCAACAAGCTCGTCACGAAGCAGGCGTGCCAGGCGACGGGCTTCGTGGCGGGCTTCTTCTTCGGTGGGGACCTGACGCCATCGTTCGCCAACTCGAACCGTGGGGAAATCTTCTACGCCCTCGTCCCAGACCCCAGCGGTACCCTCAGCTGCGCCCACAGCACGGTCTCGGTCCAGCGCATCGTGCCCGTGACGTTCATCCACGAATTCCAGCACATGATCAGCTTCA
Organism: Gemmatimonadales bacterium; assembly: GCA_036004985.1. Lineage (GTDB taxonomy): Bacteria > Gemmatimonadota > Gemmatimonadetes > Gemmatimonadales > GWC2-71-9 > 20CM-2-65-7. Next base: position 37,490 of record DASYQX010000107.1, read on the forward strand.
ACCAGCACGTCCTGCTGCGGGGTGGTGACGGCGAGGTCTTGTGGCTGAACGAAGGATTCTCGCACTACGCCGAGGAGCTGGGAGGGCGCACCTACGCGCCGGGGACACCCGAGTTCTCGCGCTTCACGATCGGCGATCTCTTCAACGCCTATCAGTTCCTCGACTCGACCCGGAACCATTTCCTGCTGGCTACGGAGGGGATCGGCAGCCTGGCGGAGCGCGGCGCCGCCTGGCTGTTTGTTCGCTACATTGTCGACCGATACGCAGGAGACACCACCGTGGCGGCCCGGAACACGTTCACTCAGTCGCTGCTCCAGACCACGCTCACGGGAGCACAGAACGTCGCCACTCAGACCGGTGACCCATTCGACGTGGTCGTGACGCGGTGGGCGCTCGCCAATTGGGTGTCGGACCTCCCGGGCTTTACCGCACCTCCCGAGCTCACGTACGACTCGTGGTCGTTCCGGACCACCTACGCCTCGCTGCACGCCCAGGACGCGGGGAATTTCCCCAAGGATTATCCCTTGACGCCGACGGCAAGCGCGGGCCGCAGCGTGAGCCTGAGCGGCACCCTGAGGGCGGGTTCCGGCATCTACCATCGCGCCCTGCAGGGGCCGAGCGCCGCCGGCTTCACGTTGCTCTTCAGCACGGCGAGCGGTGGTCCGCTCGATGCGACGCGCTTCCCGCGGCTCAGTGTGATTCGGATACGATGAGACGGCCCGACGGCCCGACGGCCGGACGGTCACCGATGTGGGTCGTCGCGATCGCCGCGTTGCTGGCCGTCGGGCCGTCCGACCGTCTGGCCGCCCAGACGGAGGGCAGCATCGTGGCCGCCCTCGCGGGCTCGACCCGCTCGGCGGCCCTGGGCGGCGCCGGCGCGGCGCTCGTGGGTGACGCGGGCGCGGTGTTCGCCAACCCCGCCGGGATCGCCACCATCCGCCATCTCGCCGTTGAAGGATCGTACGAGCCGTACCTGGCGGGCACCGCGGTGTCGTCCGCCGCCGTGGCCCTGCGCACGGGCCGCGTGACCTGGGGCTTCGGCGCCCAGGCGCTCGACTACGGTGCGGAACCGGAGATCGTCCCCGACCCGGCCACCGGCGGGCGCCGCGGCATGGCGACCGGCGCGACATTCCATCCTTACGAGGCGCTGGCGGTGTCGTCCATCGTGTATCGGCGCGGCGTCATCGCCTTCGGCGTGTCCGGGAAGTACGACCGCCAGCAGATTGGCGCGGCGGTGAGTGATGCGTGGGCCGGGGACGCCGGGATGGCGATCGCGATCTTCGACCTCGCGGCGTTCGGCGTCAGCGTCCAGAACCTGGGCGGCGACCTCGGTGGCGGCGCGCTGTTGCCGAAGCGCACCCGCGCCGGCTTCACCTTCAATTATACGGACCCGCAGGGCGATTTCCGCCTGCTCACGACGCTGGAAGCCCAGTGGACGCGCGACCGTGCGGCCGTCCTCATCCAGGGCGTCGAGGGTGGCCTGGTGACCGGAGGCGTCGGGTTCGTGGGACGGGTGGGATACGCGACGCGGGCCGCCGTGACCGACGCCTCGCGGTTCACGTTCGGTGGCGGCGTGGTGGTCGGCCGCTTGCAGATGGACTATGCCTACCAGGGCTACGCCGCGTTGGGGGGCGGGACGCATCGGGTTGGGGTGCGGTGGACTCCCTGACCGAGCGCGCGCGGCCCCGCTGGGGCCGCCTGGCGCGGCGCGTGGCCGCGATCGTGCTCGGAACGAGCGCGGCGGTCGTGCTGCTCCTGCTGCTCGTGAGCGCCGACGCCCGCTACCTGGCCCGGGCCGGCGTCGAGGAAGCGCGGATTCTCCTCAAGCGACGGTCGATCGACAAGCTCATCGCCGATTCCGCCACGCCCGCCGCGCTGCGCCAACGCTTGCACCTCGTGCTGGCGGCTCGCGCGTTCGCCGCCGACTCCCTGGGTCTCGCGGTCGGGGCGACGTACACGACCTATGTGGACGTGGGGCGCGACACGCTGCTGCTGGTGCTGTCGGCCAGCCGGCGGGACAAGCTGCGCGAGGTCACGTGGAGCTATCCGATCGTGGGCGTCGTGCCGTACAAGGGCTTCTTCGACGCCGCGCGGGCGCGGAGCGCCGGTGCCGAGCTCGAGGTGCAGGGGCTCGACGTGTACCTGCGGCCCGCGGGCGCCTTCTCGACGCTGGGCTATTTCAGCGATCCGCTGTTCTCGACGGCCATGAGCCGGGACACGATGGAGCTGGTCGCAACGGTGCTCCACGAGCTGGCGCACAACACGCTGTACGTGAAGAGTCAGACGCCGTTCAACGAGAGCTTCGCGAGCTTCGTGGGCTACCGCGGGGCCGAGGCGTTTTTCCGGTCGCGCGGCAACCGCGTCGACGCCCGCCGGGCGGCGGCGCGCTGGCGGGACGAACGCACCCTCGACGTGTTCTTCGCCGAGCTCGCCCGCCGGCTCGATTCCGCCTACACCGACCCGTTGAGCGGCGAGCAGCTGGAGCGCGCGCGGACCACCTTGTTCGCATGGGCCCGCGCCCAGCTCACGGGGGCGGTGGGCCAGTCGCTCGAGACGTACGATTGGCGCCGGTTCGCGGCGGCGCCGCTCAACAACGCGGTCGTCATCGCCCAGCGGTTCTACCGGATGGACTTGAATCTGTTCGACGAGGTGTACCTGCAGAGCAATGCGGACATCAAGGAAACGATCCGGGCGATCCAGATCCGCGTGTTCACGCAGCCGGACCGGGATCCGTATCGGGCGCTGTACTCGCGGCCGGGGATGAGGGTGGAGTAGGGCGGTCAAGAACAAAAGGCGGCGGTCGGGGCGGTCGAGGCGGTCGTTTGGTACGGCCCGCGTTAACTCGGTACGCTCCTAACTGGCCTCCACCCGTACATTCCGATTTCGATGATGCCCTACGAACGCTTTCACGCGTGGCGAGCTTGCGATGACCTCACCGTAGCCGTTTATCGCGCCACCGCCAGCTTTCCTCGTCATGAATTGTACGGATTGACGTCTCAAGCCCGGCGCGCCGCTTTCAGCGCTGCGGCCAACATTGCTGAGGGGTCGGCCAAGCGCGGCGCCCGCGAGTTCCGGCGCTACCTCGACATCACGATTGGGTCGCTGTCGGAGCTGTCATACGCGCTGCGCGTGTCGTTGAGACTGGACTACCTCACCTCTACACAATGGCACGAACTCGACGGCCTGCGGGCTAACGCCAGCAGACTTACATGGCTGCTGTACAGGGCCATCGCCCGTCGGTCATCGAGGGCGCCCGGACCGCCCTGACCGCCTTGACCGCCGCCGTTGTCTGTCGACCGCCGCCTTTTGTTCTTGACCGCCTTGACCGCCGCTTCTGCCTCTTGACCGCCGCCGTTGTCGTTTGACCGCCCCGACCGCCGCCGTTGTCTCGCGACCGCCTCAGTTCCCTCTCAGCCTCTCCGCCTCCGCCACCCGCTGTAATGAGATCGCGTACGCCGCCGTCCGAAACGTCGTCGCCCTCTCCTTCGCGAGGTCGCGCACCGCGACGTAGGCCTTGGTGATGGTGGCCTTCAGCTCCTTGTTCACCTGCTCGTGGGTCCAGCGGTACTGCTGGAGATTCTGCGCCCATTCGTAGTAGCTCACCGTCACTCCGCCCGCGTTCGCCAGGAAGTCGGGGATCACGGCAATGCCGCGCTCCTCGAGGATCCGGTCCGCGGTCGGCGTCGTAGGCTCGTTCGCCGCCTCGACCACCACTTTGCAATCGAGCGCGCGGGCGTTGGTCTCCCTGGTGATCACGCCGCCCAGCGCGGCCGGCACCAGCCAGTCGCACGGAATCGTCCACAGCTCCTCGTTGGTAATGCGCTTGCCGCCGGTCCACGCAGTCACGGAACGGCGCTGCGCCGCATGCGCCAGGAGACCCGGGACGTCGAGGCCCTGGTCGTTGTAGATCCCCCCCTCCACGTCGCTCACCGCGACGACCTTGGCACCCGCTTCGACGTCGAGCAGCCGCGCCAGGTGCCCACCCACGTTTCCGAAGCCCTGGATCACCACCCGGCTTCCCTTGAGCGGAATCCCGAAATCCCGGGCGTACTCCTGCATGACGTACATCACGCCGCGGCCTGTCGCCTCCTCGCGGCCCAGCGAGCCGCCCAGCGACACGGGCTTCCCGGTGACGACGGCCGGCGTATAGCCCTGGCGACTCGAGTACTCGTCGAGGATCCAGGCCATCACCTGGGCGTTGGTGTTGACGTCCGGGGCGGGGATGTCGCGGTAGGGGCCGAGCACGATGGCGATGCGCTGCGTGAAGCGGCGCGTCAGCCGCTCCAGCTCGAGCTTGGAGAGCTTCTTCGGGTCCACGGTCACGCCGCCCTTCGCGCCGCCGAAGGGAATGTCCATCAGGGCCGTCTTCCACGTCATGATCGTCGCGAGGCCGAGCACCTCGTCGTGATCCGCCTCCGGGTGGTAGCGGATGCCGCCCTTGCACGGGCCGCGGGCGCCGTTGTGCTGGATGCGGTACCCCGTGAACACCTCGATCCGGCCGTCATCCATGCGCACCGGCACCTCGACCTGCACCTCGCGGAACGGGCTCATGAGGATGCGGCGCATGTAGCCTTCGAGGTTGATGAGATTGGCGGCCCGGTCGAATTGACTCTCGACGATGGCCTTCCCGGACATGGTGGCGCGTGGCACGGGCGCGGTCAACGCTGGTCTCCGGGAGACGGGGAAAGTGTCAGGCTGGGCGCAGCCGGCGGCCCGCGAGGTGGGCGCCCGGATGCTGGGCCTCGGACAGGGCGCGCGCAGGATTCGGGGCGCGCGGGCGCCGCTGGCCGCTGTCGGTGAGCACGCCAATCACGTCGGCGCTCACGTCCCCGGCCGCCTCGGCCGGGTGCTCCAGCACCAGGACCAGCCCTGTGCCTTGCGCCGGTACGGCCGCGGCGAGCTGGGCCCACGCCGGGTCCGCCGGCAAGGGGCGGAGGGCCACGACGAGCGGGCAGGCCGCCGGATCGAGCGCCGCCGGTCCCACGAGGGGAGCCTCCACGCGCTCGGCGAGATCGCCCCATGCCGGGAGGCTCGGGCCGAAGGCAATCACCTGCCCGAAGCGCCAGCCGGAGTCCTGCGCGACCTCGCCGAACGTCGCGACCAGCGTTTCGTCGCCCGGCGGGACCGGCCCCGGATCTGGCGCGAGGACGACCGTGCCGGTGTCGGCGAACCAGCGCTCGGCGGGGCCGAGGTCCTCCGGCTTGCGCGGGGCGTAGAAGGCGTACCGCCGCGTCACGGCAATCTCGCGCACGGCGTCGGTGCGCTGCTCGGGGTGCTCGGCGGCCTCGGCGGCGCCCTCGAAGGCGACCTCCGCCGCCTGATAGCGGCCGGCGTCCCGCAGCACCCGACCCCGGAGCTTGAGCGTTTCGGTATGCGGCTCGAGGGCAAAGGCGCGGTCCAGCGCCAGCAGCGCGCGATTCTTGTCACCCAACCGGTAAGCCGCCCAGCCCAGCTCGTGCCAGACGAGCGCCAGGTCGGGATCGGCGTCGACCGCCTGCTCCAGCGCTGCGAGCGCGTCCGGGAACCGACCCAGCTCGACCAGTGCGGCGCCGCGGAGCGTGAGGGCGAAGCCAGTCTCACCGAATTGGGCCTGCGCGCGGCCGGCGACCTCGAGCGCCTCCTCGGCGCGGCCGCTCGCGCGGAGCAGCTCGAAGTATTCCGCCCAGCAGGCCTTCAGATCGGGGTGCGTCGTCAGCAAATCCCGGTAGACGGATTCGGCGTCGGCGGTCCGGCCTTCGCGCGCCAACCAGCGTGCCCGCGCTATCGCCCGCTCGCTCGGCGCGTCGGGGAACAAATCGTACGACGCGGTGGTCCGCATGGCCCTCAATCTACCCCCTGCCGACTAAGTGGCTAGGCATCTACATTGTGGGCCCATGGATCGCGACAAGTTGGTGCGCGAGCTCAACGAATTCTTGCGCATTCCCTCGGTGTCCACGTTGCCCGCGCACGACGCGGACTGCCGCGCGGCGGCGGAGTGGGTCGCCGCCGAGCTGCGGCGCCTCGGCTGCCGCGACGTCGAGTTCCTCGGTAGCGAAATGCATCCCGTCGTGTGGGGTGTGGGCCCTGACGTGCCCGGCGCGCCGACGCTGCTCATCTACGGCCACTACGACGTGCAACCGCCCGATCCACTCGCCGAGTGGACCACGCCGCCGTTCGAACCGACCGTGCGCGACGGCCGGCTGTACGCGCGCGGCGCCGCCGACGACAAGGGCCAGGTCTTCTGCCTGCTGAAAGCAATCGAGGCGGCGGGGGCGGCGCGGCCTCCGGTCAACTTCCGGTTTCTGATTGAAGGGGAAGAAGAGTTCGGCAGCAAGGTCCTGTTCGACCTCCTGAAACGCGAGCCGCACCGCACGAAGGCCGATGCGGTGCTCGTCGCCGACATGGCGTACGTCGCCCCCGGATGGCCCGCCGTGTACTCGACGTTGCGGGGGCTGTGTTACGCCGAGATCACCGTTCGGACGGCGAAATCGGATCTCCATTCAGGCGAGTACGGCGGCGCCGCCCCGAACGCGCACGAGGAGCTGGCCCGTCTCCTCACGCGCCTCAAGGGCGAGGACGGGCGGATCAACATTCCCGGCTTCTACGCGGCGGTGAAGCCGCCCACGAAGGCCGAACGCACCGCCTGGAGGAAGCTGCCGTTCAAGGAGCGGGACTTTCTCGCCCGGCGGGTACAGGCCAAGGCGTTGACCGGCATGAAGCAGTACCCGGTGCTGGAGCGGCTGTGGGCGCTGCCGACCTTCGAGATCCACGGCATCCTGGGCGGTTTCACGGGGCAGGGGGCCAAGACCGTGATCCCCGCGGAAGCGACCGCCAAAGTGAGCCTGCGGCTCGTGCCGAACCAGACACTCAAGACCGTTCAAAAGCAGGTGGCAGCCGCGGTGAAGCGCGTGGCGCCCACGTACGTCACGGCGACCGTCCGGTTCCTCCACGGGGCCGACCCCGCGCAGATCAAGGTGGACGGTCCGGCGTTCAAGCTGCTCGATCGCGCCTTCACGGAGGTCGTGGGGCGCGGGACCGTGCCGGCCCGGGCCGGCGGATCGATTCCCGTCGTGCCGGCGTTGGGCGCGTCCGGCGCCCCGGTGATCCTCACCGGGATCGGTCTGCCGGACGACCGGCTGCACGCCCCGGACGAAAAGCTCGAGCTGAAGCAGTTGTGGGACGGGATCGCGGTCTTTCGGCGGTTCTACGAGCTGCTGGGGACCTAGACCCCCATCTTCTTGCTGGCGTTCCGAAACCGATTGATCTCATGCTGGGTGAGCCCGCGGCCGCCGTACCGCTCCTCCGTCCACGGGTCGCCGCGCATGTGGTACCCGTTCTGCTCCCAGAAGCCGGGCATGTCCTGGTCCAACAGCTCAAGGCCACGCACCCACTTGGCGCTCTTCCAGAAATAGAGGTGCGGCACGAGGAGCCGCGCCGGCCAGCCGTGTTCCGGCGTCAGCCATTCGCCGCCCCATTTCAGCGCGATGAGATTCTCCGGTCGGTCGAGGTCCGCGAGCGGCAGGTTGGTCGTGAACCCCTGCTCGGCGAAGATCAGGCAGTACTTCGCTTCCGGCTTCAGGCCGGCACGCTCGAGCAGCACCTGGACCGGGACCCCCTCGAAACTGTTGTCGAGGCGGCTCCAGGTCGTCACGCAATGGATGTCGCAGGCGACCGTCTTCCGCGGCAGCGCCAGCAGCTCGTCGTAGGAGATGGAGAACGGCCGCGCCACCAGGCCCGACACGGCGAACGTCCACGTGGTCGTGTCGACGCGCGGGACGTTGCCGTAGTGCAGCACGGGCCACTTGGTCGTGACGACTTGGCCGGGCGGGACGCGATCGTCGGCCATCACGCGGCGCGCTGCGTCATGTCGTGCACAATATGCCGCGCCGCGCGGAGTCGTGCCCACGGGACACCGTGGTTGACGGCAGGTTGACGCGCGCCGCTCATGATGTCGCGTGACCGAAGTCTTGGGTCATTTGTCATCGCGGGGACGGCACGACCACCGACCTGGGTTCGGGTGAGGGCTGTCACGGAGTGTGCACCGCGGCGCGCGTTACTTCATGTGACGACGGGTGCCTTCACGTCGGGTACCAAGTTGGCACGAAGCGCTCCACGCCGTGTATCGTTTTGCGGCGCTCGTCGCGCCAGTTCTCCGGTAGTCGGTCGCGTGCCCGCACCGAAGCCGTGCGCACAATCCTTGCTGCTCTAGCGCCCGCCTGGATTCTCGCAGACCGCTGCTAGGTCGCCCGATACCTGATGGGGAAGCTTCATATGCCGAATCCAAGGTGTCGCGTTGCATTCTATTCCCACGACACGATGGGGCTGGGGCACATGCGCCGCAATCTGCTGCTGGCCCAGGCGCTCAAGCGCTCGCGGCTACACGCCGTCGTGCTGATGATTGCCGGCGCACGGGAGGCGAGCCTCCTGACGGCTGCCGCCGGAGTCGACTGCGTGGCCTTGCCGTCGCTGCGTAAGGACGAGCAGGGACTGTACCACCCGCGTCATCTCGAGGTCTCCCTCGCCGACCTTCTGGCGCTGCGGGCGAAGACCGCGGGCGCCGCGCTGGAGGCCTTCGCGCCGGACGTCCTGATCGTTGACAACGTGCCGCGGGGAGCCCTGCGGGAGCTCGATCCCGTCCTGGAAGCGCTCCGTGGCCGGCGACGCACGCGCGTGGTGCTCGGGCTGCGTGACGTGCTCGACGATCCTGCGACGCTGCAACGCGAGTGGGCCAGTGCGCAGAACCAGGAAGCCGTCCGCCGCTACTACGACGCGGTCTGGGTGTACGGTGACCCCGTCGTGTACGATCCCGTGCGCGAGTATGCCTTCGCTCCCGACGTGGCGGCGAAAGCGCGCTACACCGGGTACCTCGATCAGCGCGCGCGGCTCGCGTTCGGCGGGGAGGGAGGCGACGGCAAAGACCCGTTCGCGGCGCTGGGACTGGCGCCCGGTCGGCTCGCGCTCTGCCTGGTGGGTGGCGGGCAGGACGGCGCCGCGCTCGCCGAGGCCTTCGAGGGAGCGGACCTCCCGCCAGACACGAACGGCGTGCTGATCACGGGCCCAAGCATGCCCGAGCAGGTGCGGCGGCGCCTGGCGAAACGCGCCGCCCAACGCCCCGGCCGACGCGTCGTGCCGTTCATCAGCGAGCCGACTCGGCTGTTGCGCTATGCCGATCACGTCGTGGCCATGGGCGGCTATAACACGGTGTGCGAGGTTCTGTCGTTCGGCAAGCCCGCGCTGATCGTCCCCCGGGTGAAGCCGCGGCGCGAGCAACTCATTCGCGCCGAGCGCCTGCACGCACTGGGGCTCCTGGAGGTGCTCCACCCCGAAGAGTTGAGCGTCGCGGCACTGACCCGCTGGCTCGCCCGCGACCGGACCCCGGTGCGGCCGGCGTGGGAGCACATCGATTTCAACGGCCTGAGTCGCGTTCCGCGACTCCTGGAAGACCTCCTCGATCTCGGGCCCCGCCTGTTCCGACGCCGCCGGTCCCGCGCCGATATCCATCATGTGGCGTGACGGACCGCTCCGCGTTGGGTACGTGACCAAGCGTTACCCGCGCTACTCCGAGACGTTCGTGGTCGCCGAGATCTCGGCGCACGAGGCGGCCGGGCTCGATGTCGAGATCTTTTCGCTGTTCCCGCCCAACGACACGCATTTTCAGGACGCCATCGCCCGCGTGCGGGCACCGGTTTGCTACCTGCCCTCCCACGGCGTCAAGGCCGTGGACTTTTGGGCCGCACTGGAGGATGCGGCCGCGACCTTGCCGGGCATGTGGGCCGAGCTGGAAGCGGCCCGGGGCGAAGAGGCCCTGTCCGTCTGCCAAGCCGCCGTGCTGGCGTGCGAGGTGCGTCGGCGCGGGATCGGCCACCTGCACGCGCACTTCGCCAGCGCCCCTGCCGCCGTAACCCGTCTCGCCAGCCGCTTGGCGAAGGTGCCCTACACGCTCACGGCGCACGCCAAGGACATCTTTCACCAGACGGTCCGACCCGAGGATCTGCAACGCAAGCTCGGGGACGCGGCCGCCGTCATCACGGTGAGTGACTACAATCGAGACTACTTGACCCGGACCTACGGCGCCGCCGCCGCGCGCGTGCACCGTGTCTACAGTGGCATCGACCTCGAGGAATTCCCCTACGCGTCCCCGACGGAGCGGTCACCGCGGATCGTCGCCGTCGGTCGCCTCGTCGAGAAGAAGGGCTTCGCGGACCTCGTCGAGGCCTGCGCCATCCTGCGCGCTCGGGGTGTCGCGTTCCGCTGCGAGATCGTCGGCACCGGCCCGCTCGAGCCGGCGTTGCAGGCGCTGGTTCACAGCCACGGCCTCGAGGGGGTGGTGGAGCTCGTCGGCCCGCGCCCGCGCTACGAGGTGATCGAGCACGTCAGGAGCGCGGCCGTGCTCGCGGCACCCTGCGTCGTCGGGTCGGACGGCGACCGCGATGGCCTGCCGACGGTGCTCCTGGAAGCCATGGCGCTCGGCACGCCGTGCGTCGGGACCGACGTGACGGCGATACCGGAGCTGCTCAAGCCGGGCGAGGCGGGCCTGGTCGTGCCGGAGCACGACCCTCCGGCGCTGGCCATCGCGCTGGAACTGCTCCTCACCGACCCCGCGCTGCGCGAGCGGGTCGCGACGCAGGCCCGTCGCCGGATGGAAGCCGACTTTGATATCCGCAGTACCGCCGCCCGGCTGCGCGCGATCTTCCACGCGGCGAGCTCCAAGCGTACCGAGCTCGCAGAGGCGTTGGGGTGATGCGAATCGCCTACGTCTGCGCCGACGCGGGAGTCCCGGTATTCGGCTGCAAGGGCAGCTCCGTCCACGTGCAGGAGATGATCCGGGCGCTTGAGCGGCAGGGCGCTCGCGTGGAGCTGTTCGCCGCCCGTGTGGACGAACCGCCGCCATCCGGATTCGACTCTCTGCCGGTTCACCGCATCCCCTCGATAGGCGACGGCGAGCCCGCGGACCACGGGGACGCCGTGGCGGCGCTGAACCACGAGCTCGCCGGCGCGATCGAGCGCGCGGGGCCGTACGACCTGGTCTACGAGCGCTACTCCCTCTGGAGCTTCGCCGCCATGGAGCATGCGCGCGCCGCCGGCTCTCCGGGACTACTCGAGGTGAACGCGCCGCTCATCGAGGAGCAGGCGTTGCACCGCGGATTGCGCGACACCCGGGGCGCGGCCCGCGTGGCGACACGGGTCTTCCAGGCGGCGACGGCGCTCGTGGCTGTGTCGGCGGAAGTCGCCGCCTGGCTGGAGCGCCGCCGGTCCGCACGAGGCCGCGTACACCTGTTGCTCAACGGCGTGAACCCCGAGCGGTTTCGGCCGGATGTGCTGCCGGCCGCGCCGGGTCCGCCCGGGACGTTCACGCTCGGGTTCGTCGGCTCGATGAAACCGTGGCACGGGCTGTCCGTGCTGATCGAGGCGTTCGCCCGCCTCCACGACCACGATGCGGCGACCCGGCTGCTGGTCGTCGGCGGCGGGCCCGAGGACGCGGCCGTCCGCAGGGAGCTTGCGGCCCGCGGCTTAGGGGGCGCCGCCGCCCTCACCGGGCCCGTGGCGCCGAGCGACGTGCCCGGCCTCCTGACGTCCATGGACGTGGCCGTCGCCCCTTACCCGGACGCCAAGCGTTTCTACTTCTCTCCCCTCAAGGTCTACGAGTACATGGCGGCGGGCCGCGCAGTCGTAGCCAGCCAGGTGGGGCAGCTCGGGTCCCTGATTCAACACGACGTCACCGGGCTCCTCTGCCCACCGGGGGATGCAGTGGCACTCGCCGCGGCAGTGGAGCGGCTCCGGCGCGCGCCGGAGTTGCGCACCCGACTCGGGCGTGCCGCACGGGGGAGCGTGCTCCGCGGCCACACGTGGGAAGCGGTCGCGGCCAGGGTCCTCGCGCTCGCCGCCGGCGACCCGGTGGCGGCATAGATGGGACGCCCCCTGACCCTCCGGGACTCGCTCCCCGGCCTGAGACGGCTGGCGCGGCGCTTCTGGCCCTACCTGCGCCGCGAGCGCCCGCTGATCACGGTGTCGCTGTTCGCCCTGTACGCCGAGATCGGCCTGCGGCTGCTCGAGCCCTGGCCGCTTAAATGGGTCCTGGACCGTGTCACCGGGGCGACGCACCACCGTGGGCTCTCCCGGCTCCCGTTCCTCGACGCGCTCGATCCGGCGACACTCATCGCACTCTCTGCCCTCGCCGTGATCGTGTTCGCGGGCCTGCGAGCGCTCGCCGCCTACTACAACACCGTCGGCTTCGCGCTCGTCGGCAACCGGGTCCTGACCGCCGTCCGGAACGAGCTGTACGGTCAGCTCCAGCGTCTCTCGCTCTCGTTTCACAACCGGGCGCGGAGCGGTGACCTGCTCGTGCGCGTCACGGGGGACGTCGGCTTCCTGCAGGACGTCGCGGTCACAGCGCTGCTGCCGCTGCTCGCCAATGCGTTCACGCTGGTCGGCATGGCGGCGGTCATGCTATGGCTCAACGCTCCCTTGACGCTGATCGCCTTGGCGACGGGCCCACTCTTCTGGGCCTCCACGGCGCGGCTCACGCGACGCATCCGCGAAACGGCCAGGCGGCAGCGCCAGCAGGAAGGCGCGATGGCCGCCACGGCAGCCGAATCGATCGGGGCGGTGAAGGTGATCCACGCCCTCTCGCTGGAGGGGACGTTCGCCCAGGCGTTCACCGGCCAGAGCCGCAAGAATCTCGCGACGGGCGTCCGCGCGACCCGGCTCTCCGCCGGCCTGGAGCGCACCGTGGACCTGCTCATCGCGGTCGCCACGGCCGCGGTCCTGTGGTACGGAGCGCGATTGGCGCTGCGCGGTGCGATGACGGCGGGCGATCTGGTCGTGTTCCTCGCCTATCTGAAGAACGCGTTCCGCCCGGTGCGCGACTTCGTCAAGTACACGGGCCGTCTCGCGAAGGCGTCCGCCGCGGGCGAGCGCGTGCTGGATCTCTTGGACCGCACGCCCGACGTGCGAGACCTCCCCGGTGCGGTGCCGGCTCCCGCCCTGCGCGGGGAAGTGCGGTTCGACGCGGTCAGCTTCTCCTACGAGCCGGGCGTGCCCGCGCTCGAGCAGATCGACTGGGTCGTGCAGCCGGGGCAACACGTCGCACTCGTGGGCCCGTCCGGCAGCGGGAAATCCACTCTGGTGAGTCTCATTCTCCGTTTGTACGACCCGACCGCGGGCCGCGTGCTGGTCGATGGGCGGGACATCCGCGACTACACGCTGGCATCCCTGCGCGCGCAGCTCAGTGTGGTCCTCCAGGACAGTCTGCTTTTTGCCGCGACGATCCGGGACAACATCGCCTACGGCGCGCCGGGCGCGCCGCCGGAGGCGATCGAGGCGGCCGCCCGCCTCGCCAACGCGCATGCGTTCGTCGAGGCGCTGCCGCAGGGATACGACGCGATCGTCGGGGAGCGCGGCGTGACGCTCTCCAGCGGGCAGCGTCAGCGGATCGCGATCGCGCGCGCGGCCATCCGGCGCGCCCCGGTCCTCATCCTGGACGAGCCTACCACGGGTCTGGACGGTGAGAACGAACGTGCGGTGATCGAGGCGCTCGAGCGGTTGACCGAGGGACGGACCACGTTCCTCATCACCCACGACTTGCTGCTCGCCGCCCGGGCGGACCTGGTCCTCTACCTGGAAGCCGGCCGCGTGCGTGAATGCGGCACGCACGCCGAGCTGCTCCGGACCGACGGACGGTATGCCCTCCTGTACCACCGCCAACTCGCTGCCGGCGGCCGCGGGGCAGACCCGCAGCGCTACGATGCTGTCACCACCTGAGGCGGGCCGCATGACGACGTTCGTCCGCACGGACGGGCGCGCGGTGCGGGTCGTGCCGGGCTTCCGTGACCGGGTTCTCGGCTTCCGGCCGTCGGTGACCCCGCGGCCGGATTGGACGACGGAGGACTTCGCGAGGGCCGCGGACAAGAGGCTGGCGCGGGCGCGCCGGCTGGTCGCCGAGATCGGGAAGCGGCACGCCCGGCTGGACAGCGCGGCCGTGCTCGACGTGGGCTGCGGCGACGGTATCAACTGCCTCGTCCTCGCCTATGGCGCGGTTGCGCGCGCGGTCGGCGTGGATCTCCGGCTGCCGCTCTTCGAGTCCGACCCCAGCGCGGCGCTCGCGCGCCGGCTAGCGGAGCGTGTCCTCGAGCGCCTCCATGGCGCGGGCCGTCTCGCCAAGACCCTGTCAGTCCTGCCCGTCCGGTTCGTCCGCGCCGACGCTACGCGACTGGCGTTTCCCGACGCCTGGTTCGACGTGCTCGTGTCCCGGTCGGCAATGGAGCACATCGCGCCCGTGGAGCGAGCGTTGGCCGAGATGGCGCGCGTCGTGCGCCCGGGGGGCGTGATCCACTTGCGCGTCGATCCCTACTTCTGGCTCCGCGGCTGCCACAAGCGCGGGCTCGTGGACATCCCCTGGGCCCACGCTCGCCTGTCGCTGGAGGACTTCCGCCGGTTCGTCACGCAGAGCGAGGGGGCGGCGATGGCCGCCACGCGCTGCGGGCGCTTGCAGACGCTGAACCGGCTGACGCTGCGCCAGTGGCGGGAGGTCATCGACGCGGGACCGTTCGACGTGCTGGAGTGGACGGAGGAGCCGTCGGCGTTCGCGGTCGCGCTTCTGAAGGAGTTTCCCGAAGTAGGCGATTCGCTGGCGGACGGTGTCGAGCAGCGGGACCTCGTAGACGGCCGGCTGGAGATCTGGCTGCGGGTGACTCATCCATGAGCGCGGTGGTGCTGGACCCCTGCGGCGCCCGTGCAGACCCGCGCATGCCGTTGCTCGCCCGGGCGCTCGATCCCGACGAAGTCGAACGCCACCTGGGCGCTGCGCGACTCGCGCTGCGCGCGATCCGGACGGTGCGCTACAAGCCCGGGCGTCGCTGCCTGATCGAGTACGACCTGGAGGCTGCCCCCAACGAGATCGTCACGCTCGTGGCCAAGGCCCGGTCCCGGGGAGCGGATGCCGCAACGTTTCACCTCCTCCAGGCGCTCCGCGCTCGCGGATTCGACGAGGCGAGCCCGGACGGCGTCGCCGTCCCGGAGCCCGTGGCCGTAATCCCGGCGCTGGGCGTGTGGCTGCAGCGCAAGGTGCGCGGCACGGCGGCGACCGCAGCGCTGGCGGAGCCGGGGGGGGGGGCGGCGCTGGCGGCACGCCTCGCCGACGCCCTGCACAAACTGCACCACGCGGGGGTCGCGGCCCGGCGCCGCCACACGATGGCCGACGAGCTGCGCATCCTCCATCGGTGCCTGGAGCCGCTTGCCGAACGCCGACCGGAGTGGGCCCAGCGGCTCGGGCGGCTGCTCGCCGCCTGCGACCGCCTCGGCGCGACGACGCCGGCGCGGCCGCTACGCGGCATCCACCGCGACTTCTATCCCGACCACGCGCTGCTCGACGGTGAGCGGCTCTACCTGCTCGACTTCGATCTCTACTGCCTGGGCGACCCGGCCCTCGATGTCGGCAATTGCGTGGCTCACATCACGGAGCAGAGCGTGCGCACGCGCGGCGATCCGGACGCGCTGGCGGATCGGGAAATGGCGCTGGAAGAGCGCTTCGTCGAGCTCGCCGGTGAGCCGGCCCGCCCGGCCGTGCGGGCCTACGCGCTGCTCACCCTCGCGCGCCACGTGTATCTCAGCACTCAGTTAGCGGACCGGCGGGCGTTTACCGCCGCCCTGCTCGATCTGTGTGAGCACCGCCTCGGGAGGGCCCTGTCGCAGCGAGCGGGGGCAGCCGGGAGGGTCGCTTCGTGAGTCGCGCGCTGCTCGCCGTGCTGTGGGCACTGGGCGCGCCGACGCTCGCGGCGGCGCAGGTCGGCCGGGTCACGGACACCATTAGCGGCACGGTCGTGGGTCCGGACGGCCAACCCCTCGTCGGGGCGATCACCCAGGCGACCTCAGCGACGAGCTGGGAGACGCGCCGCCAGAGCACGGATGCTGGCGGGCGGTTCATCTTCGTTTTCTACGAGAACGCCGGCCGGTACGAGGTCATCGTCCGCTACTTCGGCATGCGGCCGGCCACGCGCTCCGTCGAGCGGCAGGGGCGCCAGGACCCCTTGGCGGCCCGGGTCCGGATGGACCTGGCCGCGGTCCCCGACCCGATCGCGGCGATCCTCAGCAGCCGAGACTCGCTCGGCCTATCGGTCGCCCAGGCCGCGCAGCTGCGGCGGCTCTCCGATTCGCTGCACGCGCGCAAGGGCGCGGTGCCCGACCCGCGCATGGCGCAGGTGCTGGCCCGCGCGCGCAGCGTGCTGACATCCCAGCAGTGGGCCCGGCTTTCCGGCGTCCCGAGGACGGCCGGGTCCGGGCCTCCCGCGTCCGCGCCCCTCCCCCCCCCAGTGGTGAGCGCACCGGCGGCTGCTCAGGCGTCGGGAAGCTCGCCGCGCGCCGCGCCGGCACAGACCTCTCCCGCGCCGCGGCCGGGGGCCGTGTATACGGGGCTCTCGAACGTCTATGACAGCAACATCGACCACACGCCGCTCGGCCCCGAGTCCTACGGCCTGCTGGCCGTGCTGGGAGGGCAGTATCGTCAGCGGTTCTCCGGCACCACTGTCGAGCTGCGGTACGACGGTGTGTTTCGTCGGTACACCAATACCGACGTCTGGAATCGCCCGGGGCACACGGCCAGCGGGTCAATCGACCAGCGCGTGGGGCGCCACTGGACGGTCGGTGCCGCCGCGGAGGTCGCGATAAATGGCTCAGCCGAGGACCGCGTGTTGCGCAACGAGTACAGCGTGCAGCCGGAGCTTGAATACCGTTTCACTCGCGCGACCCGGCTCCAGCTGTACGGCGAGTACCTAGTCAAGCGGTACCCGAACCCGGTCGGCCAGGACGCCGTCGATCCGCGCGTGGGCGTCCGCTTTCGACGCCTGTTCGGCACACGCGGGAGCTTCGGGATGAGCGGCCGCTACGAGTACAACCGTGCTGACAGTACCCGCCACCGCTACATCGCTTGGACTGGCGGCACGGACCTCACGAGTCCGGTGGGGCCCGGAGGCCGAATTGCGTCGAGCGTGCGGTATCGCATCAAGCGCTATTCGTCGCGCCTAGTGGATGTGGGCTCCACGCAGGTCTTGAGGCGGGACGACGATTTGGTGGCGACCGTCGTGTGGCAGCAAGCGCTCTATCAAGTCTGGGAGTTGGTCCTGAGCTACCGGTACGAGTCCTACCAATCCAACGACACGCGCCGGGAGTTCCGGGATCACCTCGTGGGTGTGACGGTCAAGCGCTGGTGGTGAGGGCCGGCGGCGCCTCGGCTGATTCCACTCGCGCCGTCACGTCGAACGCCGTTTCGAACCCCCGGATCACCGCCGCCACGGCCTCGTCCCACAGGGTCGTTTCCCGTTTCCCGTTTCCCGTTTCCCGCTCCACCGACGTCATCACCACGCCCGGTATGCCGCACGGCACGATCCGCTCGAACGCGGCGAGGTCGGTCGTGACATTGAGCGCGAACCCGTGCCACGTGACCCACTGCTTCACATGGATTCCGATGCTCGCGATCTTCCTTCCCGCCGTCCACACCCCCGTATAGCCGGCGTTCCGCTCGGCGGGGATGCCGAGTGTCGCGAGCGCGTCGATCAGCGCCTGCTCGAGGGTGCGCAGGTACCAGTGCAGGTCCTGCTTGTAGCTCGTGAGGTCCAGGATCGGATAGCCGACGAGCTGGCCGGGACCGTGGAACGTGACGTCGCCGCCGCGCTCCACCTCGAACACCTCGACGCCATCGCGCCGGACGACGTGGGCCGCCTGCGAGGTCCGTCCCAACGTGACGACCGGTGGGTGCTCGAGGAGGAGTAGCAGATCATTGGACCGTCTGCCGTCGATGCGGTCCTGGGCCAGTCGGCGCTGCCACTCGAGCGCTTCGGCGTACGGCACGCGGCCGGCCTCGATGACCTCCAGGATGCGGTGCATCACGACCCGCTCACCGCTCGCTGCTCCCCGCTCCCCTTGGTGGCCCACCGGCTCCCCAGCATGCCGAGGGCCAGGCTCGCTCCGCCCCACGCGACCAGTCCCGCCCCACCCGCCAGCCGGTGCGCCACCGCGGCGAGGAATCCCACGAGCAGCGCGCCGACCGCCGACAACACCGCGATCACGCCGCGTTGCCACAGGTTGTCGATCGGACCACTGCGGCGCCAGCCGAAGAACGCCGCCAGCGCGACCCCGGCGAAGAGGCCGGTCAGCAGCGGGTCGTCGCCGACGAAGCGATAGTACTGCGGGTCCACGCGCTCGCGCAGGACCGCGACGATGCCTTGTGCCAGCGTGATCGTGGCGCCGCCCAGGCCCACGCCGGCGGCGAGCGCGCCGAGGCCGATGGCGAGCGGGTCCTTCACCGGCTCGTTCAGATGTGGATCACCCGGCCGAGGGAATCGAGCCCTGCCTCCGCCACCGCCTCCGCCATGGTCGGGTGCGCGTGGATGGCGAGGTCGACCTCTTCGACCGTGTATTCGTTCTCGCGGGCCACCGCCAGCTCGTGAATCAGCTCCGAGGCGTGGGCGCCGACGATGTGCGCGCCGAGGATCTCGCCGTACTTCTTGTCGCGCAGGATCTTCACGAACCCCTCGGTCTCGCCCGTGCCGCGCGCGCGGCCGTTGGCCGAGAAGGGGAACCGCCCGGCCACGTAGTCGAGCTTCTTGTCTTTGCACTGATCCTCGGTGAACCCGATGCTCGCCACCTCGGGGTGGCAGTACGTGACGCTGGGCACGTTGTCGTACTTGATGGGGTGGGGCCTCTGCCCGGCGACAAGCTCGGCCACCACCACGCCCTCGCGACTGCCCTTGTGGGCCAGCATCGGCGGTCCCGCGACGTCGCCGATGGCGTAGTACCCGGGCGCGCTGGTCTGCAGGTTCTTGTCGACCTTGATGAAGCCGCGGTCGGTGAGCTGGATGCCGCACTCCTTGAGGCCGATGCTCTCGGTGTTCACGGCGCGGCCCGCGGCCATCAGGACGACCGCCACCTCGACCGTCCGCTTCGTGCCGCCGGCTTCGACGTCCAGGGTCACCTTGTCCTTGCCGACCGCGGCCTTGGTCACCTGGGCGCCCGCCAGCACCTCGATCCCCCGCTTCTTGTAGCTCTTCGCCAGGGCGTCCGAGGCCTCGGCGTCCTCGAGTGGGAGGATGCGTGGAAGGGCTTCGATCAGCGTGACCTTGACGCCGAACGCGGTGAAGATGTCGGCGAACTCCATGCCGACCGCGCCCGCCCCGACGATCGCCATCGATGCCGGGACCTTCTCGAGCAGCAGGGCTTCATCCGACGAGATGACCGTCGTCTTGTTGATCTCGAGCCCGATCTGCGGGATCCCCTTGACGCGCGATCCCGTCGCGACGATCACGGCCTTCTTCGCTTCGTAGACGTCGCTCCCGACCTTGACCTTCTTCCCGGGCTGCAGGACCCCCGTGCCCTTCACCACGGTGATCTTGTGCTTCTTCATGAGAAACTCGACGCCCTTGGAGTTCTGATCGCTCACCCGCCGGGAGCGCTTCATCGCGACACCGTAGTCGGTTTTCACGCCCTGGGCCTCGACGCCGAATTCCTTGGCTTCCTTGAGCAGGTTGGCGATGTAGGCGGAGTGGAGCAGGGCCTTGGTGGGGATGCAGCCGATGTTCACGCACACCCCGCCGAGCTTCTCCTGCTCGATGACGGCGGTCGTCAGGCCGAGCTGGGCGGCGCGGATGGCGGCGACGTAACCGGCCGGGCCCCCCCCCAAAACGATGACGTCAAACTGACTTGCCAAGTGTCCCCCTCCCCCAACGCGGAACGCGGAAGCGTGAACGCTGAACAGCCCCTGGATGTTCCGCGTTCCGCGTTCCGACTTCCGCGTTCACAACAGCATTGCGAGTGGATTCTCCAACATCTGTTTCAGCGTCTTCAGGAACTGGGCCCCCGTCGCGCCGTCGATGACCCGGTGATCGCAGCTCATCGTCAGGCGCAGGCGGCGCCGCACCGTCACCTGGCCGGCCTCGGCGACGGGCTTCGGCACGATCGATCCCACGGCGATGATGCCGGCTTCGGGCGGGTTGATGACCGCCGTGAACTCGTCGATCTCGAACATCCCCAGATTCGAGACGCTGAACGTCGAGCCGGTGTACTCCTCGGGCTTGAGCCGGCGGCTGCGCGCCTTCTGCGCGAGGTCGCGCGCCTCGGTCCCGATCTGGGCGAGCGTCTTCAGGTCGGCGTTGCGGATCACGGGCGTGATCAACCCGTCCTCCACCGCCACCGCCATGCCGATGTGCACCTCGTTCCAATACCGGATGTGATCGTCTTGGAACCAGGCGTTGCAGGCGCGGTGCTTGGAGAGGGCGAGGGCGACCGCCTTGAGGACGATGTCGTTGAACGAGATCTTCCCCGCGTCGCCCAGCTGCCGGTTCAGCGCGTCGCGCGCCTCGGCCGCCCGCTCCATGTCCACGTCGCTCGTCAAAAAGAAGTGCGGAATCGGGCCGAGCGACGTCGCGAGCCGTTTCGCGATCGTCTTGCGGATTTGCGTTAGGGGGACGTCGTCGTAGGGGGCGCCGGAGCGTTCGGGAGATGGGATACGGGAAACGGGAAACGTCGCCGCAGTCGCAGCGGGCGCCGGAGGGGTGGCACCCTCGAGGTCGCGTTTGATCACTCGTCCGCCCGGACCAGACCCCGTGACGAGCTTGAGGTCGAGGCCCACCTCCGTCGCAATGCGCCGGGCAAGCGGGGATGCCTTGACGCGCGTCGCATCGGCGGGGGTCGGGCCAGGGGCTGGAGCGCGCGGCGGAGTCGGTGTGGCGGTCACGTTTCCCGTTTCCCGTTTCTCGCTTCCCGACGTCGCCGCGGGAGCGGCGGCGCTTCCCCCATCGACCTTCTCCCCCGGCGCCCCGATCCACGCCACCACGCTCCCCACCGGCACCGTGCTCCCTTCGGGCGCCATCACCTTGATCAGTTGGCCGTCCGCCCGGGCGACCAGTTCCATCACCGCCTTGTCGGTCTCGACCTCGGCCAGGGTCTCACCGCTCTTGACGGCGTCGCCCTCGCGCTTCGTCCATTTGACGAGGCGGCCCTCTTCCATTGTGGGCGACAGCGCTTCCATGTGGACCTTGGTGGCCATAGGACCGGGGCGAAGGGGCTAAGGGCTAAGGGCTAAGGGCCTAAGGGCCTATTCGAGATACAGTACGCGCCGCGCGGCGGCCACGACCTTCTCGGGCGACGCCTTGGCGGCGCGCTCGAGGTGCTTGTTGTAGGGCATCGGGACGTCGGCCTGCGTCACGCGCTGCACCGGCGCGTCGAGATGATCGAAAGCATCCCGTTGGATGATGTCCACCACCTGCGCGCCGATCCCGGCGTGCGGCCAGCCCTCCTCCACGACCACCGCGCGGTTCGTCTTCGCCACCGAGGCGAGGATGGCGGGTTCGTCCATCGGCCGCAGCGACCGGAGGTCGAGCACCTCCGCCGAGACGTTCTGCTCGGCGAGCTGGTCCGCCGCCTTGAGGGCGACCGCGACCGTTTTCGAGTGGCACACCAGCGTCACGTCCGATCCCTCCCGCTTGACCTCCGCCCGGCCGATCGGCACGAGATGTTCACCCTCAGGGACCTCCCCTTTCAGGTTGTAGAGCATCTCGCCCTCCAGCACGATCACGGGGTTGTTGTCCCGGATCGCCGACTTGAGGAGGCCCTTGGCGTCGGCGGGCGTCGCGGGGGCGACGACCTTGAGCCCCGGGATATGGGCGAGCCAGCTCTCCCACGCCTGCGAGTGCTGCGATGAGAGCTGCAGCGCCGCGCCGTTGGGTCCGCGGAAGACGATGGGCATGGGGAGCTGCCCCCCGGACATGTAGAGCATTTTCGCCGCCGAGTTCACGATCTGGTCGAGGGCCAGGAGGGCGAAGTTCCACGTCATGAACTCGATCACGGGGCGGAGGCCCGCCATCGCCGCCCCCACGCCGATGCCGGCGAACCCCAGCTCGGCGATCGGCGTGTCCACCACGCGCTGCGGCCCGAACTCTTCGAGCAGGCCGCGGCTCACCTTGTAGGCGCCCTGGTAGACGCCGACCTCCTCGCCCATCAGGAAGACGTTGGCGTCGCGCTGCATTTCTTCGCGCAGCGCCTGATTCAGGGCGTCGCGGTAGGTGAGCGTCGGCATCGCTCAGTCCCTCAGCACGTCGGTCGTGAGCTCGCCCGGGTCGGGATCCGGGCTCTCGTCCGCGAACTTCACCGCCTCGTCCACCTCCGCGTGGATCTCGGCGTCCATGGCGTCGAGGTCGGCCTGATCCATCATGCCGTCCTCCTTGAGCTTTTCGGCGAGCTGGCTGATCGGGTCTCTCTTCTTTTGCTCCTCCACCTCGTCCTTGGTGCGATAGACGCCGTGCAGGGGATCGGACATCGAATGCCCCATGTACCGGTAGGTGCGCACCTCGAGCAGCGTGGGATGCCCGCCCTTCCGCGCGCGCTCCGCCGCCCGACGGGTCGCCTCATAGACGGTGAGGGCGTTCATCCCGTCCACCACCTCCGCCGCCATGTCGTAGCTGCAAGCGTGCTCGACGACGTCGGTCACCGCGGCGACACGCTCGAACGCCGTGCCCATCCCGTAGCGGTTGTTCTCGCACAGGAAAATGACGGGAAGCTTCCAGACGGACGCCATGTTGAGCGCCTCGTGAAACGCGCCGATATTGACCGCCGCTTCGCCGAAGAAGCAGAGCGACACCTGGTCGCCGCCTGTGTACTTGATCGCGAAGGCGAGGCCGGCGGCGAGCGGGACGTGGCCGCCCACGATGCCGTGCCCGCCCATGAAGCGCCGGCCCGCATCGAACAGGTGCATCGAGCCGCCCTTGCCCTTCGAGCAGCCGGTCGCCTTGCCGAACAACTCCGCCATCACGGCGCCGGGCGGGATGCCGCGCACCAGCGCCTGTCCATGCTCGCGGTAGGAGCAGATCACGTAATCGTCGTCGCGCAGGCTCGCGAGACTGCCGACCGCCACAGCCTCCTGCCCGATGTAGAGATGACAGAAGCCGCCGATCTTCCCCAGCGCATACGCCTCGGCCGCTTTCTCCTCGAAACGGCGAATCAGCAGCATCTGCCGCAGCATGCGGCGGTGCAGCTCCCCTTCCGATTGGGATTGGTTCTTGGCGGGCTGGGCGGTTGCGGTCGCCACTCTAGCTCCTGTCCCTCATCGGGCGGCGGTCGCGCTCTCGACCTGCTCCCACGCGTGATAGCTGGAGCGGACGAGGGGACCCGATTCGACGTGCCGATACCCCAGCTCGAGGCCGATGCGCTTCAGCTCGGCGAACTCGTCTGGCGTGTACCAGCGCGCGATTGGTAAATGCTGGTCGGAGGGCCGGAGGTACTGGCCGATGGTCAGGATGTCCACCTGCTGGGCGCGCAGGTCGCGCATCGCGCCCACCAGCTCGTCCCACTCCTCCCCGAGGCCGCAGATGATCCCCGACTTGGTCAGGAGGGCGGGGTCCAGCTCCTTCGCGCGCCGCAAGAGCTCCAGCGCGCGCGGGTAGCGGCCCCCGGGACGCGCGATGCGGTATAGGCGCTCGATCGTCTCGAGATTGTGGTTCAGGATGTCGGGCCGCGCGTCCACCACGAGGCGCAGCGCCTGGGCATTGCCCTTGAAATCGGGAATGAGCACTTCCACCGATGTGTCGGGCATCCGGCGCCGAATCTCGGTGATGCTGGCGGCGAAGATCTCCGCGCCGCCGTTGGGCAGGTCATCGCGGTCGACACTCGTGATCACGACGTGCCGCAGGCCCATTTGGGCGACGGCGTCGGCCAGCCGCGTCGGCTCGTCCAGATCGAGCGCCTTCGGGGTCCCGTGGGCCACGGCGCAGTACGCGCAATTCCGCGTGCACACGTCGCCCAGCACCATGAAGGTCGCCGCCTTGTGCTCCCAGCATTCCCCGATGTTGGGGCAATGCGCTTCCTCGCACACGGTGTGGAGCTTGAGGTCGCGCATCATGTGCTTCAGGGCGACATAGTTGGGCCCCCCGGGGGCCTTCACTTTGAGCCATGGGGGCTTCCGCTGGAGCTCGACGAGCGGGGCGGCCATAGAGCCTCGAAGATAGTGACCGCCGAAGGGGTGGGGTAGGCCGAAATTCAACCGGACGGTTGATCGCCCCGACGCCGCTTCAAGCGCCGCAGTGCTTCCTCCAACTGGGGGGACAGGCTGAGGGTTCCGTCCGCGATTTCGGCGATCTCCTCGGCCTCCCGCCACTGCCGCTCCAGCTCCTGCACCTCGGCCTGCTCGTCCACCGCCATCTCGAGCGCCAACCGTCGCTCGGGCCGCAGCGAGCGCAGCGTCAGCTCGCGGCGGGCCACGTCGCGCACCAGCTGGTCGGGACCGCCGAGTGCATCGACCACGCGCGCCGCGTCCTCGGCGCGCTTGCGGCCGCTGCGACTCACGTTCAGGTACGTCAGCCCCTGTCGCAGCACCTGCACTGCGTCGGTGCCGGTCAGCTGAGCGCCCTCGCGCCGGCATTGCGGACAGCTCAGCACGACGGCCACCTCGGTGTGCGCGTCGGGGACGACGCGGGCGTGCTGCACGTGTCGCGCGCGGAGCTGCATCAGGCTGCCGCACTGCGCACAGATCGGGGGCTCCGCCAGCGCCACCTTGCGGTTGCCGACCATTCCGACGTAGAGCCGGTCGACGATGCTGTGCAGGTTCCACACGAATACTCCCAGCCCGCCGCCCGCCGCCACGTTGGCGGCGATGCCAAGGCCGACGGCCGCGACGGTGAGCGGAATCACCACTTTCATCCGCTCTCGTTGGCGTAAGCGCAACCGCTCGCCGTAGCGCCACGTGGCAAGCTCGACCCGCGGCGGCTTCCCGACTCGCACCAGGTCGTAACGTTGCCAGCGGAGCAGCGACACCTGGTCGGTCGAGGCGACGAGCCGTGCCGTCCCGTCGAGCGCCGCCCGCGCGACCGTCTCGATGCGCTCCAGCCGGTCGTCCAGGGGCGTGAGATTCCAGCGGCTGCACTTGGAGCAGATGACCCACAGCCGTCCCTTCCACTCGTCGAACGCGAGCCGGCGGCCTACGCCCAGCCCGGAAGGGCCGCCGTCGCCATCGAGCGCCGCGTTACAAAAGGCACAGGTACGGTACATGAAGCCTACGGCTGACCGCTGAACGCACGTGTTGGTGAGAATGGAGCAATGTCCACATCCAACTCTTTCCCAGCGAGCAGGTCTCCGATGATCTCCCCGCTGAGGGCCGCGAGCAGCACACCGTTGCGCCCATGTCCGGTCGCGTACCAGAGGCCGGGCAGCTCCGGGTCGGCGCCGAGGATCGGTCGCCCGTCGGGGGTCACGGGCCGCAGGCCCGCCCAGGTGCGCGTCAGCCGTTTGGCTGGGGTGGGAGGGGGCGGTGCGAGCGCGGGCAGCAGCCGGGCGGCGCCGGAGAGGATTTGGGCGATGCCCACCTTCGTGACGCTGGCGTCGAAGCCCACGCGCTCCATCGTGCTCCCGAAGAGCGCCTCGCCACCACGCGGCAGGACGTACCCGTGGTCACAGTAGAGGATGGCCGGCGGCGTGCCGGCAGGCCAGGGGGCTGCGGCCATCTGCCCGCGCACGGGCTCGATCGGCAGCGGGCGCGGGAGCCCCGCGATCTGCGGGGACCAGGCGCCGGCGGCGATCACGACGTGCTCGGCGTGGAGGGTGGCGCGGGACAGGGCCACGCCGGTCGCGCGGCCGTGAGCGGTCACGACGCGCTTGACTCGCGCCCGCCTCACGGTGACGCCGAGGCGCTGCGCGTCGGCGAGCAGGGCCTGGGTGAGGACCGCCGGGTCGACGGCGCCGTCCTCCGGGGCGAACAGCGCGCCGTGGCACCCCGGAGCCGCACCGGGGAACCGGTCCGCCACGTCCACCGGCTCCAGCCAGTCGCAGCGCAGGCCGGCCTGACGTTGGCGGGCCACGGCCTCGCGCAGCTCCTCGGCGCTCATGTAGTCGAACGCGACCGACGCGACGCCGGCGCGCCAGAACCCGATGTCCAGGCCGGTGGAGTCCCGCAAGGCGGGGGCCAGGCTTTCGTACAGGTCGCGGCCGCGGACGCCCAGGGCCCGGAACCACTCGTCGGTGGACTCGATCTGGGCGGCGAGCAGGCCCGCCGCAGCGGGGGAGGCGGCTGCCGGGTCGGGCCCCGGCTCGCACAGGACGACGCGCAGGCCCCGCAGCGCCGTGGCGCGGGCGCAGGCGGCGCCGATCACGCCGCCCCCGACCACGACAACTTCACAAGTCGAAACTTTGTGCGACATTTAGGCGTACACCGTTCGAGACGTACCGGACACCACGGAGGGTACCATGTTCCGGAGCATCCTGGGCTTCGCGCTGCTCGCCGTCGTCGCGTGGCTCGCCCTAAAGCTGATCTTCGGCATCCTCGGCACGCTGGTCGGTCTGGCGATGACCGTGCTGTGGCTCGCCGCGATCGGGTTTGTGTGCTACCTCGGCCTGCGCATGGTCAGCCCCAGCACCGCGGACAAACTGCGCGATATGATCAAGGGGCGTCCCGCGGACGCCGCCTAACGATCCCAGGGCAGCAGCTGGCTGGAGTGCACGTGCACGATTTTCCAGCCGCTGCCCCCTTCCCGCCGCTCGCACACGAACGTCGCCCGGCCTGCCTCGGCCAGGCGTTGCGGCGCGTTGATCCACCGGTAGTCCACCAGCACCCACGCAAACCGGCCCGCGAGCGTCACGTTCGCGCCGGCCACCGTGACCCGCCCGCCGTCGCTGATGCCCGCAAACCGTGGGGTGGCGAGCCGCACGCGCGCGTTCGCCACGACGACCGCGTCGCTGGTGTAGAGCGTGTCGGCGCTGCGGTCACCCGCGGCGTCGAGCGTCAACGCCAGGCGCACGAGCGCCTGCACGTCGTCCGGCAATGCAAGTGCCGTTGCGCCGCGCGGGGTGACCGGTCGCGTCACGCACGCGCCGACGACCGCAGCGCCGAGCAGCGCGGCGCTACCGCGCATCGAGCCGGGAGAGCACGGCCCAGCTGAGCAAAGGCAGGAGAATCTCGTGGTGGCCGGTGAGCTGCACGCCGCGGCCGCCGGCGAGCGTGGGTCGCTCGACGACGTTGACGCGCGGCCGGTAGTGGCGCTGCATGTCGCAGTCGCAGGCCGTGAAGTTCGCCGGCTTCCCGTTGTGCAGATTGCGGGCGATCGTCAGGGCCTTGAGGAACACTTCGGGCATGACCACCGCGCTCCCCAGGTTCAGCACCACCCCGCCGTCGTCGAGATCGGGGAGCGCCCCCGCCAGCCGCTTGAAGTCGCGGTGACTGGTGGCGCCCAACGCCGCGCCGTCGGCGGTGGGGTGCTGGTGAATGATGTCGGCGCCGACGGCGGCGTGCACCGTCACCGGCACGCCCAGCTGCGCGCACGCGACGAGCACGGAGACGCTCGCGTCGGCGAGTTGCTGGCGCTGCGTCAGGTAGGCCGCGAGCGCTTCGCCGAGCCCGCGGCCCTCCCGGGCGGCCGCGGCGATCGCCGCGTTCATCTCGCGGCCCGTTTCCTCCGCCATGCCGAATGTCCCATCGCCGATGCCGGCGGCGACGTCCTCGCTCGTCCCCCCGTAGGCCGCGAGCTCGAAGTCGTGGATCGCGGCGCTGCCGTTCATCGCCACGTGGGTGATCGCCTTGCGGCGCATCAGCTCGATGAGAAGCGGACCGAGCCCGACCTTGATCACGTGGCCCCCCAGCATCGCGACAACCGCGCGCCGCCCCGCGGCGGCGACCAGCCGGTCCACGACGTACCGCAGGTCCCGGGCGGCGAGAATCGTGGGCAACGACTCCCAGAACGCGGTGAACGAGCGGTCGGTGCCGGGCGGGTGGGCGAGCAGCGAAGAGTCGACTTTGTTGTGGCGGCGGGCGATGGGGACGGTCTTGAGACGGGCGAACTCGGCTTCGCGGTATTCCGTCATGGCTGCTCCGGGACGGAAAACTCCTTGAGCTTCAACGTGACCTGACCGAACGAGAAGTTGGACTGGATCGCCAGCACGATGCGGCGCGGGTCGTCGGACAGCCAGATCCGGGTCTCCGACTTCTCGGCGAAGATCCCCCGTCCCTGCGGGATCTTGGGCCGCACGACGATCGCGTTCCACTTCCTACCTGCGACGCTCACCCGCTCGCGGCGCAGCACTTCCACGATCACCGGATTGCGGTCCGGCCGGAAATAGCGGGCGTACTCGTAGCGCTTCCCCACCTCGAGCGGCACGGTGCGGATCCAGTAGAGGAACGCGGCATCGTCGAGCGGATCGGCAACCGTGGCGAACGTAGTGTCGCGCCCTTCCTCCCGGTAAAACCCCGAGTCGGGAAAGATCTCGTAGCGGCGCTCGCGATGGCGGTCGCGCTCGTCCTGGACCGAGACGAAGCGGCGCGAGCGGAAGTCGTACCGCCCGACCCACGACTCCAGGGTCTGGTCGAGATGGTACCACAGCGCCCCGCCCGAGATGCGGAACTGGAAGTGGACGGTCTCGCCGCCGCGCAGCGTGTCCACCCCGACGACCTCCATCACCGCGGTCCCGACACTGAAGATGCCGTACTTCGCGCCATAGCTGAGCCGTTCGCCGATCGGGAACGGCACCGCGGGGACGGGGGGCGGGGGGGAGGCGATCGCCCCGATCCGGACGCCAGCGCGAGCGGAGTCCTGGCCGGCGAGGAGCGCGGGGCTCGTCACGGCCGCGAGAACCAGGAGCGCGGCGCCGCGGGCGGCGCGGATCACGCTCCGTGCGCGCCACGCCGCCACCAGCTGCTGCCACGGTTTCGCCCGTGAGGCGCGCTGCCTCAGGTCGTACCGCGCGTCGGTCGGTACCGTCTCGATGCGGCGGGCGTGCGCCCCGAGCCGGGCCAGCAGCTCGGCGTTGGCGCACCAGCCGTCGGTGGTGAGCAGCGGCGCGGGCGGCGTCGAACGCGTGGCCTGGCGCAAGACGATCAGCCGCAGGGCCGCGAACCCCGAGACGCTGTCCCGCACGCCCGCCACGCGGAGCAGGCGGGGGGCCACGCAGCGCGCCCAGCGCTCCGGCCAGGAAGGCTCGCCCTGTGCCCGGGCCACCTCACCGACCACGAGGTCCGCGCCCGACTCGAGGCGCTTCACCATCTCTTCCATCGCCTCGGGCGCGTGCACGAAGTCGGCATGGAGCGTGATCGCGCAGTCCCGCTTGGGCCGATCGGTGCGCTGCAGCGCGAGGCGCAACACCTCCTCCAGGCTCCGCGCGTACCCCTGGCGCTCGCGGTGCGTCACGATCGTCAGCGGCAGCACGCGGGCGTAGGACGCGAGGACATCGCCCGTTCCGTCGGTCGATCCGTCGTCGCACGCCAGGATCTGGTATTCCCGCTCGAAAGCGGTGAACACCTGGCGCACCTTCCAGAGCACCAGCCCGGCGGTGCGTGCCTCGTTGTGGACGGGGATGCAGACGTAGATCATGGCCCTGCAATCTAGAGGAGGGAGCGATAGACGGCCAAGACGCCCTGGGCCATCGCGGAGGCCGTGAACTGCGGCGGCAGGGGCAAGGGGGAGGGGTGATCCAGCGCGGCCACCACCTTCCGAGCGAGCGCGGCGGCATCTCCCACCGGCACCAGGGCGTGGGGAGGCAGGATCTCCGGGATCCCGCCGCCCGCCGTCGCGACCACCGGCTTGCCCAGCGCCAGCGCGTTGAGGATCACGCTCCCCAGGCCTTCCTCTTTGGACGACATCACGAACACATCCGCCTCCCGGATGAGGGCGTCGGCTGCCTCTACATACCCCAGCAAGTGCACGTGACCGTCTAACCTGCGTCGCGTGATCTGGTCTGCGAGGGACCCTCGAAGCTCGCCGTCTCCCGCGATCGCCCAGTGAAGATCTGGGCGCAGGGAGCGCGCCTCGTGCGCGGCGCGGAGCAGCGTGCGGTGATCTTTGTGATCCACGAGCGCCGCGACGTTGACGGCGAGCGGCGTGCCGGCCGCCACGCCCAGGCGGGCGCGGATGCCGAGCGGCGTGCTCCCCGCCCGGCGCACCTCATCGGGGTCGACGCCGTCGGGCACGACCGAGATCTCACCCGCCGCCAGGCCATCCGACACCAGCACCTGCTTGACGGCGTGCGAGATGGCGATCACATGCTCGGCTTTGGTCCACGGACTGTCGCCGAAGAGTGCCCGCACGAACCCCCGGCGCCGCCGGACGTGGAAGTCGACACGGCGGGTGGCGACGACCCGCCCCAGCGCGTCGCCGAACTCGTGGGCTGCGGGCGCAATCAAGACAGCGGCGAGCCGCCGCAGCCAGCGGCGTGCCGCCAGCGCCAGCGCCAATGCGTGACTGTCGTGCGCATGCACGATATGGGGGCGCATCCGCAGCAGGTCACCGCACAGGCCCGTCCAGGCCAGCGGGTCGGTGCCGATGACCCAGGTGACTTCCCGGACGGCGACGCCCTCGGCGCGCGCTCGGTGGGCGAGCTCGCTGCCCCGCTTGGTGACGAGCAGCAGCTCGATGTCCGGCATGCGTCCGAGTTCCCGACAGAGTAGCCGCACCTGGTTCTGGCCGCCGCGCCACTCGCGGCCGGAGTCCACCTGGAGAATGCGCACGCGCGTCCCTACGCCGGAGCCTTCACCACTGCCGCGAGTACGCGCCGCAGCTCGTCCAGCTTGAAGGGTTTGCGCAGGAAGGGCCGGCCCAGCTCCTCGAGGAATTGCAGCGTGTCGCCCCGCACGGTGTCGCCCGTCGCGAAGATGATCCGCTCGGCCACCGCCGGGTGCATGCGGGAGAGGCTCTGAAACATCTCGCGGCCGCCCAGCCGGGGCATCCGCAAGTCGCAGATGATGACGTCGAACGGCTGCTTCAAAGCGCGCTTCAGCGCCTGGCTGCCATCGTGGGCCAGCTCGACGCTATGCCCCCAGCTCTCCAGCGTCGCCTGCATGTAGTGGAGAATGTGCGGCTCGTCGTCCACGACCATGATGCGGAGCGGCTCCACGGGGCCGGGCGGGGGCGGAGGGGGTTGGGGGGGGGACGGCTGCGGACGCGGCGCAGGGGGCAGCGCCGCCGCGGTGACGGCCTCGGCCGGCACGATGTCCGACGGCCGCGCGCGCACGCCGCCGGGCAGCTCGACCGTGAACGTCGCCCCCGTGCCGAACCCGCCTTCTGTCGTGATCCGGCCTCCGTGCTCCGTCACGATCCCCTGGCAGATCGCGAGGCCCAGGCCCGTGCCCTCGCCTTCCGACTTCGTGCTGAAGAACGGCTCGAACACCCGCTGCGCCACGGACTCCGGCATGCCGGGGCCGTTGTCGGCGATGCTCACCGCGACGCCGTCCAACCAGCACTTGACCCGGACGGCGATCCGGCCGTGGACGCGCCGAGCCCCCATGATCGCCTGGGCGGCGTTGTTGATGATGTTCACGAACACCTGCTTGATCTGATTCGCGTGCACTTCGACCTCGGGGAGACCGGGCTCCGCTTCCATGGTCAGGTCGATCTTGCTCGCCAGTAGCTGGGTGCGGAGCAACGCGACCGTCGATTCGACGATCGGCCTGATCGACTGGAGCTGGCGCTCCCCCTCCTGGCGCCGCGCGAACGACAGCAGGTTGCGCACGATGCTGGAGGCCCGCTCGGCCTCCTGCCGGATGACCGCCAGCGGCTCGGCGAGCCGGGGCGGCAGGTCGGCCGCTTCACCCAACAGGTCGCTGAACCCCACCACCGAGGCGAGGGGGTTGTTCAGGTCGTGGGCGACGCCGGCGATGAGCTGGCCGATCGCCGACATCTTCTCCGACTGCAGCAGCTGCTCCTGGAGCCGGCGCTTGTCCGTCTGGTCCTCGAACAAGAGCACCGCGGCGCCGGGCTCGCCGGTGGGGACGGCGGTGACGACGAGGACGCGTTCGCCGGCGCGCACTTCAACGGGCTGGGTGCTGGGTGGCCCAGTGCCGCTCCCGACGCCCGCGAGCAGCCGCGCGACCGGATCGGCCCACGGGGGCGGCAGCAGGGTGAGCCAGGGACGGCCGGGAAGGGCGGTGACGGGGAGTTTGATCAGGTCCGCGAACACGCGGTTCGCCCGGCGCACCGCGCCTTGCGAATCGATGAAGCAAATGGCCTGGTTGATGGCGTCCACGGTCTGCTCCCACTCGCGTTTGCCGCTCGAGAGGAGCTCCACCAGTCGCGCGTTTTCCAGGGCGATCGCCGCCTGAGCGAGTACGGCGCGCACGAACGTGAGCGCCGCGTCGTCCAACGCGTGGGGCCGGTTTCCTTCGAGGGCGACCGCCCCGATGGTCCGCCCCACCGTGACGATCGGCGCGCCGAGCCAGCTAGGGGGCTCGGGGCTGCCGACGGTCACGCCGAGCTCGGCGGCACGGGCGGCGACGTGGTCGGGCAGGACGAGGGGTCCGCGCCGCAGCGCGAGCTGCAGCAGCGGCTCGTCGGTGGTGGCGGGGCGGGGGCCGTTGTGATAGGCGACGACCAGACTGTTCGTGTCGGCGTCGAGCAGCATGACGGAGAGCCGCCCGGGCGCCACCTGCTCCGTGAGCGCGCGCGCCACCAGCTCCACGATCGTGGTCGGCCGGAAGGCGCCCGCCAGCTCTTGCGAGAGCTCGGTCAGGCGCTGGAGGGCGTCCGGCACTGGGGGGAGTTGAGCCATAATCCTTCCACCGAGTTTACACCGGACCGGCGGCTCCGGTCACTCGTCCAGGAATCGAGTCGGCACGGTCGTGGCGGCATCCACGAGCGCCTCGGCGGACTTGATGAACCGGACCACGATCGGTAACGAGCCCTGGAGCGCGACCTTGCGCTGCATGATCCCCGCGATCGGGCCGAGCTCCTTCCTGATGATCTGCTTCCAGTAGCGGTACTCAGCCGTCAGCACGAAGGGCGCGCCCTGCGCTTCGGAGGTGGTCACGACTTTCGCCTCGCGGCAGGCGCCGCGCTCGAGGTCGAGCCAGATCCCGACGGGCTGCGCCACGCCGATCTCCGGGTGCGCCGCGACGACGAGGGCCACCGGACCATGGGTCCACTGCTGCGAAGCACTGCGATAAACCTCGCTCGCGTTGATGGCGACCCCATAGGCGGCCACCCACTCGGGAGAGGGGAAGGCGTGGCGCGACGCCGTCACGCGACCGCCCGCGCGAAGCCGTCGAACAGCGCCCGCTCCGTCAAATCCTCGGGGTGCCACTGAACGGCGAGGGTCCATGGCGCCGCCGGATCGGCGGGTTCCGCGGCTTCGATCACGCCGTCCTCCGCCCAGGCGGCGGCGCGGAGCGGCGGCGCGAGGTCGCGAATCGCCTGGTGGTGCCGACTGTTCACGGTCGCCGCGCGCGTGCCGAGCGTCCGCTCGAGCAGGGATCCGGGCTCGACCCGTACGGCGTGACGCGTGTCGTCGCCGGCGTGCGCGATCGGGCCCGGCCGTTCGCTGTCCAAGTCCTGGTACAGCGTCCCCCCCAACGCGACGTTGAGGATCTGGATGCCGCGGCAAATGGCGAGCATCGGGAGGCGGCGCGCGCGGGCCGCCGCGATCAGCGCCAACTCGGCCGCGTCGCGCGCCGCATCGGTCTCCTCCAGCCTGGGGTGCGGCGCGGCGCCGTAGCGCGCCGGATCGACGTCCTCCCCGCCCGTCAGCACCAGGCCGCGGACGCCATCCAGCGCCGCGGCGGCACGGTCCGGGGCGAGCATCGTGGGCACGGCGAGTGGCACGAGCCCCGCGCGCTCCAGGGCGCGGACGTAGGCGGTGTTGAGGGTCACGCGCTCCCGGCCGTCCACGATGCGCCGCGGCGCGGTGACGGCCACCAGCGACGTCACGACGCGGGTGGAGGGGGCGCGGGTGGGGAGAGGGGGGGGCCGAGCAGGGGGCAGCGCGGGTTGCTCACGCTCGCCCAGTCGACGCGGACACCGTACAGGTTGAACGCGGCGCCCCCCCCGCCTGTGATGGTGCCGAGTCGCGGGAGGTGCGTCGGCTCTTGCGATTCGTAGACGAGCACGCCCATGGCGCGCTGTGACGTGTCGTCGACCACGAGCAGGCCGAATCCGTTCACGCTCGGGAAACCCGGTCCTTCGTATCCCAGGATGATCCGCCCGCCGGCGTCGTAGCCGAGGCGCACGCTCGCCTGCTTCTGCTGGATCACCATGGCGGGGAGCTGGTCGGGGAGGCCTCGTGGCGGGTCGGTGATGATCGCGCGGGCGTTGTTGAGCTGCTGGTAGATCAGGGTGGGCGCGGCGATGATGGCGAGCCCGCACGCGGGCGAGCGCGACGCGTCGCCGGCGCAGGCCGCGAACAGCAGGGCGAGTCCTGCCCCCACCCCCCCAACCCCCGACCTCCACGGCGTTCGGGTCACCATGGGTTGCAATCTAATACGACCAGACGGCCGTGACGGACACGGTGCGGACGGGGGCCAGCGTTTCGGGGACGAGGTTATAGATGTAGTTGAGCGCGTTCACCACGAGCAGCCGGATCTCGAGCGGACCGTGGGTCCAACCGGCCGACAGATCGAGGACCTTGACCGCGACCCGCCGCTCGTCGACGAAGCCCTCCAGCTCGATCCGCTCCGGTCGGCTCACGTACCGAAAATCCCCTCCGACGTCGAGGGCCCCCCCACCCGGCGCGTAGGTGGCGCTCAACGTCAAGAGATGCTTGGGCCGGAAGGCGAGCGGCTCCTCCGGCGTGCCGCCCTGGGCGAGTCGGCGTGCGTACAGGTACGTGTACGTCAGCATGCCCGTGAGACGATCGGGGATGGGCGCCGCGAGCACGGTGGCGTCGAGCCCCAGGATCCGGGCGCGGGTCACGTTCTGCAGCTGAATCTTGGGCGCGGTGTCCACCACCAACGCCGGCTCGATCAAGTCGCGCGCCTCGGTCCAGAACAGCGCGGCGTCGACCCGAAGGGCGCGCAGCACAGGCGTCGTGTGCCCCAGTTCGGCCGACCACGCGACTTCGGGACGGAGGTTGGGATTGGGGACGACTTCGAAGCCGAGCGCGACGGTGTGGACGAACCGCTCCGCCATCGTCGGGGCGCGAAACCCGCGTCCCACCGACGCGCGCAGGGTCCCGCCGGCCGCGGGGAGCGTGAAGCCGACCCGGGGACTCAGGACTGCACTGAGCGAGCCGCCGTCCACGGCGAGGAGGTCGAGCCGCGCGCCGGCGGTGAGCCGGGCAGCGCCGATCGCCTGGTCGCTCTCGCCGTAGGCGGCGGACTCGGACTGGGAGTGCGTGCCGAAGATGTCGCTCGTCACGTCGGAGAGGGTGGCCTCGCCGCCCACCAGCACCGCGCGCGTCGAGTCGGGATGCACCTCCGCCCGCGCCTCGGCACCCCACCGGTTTGCCTCGGCGTACTCGCTGCTCGTGCGGCGGTAATCGGTGAAGTGTGTGCGCAGCCACGAGGCGCGCGCCTGCCACGCCATCCGCTCGGACGCGACCGTCCGCACTTGCGCGGAGAGGTAGCCCTTGCGGGAGTCGGTGCGCGCCCCACGCTCGTCCTGATCGATCTTGAACGGCTGGTACGCTTGTCCCCGATTGTCGCAGTTACTCTGGACGCACCAGCGGAGCGGCACCTGGTAACGGTCGACGGCCCACGCCCCGGAGACGTCCACGCGCGTGCGCGGGGATGCCTGCCAGCGGCCCTTGCCGGCGGTCTGCCAGTGGTCGCGGGCGTCCTGCTCGCGATAGCCGTCGGAGTGCCGCTCCCCGACCGCGAAGCGCGCGCCGGCCACCTCGGTGCCGTACGAGCCGCTCACGTCCACGCCGCCCTGGAGCCCGGTCTTGTCGCGGAAGCGCCACTCCGCGTGGGGCGGATCGGCGAACACGCCGCCGGTGACCCGTAGGCGGCCGTGGGCGCCCACCGGCACATCGCGGGTCGTGAGATTCACGACGCCCCCGAGCGCCGCCGAGCCGTAGAGCGACGAGCCCGCGCCCTTCAGGATGTCCACACGCTCGATCTGATCCACGGGGACGAGGTCCCAGTTGATCCCGCCGCGGTCGCCCTGGTTCATCGGGACGCCGTCGACCAACAACAGCACGCGCGAGTTGAGCCCCTGCACGTAGCCCGTTGAGCCCCGGATGTTGATCTGCCCGTTGAGCACCTGCACGCCCCCGGCCTTGTCGATGGCTTCGTCCACCGTGTTTACGGCGCGGCGATCCAGGTCCTTCTCGGTCACCTGGGCGACGCTGGTGGCGGCACGGTCGCCGAAGCGCGGCACCTTCGTGCTCACCACGTCGAGCGGGGTCAGCTCGAGGGGTGACGGCTCGAGCGCGAAGTCGGCGGTGGTGGAGTCGGCGGGCGGCGACGCCAGGCTCACGGTCAGGGTGGCCGGCGCGTAGCCGATCGCCGCGGCCCGCACGCGGACCTCGCGGGCGGACACGGGCGCGAGGCGGTATCGCCCGGCGGCGTCCGTGACCGCGTACAACGTCGTTCCCGGGACGCCGACGACGGCGCCGCGGATCGGGGCGCCACGGGTGTCGCGCACCGCCCCGCGTACGACGCCGCCCCGACCTCTGTCCCCGCCCTGCGCGAGCGCGACGGCGGGGACGAGCGCCGCCAGGGCGGCGAGCAGCACCGCCGGCCGGATCAGCGGGACGCGCACGCGACGTACGAAGACACAGGCCGCAAGTTGCCGAAATCCACGACGAAGTCGATGTCCCCGACCGCCGCGCCGGTGGGGACCGTCACGACGCCGCGCTGGGCGGTGTCGGCCGGATCGCGGTAGTCCCCCGCCACGCGGAAGAGCGCGGTGTCGGCGGTGCTGAAGGTGACCGACCCCTGTTTCTTCCAGACGGCCACCACCCATTCGTAGCGGTCGGCCGGCAGCGGCAGAGCGTAGGCGGCGCTGTCCGAGTAGGGGCGCGGCAGCGCGAAGGGCGGAAACGGGCGAAACGTCGGAGGGAACGCCAGCAGATCGGCGCAGCGCTGCGGGAATGTCGGAAACGCCACCACGAAGATGGCGTCGGTGGAGTCCGGGAGGGTGTCTGCGTAGTGCGCGGTGCCGCACGCGCCGACGAAGCCGCGGCCGCACACCGGATCGGGCTCGAGCCCGCCGTCGCAGGCTGCCGCGCCGAGGAGGACTCCGAACGCGCCGAGCGCGCCGAGACGCATACCGTCAATCTGTGCCGATCGGGCGGCACGTCAACTTGACCCGCGTTTCAGCCCGGAATAACGTTGGCGGTGCCATGCCGATCTACGAGTATCGGTGCACGGTCTGCAGCGAGCGATTCGCGCGACAGGAGTCGATCGAGGAGCACGGCGGCCAGCGGCCACCCCCTGCCTGCCCCAAGTGCGGCGCGGAGGGGACGGAGCCGGTGCTGTCGCCGTTCTTCGCGAAAACGGTCCGCAAGAGCTGAGCCAGACGACCGCCGTGTTCGAGCGCTTGCGGGACGCCTTCCGCGCCGCCCTCGCGGCGGCGACACCGCCGGGAGACCTGCGCGACCTCGCGCGCCAGATGCGGGACGCGGTCGTGGAGGCGAAGGTCGCCGTGCAGGAGATGCGGACCGCGCTGGGGCGCACCGAGGCGGAGCTGTCTGTGGAGCGCCAGCGGTTGGCGGACGCCGAGCGCCGGGGCCGCCTCGCGAGTGAGATCCAGGATCAGGAAACGGTCGCCGTCGCCGAGCGGTTCGCGGTGAAGCATCGAGAGCGCGTAGGCGTGATCGAGCGCAAGCTCGCGGCACAGCGGGAGGAGCTGGCGCTGGCGGAGCGCGACCTCGCCGAGATGCAGGCCCAGTTGAAGATCGCCGAGCGTGACCGGCCGACGATGGAGGCGGAGCGCAGCACCGAGCGCGCCTGGCGCGACGTGCAGGCGGCAGGCGGGGTGCGCCCGGGCGTGGACCTGCAGGACGAGCTGCTCAAGTCGGAGATGGACCGGGCGGCGCGGGAAGCGGCGGCGCAAAAACAGCTCGAGGAGCTCAAGAAAAAGATGCGAAAGGACTAGCGGATGCTAGCTCTGTGCGCCGCCCTCCTGGTCCAACAGCCCGTGGACCGTCCCTCCGATCTTCTCAAGCGCGCTCACACCTATAGCATCGTCGCCTACGACTCCGTCACCGGCGACCTCGGCATCGCGGTGCAGTCGAAGTTCCCAAACGTGGGAGGGATCGTCCCCTGGGCGCGCGCCGGCGTGGGTGCGGTGGCGACGCAGTCGCTCGGCAACACCGACTACGGCGAGAAGGGACTCGAGCTGCTGGCGCAGGGCGCCACCGCGCCCGAGGCGTTACGGATCGTGATGCGCGGCGACCCGCGGCCCGCGCAACGCCAGGTCGGGATGGTGGACGCGCACGGCAACGCCGCGAGCTGGACGGGGGACTCGACCTTCGATTGGGCGGGGGGACGGACGGGCGGACGGCCTGACGGCCGGGCGGGCGGTAAAGGCGAGCTCATCACCGGGCGTGGGTACGCGGTGCAGGCGAACATCATGGTGTCAGACGCGACGGTGCGGAACATGGCCGAGACGTTCGAGCGGACGCGCGGCTCGCTCGCCGACCGCCTGCTCGCCGCGCTGGTCGCGGGGCAGGCGGGAGGCGGCGACAAGCGGGGGATGCAGTCGGCGGCGCTGCTCGTCGTCCGCCAGGGGGCGGGGTACCTCGGCCTGAACGACCGCTACATCGAGATCCGCGTGTACGACGCGCCCGATCCCATCAAGGAGCTGCAGCGCCTGTACGAGCTGCACCGCCTGTATTTCTTCACGACCGACTCGGCCGACCTGATGCCCATCACGCCGGCGCTGCAACGCGAGCTGGAGGCGATTCTGCTGCGGGAGCCCGTGAATCAGCCGCAGAAGTGGCTCGCCGCGCCCCAGCCGGCGGTGAACGAAGCCTTCCTCAATGCCCTCGCCAACTTCATGTACTGGGAGAACTACGACGTGCGGGTGCGCATGGACGGCAAGATCGATCGGGTCGCACTCGAAGACATTCGGAAAAACAGAAGGAATGTGCGCCGTGAGCGGTAAGCGTACCTGGG
This sequence comes from Gemmatimonadales bacterium, assembly GCA_036004985.1. Classification (GTDB taxonomy): domain Bacteria; phylum Gemmatimonadota; class Gemmatimonadetes; order Gemmatimonadales; family GWC2-71-9; genus 20CM-2-65-7. The sequence continues at coordinate 76,254 of DASYQX010000107.1, forward strand.
GGTTCTCATGGATGTGAAGCGCGGCCGAATGGTGTTCCTGGGCTACGGCAAGTACTGGCGGTCCGACGCGATCGTGGGTCTGATGCCGATCGAGGAGGGCCGCGGGCCGGGCCAGCGCACCAACGTCTTCATCGAAGGACGGGGCGAGCCGATCGTGGCATCGCGGACCGAGCAGAGCATCCTCGAGGACATGGGGGCGACCGATTCGGGCTTCCAGCTGCAGGCGCTGCGCGAGGCGACGAGCGAGCTGCTCGAGGCGTTCCACGAGTTTTCGCCGGTGCTGCGCCGGGCGCTGCAAAACGAGCACCACTTCGACGTCGAGAAATGGGAGCTGCGGATGGGGGTGCTGCTGCGGCCGGCCGAGCACCCGGACGACGCGTCGCAGAACGAGCTGTTCGACTGACGACTTCGGGGGCTCATGAACTTCTATCTGGCGGTGATCCTCGGGTACCTCACGCTGCTCGTCCTCGTCGGGGCGTACAAGACGCGGCAGGTGAAGACGCAGGAGGACTTCGCGATCGCCGGCCGGCGCCTCGGCGTGTTCGTCCTGATCTGCACGTTGGTGACGACGTGGATCGGCTCGGGGTCGCTGCTGGGCGACGCCGGGCTCCAGTACCGAGTGGGCATCGCCGGTCTGTGGAGCACCCTGGCAGCGGCGTGCGGGATCTTCCTGCTCTACTTCATCGCCCCGCGCGCCCGCGCGTTCGGCCAGGTCACCGTTCCCGATATCCTCGAGGCGCGCTACAACGTGACCGCGCGCCTGCTGGGCGTGGTCGTCACCGTCATCGCGTACGTGACGATCGTCTCCTACCAGTACCGCGGCGGCGGCTACGTCCTCAACCTCGTGACCGACGGCGCGGTGAGCGAGGTGCAGGGGCGGATCATCACGGCCGCGTTCGTGATCGCCTACACGGTCCTCGCCGGCATGCTGTCCGTGGCTTACACCGACATCCTGAACGGCGTGTTCCTGACGCTCGGCATCCTCGTCACCCTGGGGTACGAGGTGTCGCAGGCGGGAGGATTCGCGGAGATCTTTGCCAAGCTGCCACCGTCCCACGCGCAGTTCATCGGCGGCGGCGTGGATCTCGGCTCGAGCACGACGATCTTCAGTGACACCCTCTCGTTCGGGCAGGGGATGCAGTTCTTCCTGCCGGGGCTGTTCCTGCTGCTCGGGGAGGCGGGGATGTACAACCGCTTCTTCTCGGCGAAGGACGCGGGCGCCGCCCGGGTCGCCACCGTCTGGTGGATCGTCGGCGTCGTCATCCTGCAAGCCGCGCTCTGTTTCCTCGCGATCGCCGGCAGCGCGCTCTTCCCCGAGGCGAGGCCGGAGCAGATCATCCCGTACATGGCCGTCCACGGGTCGGTGCCGATCGTGGGCGCCCTGCTCGTCGCCGCCATGGTGGCGATCATCGTATCCACCGCCGACGGGTTCCTGCTCGTACCGGCGACGAACCTGATGCGCGACGTGTACGAGCGGTTCGTGAACCCCGCGGCGACCGACAAGCAGAAACTGCTGTTTTCGCGCGGGCTGGTCGTGGCCCTCGGCGTGATCGCCTACCTGTTGATCCAGCTTTTCCCGTCGGTCCTGCGGGCCGCGTACACGGCGTACACGATGTATGGGTTCGGCGTCACGCCGGCCATCCTGGCGGCGTTCTTGTGGAAGCGGGTCACGACCGCGGGCGGCGTGGCCAGCATCGTCGGCGGCATGGTAGCCACGATCGTGTGGGTGATCGCCGGTCGGCTCGTGGGCCACGACCCGTTCGGCATCGACGTCGCGTTTCCAGCCATGGCGGCCTCCATCACGCTCCTCATCGCGGTGTCGCTCGCCACCCCCGCCGAGGAGAAGTGGAGGCCGTTCTTCCAGGCTCCCTGAGGGCACGGCGTTGCAGGCCGTGCGCTACGCGTCCTTCGGCGCCCCGCTCGAGCTCGTCGCCCTGCCGGACCCGAACCCGCCGCCCGACGGCGTGGTGGTCAAAGTGGAAGCCACGGGGATGTGCCGCAGCGACTGGCACGGGTGGATGGGCCACGACGCCGACATCCGTCCGCCCCACGTGCCCGGGCACGAGCTCGCCGGGACCGTGGCCGCCGTCGGCCCGGCGGTGCGCAAGTGGAAGATCGGCGACCGCGTCACCACGCCGTTTTGCCTCGGCTGCGGGCGCTGTGCGCAGTGCGAGGCGGGGCAATCCCAGATCTGCGACCGCTACTACCAGCCGGGGTTCACCGGTTGGGGCTCGTTCGCCGAGTACGTGGCGCTGCCGTACGCCGACGAGAACCTCGTGGCGCTGCCCCCCAGCCTGAGCTTCGTCGCTGCCGCGCTGTTGGGTTGCCGCTTCGCGACGGCGTACCGCGCAGTCGTCACCCACGGCCGGCTGGAGCCGGGAGAGTGGATCGCCGTGCACGCCTGCGGCGGCGTCGGGCTGTCGGCGCTGATGATCGCGCGCGCACTCGGCGGCCGCGTCGTCGCCGTGGACGTGACCGACGACAAGCTGGCCTTGGCAACGCGGCTCGGGGCGGAGATCGTTGTGAACGCAGCCCGGACGGACGACGTGGCGCGCGCCGTCCGGCACGCCACGGGAGGAGACGGCGTGCACGTCTCGATCGATGCCCTGGGCAGCGTCGCCACGTGCCTCAATTCCCTCGGATCGCTGCGGAAGCGCGGCCGCCACGTCCAAGTGGGCCTGATGACTGGTGAGCACAGCAGTCCGCCGATCGCGATGGGCCCCGTGATCGCCCGCGAGCTCGAGATCCGCGGCAGCCATGGCATGCCGGCCAGGGACTATCCGGAACTGCTGGCTCTCATCACCAGTGGACGCCTCTCCCCGGAGGCGCTGGTCGGGCGGACGATTCCGCTGAGCGACGTGCCGGCAGAGCTGCCGCGCATGGGGGTCTTCGAAGGCGTCGGCGTGACGGTGATCAACCGGTTCTAAGAGGGAGGGTTCCTCATGCTCAAAAAGATCGCGGCGGTAATCCTGGTCATCGGGTTGTGCCTGCCGTACAGCTGCGGGGTAACGCCGCTGATCGGCGTGTGGGACGGCGTTGGCGCCATCGTGATGCTCGGCATTCCCGTCCTCGTGACGATCGCCTATGCGTTGCACCAGCTCGTGCCCGCGTTGGCCGCGTTCCACGAGCGACACGGTCCCGCCCTGCACGGGTTCTTCCGGGCGGTGTGCCTCGTGCTCCTGGGTGTGCACGTCGGCGCCGCCTTTGACAGTGACACCGAGAGCCAGGCTCGGGTGGCCACCGGCATTTCCTTTGTGCTCGTCGGGGTGTTGCTCTACTGGCAGCAGGGTCGAGGCACGAAGGCGCAGCGTCTCCCGCTCCTGCTCCTGAGTGTCGTCGGCGTGGCCGCGATCTTCGCGTTCGTCAGCTATGTGGGCCACGGGCTGCAGTACGGCGGGTGGGTGTTCACGGCGGGCTGGCTGCTCGCCGTCGGGGCCGAGGTGGACGGGTTGCGGAGTGCGGCGAAGGTCGAGCACGGGGGCTAGGCCACCGGGGTCGGGTGGAGACCCCGGTCGAGTTTGGGTGATCCCCGGGTCAGGAGGAAATCCAGGTTGAGTTTAGGTGATCCCCGGGCTTGCGCCCGGGGTCAGTTAGGCCTGGTCAGGTCTCCGAGGTTGGTGGTCCCCGGGCTGCCGCCCGGGGTCAGTGGGAGATCCAGTGGAGTTTGGGTGATCCCCGGGCTTGCGCCCGGGGTCAGTTAGGCGGGGGCGCGTCCGTTGTTCCGTGGGATCAGGTCGGGGTGCCGCTCGAACTGGCGCGAGACATAAGCGACGTTCCTAGCGAGATCCCGTCTGTGGATCGTGGCGACGTAGTAGCCGCGTGCCCATCGAACCGCGCCCGCCACCCGGTGGTTGGCGCGGGTCGCTGCGACTGACTTCGCGAGGCGAACGAAGTCGCTGAGCCGAGTGTCAGGTCGGAAGCTCACAATGAGGTGCACGTGATCCGCGAGGACCGCGCCTCGCAGTACTTGCACGCCCGATTTCTTGCCGGCGCTCGCGACGGCCATCCTCACATCGTGGGCCGCTAGAGCATCCACACACCCGACCCGTCTCCACGTGTGCCAGGTAATGTGCGCGTACATCTGATAGGCATGATGAACCGACATTGCTCACACGGCATCAAGGGTTGACTGACCCCGGGCGCAAGCCCGGGGATTCACCAAAACCCGACACTTAGAGTTGGTCTGCGGTGGGGCCTACACCGGCTGTCGCCCGAGGTCAGGAACCCTCGGCCGAAGCCCTGCCTAACCTCGGTGGCAAGCCCGACTGACCCCGGGCGCAAGCCCGGGGATCACCAACCTACGCGAGCGGGCGTTGAGCATGGTATCGAACTTCGTCCGTGCGGATCAAAGAATCGCAGGGGCTAAGGCCCAGTCCAGGTGATATCCCCGATCTCCGCGACGGCCTTCACGCGGAGGCCATCGGTGTCCGCGCTGATCCCCACGGACACGATGGGCTTGGGGGCGTTGTTCCAGAGTCGGCGGTAGTCGGCGAACGGGTCCCGGCGCTCCACGTGCCAGGACCAGTCCGCGTCGTCGGCGCGCTGCAGCACGACGACCATGCGGTTGCGCCCCGCCCAGCTGGCAAAGCTCTCGCCGCGTGCCTCCTGGTTCCCCCAACTGTAGACGAGCACTCGGCCGTCCTGGAACGTCACGAGGACGCGCAGGGGGCTGTCGTCGGTGGCGCGTTGGCGGAGCGCCGCGCCGCGCACCGGCCGCTCCGCGCGCCACCGCCAGGTGAGCATGCCGGAGCGCGTGGGCGGTGGCGGGCGCAGCGGCACGCGCAGCCGGTACGTCGCCGTGCCGGCCTGATTCGTCGCCTCGATCCGCAGCGAGTGGACGGTCGTGACCCGGAACACCGGTGTCTCGACGCCCTGCACGCGGGAGAGGCGCCACCCGGCCGGCAGGCTCGTCCCAGTGGGTGCGACGTTCAGATTCGTCAGCGTCTGCAGCAGCAGGAGGCCCCCCCCGATCACATCGGCTCCTCGGCGAAGTGGCAGGCGGCGAAGTGCGTCGCCTCTCCCACGGCCCGAAGCACGGGGGGCTCGGTGCGACAGCGCTCGTTCTTCTTGGGATGCGGGCAGCGCGGATGAAACGGACAGCCCGCAGGCGGATGAGCCGGGGACGGCATGTCACCGGTGAGCACGATCCGCCCCTTGGAGGGACGGGGGTTCGGCTCCGGTACCGCCGACAGCAGCGCGCGCGTGTACGGATGACGGGGCTGCGCGTAGATCGCCGCTGCGGGCGCGCGCTCCACGATGCGGCCCAGATACATCACCGCGACGTGATCCGCGATGTGCCGCACGACGGCGAGGTCGTGCGCGATGAACAGGTAAGTCAGGCGGCGTTTCCGCTGCAGGTCGGCGAGGAGGTTCAGGACCTGCGCCTGCACCGACACGTCGAGAGCACTGACCGGCTCGTCGCACACCACGAACTGCGGCTCGACTGAGAGTGCGCGCGCGATCCCGACGCGTTGCCGCTGGCCGCCGGACAGCTCGTGCGGGTAGCGCCCCGCGAACGCGGGGTCGAGGCCGACCTCGTCGAGCAGCGCCCGGATCCGCGTCTCCGCGCCGCCCGGGCCGGCGAGCCGGTGAATCTGGAGCGGCTCGCGCAGCGTCTGGGCCACCGTCATCCGGGGATTGAGGGAGCTGTAGGGATCCTGGAAAACGATTTGCATGCGGCGGCGCAGGGTGCGCAGGGGCCCCGCGTCGAGAGCGAAAACGTCCGCCCCTTCGAACAGGACGCGCCCCGCCGTCGGCTCTTGGAGCCGCAGGATCGTCCGGCCCACAGTGGACTTCCCCGAGCCGGACTCGCCGACGAGGCCGAGCGTCTGTCCCGGCGCGATGGCGAAGGACACGCCGTCCACGGCGCGGACCGGCGAGCGCGCCCGGCCCAGGCCGAGCAGGCCGCGCTCGCCCGGGTAATGCTTGACGAGATCGCGGACGTCGACGAGCGGGGGCGGGGGATGAGTCACGGCTGCGGCTTTCGGCGCGCGGGCTCCTGGACCAACCAGCAGCGCGCGCTGTGCGCGGGAGTCCCGCCGTCGAGGAGCGGCGGCTCCTCGGCCGCACACTTCGCCCAGGCATGCGGGCAGCGGGGATGGAACCGGCACCCCGACGGCCACGCCGTCGCGGCGGGCACCTGCCCCGGAATCGCGCGCAGGCGCGCCTGAGGCGCGTCGATGCGCGGCACCGCCGCCATCAGCCCCTCGGTGTACGGGTGCAGCGGCTGGTCGAACAGCTCGGTGGTCGGCGCGGACTCGACGACCTGCCCGGCGTACATCACGACCACGCGCTCGGCGTGGCCCGCCACGACCCCGAGGTCGTGGGTGATGAGGAGCACGGCCATGCCGAGCTCCGCCTGCAGCCGGTCGAGCAGCTCGAGGATTTGCGCCTGGATCGTGACGTCGAGCGCGGTGGTGGGCTCGTCGGCGATGAGGACCTTGGGGTGGCAGACGAGCGCCATGGCGATCATCACCCGCTGGCGCATCCCGCCGCTCAGCTGGTGCGGGTAGTGGTCCACCCGCTCCTCGGGGTCGGGGATGCCGACGAGCTTCAGCATCTCGATCGCCCGGGCGCGGGCCGCCTTGCGGGAGAGGTGCTGGTGGATGATCGCCGCTTCGGCGATTTGGTCGCCCACGGTGAACACCGGGTTGAGCGATGTCATCGGCTCCTGAAAGATCATCGCGATCTGGTTCCCGCGGACGGCGCGCAGCTCGGGGAGCGGGAGCGTGAGGAGATTCCGCCCCTCGAATTCGATGAGGCTGCCGGGCCGGATGTGCCCCGGCGGTTCGGGGACGAGCCGCAAGATTGAGAGCGAGGTGACGGTCTTGCCGCACCCCGACTCGCCGACAATGCCGAGGGTCTCACCAGGGTAGAGATCGAAGGAGACGCCGTCCACGGCGCGGGCGGTGCCACTGCCGCGCTCGGTGACGAAGTACGTCTTCAGGTCGCGGACGCGGAGCAGGGGCTCCGTCACGTCGCCTCCTGGCGCGGGTCGAGGGCCTCGCGCAAGGCGTCGCCCACGGCGTTCAAGGCCATGACGACGAGGGCGATGGCAAGGCCCGGGAACAGCGTCGTCCATGGCGCGGTGGCGAGATTGGGCGCGCCGTCGGCGATCATGTTTCCCCAGCTCGGCGCCGGCGGCGGCACGCCGATGCCGAGAAAAGACAGGCTCGCTTCGAGCAGCAACACGTTCCCGATGCCCAGGGCCGCCGAGACAATGATCGGCGCGGCCGCGTTGGGCAGGACGTGGCGAAAGATAATGCGGGCGGGGCCCGCGCCGAGCGCCCGCGCCGCCGCGACGAAGTCCCGCTCCCGCAGGGACAGCACCTCAGCGCGCACCAACCGGCTCGTGCCGAACCAGGACGTGAGGCCCATGACTAACACGAGCACTGCGAGCGACAGGTGCTCCCAGAGAGCGACCGCCAGCAGGAGCACGAAGAGACGCGGCAGGGCGAGGCCCACGTCGACGCCGCGCATGAGCACGGCGTCCACCCACTGCCGGTAGTAGCCCGCGACCGCGCCGACCGTAGCGCCAATGGTCACGGCGACGAGCATCCCCAGCGCGCCGACCGTGAGCGATACGCGCGCGCCGAACGCCATGCGACACCAGACGTCGCGGCTATAGAGATCCGTCCCCAGGGGATGACTCCACGAGGGGGCTTGGTTCTTGAGGCCGACGATGTCGAGCTGGATGCACGGGTTGTAGGGCGTGACGAGAGGCGCGGCCACGGCGACGATCACGAAGAACGCGAGGACACCGAGCCCCCACGCCGCAGTGGGGTGCCGGAAGAAGCGCCGGCCGCTCTCGTGGGCCGCGCTGCGGCGCCGCACCGCCGCCACGACCCACGCGGCGAGCCCGAGCGCCACCATCAGGGCGAGCCACGCGCGCAGCGTCATGTGGTCTCCCGCACGCGCAGGCGAGGATCCGCGACCGCGAGCAGCACGTCGGCGAGCAGATTGCCGGCGACGACCATGGTGCTCGCCAGCAGCACGGAGGCATTCACCACGGGGTAGTCGCGCCGCAGGATGGCGTCGGTCGCGAGCCGGCCCATGCCCGGCCACGCGAAGATCGTCTCGATGAGGACGGCGCCGGTGAGCAGGAACGGGAAGGCCAGCCCGAACAGGGTGATGAAGGGCAGCAGGGCGTTCCGGAGCTGGTGCCGCAGGACGACGCGCCGCTCCGGCACGCCCTTCGCGCGGGCGGTGCGGATGTAGTCCTGCCGGGCGACTTCGAGCATCGCGGCGCGCTGGAACCGCGCCGTGCCCGCCGCGCCGACGAGGCCGAGCGTGAGCGCCGGGAGCACGAGGTGCCAGAGCCGGTCCATCGCGCAGTACAACGAGGACACCGTCGGGCAGAGGATCGGATCGCTCATGCCTGCCACGGGGAACCAACCCAGCCACGCGCCGAACACGAGGAGCAGGATCAACCCCAGCCAGAACGTCGGGACGGAATAGAGGAATAAGGTGGCGTTGCCGAGGAGCACGTCGGGCAGGCGGTGGACGCGCAGCGCCTGGTACACGCCGAGCCCCAGGCCGAGCAAGAAGTCGAGCAGCAGGGCGGCACCGGCGAGCAGGAGGGTGTTGGGAATCGCGTCGGCGAGGGCGTCGGCAACAGGGCGGTGCAGCGGGAACGAAATGCCGAGGTTGCCGCGCGCCAGCTCCCGGAGGTAGCTCACGTAGCGGACGTGGAGCGGGCCGTCGAGTCCCAGCTGGTGCCGGATCACGGCCCTTGCCGCGGAATCGACGATGCGCTCCTCGGGGCCGATCATCGGCACGCCCGGGGCCACGTCCATCAGGATGAAGGTGAGGGTGACGACCAGGAAGACGATGGCGATCGAGGCGGCGAGACGCCGCACCAGCCACGCCGTCACCTACGGCCCCACGCGGTCCCGATCGATGAGCCGGTCCGGGGGAATGCGCCAGGTGCGCAACAGGGCGGCCCACGAGTCGGGGCGGATCTGCACGTCCGCCACGCGCCTGTGGAAGGCCGCAACGTTGTCGGGCGCGAACAGGAAAACCGCGGGCGCGTCGGCATTGATCGTCTCGATCGCCGCGCGCCAGAAGCGCCGAGCCTGTTGGCGGTTGGGCGCAGCGGTGGCCAGGTCGACCAATCGGTCGAACTCGGGGTTGTCGTAGCGCAGGAAGTTCGATCCGCCAAACCCGGCCCGGGTCCAGACTTGCACCATCCCCGAGCTCGGGGTCGGGTCGTTGTTCCACGCCTGCAGAATGGCGTCGAACTTTCCGGCCGGCAGCCGTTCGGTCAACACGCTGGACTCGACTTCGTCGATGTCCATTTGCACGCCCACCGCCCGGAACTGCTCTTGCAGCAACCGGGCGTACTGCCTCCGCGTGCCGCTGGTCGACGGGACGAGCACGCGGAACGCGAGCGGCTGTCCGGCGCGGTCGCGGATCCCATCGCGGTCCGAGTCGCGCCAGCCGCGCGCCGCCAGCAGGCGGGCCGCGCGGGCCGTGTCGAACGGCAGCTGCCGCGCTTCGGGGTCCCAAATCCACCAGAGTTGTGACCCCGGGCCGGGCGGGACCTTGGCGAAGTCGCCGAACACGCTCTTGAGGAGGCGCGCGCGGTCGACGGCCATCGCCAGGGCGCGGCGTACCTCGCGGTCGCCGAAAATCGGGTGCGCCTGCGTCGTGTCGCCGTTGGCGGCGAGATTGAAGCCGAGGTATCCGTAGACGTTGCCGCGGTAGGGATACACGGCGAGCTGCGGCGCTTCCCGCGCGCGCGCGACGTTCTCCGGTGTGTACAACGCCTCCCGGCCGTCGGCCTCATCGGCCACCACCTGCGTCACGGCCACCTGGAGGTTGGGCGTGATGCGCCAAATCAGCCGCCGGATCCCCGGCCGGCCCAGGAAGAACGTCGAATCGGCGACCAGCTCGATGCTCTGCCCCGGTTGCCAGCTCACGAAGCGGTACGGGCCGTTCCCGATCGGCTGGCGGCCGAAGGGGGCGGTCTTCCACTGGTCTCGCGGGACGCCGCGGAGCAGGTGGGCCGGCAGGATGCGCATTTGATAGACCGCGTCGAAGAACATCTCCGGATAGCGTTCGCGGAAGCGGAACACCACCGTGAGCGAATCGCGCACGGTGACGCTCGCGATGCGGCGCAACGCCGAACGGTACGGCGACGCCACCGCCGAATCGGTGTACGCGCTGAACGTGAACGCCACGTCCGCGGCGGTCACGGGCGGCCCGTCCTGCCACCGGGCGCGCGGGTCGAGGTGGAACACCAGCGTAAGCGGGCCGTCCCACTCCCAGCGCTCGGCCAGCTGCGGTTGGAAGTCCTCGTCGCCGACGGTATTGGTCGAGAGACCGATGTCCGCGAGCTTCAGGAAGAGCTGGTCGCCGATGTCTCGCGCGACGGCCTCCTGACTCGAGGGCGGCAGCAGGACGTCGGGCTCGCCCACAGCGGCAAACACAAGCGTGCCACAGTAGTCGCCGCTGCACTTGGCACGGCGCTCGCACGACGCGAGTCCCACCAGGACGGCCACGAGGAGCAATCGGCTCAAGGAGCGCATGGCGCTTAACATTTCACCGCCGGGCTAGCGGCGCCAGGTCCATGCGGGGTCGGAGAAGCGGGCGGTAAGGGGCGGTAAGGGGCGGTAAGGGGCGGCAAAGGTCACGGACTCGCTCCATTGCTGGACGATCGCCTCGGCGACCTCCTCGAAGCGCACGGGCCTGCCAAGGTGCTCGCGGAGCGTCGTTCCGCTGCTCCCCGCTCCCCGCTCCCCGCTCACGTCTCGCACCACATCCTGCGACCCGTCGAGCAAAATCGAGCCGTGTTGCAAGAAGGCGGTACCTCGACGCACCTGCGCGGAGCCGATGACTTTGTGACCATTTACGACGACTTCGCCACCGACCGCGGTCGAGAAGCAGGCACCCTGACGGTCGGACGGCCGGACGGCCGGACGGTCTGATGCCAGCGTGGCGTCCACACCGAGGGCTCGCAACGCGGCCGCGAGGCGTGCATGGATCGCACGGTAGCTCTCGCGCAGCGAGCCGAACGCGGCCACCGGTGCCGCGACCGCGTACGTCACCTCGTGCTCGTGCCACACCGCCCGTCCCCCCGTCGGGCGGCGCACCACTGCCAGCCCGCGCCGCTCGATCTCGGCCCGAGCGTACCGCGACGCTGCGGGTTCATTGCGGCCGAACGAGAGGCAGGGCGGGTCCCAGCAGTAGAGGCGTAACAGCGCCCGGCCCGTGCGATCGGCCTCTAGCAGGAGACCCTCGTCGAGCGCCATGTTTTCCGGCCCAGAGCGGCCCTGCGGCTCGACGAGAAGATTCCACTCGAGAGCGGTCGGAGGCGGTCGGAGGCGGTCGGAGGCGGTCACCCCTGCGTCCCGCCCCGGTCCGCCCCCGCCCGCCTCAGACCGTCGCGTACACCTCCACGGGCGGACACACACACACCAGATTCCGGTCCCCGTACGCGCCGTCGATGCGGCCCACCGGCGGCCAGATCTTGTGCTCCCGCGTGGCGGGCGTCGGGAAGGCCGCGCGCTCGCGCGAGTACGGCCGGTCCCATGCATCGGCCACGAGGTCGGTGAGAGGGTGGGGCGCGTTGGTCAGCAGATTGTTGTCACGGTCCGCTTCGCCCGACTCAACCTCCCGGATCTCGTCGCGGATGGCGATGAGCGCGTCGCAGAACCGGTCCAACTCCTCCTTCGGCTCGCTCTCGGTGGGCTCGACCATCAACGTGCCGGCGACGGGGAACGAGACCGTGGGCGGATGGAAGCCGTAATCGATGAGGCGCTTCGCGATGTCTTCGACGTCTACGCCCGCCGACGCCTTGAAGGGGCGGGTGTCGAGAATGCACTCGTGCGCGATTAGGCCGTGCTGGCCGGCGTACAGCAGACTGTACTGATCGGCCAAGCGTTTGGCGATGTAGTTCGCGCTCAAAATGGCGATCTTGGTGGCTTCGCCGAGCCCCTCGCGCCCCATCATGGCGATGTAAGCCCAGGAGATAGGAAGGATTGACGGGCTGCCCCATGGCGCCGCCGACACCGTGCCGCAGCTCGGCGCGATACCCAGGTCCACCACGGGATGACTCGGCAGGTACGGCGCGAGGTGGGCCGCAACTCCGATCGGCCCCATCCCGGGCCCGCCGCCGCCATGGGGAATGCAGAACGTCTTATGCAGGTTCAGGTGGCATACGTCGGCGCCGATGTCGCCGGGGCGACAGAGGCCCACCTGGGCGTTCATGTTGGCGCCGTCCATGTATACCTGGCCGCCGTGGTCGTGCACGATGCGGCAGATCTCCTTGATTGACGCCTCGAACACGCCGTGGGTGGACGGATAGGTCACCATCAGCGCGCCGAGTGTGTCCCGGTACTGCTGCGCCTTGGCGCGCAGGTCGGCGACGTCGATGTTGCCCCGCGCGTCGGTCTTGACGACGACGACGCTCATGCCCGCCATCACCGCGCTCGCGGGATTGGTCCCGTGCGCCGACTGCGGGATGAGACAGGTGGTGCGGTGGCCCCCCCCTCCCCCCCCGCGCGCCTGATGATAGGCGCGGATCACGAGCAGCCCGGCGAACTCGCCTTGCGAGCCGGCGTTGGGCTGCAGTGAGACCTTCGCGAAGCCGGTGATCTCGGCGAGCCACTCCTCGAGCTGGCGGAACAGGGCCGTATAGCCCTGCGCCTGCTCGACCGGCGCAAATGGATGCAGCCGGCCGAATTCGGGCCAGGTGATGGGGATCATCTCCGCCGTCGCGTTGAGCTTCATCGTGCACGAGCCGAGCGGGATCATCGCGGACGTGAGCGACAGGTCGCGGTCCTCGAGCCGCTTCAGGTAGCGCAACATCTCGGTCTCGGAGTGGTGCGTGTTGAAGACCGGGTGCGTACAGATCGGCGTCGTGCGGGCGAGGCTCCCCGGGATCGCAGGCGTCGCCACGTCGACCTGAACCGGCTTCCCCAGCGCGAACGCTGCCGCCACGTCGGCCACGTCGGCCATGGACACGGTCTCGTCGAGCGCGACGCCGATCCGGGTGGGCGACAGGATCCGCAGGTTGATTTTCTTGGCGCGGGCGGCCTCGAGAATCCGAGCCTGTAAGGGCGCAGCGTGCTGCGCCCCTGCTCCGCCCAGCTCGACCGCGATGGTATCGAAGAATTCGGCGTGCGCGATCTTGAACCCGAGGCGCTTGAGCGCCTCCGCCAGCGCCGCGGTGTGCGCGTGCACCCGTTGGGCGATGCGCCGCAGCCCCTCGGGGCCGTGGTACACGGCGTACATCCCCGCCACGACGGCGAGCAGCACCTGCGCCGTGCAGACGTTGCTCGTCGCCTTTTCGCGCCGGATGTGCTGCTCGCGCGTCTGGAGCGCCATCCGCAAACCGGGGCGGCCCGCTTTGTCCTTCGAGACGCCGATGATGCGGCCCGGGAGGTGGCGCTTGTACTGGTCGCGCGTCGCGAAGAACGCGGCGTGCGGCCCGCCGTAGCCGAGCGGCACGCCGAAGCGCTGCGAGTTGCCGACGGCGATGTCGGCGCCCCATTCTCCCGGCGGCGCGAGCAGCGTCAGCGCCAGGAGATCGGTCGCGACAGTGACCAGACCGCCGGCGGCGTGGGCGGCCTCGCACAGGGCGCGGTGATCGCGGATCGCGCCGTCGGTCGCGGGATACTGCACCAGCGCGCCGATGACCCCGCTCCCGAACTTGAAGGTCGACGGCTCGGCGACGCGGATCTCGATGCCGCGCGCCGCGGCACGGGTCCGCACGACGGCGATCGTCTGGGGGTGGCATTGCGCGTCCACCAGGTACACCCGCTGGCCGGTGTGATTGGAGACAGCCTCGGTGAGGTGCATCGCCTCCGCGGCGGCTGTGGCCTCGTCGAGCAGCGACGCGTTCGCAATCTCCAGGCCCGTCAAGTCCGAGACCACCGTCTGGTAGTTCAACAAGGCCTCGAGCCGTCCCTGCGCGATCTCCGCCTGGTAGGGCGTGTACGCCGTGTACCAGCCGGGGTTCTCGAGCACGTTGCGCAGGATCACGCCGGGTGTGAAGCAGTCGTGGTAGCCCATCCCGAGGTACGACCGGAAGACCTGGTTCTGGCTGGCGAGCCGCCGCAGCTCGGTCAGCGCCTCCTGCTCGCTCATTGCCGGCGGCAGGTTCAGCGGACGGCGCAGCCGGATGTCCGCCGGCACGACGGCGTCGATCAGCGCGTCGAGCGAGTCGTAGCCCAGCGTTGTCAGCATCGCGCGCTGGTCGGTCGCCGAGGGGCCGATGTGGCGCTCGCGGAACACGTCGGGGTGCTGCAAAACGGACAAGTCTTTCGCCATGTGCTCTAGGAGAGAGTGTAGGACTCACCCGGGGCGAGGATGACCACCTCGCTGCGGCTCCCCACTGCACGTTTGAACGCCTGGGGATCCGCGCGGATCACGTCCCACGTGTTGTAGTGCATGGGAATAACAACTTTGGGTTTCACGAATTCGACCGCCCGCACGGCGTCCTCGATCCCCATCGTGTAGTTGTCGCCGATGGGTGCCAGCATCAAGTCGATCCGGCCCCCGAGCAGCTGCATCTCGACGGTCAACGCGGTGTCGCCGGTGTGGTACACCGTCTTGCCGCCGAGCGTCACCACGATTCCGCAGGGGTTGGTCGTGTACTTCCCGGTCGCGTCGCCCTCCACGCGGCCGCCGTGGAACGCCGGGACGAGCTTTACTCGGCCGAACGAGAACTGGTGCGCGCCGCCGATGTGCATCGCGTGGGCCGTCGCGCCCTGGTCGCCGCAGAACTGCGCCAGCTCGTAGGTCGCGACGACTGTCGCCTTGTCCCGCTTCGCGAGCGCGACGGCGTCGCCGAGATGGTCGCCGTGGCCGTGCGAGAGCAGGATGCCGTCGAGTTTGGGCACGCCGCTCGCGCCGATGACGGCGGCGGGGTTACCGGTAACGAAGGGGTCGATCACGACCCGCTTGCCGTCCCCCTCGAGGAGAAAGCAGGCGTGGCCGTGGAAGGTCGCGGTCAGCACGGTTACTCCCCGACATGCTTCGCGTACGCCGCAGCGTCGAGGAGCCCATCGAGCTCGTTGGGGTTCTTGAGGCGCACCTTGATCATCCAGCCCGCGCCGTAGGGGTCACGGTTTACCAGCGCCGGATCCTTTTCGAGCGCCGCGTTCACGTCCACGACTTCACCGGCGAGCGGCGAATACAGCTCGGACACCGCCTTTACGGCCTCGATCGTGCCGAACACGGCCTTCTGGGCGACGCTCACACCCTTCTTGGGGAGATCCACGTACACCACGTCTCCCAGCTCCCCCTGCGCGTAGTCGGTGATCCCGACTTGGATCACGCCGGGCGTGTCCGTTTTGCGCGCGTATTCGTGATCAGCGGTGTACCGGAGGTCTTTGGGGATGTTGGACATGCGAGGGTCGCTCGTGGGCGGCGGTGGAAGTTCGAGTCGCGGCGAAGGTTACCACACATCGGCGCGGGGCGGAAGACCGGCGCCGCCCTCTTCGCTCAGCGCGACGCGGTCGTGTCCCCAGGGCCGCAGATCGAGCCGCACGGCGACGGGGTCGGGGTCGTCGGAGAGATGCAGCAGCGGGCCGGGCCGTCCCGCCGCGGTCCACGCCTCGCGCGCCGCCGGCCCCGCTGCTGCCGTCGCGACGACGGCGCCGGGCGCGGGTGCGGCGCGCAGCGCCTTGAGCAAGGCCGGCGGCTTCCCCGCGGCGCGCTCGACGCGCACGCCGGCATCGGCGTACCGCGCGGCGATCGCGCGCAGCGCGGGCGGGTCGTCCTTTGAATCTGCCGAGCACAGGAACAGCGTGCGGCGATCCTCCGGTGCCTGGATCGCCGCACGCGCGGCGCGGCGCCGCAGCTCGATGAAGACCTGCAGCGCCTTCGCCTCGAGGCGGCCGAGGGTGCCGTCGTTGTCGAGCACGTAGTGGCTCTGCGCGCGCTTGCGCTCGGCGGCCATTTGCGCCGCGATCATCCGGTCGGCGTCCTCGTTCGTGAGCCCGCGTAGCGTGCGCAGCCGCGTACGCCGCACCGCGAGCGGCGCGTCCACCAGGACGATCGCGTCGAATTGGGCCGGGTCCAGCACCTCGAACAACAACGGGATGTCGTTGATGACGATCAGGTCGCCGCGGTCGCGCGCGGCTTCTTGCAGCTCCTCGCGGCGCTGCTGCACGGCGGGGTGGACAATCGCGTTCAGGGCGGAGAGGGCTTCGTCGTCGCCCATCACCTTCGCGCGCAGCGCCGCGCGGTCCAGGCTGCCGTCTTTGGCCAGGACGCTCGCGCCGAACCGCCGCACAATGGTGGCGAGCACGTCGGTCCCCGGCGCCTGGGCCTCGCGCGCGAGCGCGTCGGCGTCGATCACCGTGGCGCCCCAGCGGCGGAACCAGTCGACCACGGTGGACTTGCCGGCGGCGATGTTGCCGGTGAGGGCGACGTTTAACATCGAAAGGCGGTATCGGCTACCGGGTATCGGGTATCGGGTTGTAATTCCCGGTACCCGGTACCCGATACCCGGTACCTATAGCAACGCTGTCTGATCCTCATCCTGCCTCGGCACCCTGTGACAGTGGCGACACCGCGCCTCATAGCTCTCCCGTCCCCCCACCATGATCGTTGGGCTGTCCCAGGTGGCCGGCTTGCCGTTGACGAGCCGCTGATTGCGCGTGGCCGGGCCGCCGCAGACCACACAGATCGCCTGGAATTTGTCGACCACCTCGGCGACGCACATCAGGGTGGGCATCGCCCCGAACGGCAGGCCGCGAAAGTCTACGTCGGTGCCGGCGAGGATGACGCGCACCCCGCGGTCGGCGAGGGTGTTCGCGACCGCCACGATCCCCTCGTCGAGGAACTGGGCCTCGTCCACGGCCAGCACCTCGGTGCCGGGGCGGAGCTTCCGGATGATCTCCTCGGCGCTGTCCACCGGCTCGGCTTCGACGGTGAGCCCGTCGTGCGAGGTCACGGAGTAGAGGCCGGCGTAGCGGGCATCCAGGTGGGACTTAAAGACTTGCACGGTCTTACGGGCGATGACGGCGCGCCGGACGCGGCGGATCAGCTCTTCGGACTTGCCGGAGAACATGACCCCCGAGATGACCTCGATCCAACCGGGGCGGGTGCCGTGGAACATTGGGTACCGGGTATCGGGTGTCGGGTACCGGGTGTCGGGCATCGGGTGTGTGCCGGTACCCGATACCCGGTACCTGGTACCTGCCGTTGCGGGGGTGAAGGGTAGTGGGTGTGGAATGAGGGGTCAAGGAAGTGCAGGAATCTTGCGGTTTTCCGGGGGATACCCTATGATGGTGCCGGTCTTATGCGGGTTTTCGGGCGCCCCCCCGCGATAGGGGCGGAATTTCAAGGCTTTTCGCCGACTCTGTCCCTCACCAAGGAGACCGCAGTGAACAAAGCCGAGCTGACCGCGGCGCTGGCCATGCGGACCAAGATGTCCAAGGCCGATGCCGCCCGAGCCGTCGAAGCGCTGTTCGACGACAAGGGAATCATCGCGGGTGAGCTGAAGAAGGGTGCGAAGGTGCAGATCACCGGCTTCGGCAATTTCGAGGCGCGCAAACGCGCGGCCCGGATGGGCCGTAACCCGAAGACGGGTGGCGTGATTCAGATAAAGGCGTCGATCGCGCCGGCGTTCCGCGCAGGGAAGCAGTTGAAGATGGCGGTGAATAATCGGAAGTAAAACGACAAGACGCTAAGACGCCAAGACGCTAAGACGCCAAGAGGGGAGGACGTGGCGTCGTGGCGTCGTGACGTCGTGGCGACTTAGCGCTGCACTACGGGCCGTCCCGCTGGGCGGCCCGTCGGCGTTTGGGGGAGCAGCCCTCCTAGCGGGAATGACCATTCATGACTATCATATGACCATGAAAACCACCGTGCGCATCGCCGAGCTCAAGAGCCGGCTCAGCGAGTACCTGCGTCGTGTCCGGCGCGGGCAGAGCATCACCGTCCTCGACCGCGACACCCCCGTCGCGCG
>DASYQX010000108.1:0-49190 GCA_036004985.1 Gemmatimonadales bacterium
GGCAGCGTCCTGCTCGAAACGCAAGGACTCGCGGTGTTGCGGGCGAACGGCGGGGCCCGCCACGCGAGCCTCGAGTGCGGCCTGTACGGGGGCGGGCACGGGCACCCCGACCGCCTGCACCTGACGTTGCACGCCGACGGCGTGCACTGGCTCCCCGATCCGGGAACCGGCTCGTACGTGTCGCGTGACCTGGCGTGGTACCGCTCGACACTGGCCCACAACGCGCCGCGGCTGGACGGTGTCTCCCAACCGCCGGGCGACGCGACCTGCGAGCAGTTCGAGGAGCGGGAGCCTTGGGCGTTGGCGCGGGGGCGTTACGACGGGCTCACCCGTACGCTCGTGGCTGGGCCGGCGTACCTGGTGGACGTCGTCGAGCTCACGGGCCGTGAGGATCGCCTCCTCGAGCTTGCGTGGCATTTCACCGGTCGCGGGGATTTGCACACGCCCGGACGATGGGAGCCTGCGGAGCTGACGGACGAGTTCGTGACTAACGTGGAGCGGTTTGTACCCGACCAGGCCGGGCCTTTCCTACTCGAGCACACCGCGAACCGCGCACAGCTTACCGCGCACGTTGTCTTCCAGGGCGAGTTGCTGCGGGCCGAAGGGCCCGGACTACCCGGCGGCGGGAAACGCGCGCCGTTCTACGTGGCCCGGGCGCGGGGGCGGAACGTCCGCATCGTGACCGTACTCGAACCGCACGTCGGGGAGGCGGCGGTACGGGCTGTGCGCGCCAGCGGGGAACTCGTGGAGGTCGAGACGGGGAAGGGGGCGGTCGAGCGGCACCGGTTCACGGGTGCCGAATGGGCTATCGAAGGGCCGGAGGTCGAGCTGTCGCTGCGCGGCGTCCGGGAAGTCGCGCCGCCGTTCGCGCCGCTGCTCGAGCTGGAGGGTCCGACGCCCGCGATCGCCGCCGCCCTCCGCGTCGCCGCGCCGCCGCCGTTGGATGGCACGCCCGCGGACTTCGACGTGTCGGAACCGCTCTCCCTCACGCTCGAGGATCAGTACCGCCGCAGCGAGGATGCCTATCCCGGTCCCGACGATCTCTCGGCCGTGGCCTACGCCGCCTGGGACCCGTCGGCGCTCTACCTGGCCGTCGAGGTGACCAAGCCGGACCTCTGTTTCCGCCCGAGCGATGCACCGCCGCTGCGGTTCGACAACGAGCCCGACGACACACACTCGGACGGGTTGCAGGTGTACCTCGCGGGGGAGCCGGGAGCGGGGAGCGGCCATGTGGGCTACCTCGTGGTTCCGGACGCGAACGGCACCATCCGCGTGCGGTCGACGAGCGACACCACCAGCGATCCCAGCGGCGTGCAGGGCAGGTGGCGCCGCACCGACCGGGGCTACGGCGTGACCGTGGCCGTGCCCTGGCCGTCGGACGCCCGCCCGCACGTCGGCGGTCGGGTGGGGTTCGACCTTATCATTAACGAGCTCCTTCCCGGCCGCGCCCGGCGCTCGGCGCAGCTGGTCTGGAGTGGAGGCGATGGCTGGGTGTGGCTGCGTGGTGACCGGCAGGCCCCGGAGCGCTTCGGGATCCTGGAGCTGATCGGATGATCCTCGTCGTCCTGCACGAGCCCCAGGAGCTGGTCAACATCGCGCACGTCGTGCGCGCCATGAAGAACTTCGGGTTCAAGGACCTGCGGCTGGTGAGCCCGCGCGAGTACGACGGCTATCGCGTCGAGGGGATCGCGCACCAGACCGGGGACGTGGTTGCGCGCGTCCGCCGCTTCGAGACGCTCGCGGAGGCGCTCGCCGATTGCGTGCACGTCGTGGGGCTCACGGCGCGCGGGCGCACGGCGAAGCGCAACGTCCAGCGGCCCCGTGAGGCGGCGGCCGAGATCGCCGCGCTGTCGGAGAGCGACCCCGCGCCGGTCGCCCTCCTGTTCGGGCGGGAGGACAAAGGTCTCAGCAACGACGCGCTGGATCGCTGCCACCGCGTCGTGACCATTCCCGCCGAGCCGTCGTACGCGTCGCTCAACCTCGGGCACGCGGTGCTCGTGATGCTCTACGAGCTGGCGCTGGCGCGTGGAGCGGATGCGCGCCCGTTCAAAGCGCCGCGCCGCCCGGCGGAGCCGGCCCGCGCCGAGGATCTGGAGCGCCTGTTCGACGACGTCGAGCGTGCCCTCGCCGTCATCGAGTTCTTCAAGACGCGGAATGCCGAAGGGATCATGCGGACGATGCGGGAGCTCGTGCACCGCACGCCGCTCGACGCGCGCGAGGTGAAGTTGCTCCGCGCAATGGCCATCGAGGTGGTGAAATACGGTGAGCGACTGGCGCGTTCCGGGCTTCACGTCGACCGGTAGCAAGCGGCCCGACGCGCTGTTCGGACCCGACGCCGGGCCCGAAGCGCCGACCCGCGTGACGCGGAGTGCCGGCTGCCGCGTCTGGGACGCGAACGGCCGCGAGTACGTCGACTACGTCATGGCCCTGGGCGCGGTCGCGTTGGGATACGGTCACGCCGCCGTCAACGCCGCGGCCGAGCGCGCGATCGCGGCCGGCGTCGTGGGGCCGCTCCCCCCCGTCATCGAGGAAGAGTTGGCCGAGGCCCTCGGCGCGCGGATCCCGTGGCTCGAGCGCGTCCGCTTCCTCAAGACCGGGGCAGAGGCGGTCGCCGCCGCGGTGCGCCTCGCCCGCGTCGCCACCGGCCGCGACCACGTGCTCGGATGCGGGTACCACGGCTGGCTCGACTGGTGCCAGGGAGCCGTCGAGGGCATCCCGGCAGGCGTCAAGACGCTGTTCGCGGAGCTGCCCTTCAACGACGTCGCTGCCGCCCGCGCAGCGATCCGGGAGCGCGGTCACGACCTGGCCGCCGTCGTCGTCGAGCCGGTCGTCGTCGAGGAGCCGAGTCGGGAATGGCTGGACGCGCTGCGGGCGGAGACGGAGCGCGTCGGCGCGGTGCTGGTCTTCGACGAGATCAAGACCGCGTTCCGGCTGGCGATCGGCGGCGCCGCGGAACGCTACGGCGTGCGGCCCGATTTGGTCGTGCTGGGCAAGGCGCTGGCGAACGGCTTTCCATTGGCGGCCGTGGGCGGGCGGGCCGACCTCATGGCGGGGGCGACGCGCACCTGGATCTCGTCGACGCTCGCCACGGAAGCCGTCGGTCTGGCGGCGGCGCGGGCGACGCTGGAGGTGTTCGAGCGGGAGAAAGTGTGCGACCACCTGCACCGTGTCGGGACGCGGCTGCTGCACGGCCTCCACCGCCTGCAGCGCCGGCACGCCGACGCCGTGGCCGGCGTGGCGGGTGTGGCCGAGATGTCCTTCCTTCACTACGCCACCGAGGAGCTATCCCGCGCCGTCGCGTTGGGCTGCGCGAAGCGCGGCCTGCTGTTCAAGCGGACCGCCTACAACTTCGTCTCCCTCGCCCACGACGACGATACGGTGGACCGCACCCTCGAGATCCTGGACGACGTCCTGCGCACGGCGGTCAGTTAGGCGCGCGGCCGCAACCCCGAGGAGGCGGGGACAAGCCCTTCAGAAATGGCGCTCTTCAACAGGAAAAAGACGACCGCCGCGATGACGACGACGACCACATAGCCCACCGCTTTGTCTCTGGGCGCCTTCATGACGACCGGCAACCCGGCATACAGGAGGTAGAGGCTGTAGAGCGAGACCAGCACGCCGACGAGGGCGAGGGCGGGAATCAAATAGAAGGCGCCCGCCACCCACCAGGCCGTGCTGGAATACGCGGCGACCTTCAAGGCCTGGACGCTGTTCTTCGTCCCGTCGAACGTGGGTGCGAGCAGATTGACGACCAGGGCCAGGAAGAAGACCACCACGACGTTGAGCACGTACTCCACCGCGCCCTGCGTCAGGGCCGTCGTGATCGGGACCCGGTAGGTGAGACCGACCAACGGGATCCGGAGGCCAAATATCACCATCCCGACGGCCATGCACACCGGCCCGATGGCTGCGAGCGGCAGGATCCAGCCCCGGTACAGCTTCGCCGGGTTGGTGAACTCGCCGTCGATCGTCTTCCACGTCGCCGCCGGTTGCAGCAGGATAGCTGTGACGCGGTTGATGTCGATGAGCGTCGCCATGGCATCTCCAGAGAAGCGATTGGTGCCCACAAGATAGGCTTCCCGGCCCTGGGCGCCAAGACGCATTATTGAAGCATGCTGATCGACGTCCACGCCCACTTCTATCACGACCGGACGCCCCGTGCCGACTGGGCCGAGCGGAACGCCAGCCGCCTGCGCGCCGGGGAGCGAATCGGCATCTCCGTCCACGTGGCGTCGATCCTGGGCAGCTGGGGCCGCACGTCGCCGATCTACTTTCCGTCCCCGGCGGACGTCACCCTCGGCAACGACGCGCTGCTCGCGCTGCAGCGCAACCATCCCGACCGCATCCGCGGCTACGCGTGCGTCAACCCCAATTACGCCGAGCACGCGCGCGGGGAGATCGAACGGTGCCTCGCCGCCGGTATGATCGGGATCAAGCTCGCGGCGAGCCGTCGCGCCGACGACCCACTCCTCGACCCCGTCGCTGAGCTGGCCCAGCGCCACGACGTGCCGATCCTGCAGCACGTCTGGCAGCACCGGCGGCGCGACTGGCCCGGGCAGGAGGCGTCGGACGCCGAAGAGCTGAGCACGTTGGCGCAGCGCCACCCGGACGTCGCGTTCATCCTCGCGCACATCGGCGGCGGGGGTGACTGGCTGCACTCGCTCCACGCCGTGCGTGACGTCCCCAACCTGTACGTCGATCTCTCCGGGAGCGGCGTGGACGGCGGGATGCTCGAGGCGTGCGTCCAGGCCGTCGGCGTGAGCCGTTTGCTCTGGGGCACCGACCTCACGATGGACACCGGCTGGGCCAAGCTCCGCTACCTGGAGCGCCTCCTGACGCCGGACGAGGTCGGCCTCATCCGGTGGAAGAACGCGGCCCGCATCTTCCCGCCCCGCGCCTTTCCCGCCGACTGATGCGCGTCGACGTCAACGCCTTCGTGGGCGCGTATCCGTGGCGCAAAGTGCCGGGCACTTCGCCCGACGCGCTCGTTGCGGCGCTCGATCGCGTGGGCGTGAGCGACGCCTGGGTAACGCACTTGCCGAGCCTCTTTTGGCGCGACCCGATGGAGGGGAACCCGTGGCTGCTCGAGACGGCGCGCCGGCACCCGCGCCTCAAGCCGGTCCCCGTCGTGCATCCGGGGCTGTCGCAGTGGGAGGAGGCGCTGGCCGACGCCGTGAACGCCGGCGCGCCAGCCGTGCGCTGCGACCCGCTCTACCTGGGATTGACGCCCGACGGCGGGGAGATGCGGGTACTCGCCGCCGCGTGCGGCGCCGCCCAGATCCCGCTGTCCCTCGCGGTGCGGCTCGAGGATGGCCGCCAGCGCCACCCAAACGACGTGGTGCCCGAGCTGCCGGCGGCCGCGGTGCGCGCCTTGATTCGCAGTGACCCGGACGTGCGGCTCCTGGTGACGCACGCCGACCGCGGCTTCATCGAGGAGGTACACTTCGGGTCGACCCCCGACGAGGCGCGGCGCATCTGGTGGGACATCTGTTGGATTTGGGGGCCCCCCGAGGATCACCTCGCGACACTTCTCGGGACTGTCGGCGTCGACCGGTTCGTCTTCGGCACCGGCCAGCCGCTGCGCATCCCGGAAAACAGCGTCGCGAAGCTCGACCTGCTGGATCTGGCGTCGGAGCCGCGGGCCGCCGTCGAGTCGGGAAACGTCAAGGAGCTGACGAGCTGACCGCCTCCCGTCCGGACTGCCTCACCGCCCGTCTCGAGTGGGGCCTCCTCCCCGCAGTGCCCGTTCCCTTCCGCGGCATCATGCTCGCCGAGGACGTCCAGCGTGCCTACGCGCAGTGGATGGCGACCCAGCCGGTGGCCGGCGTCGCGGTGTGGGCGCACACGGGGCGGGGACCGCACCTGGCGGACGCGCAGCGCCGGGTCGTGCTCGCCGCCTGGCGGGCTGCGCTGCCGGACAAGGTCATCGTGGCGGGCGCCCACTCACCCGACATGGCGCGCGACGCGAAGCGGGGCGGGGCCGACGCGCTGCTCGCGTTCCCGCGCCGCGACGATCCCGCCGCCTATCATGCCGCCCTGGCGCGCGAGCTGCCTGTGATCGCCTTCTACCTGTACGAGGCGGCGGGTGGCGTCCCCTACGACGACGCCACCCTCCACGCGATCCTCGGCCTTCCCGGCGTGATCGGCATCAAGGTGGCGACGCTCGACTCGGTGATGACCTTTCAGCGGATCGCGGCCCTGGTGCGCGAGCACCCGGGCAAGCTCCTGATCACCGGGGAGGACCGCTTCCTCGGCTACTCGCTGATGCTGGGCGCCCGCGCGGCCCTGATCGGGATGGGCGCCGCGCTCACCGATCGACAGGCAGCCCTCATTCGGGCCTTCCACACCGGTGACAGCGCCGCTTTTCAACGCCTTTCCGCGCAGCTGGACGCATTTGCTCAGACGACGTTCGTTGTGCCCATGGAGGGCTACATCCGCCGGATGCTCTGGGCGCTGGCTGCGGACGGCGTCATTCCCGACGACGCCTGCGACGATCCGTGGGGGCCCGCCCTGCGCCCCGCCGAGCGGGACGCGGTGCGCCGGGCGGTGCGCGATGCGCGCGCGGCTCGAGGCTGATTTCGAGCGGTTCAAACGAGAGCTGCCGCGTGACTTTCCCGCTCACGTGCGCGAGGCGTACGGCGTCGACCTCACGGCGCGCTACCTCGGCGAGACGATAGCGCACCCGATCGGCAAGGGATCGGGTCAGCTTTCACTCAACATAGGTCAGCTCGAGACTGATGCCGACGCCGGCCTGGCGTTCGCCGTGCTCAAGACCGTGATCGCGCAGGACGCCGGCGGGGGGCAGGCAATGGCGGCGTGGGCGATTCACGAGACCAAGATGAGGCTCGAGCGCCGCGCCGGCGGCTGGACCGTCACCTGGAAGGGCAGGGGTTGGGACCGCTCGTTCGACGACTACCTGGCCCTCGTGCGCGCGGGCCGAGATCTGAAGCGCGCCGGACGCCTGCTCACGGTCCCGTCCGTGAAATACCACCTGCCGAAGTTGCACGAGCCGTTCCGTGATGCCGAGTATGCGTTCACCACACAGGCGCTCGCCGCCGCATGGGGCGAGCCGCCCCTACTGCTCGAAAAGGACTTCTCGCCCACGTTGGCGGGCGACCCGCTCGCCGAGGACCGCGAGCAGATCCTGCGGTGGCTGCGCGAAGTGCCGGCCCACATCCGAGCCCATGGCCCCGTGCGATTGGCGATGAAACTCATGAACGCCCGGTTCGACGACGCCTTCCAGATTGCGATGATGCATGCCGCTGCTGAGGCGGATGCGCTGGTCGTGTTCAACCGCCTGTTCGACCCGGCCGCCAGTGTCGCCTATGGCGGACCTGAATTGAGCGATCGCAACCTGCGCGTTTTGGCTCGGCTGACCCCGGGCGACAGCCCGGGGATCCCGGAACTCTCCGGGACCGGCCACGTCTCCTCCGGCCGACTCATCCTCGAGTACGCCCGGCGCGGTTGCTCCTCGGTCCAGCTCCACACCTTCTTCCAGTTGCCGCTCGAGGAGTACGCCGCGACGGACGGATCGCGGACCCAACGCGTGCTGCACCAGCTCGTCTTCGACCCTGCCGACGGCTTGATCGCGGGGATCCTCGATCTGGAAGCGGAGGGGGTCCTGGAGCGCAGAGGCGGCGAGCTGCACTTTCTCGATCTGGTGCCCGGTGCGCATCGCCCGCGCTGATCTCTACGAGCTCGCCCTGCCGCTCGTCGAGCCGTTCGTGATCTCCGGCGGCTCGATCGAGGAGCGGCGCTCGCTCATCGTCGTGCTGCACGACGAGGCGGGCCACGTCGGCTACGGCGAGTCGCCACCGTTCCAACTCCCTTTTTACTCCGAGGAGACGCTGGCCGGCGCGCATGATCTCATCCAACGAGTGCTGCTGCCGAGCATCGTCGGCCGGGAGTTCGAGTCGCCGGAAGCCGTAGACGCCGCGGTGCGCGTGGGCATCCGCGGCAACTGGTTCGCGCGGGCCGGCGTGGAGACGGCGGCGTGGGACCTGGCAGCGCACGCTCGGGGCGTGGGCCTCGCGGCTCTCGTCGGCGAGCGTCTGGGGATCGTACCTGCGCCGGCAGTGCAGTGCGGCGTCGCCCTCGGCATCCCGCCGGAACGCAACGCCGACGTGCTCACGCGCTGGGTCGCGGAGGCGGTGCAGCGCGGCTACCGCCGTGTGAAGATCAAGGTCGCGCCGGGGTGGGACGCGGCCGCGGTCCGGGCCGCGCGGGCCGGCATGGCGGGGAGTGAGTTGCCCCTGACGGTGGATGCGAACGGCGCCTACGAGTGGCCGCGCGACGAGGCGCCGCTCCGCGCTCTCGATGACGCCGGGCTGCTGTACATCGAGCAACCGCTCGCGCCTGACGAGCTCGTTGGCCACGTCCGCCTGAGCCAGACGTTGAAGACGCCCGTGTGCCTCGACGAAACCCTGCGCGATGCGCGCGCCGCCCGGCAAGTGATGGAGCTCGAGGGGCCCAAGGTCTGGAACATCAAGGTGCACCGCGTCGGGGGGCTGAGTGAGGTGTGCCGCATCCACCGGTTGGCGGAAGAGTACGGCGCGGACTTGTGGGCCGGGACGATGCCCGAGTCGGGGATCGGCTCGCAGGCGGTGATCGCCGCGGCGGCGCTCCCACGCTTCGTGTATCCGTCGGACCTCGAGCCGTCGGCCCGGTGGTACGGGCGCAACGGCGACGTCATCAAGCTCGCGATGGGGAAGGACGGGCGCATGGCGGTACCGCAACAGGCGTGCGGACGGCTGCTCGATCCCGGCCGGTTCCGCGCGTCTGCGCGACTCCTGCATTCCGAGTGAACGACTCGGGAATCGCTCTTGACCTCGCCTGTACTTTTTGGGGCGCGATGACCAAACATCCGACCGGGTACTGGGCGACGCACCTCTACTTGAGCCCGCGGTCGCGGCCCAAGGCCGATCAGCCGATCCGCGAC
Source organism: Gemmatimonadales bacterium (assembly GCA_036004985.1). Taxonomy (GTDB): domain Bacteria; phylum Gemmatimonadota; class Gemmatimonadetes; order Gemmatimonadales; family GWC2-71-9; genus 20CM-2-65-7. The sequence continues at coordinate 8,939 of DASYQX010000108.1, forward strand.
CTCCCGCCGCGCGCCGCACAGCGGTTCAAGCAGGCGCGCGAGGCGCTGCGCGCGTTGCGCCACGTGACCGAGCAGGTCGTCTACCTCGGCACCATGTGGAAATGGGTCTGGATGTACGAGGTCGGCGGGCGCAAGCTGGGCTACCTGCACCCGATGCAGTCCGGGGTGAGCGGCACGTTCGTGCTGACCGAGATCGAAGAGCACGAGATCAGCGCGACCAACGGCTTACCGCGGATCATCAAGCAGGCAGTGCGCGACGGCGTGCTGACCGACGGCGTGCGCCATTGTTGGATGCAATTCCCCGACCTCGGCGCGGTCGGCGCATTCGTCGACGTCGTGCGGTTGAAATACCAATTGCTGGCGCGACCGGAGTAAGGGCGCGGCGTGCTGCGCCCCTACTTGTGTCGGCTTCCCCGCCGGCGATACATTCGGGGGCCCGCACGCCGTTGTTGGACAATACCGAACCCGCAGTCATCGATTCGCCATCGAGGCAACCTTGCGTTGATGACGAAGACTCTGGTGGTGTGGCTGTGCCTCGCCGTCTCCACCGCGGCTCTGAGTGCGCAGGCGACCGGGCGGTACCAGGCGCCGGTCGTCAGCGATACAACGGACCTCGACGGTCCGCGCCAACCCATTTTCTTCCGTCACGACATCCACGCCGGGCAGGACCAGATCCCCTGCATGTACTGCCACTCCTCCGTGGCCGTCTCGAGCGAGCCGGGGATCCCCTCGCTGCAAACCTGCATGGGCTGCCATCAGCTGGTCGGCGGCTCGACGCCGTCGCATCAGGCGGAGATCAAGAAGGTCCGGGATGCCTGGCGCGAGCGGAAGGCGCCGCAGTGGATCCGCGTCCACGCCCTCCCCGGCTTCGTGCGCTTCCCTCACCAACGGCACATCAAGGCGCTGGGCACCCAGGCGTGCGCCACGTGTCACGGTGAGGTGCAGCGCATGGCCCAGGTCGCTCAGGTGTCCACGCTGCGGATGGGCTGGTGCGTCCGGTGCCACGTGCAGAACAAGGTGAGCCGCGACTGTACCGTATGCCATTACTAGGCGGAGCGGGGGCGCGATGACCGACGCCATGAATCGCAGGCGGTTCCTCAAGGTGCTCGGCGTCAGCGGCGCCGGCGCCGCGACGCTCTCCGCCTGCGGCATCGGCGCCGAGCCGACCGAAAAACTCATCCCCTACCTGATCCAGCCCGAGGACCAGATTCCCGGGACCGCCACGTACTACGCGTCCACCTGCCGGGAGTGTGCGGCGGGCTGCGGTCTCCACGTGCGCGTGCGGGAGGGACGGGCGGTCAAGCTCGAGGGCAACCCCGATTCGCCGATCAATCGCGGGCGGTTGTGCGCCCGCGGCCAGGCGGCGCTCCAGGGGCTCTACAACCCTGATCGCGTGCCCGGCCCGCTCAAGCGCACCGCGGCGGGTCAGCTCGCGCCCACCACGTGGGACGACGCCATCGCGACCCTGCAAGCCAAGGTGCGCGAAGCGCGCGGCCAGGGGATCGTCTTCGTCACGGGCGCCGAGGCGTCGACGTTCGGCGACTTGGTGGCCGAGTGGATGCAGCAGGTAGGCGGCCGGCGCCTGAGCTACGAGCCGTTCGGGTTCGAGGCGCTGCGCGCCGGGAACCGCCTCGCCTTCGGCACCAGCGCCGTCCCCTGGTACGACTTCGCAAACGCGAAGTATGTGCTTTCATTCGGCGCCGACTTCCTCGACACTTGGCTCTCGCCGGTCGCGTTCCAGAACGGCTTCGCTCAGGCGCACAGCTTTGGCGGCGGGCGCGATGCCTCGATGGCGAAGTTCGTCTTCGTCGGCCCGCGCGTGTCGCTGACGGCGATGAACGCCGACGAATGGGTCGGCGCGCAGCCCGGCACCGAAGGCCTGCTCGCCCTCGCCATCGCTCAGGTGATTGTGAGCCGGCGGCTCGCCACCCCGCTCCCAGCGGATGTCGGTCGTCTGACGGACCTGTTGGCGCGCCACACGCCCGGGGCGGTCGCGGCGGCGATCGGCGTGGAGCCGGACCTGATCGTCCGCCTCGCGATCGAGTTCGCACGCTCGCGGGGCGGCCTCGCGGTGGCGGGGGGCATGGCGGCCCAGTACTCCAACGGTGCCGAGATCGTCGCCGCGGTGAACATCCTCAACTACGTAGCCGGCGCGGTCGGCAAGCTCGTGCGGTTCGGCGCCGACCTCGCGGCGGGGGACCTCGGGACGTTCGCCGACCTCGCCGCGCTCACCACCGACATGGCCGACGGCCGGGTGGGGTTGCTGCTGGTGCACGGCGCCAACCCGGCGCACTCGCTCCCCGGCGCGTTCCCGCAGGCGTTGGGAAAAGTCGGTTACAAAGTCAGCTTCTCGTCCTCGCTCGACGAGACCGCGGCCGCCGCCGATCTGGTCCTCCCCGACCTGCACCCGCTGGAGCAGTGGGGGGACAGCCGGCCGCGCGCCGGCGTCTACGCGCTGCAGCAACCGGTGATGCAGCCGGTCTTTCCCGACACGCGCGCGACGGGTGACGTGCTGCTGCGCGTCGCCGGCCGGACCGGGACGTTCAAGGACTATCTCCAGGGCAAATGGCGCGAGCTGCACCGCCGCTTCGGCGCCGGGAAAAGCTTCGAGCAGTTCTGGACCGACGCTCTCGCCGCGGGTGGCGTGTACGGCGAGCCTCCCGCGCGCGCCGTGCGTCTCGCTCCGGGAGCCGGCGGCATCGCGAGCGGCGCGCCGACGCTCGAGGGCGGTGGCGGCCAGACCGTCGTCGTGTTCCCCCATCCGATCCTCCACGACGGCCGCGGCGCGGACAAGCCCTGGCTGCAGGAGCTGCCCGATCCCGTGTCCAAGATCGCGTGGCACAGCTGGGTCGAGGTCCACCCCGATACCGCGGCGAAGTGGGGCGTCGCGACCGGCGACTTGCTGCTGATCACCTCGGCGTTCGGCCGACAGAAGTTCCCCGCCTGGATCACCCGTTCGGTGCGGCCCGACGTCCTCGCCGTGCCCACGGGCCAGGGGCACGCCGCGTACGGCCGCTACGCCCAGGATCGCTCCGCCAACGCCTTCGAGCTCCTCGGCGCGCAGGCCAACGGCTACGGCGGCCGCACGTTCACGGTGCGGGCGTCCGTCAGCAAGACCGGCGAGCACCGCAAGATCGTGACGACCGAGGGAAGCCCGCGCGAGCGCGGCGAGGGCTCGGTCGAGATCCTGACCCTCGCGCGCGCCAGGCAGCTCCGCCCAGGCGACGCCCCGTTCCACCATCCGGAGACGCCGGAGTACGCCAGCGAAGCGGTCGAGTGGTGGGGCGAGCGGCAGCACGAGCAGGCGGAGCTCGGCGACTATCGCGGCGAGCAGCCGCGCTGGGGCCTCGCCGTGGACCTCGCGAAGTGCACCGGCTGCTCGGCGTGCGTGACGGCGTGCTATGCCGAAAACAACATCGCGACCGTGGGCGAGGAGCTGATGCAGCGCGGCCGCGAGATGTCGTGGCTGCGGATCGAGCGGTACTGGCGCACCGACGACGCCGGTGCGCCGCGCGGCGCCGTCAACTCGCCGATGATGTGTCAGCAATGCGGCAACGCGCCGTGCGAGCCCGTCTGCCCCGTCTACGCGGCGTATCACACGCCCGACGGGTTGAACGGCCAGGTCTACAACCGCTGCATCGGCACGCGCTACTGCTCGAACAACTGCCCGTACAAGGTCCGCTACTTCAACTGGTACAACTACGCGGAGCCGGGCGGCGGCTGGGAGGCGTGGCCCGAGCCGCTGCACATGCTCTTGAACCCCGACGTGACCGTGCGCGAGAAGGGTGTGATGGAGAAGTGCACCTTCTGCGTCCAACGGATCCGCGGGGCCCAGAACCAGGCGCGGCTCGCGGACCGCTCGGTGCGCGATGGCGAGATCGTGCCCGCCTGCGCGCAATCGTGCCCATCCGAAGCGATCGTCTTCGGTGACCTGCACGACCGCACCTCTCAGGTCTACAAGCTGGCCGGGAACCCGCGGGGCTATCACGTGCTCGCCGGTCTGAACACGAAGCCCGCCGTCACCTATCTGGCCCGCGTGGTGACCGATGGCTGAGCCTCGCGTCACGTACGATTTCGTCACGCGCGCCATCGCGCGAACGCTCGGCAATCCCGGCCGGGGGTACTTCCTGCTGCTCGGCACGGCGGTGGCGCTGCTCGGCGTCGGCATCGTCACGCTGCTGTTCCTGCTGCGCTACGGTCTCGGCCTCGCCGGCTACTCGCACCCGGTGTACTGGGCGGTGTTCATCACCTGCTTCGTATTCTGGGTGGGCATCGCGCACTCGGGGACGCTGATCTCCGCGATCCTGTTCCTGTTCCGGTCGGGGTGGCGCACCGCGGTCTACCGTACCGCCGAGGCGATGACCGTCTTCGCGGTGATGACCGCGGCGTTGTTCCCGCTGATCCACATCGGCCGCCAGTGGTACTTCTACTGGACGCTGCCGTACCCGAACGAGCGGGGGTTGTGGCCCAACTTCAAGTCCCCGCTCATCTGGGACGAGTTCGCCATCGGGACCTATTTCACGGTCTCGACCGTGTTCCTCATCATGGGGCTCATCCCCGACATCGCCGCGGTGCGCGACGTCGCCACCGGCTGGCGCAAGAAGCTCTACATGCTGACGTCGCTTGGCTGGCGGGGCACGAACGAGGAATGGCGGCACTACACGCGCGGCTACCTCTACCTCGCCGCGCTCGCCACGCCGCTCGTGCTCTCGGTGCACAGCGTGGTGTCGTGGGACTTCGCGATGGCGATCGTGCCCGGCTGGCACGCCACCATCTTCGCGCCCTACTTCGTCGCGGGCGCCATCTACTCCGGCTGCGCGATGGTGGTCACGCTGCTCGTCCCGATCCGCACGTTCTTCCACCTGGAAGACCTGATCAGCGTGCACCACTTCGAGAACCTGTCCAAGCTGTGCTTGTTGACCGGCTCGATCGTGGGCTACGCGTACGTGTGCGAGTACTTCATCGCCTGGTTCAGCGGCAACCCCGTCGAGCGCGCCGCCTTCTGGTACCGGGCGTTCGGGCCGTACTGGTGGGCCACCTGGACGATGATCATCTGCAACGGGTTCCTGCCCCTCCTGCTCTGGTTCAAGAACATCCGGACGAACATCACGGCGCTGTTCGTGATCTCGATCTTCGTGAACATCGGCATGTGGTTCGAGCGCTACGTGATCATCGTCGTCTCCCTCGCCGGCGAGCCCTACACCCGGTGGGCCAACGCCGTCTACAACCCGACCTGGGCCGACTGGGGCATCATGGCGGGGAGCTTCGGCTGGTTCTTCATGTGGTTCCTCCTGTTCGTGAAGAACTTCCCGGCGGTCTCGATCTCCGAGGTGAAGGAAGTGCTGCCGCCGCCGGTGCGGGGCCGGATGAAGGGAGTGCACGCGTGAGCCCCCACTTGCCCCTCCCGAAGCCGTTGCACGACATCTTCCGGCCGCCTCCCACTCCGGGTGTGCTCGGCGTGTTCGCCCACCTCGATGCCACGCTCGAAGCGATCCAGAAGCTGCGCGCCGGCGGGCACACCGACTTCACCGTCTACTCGCCGATCCCCCGGCATGAGATCGAGGACGCCCTGGGCCAGCCGGTCAGCCCGGTCCGGATGTTCACGCTCGTCGGCGGCATCGCCGGCTGCGCCATCGGCGCCTGGCTCACCCTGTGGATGTCGTACGACTGGCCCCTCGTCGTCGGCGGGAAACCGATCGGCTCCGTGCCGCCCTACGTCGTGATCATGTTCGAGATGACCGTGTTGTTCGGCGCGCTGGCGACTATTCTCGGCATCGTCTTCAACTCCGCGTTCGCGGCGCGGCGCCTGGGTACGATCCAGTGGGACCCGCGCTTCACGAACGACAAGTTCGGTGTGTTCGTCCCAGCCAGGGCGGACAAGGCCGGGTCCGTCGAAGCGCTGCTCAAGGGCGCCGGGGCGGAGGAGGTGCGCCGTGGCTAGACGACGTGGCGCTTTGACCGCCCTGACCGCCCTGACCGCCCTGACCGCCGCAGCCTGCAACCCCGACGACGTGGTCCACAAGATCGGGTGGTTCGCCACCATGCGGCATCAGCGGAACCTCAAACCGTACGCGCACCCGATCGCGCCGGTCGACGGCACCGTCCCCGTGACGGGTGGCGAGTTGCCCGTGACCCGCGACAACGCCGATCGCCTCGCCAATCCGCGCACGCGTACGGCGGAGTCGCTGAACCGCGGCAAATGGGTGTACGAGACCTATTGCCTCGTCTGCCACGGCGAGCGGGGACGGGGCGACGGGCCGGTGTCGCAGCTCGGTGGCGGACCGTTCCCGGGCGTGCCCTCGCTCGTGGACCCCGCCCGCCCGCGCCTGTCGGATGGCCACCTCTATGGGATGGTGGTGGAGGCGTCGCGCATGGGCCGGGGGTTGATGCCCCGCTACGGCGACAAGATCCACGGCAACGACCGTTGGGACGTCGTGAACTACGTCCGCAGCCTGCAGCTCGCCGAGCGCGCGGGAAGGCCCCAATGAGCGCCGCCGTGGCCACCCGCGCCGACCTCGTCCAGAAGGCGCGCCAAGCGCCGGTGCGGCGGTTCGCCGCGGCGGGTGTCGTTGCGGCGGCAATCGGTGGGATCATCCTGGTGACTGGCGTGTTAGCGGGCGGCGGGCGAGCCGACCGCACTTGGTGGGCGTACCACGCCAACTTCGTGTTCTGGGCGGGGCTCGCGCAGGCGATGGTGGTGTTCGCCGCGACGCAGAAGCTCGCCAAGGGGCATTGGTCGGGCGTGCTGATCCGGATTGCCGAAGCCGGTGCCGCATTCACGGTCGTCTCCGTGGCGCTGTTCGCCGGACTGTTCCTCGGACGCGAGCACATCTTCACGTGGCTGCACGAGCCCCGTCCCGACGTGGGCGGCTGGCTCACGACCAAATGGTTCTTCCTGCGGAACGGCGCCGTTCTGGCGGCGCTGGCGTGGTTGTCGTGGCGCTTCGTGCGACACGACGTCGCGCCGGACGTGCGCGAGCTCGCGACCGGCCAGGCCGCCGATCGCAAGGAGGACGCGGGCCGCATCGCGCGCGAGGCCGCGTTCCTCGTGCTCGGCTACGCCTTCGGGTACAGCTTGCTCGGCTACGACCTGGTCATGTCGCTGGCCCACAAGTGGGTGAGCAACCTGTACGGCGCGTTCTACTTCATGGGGAGCTTCCTCGCGGCGCTGATGGCGCTCGCGGTACTCGGCATCGTGCTGCGGCGCGCCATGGGGCTGGGCCAGCTGTTCTCCGCCAAACAACAGCACGACCTCGGCAAACTGTGCTTCGGCTTCACGGTGTTCTGGGCCTATCTGATGTGGTCCCAGTTCCTCGTGATCTGGTACGGCAACCTCCCTGAGGAGACGTACTTCATCTTCTACCGGCTGTACGGCGCGTGGCGGCCGATCGGGATCGCGGTGTTCTTCCTGGTGTTCGTGATTCCTTTTATCGGCCTGCTCGGTGTGAGGCCCAAGAAGTATGCGCCGACGATGTTGGGTTTCGCGATCGTGAGCCTCGTCGGCATCTGGCTGGAGCGGTACCTCGAGGTCGTTCCATCGGTGAACCACGGCGCGGGCCCGGCGATCGGCGTGCCTGAGCTCGGCGTCACCCTGTTCTTCGGCGGGCTGTTCCTCCTTGCGTGGGCCTGGTTCGCGGCGCGGTATCCCATCATCTCCCCTCGTCTGGCCGCCGACGCCTTGGAGCGCGAGGCGCACTAGGTCGCTGCGCCACCGCCGCGTCGTGGCTCGAGGGCCCCCCGCCCGGGCATCCGGCAGAGGCCCTTTCGTCGTCTCAGAGGGTAGACACTGCACCCCCCCATTTCCTGCGATCTCGGAGGCAATATGCGGAGGTTTGGTCTGATGCTGGTGCTGGCCGCGGCCCTGGCCGCCTGCGGCGACGATTACGGCACGAACGCCGGCGGATGCACGCCCACGGCGACGCAAGTCTGCATGACTGCCGCGACGTTCAACCCGGCCTCTCTCACCGTCACCGCGGGGACGTCGGTAACGTGGCGTGACGGCTCGGGGAGAACGCACACGGTGACCAACGATCCCGGATCGGGTGAGACATTCAATCAGACCGTCACTGGATCGGGGACGTTCACCCACGCGTTCCCCACCGCCGGCACGTACACCTACCACTGCAGTATCCACGGATCTCCGGGCGTCGGCATGCACGGCACGATCACTGTGAACTGACGGTTTGCGGGTCGCCACCTTAGTTTTCGGGCATGACCGACACGTTGGAGGCGTTTCGCCATTTCCGCGAAAAAATGAACGCCGCGATCCTCGAGGCGGGCAACGTCAACATCAACCGCTTCTTCGCGCTTGACACGCGCACCTACGAGGACGGCGCCCTCCCCGCCAAGACCAAGGAGCTGCTCGGCCTCGTCGCCTCAATGGTGCTGCGCTGCGATGACTGCATCACCTACCACGTCGTCCGCTGCCGCGAGGAGGGGGTCACCGACCCCGAGTTCTACGACGCGTTCGCGGTGGCCCTCGTCGTCGGCGGGTCCATCGTAATTCCGCACCTGCGCCGCGCTGTGGCGCGGCTCGAGGAGCTCCCCGCTCAATGAACGTGTGGCGCGCCGCCGCGGACCTGGTCCGAGCAGGGACATCCGGAGCGCTCGCGACCGTCGCCCAGGTGAGGGGTTCCACGCCCGTGCCGGCCGGAACGAAGATGCTCGTGGGATCGGAAGGCCGGCTGATCGGCACGGTGGGCGGCGGGTGCGTCGAGGCCGACGTCATCGGCGCGGCGCTCGACGCGCAGACGCGACGGCGGCCCGCGATCGTCACACACCACCTCAACGCCGACCTCGCTGGGGACCTCGGCCTCTCGTGCGGCGGGACAGTGGACATCTTCGTCGAGCCGCTGGTCGCCGACGAGGCCTACGTGCGCGTGCTCGAGGCCGCCGCCGCCGCCGAAGGGGAGGGCGGCGGGCTGGTGCGGACCGGCGTCACGTGGGAAGCGGGACCCGTGAAAAGCTTCGAGCCGCTGCCGCCCAACGCCCTGACCGGCGTACCCGCGATGCTGACCCGCGACGGGAAGTTCGTGGTGGAGCGCGTGACTCGGCCGCCGCGCCTCGTGGTGTTCGGCGCCGGGCACGTCGGCTCCGCGATCGCCCGCGCCGCGGCGGCCGCCGGATTCCGCGTCGTCGTGGTCGACGACCGGGCCGAGTACGCCGATCCGAGGCGGTTCACGGACGGTATCGCGGTGCTCGCCGGCGAGGTGGACGCCGCCCTGACGCGCTATCCCCTCACGGCGGCCGACGCCGTCGTCATCGCGACGCGGGGCCACCGCAACGACGCGCTGATCCTGGAGCGCATCGCGACGTCGCTCGCAGGCTACGTCGGTCTCCTGGGGAGCCGGCGGAAGAAGGCGGTGGTGACAAAGGGGCTGACGGCAGGGGGCGTGCCCGGGGCGGCCCTGAAGCGGGTCCGCGTGCCCGTCGGGCTCGCGATCGGCGCCGTCACGCCCGAGGAGATCGCGGTGAGCGTGGTGGCGGAGTTGATCGCGTGGCGGCGGGGCTAACGGCGGCCGCTACCAGCGCCCGAAGAACGAGGTGATGTCGAAGCAGACGGAAATCGCCCGGCCGTCGCCAGCGGTGAACGTGAGGACGTCGAACACTTTGTTTTCGCCGTGGACGAGGGCCTGGGAGTAGCGGCTGTGGCCGGGATACTGCGTGTCGAGCCAGCGTCGCTCCGCGGCGATGCCGTCCGGCTCGTTCGCCGCCTTGACGACGAGCGGGCGGTCACACGAGACGGTGTCGGGGATGGCTCCGGCGGGCGTCAGCACGGTCGGTGGGACCTGCACGACCCCCGCCGCGCAAGCGAGCGTCAGCGCCGTCGCGCCGCTGGCGACCAGGAGGCGCAGCGACTCCCGGGGCCCGCTCATCGCCTGATCGGCTGCACCTGCTCGAGCAGCTTGTTCAGGGAATCCTCAGGGAGGGGCCCCGCAATCTCCACCCGCAGCGACCCGACGAATCGGGCCAGCCGCTCCGTCTCGGCGTAGAGCTGGCGCCGCAACGCGGGCGCCCCGGCAGCCGGAGCCGCATCGCGTGCTGCACGGTCGGCCTCGACGCGGCGCTGGAACAGTTGAATCACCGTCGTCGAATCGAGCTGCTGTTCTACCAGGACTACGCCGTCCCCGGCGGGGCTGCGGCGCATCTCTCGCACCGCGAGTCCCGGAACGCCGACGGGATCGGTCCCGAGCATCTCGCGCGCCGGCTGGCGCTGGATGATCGGCCACTCGGTGGCCACGAGCCGGCCGCGCGCCGCCCTGAGGTCAGCCTCGGCGCGCGCAGGAGAGGGGGGAGCGGCGGCACTCGGCACCGGCGCTGGCGTGGGGGCGCGCAACTCCAGTCGACGATCGATCGCGACGACACCCGCCTGCGCGGCAACGCTGTCGGCGCGGGCTTTGGGGGCGACGCGCTGATCGGCGACCTGCTCACGCTCCGCGAGCGCCCCGTCGACAATGATCGGCGGCTCCGCAGGCGTGCGTGCAGGCGCTTTGCCGGTATGCCCCGCCTCATTCGCCCTGCGTGTGGGCGCGATGCTGTCCCGGTCCCCGTAGGCGAAAGCCGCGATGGGGGTGAACGAGTCTGTGGGACGCACGGTGGTCAGTGTAGCGCTGGAGTCCGCTAGCGGCGCGCTCCTGAAGCTCGTGCCGCCGAGGTAATACCCAACCCCGATCGCCAGCACGACCGTCGCAGCCCAGGCGAGCGGCATGCGCAGCCGCCACGCGAGCCGCGGGTGGCGCAACTGGTGCAGGGGGGGGGGCGGCGCCGCGCGCTCCGGCGCCTGGGCGAGGCCCAGCAGGTGGCTGGCGCGCTCGATCAGCGCCCGCTCCTCGTCGAGGCGCGCGCGGCAGGCGGGGCACTCGGCGACATGGGCCTCCAGCAGCGCCCGTTCCGCGGGCAGCTGCTCCCCGTCGAGATAGGCGTGCAGCGTGCCTTCATCCACGTGCGACATGTTGCTCCTCGCTTCCGGCTTCAAAGGCTTCCACCAACCGCCGGCGGGCCCGCGCCAGGGTCGTGCCGATCGCGCCCCGTGCCAAACCGGTCTGAGCGGCGATCTCGTCGTACGACATCCCGGCATCCCACAACAGCAGGGCCTCCCGATCCCGCGGCGTCAACTGGTCGAGCGCGACGCGCACCCGGACCCGCTTGGCGTCGGCGTCGATCTCATCTTCAGGCGCCCGACTCACGACCTCCGGCTCGCTCTTCAGCAGCGTCAGGTGTCGTCGCTCCCGAGCGGCGCGGCGTGCCTCGTCGCGCGCCATGTTGGCCGCGACCACAAAGAGCCAGGCCCGGGCCTTCTCCGGCTTGTGGACCAGCGCACGGGCGAATGCTTCCTGCGCGAGGTCCTCCGCGCGCTCGGCGTCCCAAACCTTGCGGTACAGGAAGCGCACGAGCACGCGGTAGGTGCTGCGATAGATCTCGGCCAGATCCTCGGGCATATCGCTCAAACGTGGAACGCGGAAGTCGGAACGCGGAACTGGCGCCCCTTGCTTCGATCGCCGGACGTGTTGTTCCGCGTTCCGCGTTCCCACTTCCGCGTTCGGCTCATCCCCGGAACTCCCTTACCAGACGCTCCAGCTCGCCCGTCGCCCAGCGCTCCTTACCACGCGCTTCAATCTTGATGCTCACGTGCCGGCCGGCCACCAGCACTGCCGGTTCGAGCGTGGCGACTTGTACCAGCTCCGGGACGGCCCGCAGCAGCGCCATGTAGGCCTCGCTGAACGGTGCGATGGTCACGACGCGCTGTGACTCCCCGTGGCCCAGGTCGGTCCAGGTGCTGTCGCGCCAGATGAACAGCCGACCGCCCACCCGCTGCGTCGGGTTGATGCCGGACCTGGCGAGCCGTGCCTGATCGACGGCCAGGGAGTCCGCCTGCGAGGTGACGGTGACGGCGTCCAGAGTTACGATGTTGCTCATCGACCCCTCTCTCGCCGCACGGGAGACAGCTCCCGCGCCTGCCTGGTCGCGCGGCGCCGGGGCCGGCGCTTGGAGCACCCGCTCCTCGGCGCGCCCGCGCGCCACGATGTTCGGCTCCTGGACGAGGTACGCCGTGTATTCGGTCAAAATCCCGTACCGCAACGCCAGCTGCTTGAGGGCGTCGATCAGCTCGCGCGTCTGGCCGCGCAGCCGGATTTCCCGTGACAGGGCTCCGGCCTTGCGGGCGGCCCACAGCTGCTCGATGTAACGCGCGTCGCTGTTCTCCCGGTCTGTGAAGGCCGTCGAGAACTGCTCCTGCCGGCCGCCGCGCCGGCCCCGAACCGTCAGGGACCGCTCCCCGCTTCCCGCTCCGCGGTACCGGCCGAACACCACCAGCTCATCGCCCGCGAACAGGTCCGGCAGGCTGCCGGGCTGAATGTCGTACAGCTCCACCTGGCCCGCCGAGAGAGCGAGGTCGGTGAGCACGGGGCTCGCGACTTTCGCGGCCAGGGTGCCTACGGCCTGCTCGATGTCTTGGCCGGGCCGGATGTACTCCGTGGTACCCCGCGCCCGCTCGGTGAGCCGGTCGAGGAGGTACGTATTCACGTCGTCGCCGATGCCGAACGAGAACACCCGGAACCGCCCGCGCCCCTGTTCGGCGCGCTCGGCGATGCGCTCGGGGTCGGTCTCGCCCACCGTAGGCTGGCCGTCGGTCAGGAACACCACGACGCCCAGCGCTTGCTCGGCGGGCATGTCGACGAATGCTTCCGCCAGCGCGCCGGCGATGTTGGTCCCGCCCTCGGTCTCGAGGCTGCGCACCCAGGCCGTCGCGTCGCGACGGTGCTCGGCGTTGGCTGTGGTCCAGCCGGAGGCATAGCGGCGAACGCCGCCGGCAAACGCGACGACTCGGAAGCGGTCCTGCTCTCGCAGGGTGCCGAGCAGCTGCGCCAAGGCGGCCTTGGCCTGGGCGAGCTTTTCGCCCGACATCGAGCCCGAGATGTCGATCACGGCGACGAGGTCGCGCTGCAGTGCTTCGGTTTGGGCCGCGGCGCCCGGCGCGAGCAGCAGCATGAAATAGCCGTCTTCGCCCGCGGGGTGCTGCGTCAGCAACGACAGCCCGACGAGCCCGCGGGCGAGGGGCAGGAACAGCTCGAAATCCCCGCCCCCGGCGGCGCCGTTGCCCAGCGTCACCTCGATGCGCTCGCCGCTCCGGTTGACGCGCACCTGGTGCGTGGGGGAGTACGGATCGCCGAAGCGTCCGGCGCTATCCACTTCGAGTCGGAAGCTCCGGGGAGCGGTTTGGCGACCACGGTCGCCGAGGTAGCGGAAGCGCCAGGCGTCGCCGGCGCGGTCCAGGAGTTGGGTGTAACGCAGCGTGATCTTGCGGGTCTCGCCCGGGTTGATGGGGAACACGCGGGCGCGGATGAGCCCTTGGCCGACCAGCTCGATGAGCGCGGGGTCTCGTTTCTGGCGCACGATGCTCTCGTAGATCGCGCGCGCCTGCGCCGCGTCCATCGCCTCACCCCGCAGCTCCTGATCACCCTGCCAGAGTGAGTAGCTCGAGAACACCGCCTCACCCGGGAGGGGGAAGTGGTACATCCCCTCGTCCATGGTCGGGCCGGTGTTGCGGAACCATTCTTCGACGGTCACGCGGGCCACGCGGCCCGCGACGGTGACTTGGACGGCGCTGCGAATCCGCTCGATCCGCCCGGTGGGAATGGGGCGGTTGGGGGGCGGCTCGATCCAACCTTGTGCGAGGGCTGCTGCGGAAACGGTGGTCGCGAGGGCGGCGGCGAGCCCCAGCACGCGGAACGTCTGCATGGCGCAATCCTGAAAAAGGGACGCCATGAGAGACGCGCACGGTCTCGAAAGTCACACAGGAGTGAGCAGCGAGACCCCAGAGGAGTTGCGCAGACGGCAAGCTACGAGTGGCTACAAGCTTTGAGCTGGCAGCCACTTGCAACGTCGCCGTCTGCGCAACTTCTCTGAGGTCTTTGAGCTACTTCACTGCGCACTGGTTCGGTCCCGATTCCAACACCTCCGCATCGGAGTCGGAGACGTCCAGCAAACCCAGATTGGCGAGTTTAATCGTCCGATACGCCGCCGGCGGCGTCGCCTGATGCGTGGCGATCCACTGGAGGAAGAGGCGCTCATCCTGGATGACGGCCGCGACGTTGGTGGCGGCGATGACATCGAACCTCGCGGCGACGGCACGGTCCGCCCGGCGCTCGTCCTCGCTCGCGTAGTGGGCCGGCAGCACGAGCAGCTCGCCCGCCCATTCACGGCGCACGCGCTCGAGACTTTGCCACAACCGTTGTGCCCACGGCCGAGCCTGCCCGCCCAAGTCGGGCCGCCCGACCGACTGCACGAACAGGAAATCACCGGTGAGCGCCAGCCCATCGTCGGCGAGTAAGGCGACGCTGCCGAGGGTGTGGCCCGGCACGTGCACCGCCCGGAGCGACGCGCGCCCGAACACGATCGTATCGCCGTCAGTGAGCGGCTGGTAGGTGATCCGGCCAGGTGTTGCGTCGTAGGGTGAGACCGCGTCGTCGGGGTGCAGGAAGTACGGCACTCGCCAGCGGGCCGCGGCGGCCGGCCCGCCGCTCAGGTAGTCGGCGTGGGCGTGGGTGTCCACGACGGCAGCCGGCGTGGCGGCCAGACCGGCGAGCAGCACATCGTATCGATCGATGTGGCGGCCGGGATCGACGACGACGGCGTCGCCGTCGCTCACGAGGATGTAGCTCAGCGCTCCCTTCCCGACGCGGTCGAGCTGCACCACCCGCTGGAGCGACGGGGTGGGGGAGAGTGGGCGGGCGACGTAGACCGTCTCCCACGCCGCCATCCCCCCGGCGACGGAGAAGGCCTCGTAGCCCCGTTCGCGCAGGAAGGCCGTCGTCTGCTTGCTCGAGTTGCCGTGGCCGCAGATCACCGCGACGGGCCGGGCGGCGTCGAGCTTCAGCTCGCCGAGCTCGGGGAGGGCGAAGATCTGGGAGTTGGGCATGGCGCGGTACTCGAGGCCCGTCCCGAACGCGACGCGCCCCGCGGCGACCCGTTCGGGTGCGCGGACATCCAGCACCTGGACGGTTTCGCCGCGGTCCAGCCGTTCGGCGAGCTCGGCGGGGGGGATTTGCGGCAGGTCGGGCATCGGAGGGAATGTATAACGCGACGGCCCCCGTTGCCGGGGGCCGCGCGTCGATCGACTGACGGAACAACCGGAGTGGGAGGGGAGAAACGGGGGACGGGCCTATTTCAAGGCCACAGTCGTCCCAAACGTGATGCCGAGCGCGTTGGCGGCGGGCTGCTGCAGCGTCAGGTGCTCCTTGTACATCGTGTAACCCAGCTCGACCCGACCTCCCAGGTTCCCGGTCATGTCGAACCTGTAGCCCCAGGCAATGTTGGCCCCGGAAACACCACTGAGTTTGAGCGCGCTCGCACGGAGCACATGGAAGCTGCCGCCGGCAGCCGCGTACCAACCGCCCCGTACGGCACAGTTGAGCCGCGGGTTGATCTGCGCACTGAACAGCGTCGTGGCGTTCGACTGGATCTGGTGCGCGTCAAGCCCGAGCTCGAGGCCGAACACTTTGCCGACGGGGACGACGGCGAACAGACTGGGGTTCGTGGGCGCGAGGATGCCCCCTATGCCGCTGGCACCTGAGCCGGGGAAGGTAAACAGCGAGAAGTCACCGCCACCGCCGACGATGTGGAACCGGGAATAGCCGGCCTGCACGCCCACGACGCTCCGCCAGGCGCGCCGCGCGGCACGTTCCGACTGCGGGGCCGTCATCTCCGGCGCGGAGCGGACGCGCGTCGAGACGCCGAGGAGGAGGGCGTACGTATTGTGCGGCCCGATCGGCGACTGGTCGGCCCTGCGCATCGTGGACCACTGAGCCTCGAGCCGCCCGTTGAGTCGTCTGCTGAGCTTGAGGCGATAGCCGAAGGCGGCCTGCAGGCCAAGCTGGTGCTCGTGCACGCCGAACTCTTCAACGTAGGTGAGGACACCGCCCGTCGCGGCGTAGAGTTTCGTCGTGAGCGCATAGTCGGCGCGCAGTCCGAGCGTCGCCGTGGTGCCGAGCGTGAGGCTGGGCGTCGTCTGAGAAAACCGGAGTGCCGGCTCCAGCGCGATCCGTCGGCTCACCGGGACGATCGCGAAGAAGCTGCCGTAGGCAGGGACGAGGTCGAGGAAGTTTGCGCCGGGGATGTCGTACAGGTCGATCTGATCGGCCCTGCCGGTGCCCGCGGGCTTGATCCGGATGTAGCCGCCCTGAATGCCGATCTCGGGGCTCCAGCGGGCCTGGGCTTGGGCACCGCTCGCCACGAACACCGCGAGCGTCAGCACTACCGGTAACGGTCGCACGTCGGGTCTCCGGCGGGTGTGGGTCTCGGAAGCTCATCAAATCAGGCTGAAACGCCAAGGCTTGCGGGCCTCCCGTTTTGCGGAGGGCCGTCTATATTGTGAACGCGTTCACAAGCGCTCCCAGCCAACGTCTCCGGAGGACTCTCGCAATGCGTTGCACTCTGCTCACCACGATCGTCGCGCTCGGCGCCCTGGCCTGCGGCGGCGAGAAGCAGGCCGACCAGACCCAGACCGCGGGCGCGCCGGCCGGCGGAACCCCCGCGCCCGCGGGCCCGGTGGTCGAGGTCAAAATGACCGGCAACGGCAGCACCGTCGCCGCGTTCGAACCTAGGACCCTGACGATCGCGCCGGGGACTACGGTGCGGTTCATCAACGTGTCGGGCGGCCCGCACAACGTCGCGTTCTGGGGGGATTCGATCCCGGCGGGCGCCGCAGCCGTGCTCACCGCGGCGATGGCGAACACGATCGACAACATGTCGGGCCCGTTCTTGACGCAAGCGAACGAGGCCTACGACGTGTCGTTCGCGAACGCGCCCACGGGTATGTACAAGGGCTACTGCGTGCCCCACCTCGCGCTGGGGATGAAGATCGCGATTACGGTGCAGTAGGGTCGGACGGTCGGACGGAAGGCAAGGGCCCCGGGGAAGTGTCCCCGGGGCCATTCGTTTCCGAGCCCCGGCATATTCCGGGGCGGGCTGTTACATTCGCTCGCTTCGCCCATGTCCGCCCTGCTCGAACGTCTGCGCGCCGCCCTGGCGCCTGAGTATCAGGTCGAGCGCGAGCTCAAGACCGGCGGGATGGGCATGATCTTTCTCGGGCGCGACACGGCGCTCGATCGCCCGATCGCCATCAAAATCATCCGTCCCGAGCTGGCCAGCGCCCACGCTGCGGAGCGCTTCCTGCGCGAGGCCCGCACCCTGGCGACGCTGAACCATCCGAACGTCGTCCCCATCCACCAGGTGGGTGAACGCGAGGGCTTCGTCTTTTATGTGATGGCCTACCTCGAGGGCGAGACGCTGGCCGAGCGGCTCGCCAAGGGGCCGCTGCCACCCCCGGAGGCGGTGCAGCTCGGCCGCGACCTGCTCCACGCGCTCGAGGCGGCGCACACGCGCGGCGTCGTACACCGCGACATCAAGCCGGACAACATCTTCGTGGTGGGCGGCCGCGCGGTGCTCACCGACTTCGGCATCGCCAAATCCCTCTCGGATCCGTCGGCGGCTCCGCTCACGGCCCCGGGGCAACCGGTCGGCACGCTCGACTACATGCCTCCCGAGCAGGCGGCGGGGGGCGAAGTGACGGCGCGAACCGACATCTACTCGCTGGCGATGGTGCTGTACGAGGCGCTCACCGGACGGCACTGGTCCATCCTCGACCGCCCCGAAGCCGCCACCTGGTCCGGCGTCCCGCGTCGGCTCGTGCCCGCGCTGCGGAAGGCGCTGGCGTGGTATCCCGAGGAGCGCTGGGCCGACGCCGCGACGTTCCGGCGCGCGCTGTGGGCCCCGCGCCCGCCGGCGCTGCTCTGGCCGAGCGTGGGACTGGGCGGCGCGGCGGTGGTCGCGGCGATCGTCTTTTGCGGCCCGCTCGGGATCTGTCCCGCTCCCGTCCCACCCCGTCCCTACGACCTCATGGTCGAGCCCTTCGCGGTCGAGGGAACGACGGACCCGAGTCTCGGCAAGGAGGTGGCGTTCCTGGTGGGGGACATCCTGGATCGGTTTCCCCGGATTCGGCTCGTCCCCCCGAGCTACGCGCTGGAACGCGCCGAAGACTCGCTGGCGGGGCGCGGACCCCGGCCCGTGCACGTCGTGTACCGCTCGAATGGGGTCGTTGCGGCCGGCGGCGACTCGTTGAACGTGAATGTCGAGCTGCGCGACTCCCTCGGCCAACGGCCCTACCGGAAGCGCGTCACGGGAAGCGCAAGGGACAAAGTGGATCTGGCCGATAACATCGCGTTCTGGGTCATTCAACGCATCCGGCCCGAGCTCGTGGACTCGGGGTACGTGCCCGACAGTACGCTCCGGGGCCGCAACGTCGCCGCCCTCGACCAGTTCTTGAAAGGCGAGGAGGCCTTCCGCGCCGATGCGTGGAGTGAAGCGGAGCGCCACTTTGAAGAAGCACTCCGTTTGGACACGACCTTCGCTCGTGCCGCGTGGCGTCTGTCCAATGCCCAGCGCTGGCGGCGCGTCGCGAGCACGGTCGACTTGCGGACGCGACTGGCGGGCAAGTGGCGCTATCTCAAGCCCCTCGACTCGCTGCTCGTCGCCGCCGAGCTGGCCCCTCACGGGCCACCGCGCTACCGGATCTACGAGGTGGCGCTCAACCGGTATCCCAACGACCCCTACGCCCGTCTGTTGTATGGCGCGGAGCTGATGCATCGCGGGCCGCTCGCCGGCATTCCTTTGGACAGCGGCGTGGCCGTCCTCGAGGAAGCGGCCGCCCAGAACCCGTCGCTCGCCCCGGCGCACGATCAGCTCATCTGGGCGTTGATCCGGCTCGGCCGGCGGGAGGCCGCCCGTCTCGCGCTCGACCGCCTGGAGCAGATCCGTCGCACGCCGGCCCCCCCCGATCTCGACATCGTGGCCACGCTCGAGATGGCGTTTGCCGCGCGGTTCACGCCCGAGCGGCTGGGTACGCTGCTGGGGGACATGTCGCCCGGCGTTCAACAGGACGTGGCCCGCACGCTGCGGTTCGCGCTCGCGTTCGACGTGCCCGAGGCGCAGATCACACTGGGCCGGCAGCTCGCCGCGCGCGGGGAGCCGGCGCGGCGCGCCTCGGGGCACGAAGCGCAGGGGCTCGCGCTCGTCGCGCTCGGCAGGCCGGCGGAGGCGCTCGCGCACTTCGACTCCGCCGCGGCACTCTATGGTACGCCGACGGCGCGCGTCGAAGCCCTCGAATGGCGCCTGATCCCGGCGGCCCTCGGCGTGCCCGGGTTTCCCCCAGCCGAAGTCGAGCGCGCTCGGGGAGCGCTCGCGGGGTCGACTGCCGCACGCGCCGCCTGGGCGCTCGCCGTGGACGCTTATGCGCGGCGTGACCTGACGTCCGCGCGCGCGTGGCGCGTCCGCTTCCAGCAGCAGGCCAGGTTGGACACGGCCGACCGGCAACTGGACGCGCTGCTCGGCGCCCTGGATGCCGCGGCGCGCGGCGCGACGGAGCCCGCGCTCGCGCTCTCGGCGCCGTTGCTGCCGTTCGACGAGTCGGAACACTGGACCGACCCCTTCGCCCGCGCGGTGCTGCATGTGCGGCGCGGCGAGTGGCTTGCCGCGCTGGGTCACCACGGCGACGCGGATCGCGAATGGCTCTGGTACGAGAACTCGGACTTCGAGGGATGGCTCACCGGGGAGGTGGAGCCGGTTGAGATCGACTGGGCGCTCGGCGCGTGGGCCCGGTGGCGGCGCGGTGTCACCGTCGGGTGCGAGGAGCTGCGGCGCGTGGTGGCGCTGTGGAATCGCGCGGAGCCCGCCTACGAGCCGCTGGTCGCTGAGGCCCGGCAGCGGGCGGGAAAGTGCCAGGGATGATCCGCTGCCGCGCGCTCGGTTCGGCGGACGTGAGCGTCGACGGCGGTCCTGTGCCGGCCGAGCTGCTGTGGCGCAAGAATCTGGCGCTGCTCGTCTACCTGGCGCGCTCACCCAAACGCGCCCGCGCCCGCGACCACCTGATTGGTCTCCTGTGGCCCGACAAAGAAGAAGGCGTGGCGCGCCACTCCCTCAACGAAGCGCTGCGCGTGTTGCGCCGCTGCGCCGGGGACGGTGGCCTCGCGACGCAGGCGGACGTGATCCGGCTCGCGCCCGACGCCCTCGAGCTCGACACCG
Organism: Gemmatimonadales bacterium; assembly: GCA_036004985.1. Classification (GTDB taxonomy): domain Bacteria; phylum Gemmatimonadota; class Gemmatimonadetes; order Gemmatimonadales; family GWC2-71-9; genus 20CM-2-65-7. The sequence goes on from DASYQX010000108.1 coordinate 29,015, forward strand.
ACCAGTTCGAGGCGCTGGCGGCGGCCGGCGACTGGGGAGGGGCGAGCGGCTTGGTGCGCGGGGAGTTCCTCGAAGGGTTCGCGGTGCCGGGCGTCACGGGATTCGAGGAGTGGCTCGCCGCCGAGCGGACGTTGTGGCGCGCGCGGGCGGTGGACGCGCTCACGCGGCAGGCGGACGTCGAGCTGAGCCGCGGGCGCGCCGCCGAGGCGGTGGGACTGGCGCGGCGCGCGCTCGCGCTCGACCCGACCGCCGACGTGGCCGTGCGGGCCTCGATGCGCGCGCTGGCGCTCGCGGGGGACCGAGCGGCGGCGCTCGCGGCGTACGAAGCGTTCGCGGCGCGGCTCGCCGCCGACCTGGGCGGAACCCCGGACGGCGAGAGCGTCGCCCTCGCCGAGCGAATCGGGCGGGAGCGAGCCGAGCCGCGCCGGCCCGGACGCGCGCCGTCCGTCGGCGCCCAGTCACGCCGCGCCCCGCTCGTGGGTCGCGAGGCCGAGCTGGAGCGGCTGGGAGCCGTGTGGGCCGCGTGCCGCGGCGCGGCGCGCGCCGCCGTGGCGATCGTCACCGGCGACGCCGGCACGGGCAAGAGCCGCCTCGCGGATGAAGCGATCGCCCGCGGGCGACTGGACGGCGCCGCTGTCGCCGTCGTGCGCGCCGTCGAGGCGGACGCGGCGGAGTCCTGGAGCGGCGTCTTTGGCCTGGCGAGCGGTGGACTGCTCGACGTGCCGGGCGTCGCGGCCGCGGCCCCCGCCGCCCTCGCGGCCTTCGCGGCGCGTCTCCCGGAATGGGCGGACCGGTTCGGGGCGGCGGCGCGCGGCATCACCGCCGATGTTCCCGGCCGGGCGTTGCGCCAGGTGCTCCGAGTGGTCGCCGCCGAACGACCGGTCCTCCTCCTCGTGGACGACGCGCATTGGATTGACCACGATTCGCTGCTCGCGCTGAGTGCCGCCGCGCGCGACCTGGCGGCGGCGCCGGTGTGCGTGCTGCTCACCCGCTCGCCGCACCCCCCGCGGCCCGAGCTCGACGAGCTGCAGTCGCGCGTCGGCCGCGACGTGGACGGCGCGCTGCTTCGCCTGGGTCCGCTCTCCGACGATGTGCTGCGCGTCTTGGCACGCTGGGCGCTGCCGGGCTACGACGACAACGAGATCGACCGTGTGACTCGCCGCGTCGCAACCGACTCGGCCGGGCTGCCGTTGCTCGCGGTCGAGCTGTTGCACGCAGTCGCCCTCGGACTCGACCTGGGCCGCATCGGCGGCGCGTGGCCTCGCCCCCTGCAGACGCTCGACCAAACGCTCCCCGGCGAGTTGCCCGAGGCGGTCGTCGGGGCCGTCCGCGTCGGGTTCCGGCGCCTCTCGCCGGCGGCGCAACTGGTGCTCGCCGCCGCGGCGGTCCTCGGAGCGCGTGTGGCCGCGCCCGTGGTGGGGCGCGCCACGGGGTTGGACGCCCCCGCGCTCGCCGCCGCGCTCGACGAGCTGGAGTGGGAACGCTGGCTCGTCGCGGATCCGCGCGGCTACGCGTTCGTAGCGCGCATCGTTCGGGACATCGTGGGCCGGGACCTGGTCACCCCCGGCCAGCGGCAGCGCCTGCTCGACGCTGCGGCTACCGGGCCGAGCTGACGCCGCGCCACGGGGCGCACAGGTGTTGCGCCTCCCCGAGTACCGCCTGGTCCACGAAGCCGATCGGCACCGCCAACGTGGCGCAGGCGCGCGCCGCTCGAGACGTGTCGTGCGCCGCCGCGGCGACGCGCGCCAGCTCGAGGCGCTGAGGCCAGAGCGACGCCACCAGACCGAACGGCACGCCCAGCACCTCGTAGCGGCGTGTCGCCGCATCCCAGCGAGCCAGCGCGCCGGCGGTGTCGCGCGCGGCGAGGTGTCGCCGGGCCTCCACATCGAGCGCCAAGCTGACCGGGAGGGGCGCGCTGTCGGCGGCGAGCCGGCGTAGCCGGTCGGCGGCGCGTGACCGATCACCGGCACCCTCCACCCCGCCCACCGCCAGTAGCCAGAGCGCGACGGCGTCGCTGTCACCGTCCACGCGGGTGCGGGCCGCCAGTGCCGCCGTGGCGGCTGCGGCGTCGCCCAGGGGCGGTAGGCCGGTCGCACGGGCCAGCAGCACCCACGTGTCACGCTCGCGCACGGCGGCGGGGGAGTCGGCGCGGCGCAAGCGGGCGCGCGCGCTGTCCACCCATCCATAGCGCAGGTCCGCCGCGACGCCCATGCGGAGAGCGCGCGCGCGCTCCGGCTCGGTGGCGGCTCGACGGGCCAGCGCCTGCAGGACTCGGCGGCCGGGGCCCTGCCGGTCGGCGTCGGTGCCCGCGACCGCCGCCTGGAACGCGAGGAACCCGAGCACCTCGAAGCCGCGGCGGTCCAGCGTCTGGTTGACCAGATGCGCCCGGGCCGGGGCCGCGCCGAACAACAAGGTATCCGCCACGCCGATCACGGCGGCCACGACCGACGTCGAGTCCAGCCGGCGGTACTCGTCCATCAACTGCTCGGTGTAGCGCGGGTCGCCGCGCTGATAGGCGAGCCCGACCAGGTGGGCGATCGCGGGCGCGAACTGGGGGACGAGATCGCGCGTGCGGCTGAACGCCGTCCACGCCTCGTCGAGTGGTTCGTCGAACAGCATGCCGAAGTGGATGTAGAACTCGCCCAGCACGAACCAGGGCAGCGGCTGCCCGGGCGCCGCGTCGGTGGCGGCGCGAAACCGGACGAGGGCCGCGCGGCCGTCGCCCCGCTCGAGCAGCAGCGCGTACCCCTCGAGCATCAAGCTGTCGGCGGGAGACAAGCCTGTTTGGTGCTGGATCGCGCCGCGCAACGCCGTGCGCACGAGCTCGCCCGTGGGATCGGTCTGCGCGACCACGAGGGCCCGGCGGAAGCGGGCCACCGCGAAACTGGGGTCGGCGGCGACGACGCGGTCGTAGCCCGCCCGTGCGGCGTCGTAGGCGCCGCGGCGAAAGTCGAGGTCGGCGTTGATGTACGCGGCGATCGCATCCTTACCGGTCGGCAGCGTCTCGTAGGGATTGGGCGCAAACCCGCCCCCCAGGATCTTGGCCCACACGGCGTCCATCACGGTCGACATCCCGCCGGCCGGTCCGGCCGCCGTCGCGGTCGTGCGTGGGGAGCGCTTCCCGACTTCGTACAGCGTCGCGGTCAGCGTTACCGAGTCCCGAGCGAACGCGACGCTGGCCTGCACGAAGTACGCGGCGCCGAGGTTTTGCGCGACCGCCGCTCCGTCGCTCGCCGACACCGGCTGCGGCCCCGTCTCCGCCAGCACACGCCCGAACGACACGGCGTCGCGCATCTCCGGCACCGGGCTGAAGCGCGACAGGAAGTATTCGGGAAGCTGCGTGGGAGGGTAGGGGGATTCTCCCAGCACGGCGAACGGCATCACCGCGACGGCCGCGGACGTCGGCCGCGACGGCCAAAGGGCGACCACCGCGGCCAGCACGACGGCGACCAGGCCGGCGAAGGCCACCAGCGCCTGCACCAGGCGCGTGCGGCGCTCCCGCTGGCCCCGCTCGATGAGGGCGAGCCACGCTGCGGCCGTGGGCGGCCGGTTGGCCGGCAGGTCGGCGAGCGGCGCGACGAGCGCGGCGGCCAGCAGGCTTCCCACATCGGGGTGGCTCGCGCGCAGCGTTCGGGCGAGCGCCGCGCGGTCGGCGCGCAGCGAGGGCAGGGTCCCGGTGAGCGACTCGAACGCGACGAGCGCGAGCGCATACAGATCGGCGCGCCCGTCGACCGATGCCTCTCCGGCGGCCTGCTCCGGCGCCATGTAGGCCGGCGTGCCGAGCGGCGTGCCCGGCGCGGTCAACAACCCGCCGCCGGTCGATGGCTCGGATGGCTCGGTGCGCGCGATGCCGAAGTCCGTGAGCAGCGTCCGCCCCGTGTCTTCCTCGACCATGATGTTCGACGGCTTGATGTCGCGGTGCACGACGCCCTGGCGATGGAGGAAGTCGAGAGCGGCGCCCACCTCCCGCAGGACGCGGAGGGCGGCCGCCGGGTCGAGGCGGCGGTCGGCGAGCACCTGCTCCAGCGTGACGCCGCGCACGAAAGGCATGATGAGGAACGCCAGCCCCTCGCGCAGGTCGAACTCATAGACCGGGACGAGGTGAGGATGCTGCATTTGGGCCGCGACCGAGGCCTCGCGCCGGAACCGCTCATGGCGCATCCGACTGGTCGCGACCTCCGGGGGGAGAACCTTCACCGCCACGATGTTCCCGAGCTGGCGGTGGCGTGCGCGGTACACCGCGCCCATGCCGCCTGCGCCCGCGAGGGAGAGCACCTCGTAACGGTCGCCGACCGCTCGCTGCACGACCTCGAGGGGCGGGGGATTCATGGCGACGCGGAATGTAGAGATTATCCTTCCTCCGTGCCAACGCCCCGCGCCATTCACTGCCGCGTCCTCGGCCCGGTCCGCATCACGATCGACGGCGCCGATGCACCGCCGGAGCTGCTGTGGCGCAAGCATCTGGCCTTGCTGGTCTACCTGGCGCGCAGCCCGCGCCGCGGCCGCACCCGCGAGCACCTCGTCGGCCTGCTGTGGAGCGACCGCGACGAGAGACAGGCCCGTCACTCGCTGAGCGAGGCGCTGCGCGTACTGCGCCGCGCCCTGGGCGAGGAGCGGGTCGAGGCCGACGTCGACCAGGTCCGGCTCGCGGGCGACGGGTTGGTGCTCGACTGCGACGAGTTCGCGGCGCGTCGCGCCCAGGGCGACTGGATCGGCGCGGCCGCCCTGGCGCAAGGCGAATTCCTCGAGGGCCTGGCGGTGGAGGGCGCCAACGAGTTCGAGAACTGGCTCGCGACCGAGCGGGCGGCGTGGCGGACGCAGACGGTCGACGCGCTGGTGCGGGCGGCGGAGGCGCACCTCGCCGCGAGCGCGCCGCCCGACGCCGCCGCAGCGGCGCAGCGGGCGCTCGGCATCGACGCGGCGTACGAGCCGGCCGCCCGCGCCGTGATGCGGGCGCTCGCCCTGGCGGGCGACCGGGCGGGGGCGCTGCGCGCCGCCGCCGCAATCACGGGCGCGCTCGCGGAACAGCTGAGCGCGAAGCCGACGGCGGAGACCGAGCGGCTGATCGGCCGCATTCAGGACGTGCGCGCAGGGCGGCGGGTCCCGGCGGCGCCGCCGGCGGCGCGTCCCCGACCGCCGCTCATCGGGCGCCGGGACGAGTCGGCGGCGCTAGCCGCGGCCTGGGCCGGCGCGCTGGCGGGCCGCGGCCAGGTCGTCCTGATCGACGGCGAGCCGGGGGAGGGGAAGACGCGGCTGGTGGATGAGCTGGTGAGCCGGCTCCGGCTCGAGGACGCCACCGTCGCCTGTGCCCGCGCCGTGCCGGCGGATCAAGAACGTCCGTGGAGCGGCATCGCGGGGCTGCTCGCAGCCGGCGTCACCGATGCGCCGGGGTTGGCGGGCGCGCCGCCCGGCGCCCTCGCCGCGTTGGCGGTGCTCGAGCCCGATCTCGCCGCGCGCCATTCGCCGGCGATCACACCGCTCCCGCTGCCGCAGGCCGTCTCGGCCGCCGTGGCCGCCGCCGCCGAGGAGCGTCCCGTCCTGCTCGCCATCGATGACGCGCAATGGTTGGACGGGGTGACTCTGGGCGCCCTGCCTGGACTGGCGCGCGACACCGCGCGGTCTCGCGTGCTGCTCGTGCTCGCCATCGCGCGCGGGGCGCCGGGCGCCGAGCGCTGCGATCCTCTGCGCGCGCGCATCGGGCGCGACCTCGAGGGCGGGGTTGTCCGGCTCGGACGCTTCGATGCCGCGGCGCTGCACGCGCTCGTCCGCTGGGCGCTGCCGCGTTACGGCCGCGACGAGGTTGACCGCCTGGCTCGCCGCATCGAGCGCGATACCGCGGGCATCCCGCTCCTCGCCGTGGCGATGGCCGAAGCAGTGGCCCACGGCTTCGAGCTGACGCCGGACGCGCCGGCGTGGCCGGCGCCGCAGCGCACACTCCTCGATTCGCTCCCCGGCGACCTGGCCCCCGCGGTCGTCGGCGCCGTGTGCCTGCGCTATCGCGGCCTCTCCGCGCCCGCGCAGCAGGTCCTCGCCGCCGCGGCCGCGGGAGGCGAACGGGTCGAGCTGGGTGGGCTGGTCTCCGCCACCGACTTGGACGGCGCCGCCGTGGAGCGCGCGCTGGACGAGCTCGAATGGGAGCGCTGGCTTGCAGTCGACGTCCGGGGCTACGTGCTCGCGGCGCCGATCGTGCGCGAGATTCTTTTGACGGAGATGATCACCCCGGGGCAAGCCCGGCGGTACCGGGAGCGCCTGCGACCTTGACCTTTCCCGAAGGATGCCGTAGCAAGGACGTCCTATGACGGGTGCCTGGGACCTGGTGGTGGTGGGGACGGGGTTTGGCGGCAGCATGGTCGCGCTCGCGGCGGTCCGCGCCGGGCTGCGCGTGTTGCTGATCGAGCGCGGCCGGTGGGTGGACCGCGACGACTCGGCCTGGGATCCGCGCAGCATCCTGCTCGACCGGAAGTACCGCAGTGCCTCGCCGTTCGAAACGCCGCGCTATGGATTCGGGCGCACGCGTTTCTATCCTGACGAAGCGGTGGGAGGCAAATCGGTATTCTACGGAGCCGCGTCGTTCCGGCTGCGCGAAGCGGACTTCCGGTTGCGTGAGCGGTATCCCGACGTCTGCCCTGACCTGGTGGACTGGCCGTTCGACTACGCCGAGCTGGCACCCTTCTATCAGGAAGCCGAGGAGTTGCTCGGCGTCGTGGGCGTGGCCGGCCGCGATCCGACGGAGCCGCCGCGTACCGCCCCGTATGGCGGCGCCCCGCCGCCGTTCTCCGCACCGGCGCGGCGCGTCGCCGATGCCGCGATCCGGCTCGGTCTGCAGCCGTTCCCCATTCCGCTCGCGATCAACTTCACCTCCGTGGACGGGCGACAGCCCTGCGTGCAATGCCTCACGTGCGACCTGTTTCCGTGCAAGATCGGCGCGAAAAACGATCTCTCCGTTACCGTCCTGCCAGCGGCGATCTCGGCAGGAGCGACCGTGATGCACAGCACGGTCGTCCTGCGCTTGCGCATGGACGGCAACCGGGTGGCCGGCGTGGAGTGCCTGGACGTCGCGACAGGCGAGCGGTTCTTCGTGCCCGGCCGCTTGTGCGTCGTCAGCGCAGGCGCGATTCCGTCGGCGGCCCTCCTGCTCGCTTCGGGGCTTCAGGCGGTCGAGCCGAACGGAGCGTGGATCGGCCGCTGCCTGATGCGGCACTGCTCCGGAATCGTGATCGGCATCTTCCCGTCGCGCACCAATCCCGAGCGCGTGTTTCACAAGCAAGTGGCGCTCACCGATTTCTACTTCGGGGACGGCACCGGACAGGGGCCGCGCGGCCCGTGGGGGATGATTCAGGGGCTGCAAGTGCCCCCGCCCGAGTACATCGCTGAGGAGGGCGGCTTTCCCCTCGGCACGATCGGCGCGCGCGCCGCCGATCGGATGGTCTTCCTGCTGTGCATCGCCCAGGACCTGCCCCATCCCGAGAACCGCGTGGAAGTCGATGCAGCGCTCGCCGATCAATACGGCGCGCCGATCCCGCGCGTGTTCCACCGCTACACCCGTCGCGATCACCAGGCGCGCTCGGCGCTGTATCGGGAGGGCGCCCGGGTGCTGCGCCGGGCCGGGGCCGTGATCCGCGTCCGCAAACCCATCAATACGTTCTCGCACGCCGTGGGCACCTGTCGCTTCGGTCGCGATCCCACGCGGGCCGTGCTCGATCCGTGGTGCCGGTTTTTCGGCGTCCCCAACCTGTTCGTGGTGGACGCGAGCTTCATGCCGAGCTCGGGCGGGGTGAATCCGAGCCTCACGATCGCCGCCAATGCGCTGCGCGTGGGCCGCTACCTCGTGCGCGAGTGGGATGGGTTGATGGCGGGAGCAGACGCGTGAACCGGGTGGGCCTGTGTCTCCTCGGGTGCGGGAAGGTGGCGCGGGTGCACAGCCGCGTGGCGCGCTCGCTCGGCGGGGTCGAGCTGTTGTTCGCCAGCCGCTCCCTGGAGAGGGCGGAGAAGTACAATCGCCGCTACAGGGGCGTGGCAGCGTTCGGCAGTTACGACGCCGCATGCGCCGACCCGCGGGTGGACGCCGTCGTGATTTGCACGCCGCACGCGTTCCATGTAGAGCATGCCACGCTGGCGGCGCTCCGCGGCAAGGCACTGCTGATCGAGAAGCCGGTGACGCGGACGCTCGCAGAGCTCAGCGCCATCGAGGCGGCCGTGGGCCACGCCGGCACGATCGCGATGGTCGCCGAGAACTACCACTTCAAGCCGGCGGTGCGCGTGCTGCGCCGCCATCTCGACGCGGGCGACCTCGGCCAGCCGCTGTTCTTCGAGCTCAACCGGGCGGGCCGCCAGCGGCCCACCGGCTGGCGGGCCGACGCCGAGTTGATGGGCGGCGGGGCGCTGCTCGAGGGGGGCGTGCACTGGGTGAACTACTTGTGCCGGTTGGGGGGCGGCGTGCGGGAAGTGTGTGCCGCGCGGCCCGAGGGCGATCGCCCACTCGTCGCCCCGTTCGAGGACGGGCTGGAGGTCCTGGTCCGATTCGAGAGCGGGGCGGTGGGGAAGCTGCTGCACGCCTGGAGCGTCACGAACCGGCTCGCGGGGCTGGGTCTGTCGAAGATCTACGGGACGGAGGGGAACATTACGTTCGAGAGCAATGGCCTGTTCGCGCTGGTCACGGGGCGGCGCACCCGGTTACGTTTCCCCGGCGTGCGCGACCTGATGGGGTACCGCGCCATGCTGCGGCACTTCGTGCAGTGCGTCCGCGAGCGCGTCGAGCCCGAGATGTCCCTCGCCGCGGCACGGCGCGACCTCGCGATTGTGCTCGCCGCGTACCGGTCGCTCGAGACACGACGCTTCGAACCCCCACTGACGGAGGACTGAATGCAAGCCGGCCACGTCCCGCTCGCGCTCGCGATTGCGACCTACGACTGGAATCCGAAAATGGCAGTGTTCTGCCTCGGGATGCACTTCCTCCCGAACGCGGATTCCCTCGTCGTGAAGGCCGGGTTCGCTAGCCCCTCGTTTCACTGCACCGTCACGCACAGCATTCTGTTCGCGCTGGTCGTGAGCGGCATCGTGGCCCTGTTCTCCCCGCATTACGCCGTGTTCGCCCTCATCGCGATCCTGGCGCACTATGCTGCGGACATCGGCAGCACAGTGGGCCTGCCGCTCCTCTGGCCATTCTCGAAAAAGAAGTTCACGCTCGCCTTCTTCAAGGACACCGGCTACTGGGGCTGGCAGATGCTCATCGGCTATTACCGGCAGCCGATGGCGTGGATCCTCGAGGGCGCGGTGCTCGCGTTCTTCGCCTACCGCCTCTACGTGGTTTCGGCGTAGCCGCCATGCTGCCCAACTCCCTGCGGGCGTTGGCCCGGTCCCGCGGCACCCCCGAGTGGGATGCAGTCATCCGCAGCACGGGGGTGCTGGCGCTGCTGGCGATCTACCCGACCATCCGGTGGCCGGAGATCGCGGGCCTCGTCGCGTTCGGGATGATCACGATCGTGATGAACGGGCCGATCTCCCCCCTGTTTCCCGCGAGCTACGAGCCGGTCCTGCTCCTAGCGGGTAGTATGTACGACCCCCTCGCCGTCGCCGTCGTCGCCACGGCGGGGACGCTCTACATGGAGTACATCAACTACTATCTCTATCGTTTCGCCGTGTTTCACCCGAAGCTCGACAAGGCACGGGAGAGCTACTGGGTAAGGAAAAGTGCGGACCTGTTCGAGTGGAATCCGTTCTGGGCGATCGTCATACTCGCGTTCACCCCGCTGCCCTACTGGGTCGCCCGGGTGCTCGGTCCCCTCATCCGGTATCCGATCGGGAAGTACCTGTGGGCCACGTTTGTCGGCCGCTTTCCTCGGCTGTGGCTGTACGCCGCGTTCGGAGCCTGGCTGCCCGTCTCGACTTCGGTCCTCCTCGCCGGCACCCTGGCGATCACGGTGGCATTCCTCGTCGCGGCCCTGATCTCGCGCCGCCGTGCTCGCGCAACATCTAATATTGCAACGACTTGACTCAACCTTGGGGAGGTGCGTCTATCCTCCCCGCGTGCACTCCTACTCCCTCGCGCTCGACGTTGACCGTCCGCTCGCGGCGTCATCCCTGACTGCGGCGGAGCGGCACGCCTGCGCCGCGTTGCCCACTGCCGAGCGGCGCGCCGAATGGCGAGCAGGCCGCCTCGCCGCGAAGCGCGCGGTAGCGCGGATGCTCGGCCTCTCCGACCTGCGAGCCATCGAAGTGCGCTCTCGCCCCGGTACCCGCCCGCTCGTCCGGCTCCCCAGACTGTCGGCCGTCGTTCCGCTGACGCTGTCGATCGCCCACGCGGCGGGGCGCGCGGCCGCGGTAGTCGTGCAGGCGAGGGGGGTGGGCACCGACCGAGTAGGCGTCGATCTGGAGCGCGCTGGGACCGTCCGCTCCGCCCACGCGCGCTACTTCCTCGGCGAGGCCGAGCAGTCGCTCGCTCGGCGGGTTGACCTCACGGCATTGTGGGTGCTGAAGGAAGCGGCATGGAAGGCGTTGGGCCTGCGAGCCGAAACGCCCTTCACGGCGCTCGAGCTGCACCTGGGGCGGGACGGCCAGCTCGCCGGGTTGTCGCTGCTCGGGCGCCGGCGGCCCGCGCGGGCGTGGCTCGCGCGCCCATGGCCCGGCTTCCTGCTGGCAGTCGTGACGCTGCCGGGCGGTCGCGCATGACCACGCCCTGCATCGGCGGGATCGCGTACGCCTTTCCGGAGACCTCGCGCTCGCTGGGCGAGCTCGCGGCGGCCGGCCAGCTCGAGAGTGCGCCGGCCTTGCTCGCCGAGTTCGGCTTCGAGCGGGTCCACGTCGCCGTGGCCGAGAGCCCCTACGCGCTCGCGCACCGCGCCGCCGAGCGGCTCCTCGCGGAACAGAAGGTCGACCGTGAGAGCATCGATCTGCTGATCTACGGCGGGGCGCCGGGCACGCTCGCGCTCGTGCCTCACGCCGAGGCCTGGGATGGCACGGCGGCGTTCCGCACCACCGAGCGGTTCAAATATCCTGCCACGCGGCTGCAGTACGAGCTCGGCCTGCAGCGGGCGGCGGTGATCAGCCTCGACCAGCTGGCCTGTACCACGCTGTTCGGCGCCGTCCGAATTGCCCGGGCGCTGTGCCGCACCGGCGAGATCGAGCGGGCGCTGTGCGTCGCGGCGGAGTTCTTCCCGTCCGATGCCGGTCGGGAGTCGCTCTTCAACTGCACTTCGGATGCGGCGGTGGCGCTGCTGGTCGAGCGCAGCGGCTCCCGCAACCGGATCGCGGCCGCGACGCACGTGACCAAGGGCTACTACTGGGACGCGGATGCGATGCGGAACGAGATCGTCGCGTCGTACTTCCCGACCAGCAAGCACGTCATCGAACGGGTGATCGCGGAGGCCGGTTGGCAGTCTTCCGACGTGGCGTGGCTGATCCCGCACAACGTCAGCCGGCGCAGCTGGGACATTCTCCTGTCCCTCGTCCGGCTCCCGCGGGCTCGACTGTGGGCGGACAATATTGCGCGCCGCGGCCATGCGCTGGCGGGCGACAACTTCATCAACTTGCGCGACGCGCTGGAGCAGGGTGCCGTGCAGCCGGGGGACAAGGTCGTCCTCTTTTCCTACGGCTATGGCGCACACTGGACCGCGCTCGCGGTGGAGGCGTGATGATCCTGGTCACTGGGGCCACCGGACTCGTGGGCGGCGGCGTACTGGCCCGGCTCCTCGCCGCCGATCGGAACCTGCGGGTCGCCGTGCTGGTGCGCGACCTCCGGCGGTGGGTGACGGCGGCGGCGCGGCTCGGCGTCGCGACGGATCGCGTCCTCCCGGTCGTGGGCGATCTGCTGCGCCCGGGTCTCGGCCTGGACGTCGCGACGCGCGCCCGCTTGCAGCGGGAGCTGACCGCCGTCGTGCACGCCGCCGCGGACATCGTGTTCTCCCGGCCGCTCGATGTGGCCCGGGCGACGAACGTCGAGGGCACGCGCCGCGTTGTAGAGCTCGCCGCTGCCTGCCCGGAGGTGCGTCGCCTCGCGTTCATCAGTACGGCGTTCGTCGCGGGCCGCGCCTGCGGCCGGATCGCGGAGCGCGACAACGGCGCCGACACGGGCTGGGTGAACGCGTACGAACAATCGAAGTACGAGGCCGAGCAGCTCGTCCGCGCGGTCGGGGGCGCGTGCGAGTGGGTGATCTTCCGTCCCGCGGCCATCGTGTGCGATGCGCCCGCGGGACAGATCAGCCAGGTCAACTCCGTGCACCTGGCGCTGCGCCTCCTCTATCACGGTCTGGTGCCGATGATCCCGGGCAGCGACGACGCGCCCATCGACGTCGTCACCGCCGAGTTCGTGGCCGACGCGGTCGCGCGCCTGGCGTTGCACCCCGACGTCGCTGGTCGCGTGCTCCATCTGTGCGCCGGCGCCGGCGCCCTGCCGCTGCGCGGGTTGTTCGACCTGACCTGGCGGACCTGGGCCGCCGACCCGGCGTGGCGCCGAAAGGACATCGCCCAGCCGGTGATCGCCGATCTCGACACATACGCGCTGTTCGCGCGATCCGTGGAGGCGACGGCGGATGAGCCGCTCAAGCGGGCGATGCGGTCGCTGTCGCACTTCGTGCCGCAGCTCGCCCACGCCAAGCGGTTCGACACGACCGAGGCCGAGGCGGCACTCGGACATGCGCCACCAGCCGTCGAAACGTTCTGGACGCAGATGAGCACACACCTGTTGACGGTGCGGTGGCCGGAGCTGCGCCGCGAGGAGGCAGCGTGACTCCGCGCGCGGATCGGCTGCTCGAGTGGCTGAACCGGCGTTTTGCGCCTCACGCGGCGACGCCGATCGCGCCGGCCACACCCCTGTTCGCGGGCGGGCTGATCAACTCGATCCGCATCCTGGAGATCATCGCCTGGGTGGAGCGGGAGACCGGGCGGACGATCCCGGATGCGCAGATCCGGATGGACAACTTCCAGACGGTCGAGCGGATCGCGGACGTCTTTCTTCAGGAGCTCGAGCATGTGGACGCCTGACGACGTGGTGGGTGTCCTGCGCGAGCGGGGCGAGCTGTGGGAAGCGGCGCCGGGACTGGTCGGGCTCCGCGGCGACGCCTTACGCCTGTACCGCGCGCTGGACCGCGCGATCGCCCGCCTCGCCGCGGCCGAGACCGACGACGAGTGGCTCATGCCGACGGGGCTCGCCTTCGAGACGTTGGTGCGCGCCGAGTACTTCCGATCGTTCCCGCAATGGCTCACGGCGGCTTCGCACCTCTCGACCGACCCGGCGGTGCTCGAATGGGTCGCGACCGATGCCGATCCCGCCGCGGCGGCGCGGCGGGCCCTCGAGCCCGCCGGCGCGGCGCTGCCCCCCGCGGTGTGCTACCACGCCTACGCCGCACTGGCAGGCCGCACGCTCGCGCAGTCCGAAACGCTGACGGCGCAGGCCACCTGTTGGCGCCACGAGGGCGCCCGCATCACGCCCCTGGCGCGAGGGTGGGCGTTCACGATGCGCGAGATCGTGTGTGTGGGGCCGGCGGCGGAGGTCGAAGCATTCCGAGTGCGTGGCCGCGAGCGGGCGACCGCGTTGGCGCGGGCGCTGGGCCTGGGCGGTGAAGTCGTGCAGGCGAACGACCCGTTCTTTGCGCCGACGGGCCGGGGCAAGGCATTGCTGCAACAGCTCAAGGTCCTGAAACAGGAGCTGGTCCTGCACGCGATGGCGGCGGCCTCGTTCAACAACCACGAGACGTTCTTCGGCGACGCGTTCGCCATCCGGCTGCCCGACGGCTCGCCGGCTGCGAGCGCCTGTGTCGCCTTCGGCCTGGAGCGGTGGACGCTGGCGTTCTTGCTCGCCCACGGCCCCGACGCCGCGGCCTGGCCGGTGGCGGACTGATGGGCACGGCGCGGCTGTACGCGCGGCACGCCCGGGCGGCCGACCGGGGCGCCTGGTCGGTGGAGCGCGACGTCCGCTGGGATGCGATCGACGCGCGGCTCGCGCGCACGCAGCCCGACATCCTCGCCGGCCTGCGCGCGGCCGCATTGATCGAAGCGTTCCACCCGGTGAACCTCGCGCGCCTGCTCAAGCTGACGTGGGACGACGTGGACGCGTCGGCGGTGTTCTCACTCGAGCTGTTCGAGGGGTTCAAGCATTTCCACGTGCTGCGCCGCTATCTCGACGTGGTCGGCTACGAGCCCGCGATTACCGACGAGGAAATCGTCGCGATGCGCCGGGCCGGCGCGGCCGCCCCCGTTGAGCCCGAGGAGCTGGTGGAGCGCCTCGTGGAGTTCATGCTGTCCGAGCATTTGGCGGCCTACTTCTTCCGCCGGACCGCCGAGCGGGCCAGGGAGCCAGTGCTCGCCCGCCTGCTGCGCTACCTGGCGGCGGACGAGGTCCGGCACGCGCAGAACGCGTCCGATCTCTTGGCCAAGCGCATCGCGGCCGACGCCGGCGTCGTGCCGCAGGTGCTGGAGGCGGCGGCGCACTTCCAGCATTTCGGCGAGGAGGCGGTCGGCGAAGTACCGGTCGCCTTCCCCGGCGACCCGGTCGCGATCCGCACCTTCGCGCAGCGGGTGGAGCGCCTGTGCGGCGTGCGCTTGGTCGATCACCTGAAAGCGAGCCTCTGAGGAGGGCGCCATGGACATCACGCGGCAGGAACTCGACACGCTGAACTTCTACCGTGCTTCGGAGCTGCACGGCGGGCTGATTCTTGGCGCGCTCGTGCGCCGCGCGCGCGACCCGCAGCTCATCCTCGACCTGACGCGGCACGCGGGGGAAGAGGTGATGCACGCTCAGCTCTGGACGGAGACGATCCTCGCGCTCGGCGGGCGCCCCTGGCCCATCCGCGACACGTACCAAGCCCGGTACGCCGCCGCGGTCGGCACGCCGCTCACGCTCCTCGAGGTGTTGGCACTGACGCAGGTGTTCGAGCGCCGCGTGTACCGGCATTTCACGGAGCACCTCAAGCGCCCCGCGACGCACCCCACCGTCGCGGCGACCCTGCGGCGGATGCTGGAGGAGGAGAAGGGCCACCTGACGTGGGTAAAACGCTGGCTCGACGCGCAGGCCCCGGACGTGGTGCGCGAGACGATGCGTCGCTATGCGGCCGCGGACGCCCTCGTGTACCGCGCCCTGCTCGTCGAGTTCGGATGGAGGATCGCTGCGTGAACCCGGTTGCGCTCAGCCTCGTCATGCTGAACTTCGCGGTGTTCGGGCTCCTGGCCCTCTTCTTCTTTCGGCGGCGCGGAGGACTCAACGCACGCTGGTGGGTCACCGCGGCACCGTTCTTCGTCGCGCCGGCGCTCGCGCTCGCTGCCGCGGCCGGAGTCCTGCCGCCGGTGACCGACCGGCTCCAGCTCGCGGCGATTCCCCTCGCGCTCGCATCGATCGGCCTGATGCTCGCGGCGCTGCACGCGCACCGCGTCCGGGTCGCGCTCTGGCATCAGCCACACGACGCGCCCGAGGAGCTCGTCACCCGGGGTCCGTACCGCTGGGTGCGCCATCCGTTTTACGTCGCGTACGCGCTGGCGCTGGCGGCCGTCGTCGTCTTGTATCCGCATCCGGGGACGGGCGCCGTTCTGGGCTGGGGACTCGCCGCGCTCAGCTTGACGGCGGCGCGGGAAGAGCGTCGCCTTCGGGCGTCGCGGTTCGGGGCGGCGTACGCGGTGTACCAGCGCGCCACCGGCCGCTTCTGGCCGCGGCTTCGCCGACCTTAGCTGCTCGGCCCGGCCTCGACGCCCAGCCGCCGGGCCGGCACGCGGCGCGGCGCCTCCACGTCCGCCGTCTGCATCAGGCCCAGCATCAGCGCCGCGACGACGAGGCCGGCGATCGCGTCCACCGCGTAATGGAACTGGCCGTAGACCACGGCCAGGATCAGGCCCCCCGTGAACGGCAGCAGCACGAGCCCGAGGGGGCGCTGATAGCGCAGCGCCATGCCGGTCGCGACGACCGCTGCAGCGACGTGCGAGGATGGGAACGCCGCACCCCAGGAGTCTCCGCGGTCGAGGAGCCACTGCGCCACGCGCGCCGGCCCGACGCCGGTGGCCGCGTTCTGCGCCGCGTCGTAGGCATACCGCGGCCCGGCCACCGGGAAGAACAGGAACACCACGTAGCAGAGGTAGAAGGTCACCACCACGGCGAAGATCGTATGCCGCGCCTCGTCGCGACGGCCCCCCAGCCACAGACCGAGCGGCGCGGCGAAGAGGATGGGATAGTAGGCCAGGTAGCAGGCGTGCAGAATCCACGAGAGCAGGGGGTTGGGAAGCTCACGGATCCAGCTGTAGGAGACCTGCGATCCGAACACCCACGCCTCGAGCCGCTGGATCGCCAAGTCGTTCTGGAAACCGGCATCGAGCGTGAGCACGCCGATCTCCCCGTAGAACGCGGCGAGCAGCAGCATGGGGTACCAGTCGCCGAGAAACCGGCCCACCGGGCCCGCGGCGCGCGCTCGCGGAGCGAGCAGCACCAGCGTCACCAGCAGCGCGTGTGACAGCAGCAGCCACGGCCACCCCGGAATGTCGTCGCCTTCGAACGACAGCAGCACCGCGACGGTCGCGAGCCCCACGTACGCGAGCGTCGCGAGATCGATCCGGGTGAACCGCCGTTCCGTCACAGCCATCCCACCTCCCGGTACCAGGCGGCCGTGCGGCGCAGCCCGGTGTCGAGGTCGATCCCGGCGCGCCACCCCGTATCCCGGGTCAGCGCGTCGGCGCGGCAAGTCCAGGCGGGCGCGAGGTATTCGTTCGCCTTGTCTGCCGACAGAAAGGTGGCGCGGCCCGCCAGATGCGCCAGTGAGCCCACCGCCCACAGCACGCCGCGTGCCACGACGGCGGGCACCGGCACGATGCGCGGCGTGTCGCCGAGCGTGCGAGCGCACGCGAGCAGGAGGTCGCGGCTCGTCGTGGGTGTCGGGTGGGCAGCGAAGTAGAGGCGGCCGGCCGCGGCGGCGGTCGTAGCCGCCGCGATCAGGGCCCGCGCCAGGTCGTCGGCGTGGATCACCGAGAGCTCCTGCGAGCCGTTCCCGAACACCGGCGCCACCCGGCGCCTGGCGAGCTGAAAGATCTTGAGCGTGCCGCGGTCCCACTCCCCGTACACCACCGGCGGACGGACGATCGTCCACGGGAACGGCATGGCCCGAACCAGCACCTCCGCGGCCAGTTTCGAGCGCCCGTAATCGGTCACCGGCGCTGGCGGTCGGGTCTCGTCGATCGGCTGTCCCGGGACCGTAGGTCCCGCCGCCGCGAGCGAGGAGACGAGCAGGAACCTCTGGACGCCGTGCTCCTGCGCCGCTTCGAGGACGTTGGCCGTGCCGTCCCGGTTCGTCGCCATGAATTCGAGGGCGTCTCGCGCCACGATCTTGCCGGCGACGTGGAACACCAGCTCCGCGCCGGCGCATCCCTGACGCAGCGCCTCGGGGTTGTCGAGATCGCCGCGCACCAGCCGCACGTCGCGCCAGCCGAGACGCTCCGCCAGCTCGGGTCGCCGCACGAGACAAGTGACGCGGTCGCCGCGGGCCTGGAGCGCCTGCACCAGGTGCGCACCGACGAAGCCGGTGCCGCCCGTCACGAAGACGTTCACAGTGCCTTGTCGTAGACGCGGTAGGTCTTGTAGCGCCGGAAGCCGAGCCGGGTGGCGGCGTTGTTCATCGGTGCGTTGTCCTCGAGCATCCACCCCGCTTCACCCCAGGTGAAACCGCGCGCCGTGCCCTTGGTCCAGATCCAGTGGTACATCAACGCGTCCACGCCGATGTGGCGGTATTCCTTGAGAACGCCGAGCAGCATGATGCGGAGCCGCGAGATCTTGCGCGCGTGCCACAGGATCTTGAGGATGCCGGGGAAGAGCCGGCCCGACCGATTGTGCCGCAGCGCGACGTTGAAGTCGGGCAGCGCGACGGCGAACCCGATCACCTGGCCGGCGCGCTCGGCGAAGCACACGAGATCGGGGACGACCACGGGCCTGAGCTGCTTGGCCAGGTGATCGATTTCCGCGTCGGTCATCGGGACGAAGCCCCAATTCTTCTCCCACGCGGCGTTGTAGAGCCGCTTCACGAGCTCCACCTCGGCCGCGAAGCGCTTCAGGTTCAGGGGCCGCAGCGTAATGCCTTTGCGCTCCGCCAGCAGGCTGACCGCGCGCACGAGGCGCTCCGGTGGCTCGGCGCCGGTGCCCTCGAAGACCCACAGATCTTTCGCCTTGACGAACCCATCGCGCTCGTGCAGGGCGACGTAGTAGGCCGGGTTGTGGGGCATCATCAGCGTCGGCGGGGTGTGAAATCCCTCCACCAGCAGGCCGCACTCGTCGTTGATGGACGGACTCATCGGCCCGCGCATCGTGTCACAGCCGCGCTCGCGCAGCCACCCGGCCGCGGCGTCGAACAACGCTCGCGCCACGGCCTGGTCGTCCACGCACTCGAAGAACCCGTAGAACCCGACCTTGTCGTTCCAGGTGCGGTTGTGGGCGTCGTTCTTGATGGCGGCGATCCGTCCGACCGTCCGACCGTCCGACCGTCCGACGAAATACTGGGCTTCCGCGTGTTGGAAGAACGGGTTTTTCGTGGGGGACAACAGCGTGCGGACGTCCCGGCGGAGCTGTGGCGTCCACAGGGGGTCGTTGCGGTGGTGCTCGTACTGGAAGGCGATGAAGCGATCGAGACCGTGCCCGTCGGAGACGGGCACGATCTCCACTGCGCTCAGACGACCCCCAGCTCTTTCCCGAGCCGGGCGAACGTCTCGAGGGCGAAGTCGACCTGCTCCGCGGTGTGGGTGGCCATGAGGCTGGTCCGCAGCCGGCATTGGGACGGCGGCACGGCGGGCGGCACGACGGGGTTGGTGAACACCCCGGCGTCGAACAGCTGGCGCCAGAAGAGGAAGGTCTTCTCGAGCGGCCCGATCAGCACCGGCACGATCGGTGTCTCTGTCGGGCCGATGTCGAAGCCCAGCCCGCGCAGTCCGGTCTGGAGCCGGCGCGTGTTGTTCCACAGGCACTCGCGCCGCTCCGGCTCGCGCTGCAGGACGTGCAGCGCCGCCAGCACGCCGGCGGTGTTCGACGGCGGCAGCGCGGCCGTGAAGATCAGCGGCCGGCTGTGGTGCTTGAGGAAGTGAATCACCGTGTCGGTGCCCGCCGCGAACCCGCCGATCGACGCCAGTGACTTCGAGAACGTGCCGACGATGAGGTCCACCTCGTCCACCAGATCGAAGTGGGCCGCCGTGCCGTCCCCGTTGGGGCCGAGCACGCCCACCGAGTGCGCGTCGTCGATGGCCAGGGCCGCGCCGAACCGCTGGGCGATCCGGAGCAGGCCGGGGACGTCGGCGATGTCGCCTTCCATCGAGTAGACGCCGTCCACGATGATCATCGTGCCGGTGCCCTCGGGGACGCGCTGCAGCTTGCGTTCGAGGCCCGCCAGGTCGCCGTGATTGAAGCGGAGTGTTTCGCCGTGCGACATCTTCGCCCCGTCCACGATCGACGCGTGGTCGAGCTTATCGAGGAAGACCACGTCGCCGCGGCCCACCAGACCCGAGATCAGGCCGAGGTTCGCCTGGTAGCCCGTCGAGAACACCAGGCAGGCTTCTTTCCCGAAGTACTCCGCCAGCTCCGTCTCGAGCTGCTCGTGCAGGTCCAGCGTCCCGTTCAGGAACCGGCTGCCGGTGCACCCCGAGCCGTAGCGCTCCAGCGCGGCCTTGGCCGCCGACAGGACCTCCGGATGATGCGTGAGCCCCAGGTAGTTATTGGAGCCCATCATGATCCGTTCCTGGCCTTCGATGACGACGACGGTGTCTTCGGACTGGGAGATCGGCTTGAAATACGGGTACAGCCCGGCGGCCTGGATCTCGCGCGCCCGGGTGAAGTTCTTGCACTTATCGAACAGCGCGATGTGCTGCAGGGTCTCGGTCCGCACGCAGCCTCGAAGTCTATGTGGTTAGCGGTGGTACAGCTTACCCACGAAGCCCGGAAATGGCAAGGGGAAATGGCCAGCGTAAGTTAGGGGGCATGACCCAAGCCTCGCTGCCCCGGGTGATGACGCTGCGCGACGTCGTGCTGTTCAACATTACGGCGATCGTGGGACTGCGCTGGCTGACCACCGCCAGCGCCTTCGGTCCGGCGAGCCTGCTCCTCTGGTTGCTGGCGATGGTCACGTTTTTCCTGCCGTCCGCGGCGGCCGTCCGCGAGCTCGCGGATCTCGATCCGGGCGAAGGCGGGATCTACCGCTGGGTGCGGTCGGCGTTCGGACCGCGGCACGGCTTC
>DASYQX010000109.1:0-44368 GCA_036004985.1 Gemmatimonadales bacterium
GCCTGGGCCGCGGCGAGGCGGGCGATCGGCACGCGGAACGGCGAGCACGACACGTAGTTCAGCCCCGCCCGGTGGCAGAACTTCACCGAGCTCGCCTCGCCGCCGTGCTCGCCGCAGATCCCGACTTTGAGGTTGTGGCGCGTCCCGCGCCCCAGCCGCACCGCCAGCTCGATCAGTTTCCCCACCCCTGTCTGGTCGAGGACCTGGAAGGGGTCCTCCGGCAGAATGCCCCGCTCGACGTACAGGGGCAGGAAGCGCCCCGCATCGTCGCGTGACAGGCCGAACGTGGTCTGCGTGAGGTCGTTCGTCCCGAAGGAGAAGAACTCCGCCTGCTTGGCGATGGCGTCGGCGGTGAGCGCCGCGCGGGGCAGCTCGATCATCGTGCCGACCAGGTAGGGCACCGCCCGGCCCTCGCCGTGGAACACCTCCTGCGCCACGCGCCGAATGATCTCGGCCTGGCGCACCAGTTCCTCCACGTGCGCCACGAGCGGCACCATGACCTCGACCGTGACCTTCGTGCCCCGGCCCGCGACGCGGCCCGCCGCCTCGAAGATCGCCCGCGCCTGCATCTCGGTGATCTCGGGGTAGCTGATGCCGAGACGGCAACCGCGGTGCCCCAGCATCGGGTTCGCCTCGACCAGCGAATCGACGAGTCGCTGCAGCTTGGCGGTCGGGAGCTTCATGACCTTGGCGAGGCCGGCCACCTCTTCTCGCGTGTGCGGCAGGAATTCGTGGAGGGGGGGATCGAGCAGGCGAATCGTGACCGGCAGGCCGGCCATGGCCTCGAAGATCCCCTCGAAGTCGGCGCGCTGCATCGGCAGCAGCTTGGCGAGGGCGCGGCGGCGACCCGCCTCGTCGGGAGCAACGATCATTTCGCGCATCGCGCTGATGCGGTTGCCTTCGAAAAACATGTGCTCGGTGCGGCACAGGCCGATCCCCTCGGCCCCGAACTCGCGCGCCCGGCGGGCGTCGGCCGGGGTATCGGCGTTGGCGCGCACGCGCAGCCGGCGGCGGGCGTCCGCCCAGCTCATGAGCTTGGCATAGTGCGTGCCGATCTTGGGCTCGACGAGCTTGGCGGCGCCCAGGATCACCCGGCCGGTGGTCCCGTCCACGGTGATCACTTGGCCGCGCTTCACGACGCGCCCGTTGGCCCGGAACCGGCCGGCCGCAGGGTCGACGTCGAGGTCCTTCGCGCCGACGACGCACGTCTTGCCCATCCCGCGCGCCACCACTGCCGCGTGGCTGGTCATGCCGCCGCGCGCCGTGAGCACCGCGCGCGCCGCGACGATGCCGTGAAAGTCCTCGGGGGAGGTCTCGGGGCGCACGAGGATAACGTCGCGGCCTTTCTTCTTGAGGGCGTCGGCCTCGTCGGCGTCGAACACCACTTCGCCGCTCGCCGCGCCGGGGGAGGCGGGGAGCCCCTTCGCCAGCACCGTGACCGCCGCGCGCGGGTCCACCATCGGATGGAACAGCTGATCGAGGTCCTGGGGCGGGATCCGCTGCACCGCCTCGTCCTCGCTGATCAACCCCTCGGCGACCATCTCGACGGAGCTCCGGACGGCCGCGAGGCCGGTGCGTTGCGCCCGGCGCGTCTGGAGCATGTACAGTTTGCCGTGCTCGAACGTGAACTCGATGTCCTGCACGTCCTTGAAATGTCGCTCCAGCTTCTCGGCCAGGCGCTGCAGGTCGCGGTACACCTTGGCGAGCTTGCCCCGCTTCAGGCGTGCGATCGACTCCGGCGTGCGCGCGCCCGACACGACGTCCTCCCCCTGGGCGTTCGTGAGCACGTCGCCGTTCAGGACGCGCTCGCCGGTGCGGCAGTCGCGCGTGAACGCGACCCCGGTGCCGCAGTCGTCGCCCATGTTGCCGTACACCATCGCCACTACGTTCACGGCCGTCCCCATGTCGTCGGGGATGCCGTGGACGCGACGGTAGTCGATCGCGCGGCGCGTGCGCCAGCTCTTGAAGACCGCTTCGATGGCGCCCCACAGCTGGTGCTGCGGGGCGTCTGGGAAGGGCAGGCCGGTGCGCGACTGGATGATCGCCTTGAACTCCTGCACCAGCGCCTGCAGGTCGTCGGCCGGGAGGTCGATGTCGCGCTTGGCGCGGCGGCGACTCTTCGCCGCGTCCAGGGCCTCCGCGAACGGCTCTTTGCCGAGGTCGAACACGACATCGCCGTACATCTGCACGAACCGGCGGTAGGAGTCGTATGCGAACCGCGGATTCCCCGAGCCGGCGATGAGGCCCTGCACCGTGGCGTCGTTCAGCCCGAGGTTCAGGATCGTCTCCATCATGCCCGGCATCGAGACGGCGGCGCCCGAGCGCACTGAGACGAGCAGGGGATTCTGCGGGTCGCCGAACTTCTTCTTGGTGACCCGCTCGAGGTGCTTCAGGTGGCGGTCGACCTCCTCACGCAGGTGGTCGGGGAAGGTGCCGTGCTCGAGGTAGGTGAGGCACAGCTTGGCGGAGATGGTGAAGCCCGGAGGGACCGGGAGGCCGAGGTTCGCCATCTCGGCGAGCCCGGCGCCCTTGCCGCCCAGGATGTCCCGCATGGCGGCGGAGCCGTCGGCCCGGCCGTTGCCGAAGAAGTAGACCCAGCGCGCGAGACTCGGCACAGCGGGTCAGGCGGGTTGGAGCGGAGCGGCGTGCCGCGCCCCGGCGAGGGCCTCGTCGGGAATTGCCGTGGGATAGTCGCCCGAGAAGCAGGCGTGGCAGAACTCGGCGGAGTCGCCGCCAGCGGCGCGCAGCATGCCCGCGAGCGATAGATACCCCAGTGTCTCGACGCCCAGGTGGCGGCGAATCTCCTCGAGCGAGTGGCTCGACGCGATCAACTCGCTCTTGGTGGGCGTATCGATGCCGTAGTAGCAGGGGCCGGTGATCGGGGCGGAGGCGACGCGGAAGTGGACCTCGCGGGCGCCCGCCTGGCGGATCATCTGCACCAGGCCCCGGCTCGTGGTGCCCCGGACCAGCGAGTCGTCCACCACGACGACCTTCCTGCCCGCGAGCACCTCGCGCACCGGATTGAACTTGATCTTGACCTTCGCGTTCCGCCCGGCTTGGGTCGGATTGATGAACGTGCGACCAACATAATGGTTGCGAATGAGCGCGTGCTCGAGCTTCAGGCCCGCTTCTTCGGCGAACCCGAGCGCCATCGCGTTGGAGGAGTCGGGGACGGAGAAGACGCAGTCGGTGCCGGGCGCGGGGTGCTCACGCGCCAGCTCGCGTCCCAGCGCGCGGCGCACCCGGTCGACTGATCGGCCGAAGATCGTGCTGTCGGGCCGCGAGAAGTACACGAGCTCGAACACGCAGCGCCGGTGCGGCTTGGCGGGCAAGGAAGGGAGGCGGTCTACGTCGGCGCCGTGAATGCGCAGGAATTCGCCCGGCTCGAGCTCCCGGACCGGCGTCGCGCCGATCAGGTCGAGCGCGCACGTCTCCGACGCCACCACATGGCCGCTCCCCAGCCGGCCCAGCCACAGCGGCCGGAAGCCGCGCGCATCGACGATAGCGTACAGCGTCCGTCCCACGGTGACGACCAGCGAGTAGGCGCCTTCGACGCGTTCCAGGGCGTCGAGCAGCTGGTCTTCCGGCTCACGCGCTTCGGAGCGGGCGATCAGGTGGATCAGCACCTCGCTGTCCGACGACGTTTGGAAGATCGACCCCTTCTCGACGAGGTCGGTCCGCAGCTGCTCGGCGTTGGTGAGGTTGCCGTTGTGAGCCAGCGCCAGGGGGCCTTCGCGGTAGCCGGCGAGAATCGGTTGGGCGTTGGCGAGCACCGACGAGCCGGCCGTCGAGTAGCGGGTGTGGCCGATGGCGACGTCGCCCTGGAGACCGGCGAGCACGGCGTCGCTGAAGACGTCGGCGGCGAGTCCCATGCCGCGATGGGAGCGCGCGGCGCCTTCACCGTCCACGGTGACGAGCCCGGCCGATTCCTGGCCGCGGTGTTGCAGGCTGTACAAGCCGAGATACGCGACGCGGGCCGCGTCTGATACGCCGGAAACGCCGATGATGCCGCACATCGAGCTGTCAGTCTCCCATGCGCCGGGGGATCGCGTTGAAATATACGTCGCGCAACCGGGCGATGGGCTCGTCGATCGCCCCGTCCCGCAGCGCGACGCGGAACCTGCCGTTCGGCGGGCCCACCGTGCCGACGCGGAGCACCGGCACGCCCATCTCCCGCGCGAGCGTTTCCACCGCCGCCACCCGCTCCGGAGCGCACGTGATCAGGGCGCGGCCGTGCGATTCGCTGAAGAGCAGGTCGTGCGCGGTGAGCGGTGCGCCGTGCGCGGTCAAGTCGGCGTCGAGGCCAAATCCCGCGTCCTGGTACGGCCCCCCGATCGTGACCTCCGCCAACGCGACGCCCAATCCGCCCTGGGAGCAATCGTGGGCCGAGTGGAACAGGCCGCGCTCCGCGCCCGCCACGAGCAGGTGCACGAGCCGCGAGCCTGCCTCGAGGTCCACGCGGGGCGGCTGGCCGCCCACGAACCCCAGCACCACCTCCCAAAACGCGGAGCCGCCCAGCTCGGCACGTGTCTCTCCCAGGATCACCACGCGGTCTCCCGCTGCCCGGGCGTGGCTCTGCACCGCGCGGTCCACGCGCGTGAGAAGACCGACCATCCCCACCACGGGTGTCGGGTCCACCGCGCCGGTCGGGCTCTCATTGTAGAAGGAGACATTGCCTCCGGTGACGGGAGTGGCGAACGCGCGGCACGCATCCGCGATGCCGCGGCAGGCCTCCCGGAACTGGTGGAACACAGCCGGCCGCTCGGGGCTGCCGAAGTTGAGACAGTCCGTGATTCCGAGCGGCCGTGCCCCGGTGCAGGCGACATTGCGCGCCGCCTCGGCGACCGCCGCCTTACCACCCTCGTAGGGGTCGAGGAACACATACCGCGCGTTGCAATCGGTAGCCACCGCGATCCCGAAGTCCGTGTGCCGCACGCGCAGCACGCCGGCGTCGCCGCCCGGCGCGACGACGGTGCTTGCCTGAACAGTGGAGTCGTATTGCTCGAAGACCCAGCGTTTGGAGGCGATGGTCGGGTGGTCGAGAAGCTGCAGGAGCGCGTCACCCGGTACCGGGTACCTGGTACCAGGTCCCGGCCGCTCCGACCGCAGCTTCGCGATCGCCGGATCCTCCTTCGCTTCCGGGTGATAGACCGGGCAGTCGTCGATCAGTCGTCGGCCTGGGATCTCGACCACCACCTCATCGCCCCAGGTGCAGCGGTACATGCCGTCGTCGGTGACGCGCCCGATCGGCGTCGCGTCGAGCTCCCATTTGGCGGCGATCGCGCGGACCTCGGCCACCCGGCCGGCCTTCGCCACGACGAGCATCCGCTCTTGCGACTCGGAGAGCAGGATCTCGTAGGACGTCATCCCCGGCTCCCGGGTCGGCACCTTGGCCAGGTCGATCTCGACCCCCACGCCGCCGCGCGCAGCCATTTCGGCGGAGGACGAGGTGAGGCCGGCGGCGCCCATGTCCTGGATGGCCACGATGTGCCCCGACGCGATCAGCTCGAGGCTGGCCTCGAGGAGCAGCTTCTCCGTGAAGGGATCGCCGACCTGAACCTGGGGCCGCCGTCGCTCGCTCTCGCGCGTCAGCTCCTCGGACGCGAAGGAGGCGCCGTGGATGCCGTCGCGGCCGGTGCTGGAGCCGACGACCAGCAGCACGTTGCCCACGCCGTGCGCGGCGGCGGTAATCAAGTCCTTCTCCTTCAGGATCCCGACGCACATCGCGTTCACCAGCGGGTTGCCGCCGTAGCCGGGAGCGAAGTCCACTTCGCCGCCCAGCGTCGGCACGCCGACGCAGTTACCGTAGTCACCGATGCCGCGGACGACGCCTGCGAACAGGTACCGGTTGCGGGCGTCGTCCAGCGATCCGAAGCGCAGGCTATTGAGGAGCGCGACGGGCCGGGCGCCCATCGTGAAGACATCGCGCAGGATGCCGCCCGCCCCCGTCGCGGCGCCCTGGTAGGGCTCGACGGCGGAGGGATGGTTGTGCGACTCGATCTTGAAGGCGACCGCCCACCCGTCCGGGAGGCGCAGCACGCCGGCGTTTTCCCCCGGTCCCTGGATGACCTGCGGCCCCGTGGTGGGAAACGTTTTGAGGACCGGCCGGGAGTGCTTGTAGGAGCAGTGCTCGCTCCACAAGGCGGAAAAGATGCCCAGCTCCGGCAACGTGGGGGCGCGCCCCAACATGGCCTCGATGCGGGCGTACTCGTCGGGAGTGAGGTTGTGCTCGCGGACGAGTTCCGGGGTCACCCTTTCCGAGCCTTGGCGCCGGAGACGCCGCGCATCACCGCGCGCAACACGCGGCCCATCGCTCCTGGCTCGTCCGACTTGACGAGACTCTCGGCCTCGCCGGCGTCGAACCAGATGCCGTGACAGTTCGTGCACTGGTCGATCTGCACGCCGTGCCAGTCCCCGGTGATCAGATCGAACCCGCACTTGGGGCATTTCATGTAGTGCGACTTCCGTTCGACTTCCGCCGCGGCCTTTTGCGCCGCTGCGCGCTGCTGGCGCAACAGCTCGGCGTCCCGCCGCGCGAAGTACTCGTCCTCGTTCTTGCTCGGCTTCTCCGGACTCATGGCGGTGGCACTCGCAACGTGTCGCCGCCGACGTTCGGGACCGGCATCTTCCCCGGCGGCGAGGACGATTCCCCGGCGTAGCGGTGGCCGTCCCAGCGCACGATCGCGTCGACGACCTGGCCGTTCTGCAGCGTCACGACGTCCATCGTTCCGCAGGTGTACTCGCACCCGTTGTTGAAGAACAGGTAGGTGAACTCGCCCACGCGCCGCACCGCCGCCGGGGCGCCCCACAGGGCGTAGATCTCCCGCTCGGCCATTCCCGGCGCGATGGTCCCGGTGTCGTTGGACACGTACGGCACGTCGCGCAGGACGGGTGCGCCCGGCAGCGTCGGAGGCCGGGGCGGCCGGTCCGGACGCTGCTGCTCCTGCGGCGCCGCTGCGACGCGAGCGGCGCCAGTATCGGTCGCGGACTGGGGGGTCGGTCGTGGCGGAGGGGGCGTCTGAGTCGTGCGCTTCCCCCGGACCTGGTCCCACGCCTGCTGCAACTTGTCACACCCGAAGGTGGCGACCGTCAACAGCGCGCATATCGCCAGCGTGCTGCGTCGCATTGCGAGCCTCCATAGAGAGGAAGACGCGGGCTCCATCCTGACCGCCCAAGACCGGAACGGTGCGCCGCTCCGGATGCGGCATGATACCCACCACGTTGCGGCCGGCGCTGCACACGCCGGCGATGTCGTTGGTCGAGCCGTTCGGGTTTTCCCCGACGTAGCGCCAGACCACCTGGCCGTCCGCTTCGAGCAGGGCCGCGGTCTCCGGGTCGGCGACGTAGCGGCCGTCCCCGTGGGCGATCGGCAGCGTCAGCTCCTCGCCCCGATCGTACGCGCAGGTGAAGGGGGTGTCCGCCGCCTCCACGCGAACGCGCACGGGCCGCGACAGGAACTTGAGGCGGGCGTTGCGCATCAGGGCGCCGGGGAGCAGGCCCGCCTCGCACAGGACCTGGAACCCGTTGCAGATGCCCAGCACGGCGCCGCCGGCGCGGGCGTGGGCCGTCACGGCCTGGAGCACCGGGGAGAAGCGGGCGATGGCCCCCGAGCGCAGGTAGTCGCCGTAGCTGAACCCACCGGGGAGGACGACCAGCTCGGCCTGCTGGAGATCGGTGTCGCGATGCCAGACGTAGTAGGCGTCCGACCCCGCGGCGCGTGCCGCGTCGAGCGTATCGGCGTCGCAGTTTGAGCCCGGGAAGACGACGACGGCGACGCGGCGCATCAGGCGGTCTCCACGGCCACGTGATAGTCCTCGGTCACGGGATTCGCGAGCAGGCGGTCGCACATCGTGCGGGCGCGGGCGGCGGCCTCATCGCGGCTCGCAGCCTGCACTTCGACCACCAGGTGCTTGCCGACGCGCACGGCGGCGACGTCGGAAAAGCCGAGGGCCTGCAACGCGTGGTGCACCGCCTTGCCCTGGGGGTCGAGCAGGGAGGCGCGCGGCATCACGCGGATCTCCACCTTGAACGCGCTCACGCGCCCGCCCCCCCTCCGCCCCCGCGCCGCCGCTCTCGCGCCTCGGCGACGGCGTCAGATTCGTTGATCACGATCGCCCCGCCGATTTCCGTCTCTTCGTCTTCGGCGGGCCCCGCGAAGAAGCCGAGCAACACGGCCCGCAGCACCCCATAGCAGACGTAGGTAATCCCCAGGGGGAAGAGGAAGACGTCGTGCTGCCAGATCCCAAACACCAGGATAACCAGGATCAGCGCGAGGCCCAAGAGCCCGCGCACGGACCGGAAGCCGGCGCGCGGCATCGTGGCGTAGTGCACGTTGCTCACCATCAGGATCGTGAGGGCGATCATCAGGAACGTGAGCAGCAGGTGCCACGGCAGGCCGCGCAGCGACTGAAACAGCTCGGTTTGGGTGAACGGGTAATAGGTCGCCAGGGTCATGCCCGCCGCGGGGGAGGGGAGGCCGATGAAGTGGGTCTTGGCGCGCCCCGCCTGGGTGACGTTGAACCGCGCGAGCCGGATCGCGGCGGCCATCACGTAGAAGTAGCAGAAGATCCACGCGGCGGGGCCGCCGCTGGCGAACTCGATCTCGTACATCAGGAACGCCGGGGCCACGCCAAAGCTCACGATGTCCACCAGGCTGTCGAGCTCGGCCCCGAACAGCGTCCCGGTGCCCGAGATCCGCGCCACGCGCCCGTCGAGCGAATCGAGGATGCCGGCGAAGACGATGAACCAGGCGGCCCGGTAGAACTCGCCTCGGGTGGCGAGCACCATCGACCAGATCCCGAAGAACAGATTGAAGAGCGTGAACAGGCTCGGCACGACGATGACGACGCGCCGCATGCCGAAGGGGCGGAACGGCGGCTGGCTCACGGGTACTCCGCCAGCACCGTGCCGCCGACGCGGACGCGGTCACCGGGACGCACCTTCAGCGCGGGACGGGCGGAGAGCGGCAGGAAAACGTCGGTGCGAGAGCCGAAGCGGATCAGCCCGAGCCGGGACGCCTGGGCCGCGCAGTCGCCCGGCTGCCCGTCGGTGACGATCCGGCGGGCGACCGAGCCCGCGATTTGCCGCACCAGCACGCGCCCGTGCGGCCCGCGCAGCCCGATCGACGCCTGCTCGTTGTCGAGACTCGCCTTCTCCTTGGCCGCATGCAGGAACTTGCCCGGGTTGTAGTGCACCAGCTCCACCGTCCCGTCCACCGGGTAGCGATTGACGTGCACGTCGAACACCGAGAGAAAGGTCGAGATCCGCACCGCCCGTTCCTTCAGGTACATCGGCTCGTCCACTTCGGTCACGTGCACCACCCTCCCCTCGGCGGCCGAGAGCACGTAGCGGGTTCCGCGCGGCCCGGCCCGGAGCGGATCGCGAAAGAACGCGACGACCCAGATCGCCAGCAGCCCGAGCGCGGCCGTCGGGGCCCACCAGGCGCCGCCCCACCGCGCCGCGACGAGCGCCGCCGCGGCCCCGAGGGTCCACGCGGTGGCGATGAACGGCCAGCCCTCGGGGGCGATTCTCATCTCGCTGCCGTCACAGACCTCTCCCCGTGAGCCGCCGATACGCATCCCGGTACCGTGTACTCGTCGCCGCAACGACCTCGGCGGGCAGCGGCGGCGGCGGCGCGTTGCCGTCCCACTCCCCCCGCTGCTTCAGCTCGGAGAGGTAGTCCCGCAGCGGCTGCTTGTCGAAACTCGGCTGCCCGCGGCCCGGCTGGTAGCGATCGGCGGGCCAGAAGCGCGAGGAGTCGGGCGTCAAGATCTCGTCGATGACGAGCAACGTCCCGTCGGGCGCCGTGCCGAATTCGAACTTGGTGTCGGCGATGATGATCCCGCGCTCGGCCGCGTAGGCCCGGCCCGCCTCGTACAACGCCAGGCTGGCGGTCCGCAGGCGCTCCGCCGCGCCACGGCCCAGCGCGCGGGCCACGTGGTCGAAGGACACATTCTCGTCGTGTCCCTCCTCGGCCTTGGTGGCCGGGGAAAAAATGGGCGGCTCGAGCCGCTGGCTCTCGACCAGCCCCGCAGGCAGCGGCTCGCCCGCCAGCGTGCCGGCGCGCCGGTACTCCGCCCACGCGGACCCCGAGAGGTAGCCCCGCACGACGCACTCGAACAACACGGGCGTCGCGCGACGCACCAGCATGGCGCGCCCGAGCAACTCGTCGCGGTGCGCCGCGAGCGCCGGTACCCGCGCCACGATCTCGTCGGCATCGGCGCTGAGACAGTGGTGCGCCATCACGGGCGCCAGCCGCGCGAACCAGAAGGCGCTCAGCTGGGTGAGCACCGCGCCTTTGTAGGGCACCGGCTCGTGCAATACGACGTCGAAGGCGCTGACCCGGTCGCTCGCCACGAGCAGCAGCGTCGCGTCGTCCACGGCATACACTTCCCGCACCTTGCCGCGCCGCACCAACGGCAGCGGCAGCCGGCTCTGCACCACAACACCCGTCATACCGACACCTCCGCGGCGGCGGCGGCCGGGGCGACCGCCTGGATTTCGCGCATGAGATCGGGGAGCACCTGGTCCAGGAATTCGTCCACCTGGCGCGGCGCGCGACCTACGTAGGCTGCCGGCTCCAACTCTCCCGCCTCGACCCGGACGCGGAGCTTCTGGAACGCGGGGTCGTCCGCCAGCCGCTCGAGCAGGTTCTGCTCTCCCGCGAGACTATGACGACGAATCACCTCGTGCAGCTGCTGGCGGTCACCGCCGGCCTTGACGCCCCGCATCAGCAGTCGCTCCGTCGCAAGGAACGGCATCGCGGCCGCCACGCGCTGCGCGATCACCGCCTCGCCCACCTCGAGCCCGGCCGCCACGTTGGTCGCCAGGACCAGGATCGCGTCGGTCGCGAGAAACGCCTCGGGAAGCACCAGCCGGCGGTTGGCGCTGTCATCCAGCGTGCGCTCGAGCCATTGCTCCGCGGCCGTGTGCCACGCGTTCCCCTCCAGCTCGATCACGAACCGCGCCAGCCCGGTCATCCGCTCGGCACGCATCGGATTCCGCTTGTACGGCATCGCCGACGACCCGACCTGCTCGCTCTCGAAGGGCTCGAGCAGCTCGCCGTCATGCTGCAGCAAGCGAAGATCCGTCCCGAACTTGGCGGCCGACTGCGCCAGCCCCGAGAGACACGCCAGGATCTGCGCGTCCAGCTTGCGGGTGTAGGTCTGCCCCGTGACGGCGAAGACCTGGGGGAACCCCATCTGCCGCGCCACGCGGAGGTCCAGCTCGCGCACCTTCGCGTCGTCGCCCTCGAACAGGTCGAGGAAGCTGGCCTGCGTGCCGGTCGTCCCTTTGACGCCGCGGAAGCGCATCGTGCGCAGGCGGTGCAGAATCTCTTCCGCGTCGAGGGCGAACTCCTGCATCCACAGGGTGAGCCGTTTCCCGACGGTCGTGAGCTGTGCCGGCTGGAAGTGCGTGTACGCGAGGCAGGGGCGGGCGCGGTGGCGCCGGGCCAGCTTGCCGAGCGCGACGAGCACCGCCGCCACGCGGCCGAGCAGCAGCTGCAGCCCTTCGCGCATCAGCACGAGGTCGGCGTTGTCGGTGACGTAGGCGCTCGTCGCGCCCAGATGAATGTAGGGCCGGGCCGCCGGCGCCTGGTCCCCCAGATGGTGAATGTGCGCCATGACGTCGTGGCGCAGCCGCTTTTCGTACTCGGCGGCACGGTCGGGGTCCGCGTCGTCGAGGTGCGCCCGGAGCTGGGTGATCGCGGCGTCGGGGATGTCGAGACCCAGCTCCTTTTGGACCGTCATCAGGGCGAGCCAGAGCCGCCGCCAGAGCCCGATGCGGCGTCGCTCGCTCCACAGGCCCTGCATGGCCGGGGAGGCGTAGCGCGCCGAGAGCGGGGAGACCCAGGTCAAACGGCGGCCTTCGCGCGCGCCACCAGCTTGCTCCAGTCGTTGAGGAATTGGTCGAGCCCGCGGTCGGTCAGCGGGTGCAGGAGCAGCTTCTTCAAGACGTCCGGCGGGAGCGTCGCGACGTCGGCGCCGATCATCGCGGCCTCCACGACGTGGCGCGGATGGCGGATCGACGCCGCCAGGATCTGGGTCTCGATCCCGTAGTTGTCGAAGATCACGCGCGCCTCGCGGATCACGTCCATGCCCTCTTGACCGACATCGTCGAGCCGCCCGATGAAGGGGCTGACGTAGCTCGCGCCCGCCTTGGCGGCGATCAGGCACTGGACGCTCGAGAAGCAGAGGGTGACGTTGGTCTTGATCCCGTCTGACGCGAGCCGGCGCACCGCTACCATCCCGTCCTCGAGCATCGGGATCTTCACCACGATGTTGTCGGCGATCTTCGCCAGATCCTTGCCTTCCTTGACCATCCCTTCGGTGTCCACCGCGACGACCTCGGCCGACACCGGTCCCTCGACGAGCGAGCAGATCTCCTTGAGCACGTCCTTCGGGTCCAGATCGCTCGCCTGCTTGGAGAGCAAGGACGGATTGGTCGTGATGCCGTCTATGAGGCCGGCCTGCGCCGCCCAGCTGATGTCTTTGAGGCTCGCGGTGTCGAGGAAGAACTTCATGGGCTATGCGCCTCGGCGTAGAGGTCCGGGGGATACCGCACCGCCACCAAATACAGCCCCTGGGGCGGGGCGGGCGGGCTGGCCGCCAGGTTGTCGGTCGCGGCGAGCAAGCGGGGGAAGTCAGACTGCGGGCGCCGGCCGAGAGCGATGTCCACCATGGCGCCGACGAGAAAGCGCACCATGTGATGCAGGAATCGATCGGCCTCGATCGTGAACGTCAGGCCCCCCCCCGCGATGTCCGCTCGCGGCGCCCACTCGGCGAGCGCCACGCGGCATCGGTAGTGGGCCGTCGCCGCTCCGGCCGCGGCCAGGCCGCGAAAGTCGTGCTCCCCGACGAGCGCCGCCGCCGCCGCCTGCAGGGCCCCGAGGTCGAGCGGCCGCGCCAGCGGCCACTCGTACGGGCGCCGGAAGGGGGACGCTCCGGCTTCGTCGGTGCCGATCACGTACCGGTAGCGCCGCGCCGCGGCGCTCCGGCGCGCGTGAAACCCCGGTCGCATCGCGTCCACCCGCTCGACCCACACGTCGCGGGGCAGGAGGGCGTTGAGGGCGCGGCGCACCTCACCGGCCTTGCCATCCCAGCGGTCGGTGGCCGTGAAGCCGACGCCCTGGCCCAGCGCGTGCACCCCGGCGTCGGTCCGTCCGGCGCCCGTGGCGACCGTCCGCCGGCCCATGAGCCGCTCGAGCACGGCTTCGAAGTCGGCTTGGACCGTGCGCGCGGCGGGCTGCCGCTGCCACCCTGCGAACCGCGCCCCGTCGTACTGAACCACGGCGAGGAGGGGGCGGCTCGTCACGCGCGGAAAGATGCAACCCGTTGTCACTATTTGACAAGGGCCGCTGCTTCGGGGTAGCTTTGGCCGGCCTCAAAACCGCGATGTCCGACTCCCTCTCGCCCCTCCGCCGCGCGATCGCCGCGCTCGCCAATCGCCAGTCACTCCCCGAAAGCCTCACCACCGAGGTGTTCGGTGTCGTGATGAGCGGCGAGGCGACGCCCGCGCAGATCGCGGCGCTGCTGGTGGGGTTACGGGTGAAAGGAGAGACGGCCGAGGAGGTGGCTGGAGCCGCCCGCGCCCTGCGCGCGGCGATGGTGCGCGTCGAGACGGGGGGCGGGCCGCACCTGGTGGATACCTGCGGAACCGGGGGCGGCGCAGTCGCCACGTTCAACATCTCGACGGTCGCGGCGTTCGTGGCGGCGGGCGCCGGAGCGGTCGTGCCGAAGCACGGGAACCGCTCCTTCACCTCCAAGTGCGGCTCCGCGGACGTGCTCGAGGCGCTGGGCGTGCGCATCATGCTCGACGCCCCGGCCGCCGCGCGTGTGCTGAAGGAAGCCCGCGTGGTGTTTCTGTTCGCCCCGAACTTTCATCCGGCGATGAAGCACGTCGCCCCGGTGCGGCGCGAGCTGGGCACGCCGTCGGTGATGAACCTGGTCGGTCCGCTCGCCAATCCGGGAGATGTCCGGCGGCAGGTGATCGGGGTCGCCGACCGGGACCGCGCGCCCGTCGTGGCCGAGGCGCTGGTGCGGCTCGGGGCCGAGCATGCGCTCGTCGTGCACGGCCGGATCGGCATGGACGAGATCTCGCCGCACGGAGTGACGGACGTGTGGGAAGTGCGCGACGGGACCGTGCGCACCTGGGAGATCGACCCCGAGCGCTACCGGCTCGCGATCACCGACGTGGCCGCGCTCGCCGGTGGCCTGCCGGCGGACAACGCGGCGCGGCTCGAAGCGATTCTGGCGAACGGCAACGCCGACGCCGCGGGGCTCGCGGCCGTGCTGCTCAACGCCGGGGCGGCGATTTACGTGGCTGGGATTGCCGGCTCATTCGCGGAAGGCATCGGGCGGGCCCGGGAGGTGGTCGCCTCGGGAGCGGCGCGCGCCGCCCTCGACCGCCTGCGGAAGGCGACGGCTAATACTTCCGGATGACGCCGACCACCACCCCTTGAACGATCACGTCGCGCTCGTTCACTCGCAGCGGCTGCATCGCCGGATTGGCAGGCTGCAACCGGATCCAGCCCCCGGGCTCGCGGTAGAAACGCTTGACCGTGGCGCTGTCCCCATTGACCAACGCGACGACCGTCTGTCCGCTGTCGGCCTGGTTGCGCTCTTGCACGACGACGTAATCCCCGTCCTTGATGTGCTCGTCGATCATGGAATCGCCGCGTACCTTGAGGACGTAGCTGCGGCCGCGCCGCGGCACCAGCTCGTCGGGGACGGCGATCGTTTCGGCGCTGCTGATCGCTTCGATGGGCTGTCCCGCCGCGACCAGGCCGAAGAGCGGCAGCTCGGTGGCCCCGGTCTGACCCTTGGGGGGGACGACCTCGATCGCCCGGCTCTCGTTGTGCGCCCGGCGGATGTAGCCCTTGCGCTCGAGATTGGTCAGGTGCTCGTGGACAGTAGCGAGCGACTGGAACCCGAATTTTCCCGCGATTTCTTCGAAGCTCGGGGCGTAGCCCTTGGCCTCGATGTGCTGGGCGATGAATTCGAGAATCTCGTGTTGGCGGCGCGTCAGCGGCATGCTCGCTCCCGAAGATAAACCGAACCGTAATCTACCCGAATATCGCCCGAACGCAAGGATGCCTCGACCCGCTACGTTGGACGAAATGCTGGCGGTGACACGCGCCCGGGTGGCGGGGCTGCACGCGTACGCCGCCGACCTGGAGCGCCGGGCCGCCGCGGCGCCGCCGGCCCCCAGATTCCTGGGGCGCTGGTCGCGGACTCGGGGCACGGGGGGGGAGACGACCGACGATAGCGTGGGGGTCCTCGCCGAGGTCAAGCGACGGTCGCCATCGCAGGGGTCGATCAGGGCCGATTTGGACGCCGCGGCGCACGCCCAAGCCTACGCGCGCGGAGGTGCGGTGGCGATTTCCGTCCTGACCGACCAGGCCCATTTCGGCGGCTCGCTCGACGACCTGTCCCGCGTCGCGGCCGCCGTGCCCCTGCCCGTGCTCCGGAAGGATTTCATCCTCGACGAGCTCCAGATCCTGGAGGCGCGCGGGGCCGGCGCGAGCGCGGTGCTGCTGATCGTGCGGGCTCTCACGTCGCAGCGCCTGATGGCGCTGGCGCGGTTCGCCCGGGACCAGGGGCTGGCGACCCTGGTCGAGGTGCACGCCGACGCGGAGGTCGAGGCGGCGCTGGCGGCGTCGCCGACGGCGGTGGGCGTGAACGCCCGCGACCTCACCACGTTCGCGTTGGACCTGGCGCGGGCGGAGCGCGTGCTCGCCCGCGTGCCGGCCGACGTGCCGGCGGTCGCGGAGAGCGGCGTCGAAGCCCGCGCGGATGTGGAGCGCCTGGCGGCCGCGGGGGCGGATTTCGTGCTGGTGGGAACGAGCGTCGCACGGCAGCAGGATCCCGAGGCTGCGGTGCGGGCTCTCACCGGCGTGCGGAGGATCGGCCGTGGCTGAGGTGGCGGGACGGTTCGGGCCCTACGGCGGCAGATACGTCCCCGAGACGCTGATGTACGCGCTCGACGAGCTGGCGCGCGTGTACGATACGGCTCGCGCCGACCCGCGGTTCTGGACCGAGCTGGATGGTCTCCTCAAGGACTACGTCGGACGCCCGACGCCGCTCACCGACGTCCCGCGGCTTTCCGCGCAGGTCGGGGCGCAGATCCTGTTGAAGCGCGAGGATCTGAACCACACCGGCGCGCATAAGATCAACAACACCCTCGGGCAGGCCCTGCTGGCGCGGCGCATGGGAAAGCAGCGGATTATCGCCGAGACGGGCGCGGGGCAGCACGGTGTGGCCACCGCCACCGTGTGCGCGCGCTTCGCGCTCGAGTGCGTGGTCTACATGGGTGAAGAGGACATGCGGCGCCAGCGGCTCAATGTGTACCGCATGGAGCTGATGGGCGCGCGCGTGGTCCCCGTGACGGCCGGCACCCGCACGCTCAAGGACGCGACCAACGAGGCGCTGCGCGATTGGGTCACGAACGTCACCACGACGCATTACATCATCGGCTCGGTGGTCGGACCCGACCCGTTCCCGCGCCTGGTGCGCGATTTCCAGGCGGTGATCGGGCGCGAAGCGCGGGAGCAAGTGCTCGCGCGGGTCGGCCGGCTGCCCCGCGCCGTGGTGGCGTGCGTGGGCGGCGGGTCGAACGCGCTGGGGATCTTCGGCGCCTTTCTCGCCGATCGGGAGGTGCAGCTCGTGGGCGTGGAGGCGGCCGGAGCGGGGATCCACACGGGCCGCCACGCGGCGACACTGGCGGCGGGAAGGCCCGGCGTGTTCCACGGCAGTCTGAGCTATCTCCTGCAAGACGCCGGTGGGCAAATTCAGCCGGCGCATAGCGTTTCGGCCGGTCTCGACTACCCCGGCGTGGGGCCCGAGCACGCTTACCTCAAAGACGCGGGTCGCGTATTCTATGAGGCGGTGACGGACGCCGCGGCGCTCGACGCCTTCGCGGCCCTGTCCCGCCTGGAAGGCATTCTCCCCGCCCTCGAGAGTGCCCACGCCGTGGCCTGGGTACTCGCGCAGCGAGGCCGGTGGGCCGCCGACGATGTCATCCTGGTCAACCTGAGCGGCCGCGGCGACAAGGACGTCGCGCTGGTCGCCGAGCTCGCGGGAGCAGCGCTCTGACCAACCCCTCGATCCCCGAACTGGCTCTGCCGCCCTCGCAAGTCGAGGAGCTGATGCAGGTCGTCACCAAGGGGATGCGGGCGACGCAGCTGTACATGCCGAACAATCCCGTCTACCAGCGCGCCGTCGACAACATTCGGGGGGCGTTTCGCCAAATCTGGCAGGCCACCGACGACTTGATCTTCGACATCGGCGAGACGGAGATGCGGTGGGAGGATCACGTCATCTACAGCCAGGACCAACGCAACGAGAGCATTGCCTGGACGCTGTACAAGGATGGCGTCCGCTCGCTCACGTTCAAGCACGGAGTGGAGGACGTGGAGATCGTCCGCTTCCTCGGCGTGCTCCACCAGGCGAAGAACCTGCAGGCGGACGCCCCAGATGACCTCCTGACGTTGCTCTGGGCGGAAGACTTCCAGTTCATCAACTACACCTTTCGGGAGCTGGCCAGTGAGAACGCCGTCCCGATCGAGCGGGACGAAGGGGCGCGCATCGCGGCCGGCGCCGGCGCCGGGGGCGGGGAGGCCGGGGGGCCGGGCACCGTGGATCCCTCGACTATTCGCCGCCAGGTGGCGGAGGAGGCGCCGCCCAAGCGCGAGGGGCTGGTGTCGATCGACGACTTCGACACGACCCTCTACTTTCTCGACGACAAGGAGGTCGAGTACCTCCACAAGGAGATCGAGCGCGAGTACGGGCAGGATCTGCGGCGCAACGTGCTCGCGATGCTGTTCGATCTGCTCGAGCTCCAGACGTACGGCACCGTTCGCGCCGAGCTGATCTCGATCGTCGAGAACTTCATTCCCTACCTCCTGGGCGCGGGGGACTTCCGCGCCGTCGCCTACATTCTGCGCGAGACCAAGGTCATCCTGCAGCGCGCTCGGGAGCTGATCCCGGAGCACCGCCAGACGCTCGAATCGCTGCCGGGGCGCCTGTCGCAGGGGGACGCGTTGTCACAGCTGTTGCAGTCGCTGGATGAGGCGACCGGCCACCCCAGCGAAGCGGACCTGACCGAGCTGTTCACGGAGCTCCGCGCGGAGGCACTCGCGACGCTCATGGGATGGCTGCCGCGGCTCAGCAACGACCGCGTCCGCGAGCTGGTGAAGTCCGCCGCCGAGCGGCTGGCGCTCGCGAACGCGGGCGAAGTGCTGAAGGCGCTGGCCAGCGAGGACGCGGCGGTGCAGCTCGAGATGGTCCGTCTCGCGGGGCGGCTCAAGTTGCCCGGCGCGCCGGACGGGATGGGCCCCCTGCTCGAGCGCGGCGATCGGGACCTGAAGCTGGCGGTGGTGGAGGCGCTCACCACCATTGGCAGCCCGAGTGCGATGCGGCTGCTCGAGAAGGCCGTCGACGACGCGGATCGCGACGTGCGCATCGCCGGGGTCAAATTCCTGGGTCAGCGCGGACATCGCAACGCCTTCCCGCGCATCGAGGCGATGGTGACGGGGAACAAGCTGAAGGACGCCGATCTCACCGAGAAGATGGCGTTCTTCGAGGCCTACGGGGCGCTCGCCGGGACGAATGGCATCCCGGTGCTGGAGAAGATTCTGGTGGTGAAGGGCGGGCTGCTCTCGCGCAAAGAGGATCCCGAAACCCGCGCCTGCGCGGCCATGGCGCTGGGCAAGATTCGGGTGCCTGCGGCGCGCGAGGTGCTCCAGAAGGTGGCGCAGGACAAGGAAGCCCTGGTGCGCAATGCCGTGAGCCGCGCGCTGCGCGACGTCGGAGGAGCGGGATGAGCGAGCCCGGCGCGCGGCGGCCGTCGATGTTCGAGACCGCCCAGACGACGGACGGTTTCCTGCGCCTGGCGGGGCGCGACTTCCTGGTCGTGCTCTACACCGCCTTCCGCTCGCTCAAGCTGTATCCGATCGAGAACGCCCAGGTGCAGAAGGCGCTCGACGAGCTCACCGCCGCCACGAAGCAACTGCTCGACGTGGAGCGTGAGCTCGAGGTCCGGATCCAGGGCGAGTTCATCTTCGTGAACTCGACGCGCCTCCGCCTCGATATGGACAACTACGCCTCGTTCTCCCACATCCTCAACGTGTTCCGCCAGTGCGGCATCGGCGCCGTCCGAATGGACGAGGGGGTAGACCGCAAGCAGCTCCAGGTCTTCGTCTCGCTGCTGCTCGCCTACGCCGCCAAGGAGGCGAGTGCCAACAAGCTGTTCGAGCTGGCGCAGAAGCTGGTGGACGGCGGCGTGTCGTTCATCAGTGTCGAGCCGCCCCTCGAAACCGAGGAGGCCGTCGAGGAGGAGGAGCGGCAGAAGGAGGCCGCCAAGCGGACCTACGCCCGCTCCGTCGCGGTCACCAAAGAGGTGATCAACAGTATCCGGATGGGCCGCACCGCGAACGTCAAGAAGGTCAAGCGGGCGGTGCAGGCCATCGTGGATCAGGTGCTCAACAACGAGTCGTCGCTGGTGGGTCTCACGACGCTGCGCGACTACGACGAGTACACGTTCACCCACTCCGTCAACGTGTGCATCTTCTCGGTCGCCTTGGGCCGCAAGCTCGGCCTCACCAAGCTGCAGCTCTACGACCTCGGCATGGCGGCGCTGTTCCACGACGTCGGCAAGTCCCGCGTGCCGCTCGAGGTGCTCAATAAGCAGGGCGGCCTCACCGACGAAGAGTGGCGCATCATGCAAGCGCATCCGTGGCTGGGCGTGCTCACGCTGTTCGGGCTGCGCGGCTACGGGGAGATCCCCTACCGCGGCATGATCGTCGCGTACGAGCACCACATGAAGGCGGATCTCACGGGGTACCCCAAGTCGATTCGCGCGCGCGAGCTGTCGATCTATTCGAAAGTCATCGCCGTGGCCGACGGGTTCGACGCCGCCACCAGCCGCCGCGTCTACCAGACCGTCCCGATCCAGCCCGACCAGGTCCTGAAGGAGATGTGGGAGAACCCGCGGCGCGGCTACGACCCCGTCGTCGTGAAGGCGTTCATCAACCTGATCGGCATCTACCCCGTGGGCACGTGCGTCATCCTCGACACCTACGAGGTGGCCCTCGTCCACGAGGCGAACCCCGACGTTTCCCACGTGCACCGCCCGGTGGTGCGCCTCGTGACGACGGCCGACGGCGCGCTGCTGCAGCCGGGCACGATCGTGGACCTCGCCCACAAGGATGAGCACGGCAATTTCCCGCGCACCATCGTCAAGGTCACCGACCCGGTCAAGTACGGC
Source organism: Gemmatimonadales bacterium (assembly GCA_036004985.1). Lineage (GTDB taxonomy): Bacteria > Gemmatimonadota > Gemmatimonadetes > Gemmatimonadales > GWC2-71-9 > 20CM-2-65-7. Next base: position 20,266 of record DASYQX010000109.1, read on the forward strand.
ATCAAGGTCAGCGACTACTTTGTCTGAGCACCCGATCGCCGCGCGTTGGCGGTTGCTCGGTACGGGGGAGACGGGGGCGGCCCGGCGCCGCGCGCTGATCCCCTACATCACCGCGGGCTACCCCGATGCGGCCGCGTCGCGCGAGGTCCTGCAGCGCGTCGCCGCCGCCGGCGCCGACTTCGTGGAGGTGGGCGTGCCGTTCTCCGACCCCCTCGCCGACGGGCCCACGATCCAGCGCACCACGCAGGTCGCGCTCGAGCGGGGGATGACGACGGCCGGCGTGCTCGCCCTGATTCGGGAGGCGGCGCTCGACCTGCCGGTGATTATCATGACGTACGTAAACCCGGTGCTCGCCTACGGAGTGGAGCGCTTCGTGGCCGACGCCCACGCGGCCGGCGCTGCGGGCCTGCTCCTCACCGACCTCCCGGCGGGTGTCGACCCCGCGGTGGAAGCGACGGTCACCCGCAGCCCGCTGGCGCTCATCCGGCTGGTCGCCCCGACGACCGACGACGCGCGGCTGCGCGCGGCACTCGGGGAGGGCGAAGCCAGCGGCTTCGTCTACCTCATCACCCGCCTCGGCGTCACCGGGGCACGCGACCACGTGCCCCCGGACCTGGAGGCACACGTCCGCCGGGTGCGTGCCGCGACGCGGCTTCCGATCGCCGTCGGGTTCGGCATCGCCACGGCGGCGCAGGCGGCGGCCGCGGCCCGGTGCGCCGACGGCGTCGTGGTGGGGAGCGCGTTGATGGACGCGCTGGCCCAGGGCGGCGTGGCCGCGGCGGAGCGACTCGCCGGCGAGCTGGCGGCGGCGGTGCACGGATGAGCCTGTCTCGGTTCGTCTCGCTGTACAGTCAGGGGCTCGCCTGGGTGGGGACCGCGCTGCTCGTGGCCACCCTGGCCGCCGACCAGCGCTGGGTTGGGCAGGTGCCGCAGATCGTGGTGCTGTTCGGCTGCACGGTGGCCTTGCGCGGCATGCACGTGCCCCTGAGCAAGTACTCCTACCTGACGCAGACGGGCCTCGTGGCGCTGGCGGGGAGCTTGCTCGTCGGGGTGCCGGCCACGGCGCTCGCGGTCGCGGGGGCGACCCTGGCCGCCGACGCGGCGTGGCAGCGGAAGCCGCTGCGCGTTGCCTGGATCAATCTCGGCCGCGAGGTGATCGCCCTCGTCGCGGCGTACGGCGTGTACGCGGGCACCCTGCGCTGGTTCGACATCCCGGCGCCGCTGCTGCACCCGGACTTGATCCCGGCGCTCGTCGTCTACGTCATCGCGTACTTCATCTTCTCCCGCGTGCTCTTCTATTTCAGCTTGATCATCCGCGCGAAGCTCGAGCCTGCCGAGCGGATGATGATCATCCGGTACGAGGTGATCGCGTACGTCGCCACGGTGCTCGCCATGGTGACGGTGGTGGCCGTCGTCGCGTCGTGGTCCGTGGGGGCATGGGTGATCGTGGGGCTCGTGCTCACCTTCGTGGGCCTGCTCGTCAAGCAGATGATCGAAGAGGCGATCTCGGCCGAGGAGCTCAACAAGATCCACGCGATGGAGGCGGTGATCACGAGCAACGTCAGTCTCGAGGACTCGTTCCGGCGGATCGAGCTCCTGGCGCACCGGCTGGTCGACTGGGGGGACTTCCGCATCTACCGGTTGCACGAAGGCCGGATGACCCTCGCGTATCGCTCCGATCAGGGTCGGGGCGGGCGGGGTGAGCCGTCCGAGGACACGGCGGCCTTGCGCCAGCAGGTGGTGGCGCAGGGCGAGACGGCGGTGATCGCGGATGTGACGCGGGACAAGCGGGTGGCCGATGCGCCCCTCGACGTCCAGAGCCTGGTGATCGTGCCGCTCAAGTTCGGCGATCAGGTAATCGGCACGCTCGAGCTCGAGCACCACAAGCGCAACAGCTACCGGCGGCAGGACATTCTCACGATCACGACGTTCGCGAACCAGCTCGCGACCGCGGTCCACATCACGGACCTGCGGCGGCCGCTGGTCGAGACGGTCGAGCGCATGACGCGCCAGCTCGCGACGATCACCCAGACCGCCGAGGCGCTGAAGCAGGCGGCGTCGGCGGTGGCGGTGTCGACGGGCGTGATTCGCGAGGGTGTGCTGCGCGAGGAAGGCGAGGTCTCCGGCGGCCTCGAGGCCACGGAGAGCCTGGCGCAGGTGTCGCGCCGCGTGTCGGACGACGGCGCGGGGGCGGCGCAGGCGTCCAGCGCCGCGAGCGAGGTCGCCAACCGCAACCGCGCCCAGATCCGCGACGCGATCGAGCGGCTGGTCGCGCTGAAATCCTTTGTGGGGGAGAGCTCCGCCAAGGTGCAGCAGCTGGGCCAGGTGAGCCGGCGCATCACGGGGTTCATCGCCTCGATCCGCGAGCTGGCCGACATGACCAATCTGCTGGCGTTGAACGCGGCGATCGAGGCGGCGCGCGCCGGGAAGCACGGTAAGGGGTTCGCCGTGGTGGCCGATGAGGTGCGGCATCTCGCCGAGCAAAGCGCCACCGCGGCGGTCGAGGCCGGCGACCTGGTGCAGGACATTCACCGCCAGGTGGGCGAGGTGGTCGAGCAGATGCGGCGGGGCGAGGTGAACGTGGGAGGGGTGGAAGAGCTGTCGTCGGCGGCCCTCGAGGCGCTGGACGCGATCGTGGCGGCGACGGCCGAAGCGACGGCGCACGCGGGGCGCATCGCCGAGGCAGCCGGGGAGCAGGACCAGGCATTTGCCCGGCTGCGCGAGAAGATCAATGCCGTCGCAACGATCGCGGGGAAAAACCGCACCGAGGCGGACGACGTGGCGACGCGCGCTACCGAGGCCGCCCAGGGCCTGACCGACCTCGAGCGGGCCACACGCGACCTCGAGCAAGTGGCGACGATGCTGCGCGATCTGACGCGCGGCTTTGCCAGCGTCGCGTAGCTGGCTTACCATTCCAGCGTGCCTTCCTCTTCCGCTCCCCGCTCGCCCGAGCGGGTGTACGTAGCGCTCGGGTCGAACCTGGGCGATCGCGCCGCGCATCTCGCGCAGGCGCGGGCGCGGCTGGGCGCCCTTCCGGCGACGCGCCTGGTGACGGCGTCGCGGGTGGAGGAAACGGCCCCACTCGGGCCCGTGCCCCAGGGTCCCTATCTCAATCAGATGGTGTTGCTCGAGACGACCCTCGCCCCCAGCGAGCTGCTGGCGCACTGCCGCGCGATCGAAGCGGAGCGCGGCCGCGAGCGGCGCGAGCGGTGGGGCCCGCGCACCCTCGACCTCGACATCGTGCGGTTCGGCGCCCGGACGGTGCGGGAACCGGGCCTGACGATCCCTCATCCCGAACTTCCGGCGCGCGACTTCTGGCTCCGGGAGATCGCGGAGCTCGAGGCCCTCAGCCATGTCTAGCGTGACGACGCACAGCCTGCTCGAGATGAAGCAGAAGGGCGAGCGGATCGTCTCGCTCACCTGCTACGACGCGCTGTTCGCCCGGCTGCTCGACGCAAGCGGCGTGGATATCCTGCTCGCCGGCGACTCCGTGAACCAGGTGCTCGCGGGGGCGCCGAGCACGCTCTCGGCGACGCTCGACCAGATGATCTACCACACCCGCAGCGTGCGGCGCGGCACGGAGCGGGCGATGGTCATCTGCGACATGCCTTTCCTCAGCTACCAGGTGGCCCCGGAGGAGGCGGTGCGGAACTGCGGGCGGGCGATGCAGGAGTCGGGGTGCGACGCCGTGAAGCTCGAGGGCGGGCAACCGATGGCCGAGACGGTGCGGCGGCTGGTGGACGTGGGGATTCCGGTGATGGGCCACCTCGGTCTGACCCCGCAGTCGGTGCACGCACTCGGCGGCTACCGGGTGCAGGGCCGGGAGGATGTCGCGGCGGACCGGCTGCGGGCAGACGCGAAGGCGTTGCAGGACGCGGGGGCGTTCGCCGTTGTGTTGGAGCTCATCCCGGCGCCGCTCGCGTCGCAGATCACCAAGGCCCTGACGATCCCCACGATCGGCATCGGGGCGGGGCCGGCGTGCGACGGACAGGTTCTCGTGCTGCACGACATGCTGGGGTTGAACGACCGGTTCGCGGCCAAGTTTGTGAAGAAGTACGCCGCGATGGCGGAGGACGTGCGCGAGGCGGCCCGCCTCTTCGCGGCGGAGGTGCGCGAGGGCCGATACCCCGGCCCCGAGCACTCGTTCGGGAAATAACCCGCCTCGAGATCACGGTTGGCCTGGGTGCGCCCAATTCGGCTGACCATCGGAGAGCTGATTGCTCGTCACCGGCCGCGGCTCTGACCCGTCCGCGTTCATGACGAAGATCTCGAAGTCGCCGCTACTCGTTAGTCTCGAAAACGCGATATAGCGCCCATTGGGCGACCAGGTCGGGTGGTCTTGGTTGAAGGGGCCGCCAAACGTCACCCGTGTTGGTGCCGCTCCATCCGCGTTCATCACGTACACCTCCCTAGTGCCGTCGCGCCCGCTGATAAACGCAATCTGGCGCCCGTCGGGCGACCAAACCGGGTGGAAATCGGCCGCCGGACCGTTCGTCAGCCGCATGACCGCGGATCCGTCGGCCAGCATCACGTAAATCTCCTGGTTCCCATCCCGCGTGCTGGTGAAGACGATCTGCCGTCCGTGGGGCGACCAGTCCGGCTGCCCGTCGGAGCCCGGCGCGTCCGTCAGGCGAATCGGCATCGATCCGTCCGCATTCATCACGTAGATCTCGTCATTGCCATCCCGCCGGCTGGAGAACGCGATCTGGCGGCCATCTGGTGACCAGGTGGGCTGCCGGTCGACGCCCCCGATGTCCGTCAGGCGTACCGTCCCCGATCCGTCGGCCTGCATCACGTAGATATCATCGTTGCCGTCCAGGCCCCACGTGAACGCGATTTGCATCGCGTCCGGCGACCAGCTCGGGTCCCGTCTGGGGCCCGTGGTCTTCGTCAGGTTCGTATTCGCCGACCCGTCTACGGCGATCACGTGGATGTCCGATCGCTCCTGGAAGTCGCTCGCAAACGCAATGTGGCTCCCGTCGGGTGACCAACTCGGATGGGTATCGTACTGTAGGAGGCTCGTGAACTTGACGGTGAGCGCGATCTCCCCGGATCCGTCCGCGTTCGTCAGAGACACGCCGGTGCCACCCCTCCCGGTGCGGCTGAAAGCGATCTGCCGCCCATCCGGCGACCAGCTTGGGCTGCGGTTCGTGAACACCAGCGTCGTGTCAGTGAGGACGGTGGGACCCGATCCGTCCGCGTTCATCACGGCGATTTGGGGCCTGCCGCCATGAACGCTGGAGAAGGCGATCTGGAGCCCATCGGGCGACCAGCTCGGCGCTTCGTCCGCCGTGGGATTGTCGGTGAGTCGTCTCGGGCTCGATCCGTCCGCGGCCATCACGTAGATCTCTGCGTTGCCGTCCCGCGTGCTCGTGAACGCGATCTGGCTCCCGTCCGGGGACCACGCCGGCGCGTAGTCGGAGGCCGCATCGGTGGTAATCGGGACGGGGCCCGAGCCGTCCGCGTTCATGACGAAGATCTCGAAGTTGAGCACGTTGTTGCCGTCCGGTCCGAGCCCGGTGAACGCAATTCTGGCCCCGTCGGGTGACCAGCTTGGATCCCGTGCCTCCACTCCAGGGTCGGTCAGCGGCGTCTGACCCGAGCCGTCGGCGCTCATCACGAAGATGCCTCGGCCCCGCCGGTAGGCGATCTTGCCCCCGTCCGGCGACCAGCTCGGTTGCGAGTTCGACGCGCTGACCGTCAGCTCCTTCTCACCCGATCCGTCCGGATGAATCACATAGATGTCTGAGCAGATTTGACACCTGCGGACGCTGGTAAACGCGATGAGTGAGTTCGGATTTGGAAGGCTCTGGGCGCTCGGCTCCGTAACGCGTGGCGCCGTCGCCTCGTCACGTTGACATGATTGGAGAACCATCGCGAGCAGGAGCGACACGACCGCGTGCATACGACGCATTGGGAAACCTCGGCTGCGGGTCGCTTCTGCGGGGCTGCAAGCCAGGTGCCACGTACGGTCCGGCAGAGGAGGGCGTCAGGGGCGGCCCAGCACGCGCCGCGCCCCGTTGCACGACCGCCGTGCCTGTCGCCGCGACACCACATCGGGGTTTTGGGGCCGTACGCTTCCCGCCGTGAGCGTGGCCTCTGTATCATTAGTGGGCGCGCTGCAGGAAACCCACAGCGGAGGGACGCGGATGTCCAAGAGCGACGACGAACGCATGGCCAAGCTGATCCGGAAAAACGCGGCGAAGGCGCAAAAGGCCAAACCCAAGCCGCGGCGCTACGACACGACGTTGCCGCCCGAGACGACCGAAGACGACCTCGAGCGGCGCGATTTCTTCAAGGAGATGAAGAAGCGGGAGTTCTGAGGCTGCGCGAGCTCACCCGCCTCGCCGATATGCGCGCCTGGTCCCGCGCCGAGCATGAGCGCGGACGGCGTGTCGGCTTCGTTCCCACTATGGGCTTCCTGCACGAGGGCCATCTCCGCCTCGTGGACCGCGCGAAAGAGCTCACCGATCGCGTGGTTGTGAGCATCTTCGTAAACCCCCTGCAGTTCGGTCCCACAGAAGACTTCGCGAAGTATCCGCGTGACTTGGCGCGCGACCGCCAGCTCGCCGAGGAGCGCGAGGTCGATTGTCTCTTCGCCCCCGACGCCGCGGAGATGTATCCCGGTGAGCCGGTGGTGCGCGTCGCGCCCGGCGCGATGGCCGACACGCTCGAAGGCGCGGCGCGCCCCGGTCACTTCACCGGCGTGCTGACCGTCGTCGCGAAGCTGTTTCACCTCGTCGAGGTCGACGTCGCCGTGTTCGGCCGCAAAGACTTCCAGCAGGCTATGCTGGTGCAGCGGATGGTCGCCGATCTCGACTTCCCGATCGCAATCGATGTGGCGCCGACCGTCCGCGAGCTGGACGGCCTCGCCCTCTCCTCGCGCAACGCCTACCTGACCCCCGACCAGCGCCGTTCCGCTCTCGCCCTGTCGCGCGCGCTGCGCGCCGTCGAGCAAGCGTGGCGGAGCGGGGAAGCCGACGCCGCGGCCCTGCAACGCCGGGGACTGGACACGCTGCGCGCCCCACCCGGCGGTGTCGAGCCCGAGTACCTCGCGCTCGTGGACGACGCGCTGCAGCCGGTCGCCCGCGTGACGGCGCGCACCGTCGCGCTCGTCGCGGCCCGCGTCGGGACCACGCGGCTGATCGACAATGTGGTCCTGGGTGAAGGGATCGCCGCGGACCCCACGGTGCGCCCGTGAGCCTCCCGTCGTGGGCGCAAGTGACGCCGGCGCGGCGGCAACACATCGAGCGCGTCGTGGCCCTGCTCGGGACCTGGGCCGACGCGATCCCGGTCCCGGTCGCCGAGCGTGCCCGCTGGGTGCGCGCCGGTTGGCTGCACGACGCGCTGCGCGACGCGCCGCCGCCGCTCGGCGACCCGCTGGCGCACGGCCCGGCGGCGGCTGAGCGCGCCGCGCAAGACGGCGAGCGGGACCGCGGCGTGCTCGACGCGGTCCGCTACCACACCATCGGATCCGCGGGGTGGGACGACGTGGGGCGGATGCTCTACGCCGCCGACTTCCTGGACCCGGGCCGCGACTTCGATCCGGAGGGGCGGCGCGCTTTGGCCACCCGGGTGCCCGCCGAGCGGGAAGCGGTGGTGCGGGAGGTGGCGCGGCGGCGCATCGAATGGACCCTGCGGTCGGGCTGGCGCCTGCTGCCCGAGACGGTGGCCTTCTGGAATGCCATGGTCGGACCATCGGACGGTCGGACGGTCGGTCAGTGAAGCACCGGCTGGCCCTCGTCGTCTTGGTGTTCGCCTGCCGCGGCGACTCGGCACCCGCGCACCCCGTACCGGGAGACCGCGGCCCGGCGCTCGTCGTGGAGGTTCTCAACGCGAGCGCCAAGCCCGGAGACGCGCGCGCCGGCACCCGCGTCTTGCGCCGGGCGGGCATCGACGTGGTGTTCTTTGGGAACGCGCCCCCGGAAGTGGGCGTGCTCGACTCGACGCAGATCCTGGTACGCCGGGGGAGCGCGAGCGTCGGAGAACGCGTGCGCGCGGCGCTGGGGGTCGGACGTGTCGAGGTGCGCCTGGACAGCACGCGCCTACTCGACGCCAGCGTGCTCCTCGGCGCCGACTTTGCGCCGCGCCTCAACTTCCACCCGTAGCTGGCCGCACGCCGCGCTGATGTCGAGGCCGCGGCTGCGCCGGAGCACCGCCTCCACCCCGTGCCCCTTGAGTCGCCGCTCGAACGCCAGCATGTGGGCGCGCGGGCTGGGTGTGAGGCCCGGCGCGCCGCCGGGATGGAGCGGGAGCAGATTCACCAGAGCGGCGAGGGGCTGGGCGACCCGGGCCAACTGGTCCGCGTGCTCGAGCGAATCGTTGGCGCCGCCGATCAGCACGTACTCGAGGGTCACGCGCCGCCGGAACTGCTTCAGCGCGTCCAGGACTTCGGGGAGCGTGTACTTCTTTTCGATCGGCATGAGCACCCGGCGCACCGCCGGCGTGGGCGCGTGCAGCGACAGAGCCAGCCGGAACTGCTCCCGGCGCGCCGCCAGCTTCGCCAGGCTGGGCAGGATGCCCACGGTGGACACCGTGATGTGCCGCGCACCGATCCCGAATCCATCCGCGTGGTTCAGGATCGTGAGCGTCGCGTCCACCGCGTCCCAGTTGAGAAGCGGCTCCCCCATCCCCATGTACACGACGTTCGTGGGCTTGAGCGCAGGATCGAGCAGCACCAGCTCGCGCACTTGCCCGGCGATCTCCGCCGCGGCGAGGTTGCGCCGAAACCCCATCCGCCCGGTGGCGCAGAATACACACCCCAAGGCACAGCCGGCCTGGGACGAGACGCACAACGTGCGGCGCTTTCCTTCGGGAATCAGCACCGCCTCGATCGCCTCACCGTCGCCGAGGTTCCAGAGAAACTTCTCGGTTCCATCGTGCGACACCTGCCGCTCGGCCAGGGCGAGGCGGCGCAGGGGAAAGGCTTCGTCGAGGGCGGCGCGAAGCGGGCCCGGGAGCTCGGTTGCATCGGCCCAGCGGCCGACGGGGCGCTGCCACAGGCGCGGCACCACCTGCCGCAACCGGTACGCCGGCTCCCCCCGCGCGACGAGCCATGCGCTGAGCGCCGCCCCCGCGGCATCGGGCGGGAGACTCAGCAGGTCGGCGGCGGAGGTCACTTGAAGCGCGCGTCGACGCCCACGCGATATGCCGAGCCCAGCTCGTTGACACCAGAATCGCGGGCGAACGTGACGCGATACCTGCCGATCGTCACGCTCACGCCGGCCACGCCGCGCCACGCCTGCGTGCCGTAGCTCCCCTCGCGGACGCCGCCCGCGTCGAGCGCGATAACGCGCCCGACTTCGAGTCCGAGGCCAACCTGGTGGTCGGCGGTGAATCCATGTCCGAAGGCGATGCCGTACCGGCCGCGCAGCGCGGCACGGTCGCCCCACAGAGGGCCCCGCCACAACCGATACTCCACGCCCGCGTACACGTCCTGGGCCGGGTCGTTGGCGCTGAACGACGAAAAGAAGTGCGTTGCTGCCGCGACGCGCAGGCCGGGCGTGACCTCCCGACTGGCCCCGACGTCGAGCGTCACGCGGGTGGAGTGCGTCGCGTCCAGCCTGGTCTCGTGGAACGCGAGCGTGCCGCCGACGGCGGTGCGACCCACCGCGCGCGCCCACGTCGCGCCAACGGCGGTCGCGTACACAGGTACCGTGCCGCCGACCGGATCGGGGCTCGCGCCCGTGCGCGCGAGGTCGGTCAGACCCACGTGCCCGAACACGATGCCCACCTGTCCCAGTGACCGCACGCGCGTGCGCACCACCGTCAGCACGGCCATCGCCCCGATCGTCGCCGGCGTCTGGATGGCTTGCACCCCGATTTGCGTGCGCGCGCTATCCTCGATCTGCGCCGGGTTCCAGAACGTGGCGGTCGGGCCGGTCAGTAGGGCGGGTGGGACGGGGAGCGTCGTGCCGGCGAGGCGCCACAGCGCGGCGCCCGCCGCTTGCTGGGCGAGCGTGGCGCTCTCCGGTAGCGCCGCCAGACCCAACAACAGCACGCCAATGCGTTGCATGCCGAACGTTTACCGCCTCATGTGGCGCTGTCAACTCAACTCAACTATCTTCAACCGGTTACGGCACTTGGAGACACTCCATTGCGTCTGTCCGAACTCCTGACGCCAAGCCGAATCCGGGTGCCCCTCCGGGCGCAAAGCAAGGAGGGGGTCCTGCGGGAGCTAGTCGAGCTGCTGCTGGGCGGAAACGGGGGCGCTGGAGGGTCGGGGGGAGCGGGGGGGCCGGCGGGGGCTGGGGGGGCAGCAGGGGCATCCGGGGGGTCGGCCGAGGAAGTGCTGCAGGCGGTGCTCGAGCGGGAGCGGCAGTTCCCGACCGGCATCGGGTACGGCGTGGCGGTGCCGCACGGCAAGACGCCCGCGCTGGCGAATCTGGTCGTGGTCGCGGGGACGACGCCGGCTCCCGTGCCGTATGAAACGGTCGACGGACAGCCGGTGCGTCTCTTTTTTCTGCTGGCGGGCCCGGAGTCTCAGGCCGGGGCCCACGTGAAGGCGTTGAGCCGGATCTCGCGCCTAGTGCGTCGGGAGCCGGTGCGCGCCCGGTTACTGGGCGCGCGTACGTCGGAGGAGTTCTACCGCTCGCTGTGCGAGGCGGAGGGAGCGTAATCGCGTTGGTGACTCGAACAACCTGGCGTACCCATCGCTGCGGCGCGCTGCGCGCCGAGCACGTGGGGCAGCGGGTGCGGCTGGGCGGTTGGGTGCATCGGCGCCGCGACCTGGGCGGGATCGTCTTCCTCGACCTGCGGGACCGCGACGGCATCGTGCAGGTCGCCGTGGGCCCGGGCTGGGCCCCGGCCGACGCGCTGGCCCGCGCGCACGCGCTGGGCGGCGAGACGGTCGTCATGGTGGAAGGTGAGGTGGTCGCGCGGCCTGCCAACATGAAAAACCCCGAGCTGCCGACCGGGGATATCGAGGTCCACGCGACCGCCGTGCAGGTCGTGGGGCCGGCCGAGACGCCGGCCATTCCGGTGGCGCGAGGCAAGACCGACGAGCTGCCCGCCGAGGAGCTGCGGCTCAAGTATCGGCATCTCGATCTGCGGCGTCCCGAGATGCAGGCCAACCTGATCCTGCGCCATCGGCTGTTGCAGCGCGCGCGGCGCGCCCTCTCCGAGCTCGACTTCCTGGAGATCGAGACCCCGGTCCTGACCAAGCCGACGCCGGAGGGTGCGCGCGACTACCTCGTGCCGTCGCGGGTGCACCCCGGTGAGTTCTACGCGCTGCCGCAGTCGCCCCAGATCTACAAGCAGCTGTTGATGGTGGCGGGCTTCGATCGCTATTTCCAGCTCGCCCGCTGCTTCCGCGACGAGGATCAGCGCCTCGACCGGCAACCCGAGTTCACTCAGATCGACCTCGAAGCATCGTTCGTGGGGCAGGAGGACGTGATCGGGGTGGTGGAGGCGGTGCTGGTCGCGCTGTGGGACGAAGCGGGTCACACCATCCCGCGCCCCTTCGCCCGGCTCTCCTGGCGTGACGCCATGGAGCGGTACGGCACCGACAAGCCCGACCTGCGCTACGATTTCCCGATCGCCGATTGGACCGCGCAGGTCCAGCCGCTGGCCGTGCCGTTTTTCCAAGGCGCGCTCAAGGACGGCGCCCGCGTGCGCGGCATCGCGGTGCCGGGTGGCGGCGGCGCGCTGTCGCGCAAGGACGTGGACCATCTCGCCGAGACGGCGAAGGCGCTGGGCGCCGCCGGTCTGGCGTGGGTGAAGCGTCAGGGAGAGCAGATCTCCGGTTCGGTGGGGAAGCACTTCACCGCGGCGGCGCTGGGCGCGCTCGGCGTCGGGGACGGCGACGCGGCGTTGATGACCGTCGGTCCCGACCGCGTGACGTCGCCGGCGCTCGACAAGGTGCGTCAGGAAGTGATCCGCCGCCTCGCGCCCCGGCCCAAGCAAGCGCACGCCTTCTGCTGGGTGGTGGACTTCCCGCTGTTCGAGGCCGAGCCCGAGACGGGAAAGCCGACCTTCGCACATCACCCGTTCACCGGGCCGCACCCCGACGACGTGGCGAAGCTGGACACGGCGCCGTTGGCGTGCCGGGCGCTGCACTACGACGCCGTCTACAACGGGAACGAGCTGGGCTCCGGCTCGATCCGCATCACCGATCCCGCGGTGCAGCGCCGGGTGTTCGCGCATCTCGGCCTCGCGCCGGCGGACATCGAGTCGCGGTTCGGGTTCCTGCTGTCGGCGCTGGCGGCCGGCGCGCCGCCGCACGGCGGGTTCGCCGTGGGCTTCGACCGCGTCGTGATGCTGCTCGCCGGCGCCGGGTCGCTGCGTGACGTGATTGCGTTCCCGAAGACGACCGCCGCCCGCGCGCTGTTCGAGGGTGCGCCGGCCCCCGCCCGCCCGGATGATCTGGCGGCGCTGCACATCCGCGTGGTGCCATGAGCGACGACGTCACCCACCGGCTCTCGGCCGAAGGCGTGGACCCGCTCGCGCTCGCGGGCGTGAACGACGGCAACCTGCTCGAGCTGTCGAAGCGGCTCGGCGTGCGCGTGTCGCTGCGCGGCGACAGCCTGTCGCTCGCGGGGCCGGCGGCCGCCGTCGAGCGGGCGACGCCCGTCGCCCAGGCGTTGGTGGACCTGGCCCGCATGGGCGAGGTGCTGGACCCCCACGACGTGGAGCGCCTCGTCACCGAGGAAGGGGACCGCCCCGCGAGCGACGAGGCGCGGATCATCCTTCCCGGCCTGCGCCGGGTGATCCAGCCCAAGACCGCGGGGCAGCGCGATTACCTCAAGTCCATCGCCGAACACGACATCGTGATCGGCATCGGGCCCGCGGGGACCGGCAAGACCTATCTGGCGGTCGCCGCGGCGGTGGACGCGCTGGCGCGCAAGCGGGTGCGGCGGATCGTGTTGGCACGCCCGGCGGTCGAGGCGGGCGAGAGCCTGGGCTTCCTGCCCGGCGATCTGCAGGAGAAGGTGGATCCGTACCTGCGGCCGCTGTACGACGCGCTGGAGGACATGATGCCGCGCGACCGGGTCCAGAAGGCGCTCGAGAACCGCACGATCGAGATCGCACCGCTGGCGTACATGCGCGGGCGCACGCTGTCCGACGCGTTCGTCATCCTGGACGAAGCGCAGAACGCGACGGGCATGCAGATGAAGATGTTCCTCACGCGGCTGGGCGTGAACTCCCGCGCCGTGATCACCGGTGACAAGACGCAGATCGACCTCTCGAACCGCGAGGATTCCGGCCTGCTCCAGGTCGAGCGCATCCTGCCGGGGATCGAGGGGATCGGCTTTTGCTACCTCGGCGACGCGGACGTCGTGCGCCACCGCCTGGTCCGCGACATCATCCGGGCGTACGCCGAGGACGCGCAGGGCTGATGATCCGCCTCCCCTCGATGGAGCAGGTGCGCTATCACGGCGCGCGGTGGGTCTGGGTGTTCGGGCTCGCCGTGGCCGCGAACGTCGCCTTCCCGTCCAGCGCGGCCGATGTGGCCCCGCTGCTCGCCCCGGGCGCGCGGGCCGAAAAAGACATCGTCGCGCCGTTCAACTTCGTCGTCAACAAATCCGAGGACGAGCTGCAACGCGAGGCGGAGGAGCTGGCCGCGTCGGCGAAGCCGATTTACGAGTTCCGGCAGCGCGCGTTCGACTCCAGCGCGACCGCCATGAACGCGTTCTTCGACGCCGTCGAGGCCGCCGCGGACCAGGGGCCGCAGGCGATCATCCGCGCGGGCCGCGATTTCGGCGTCGTGGTCACCTTGCCGGAGGCCGCATACCTGAGCAAGGGGGGTAAGCGCCGCGCGCTGCAACAGGCGCTCACCGAGCTATTCGACCGGACGCTGGCCGTGGGCGTCACCGGCCCCGGCGTGATGCAGGTGGAGCAGTCGCGGGAGATCATCGTGCGCAGCGGCCCCCGGGAGTCGTCGGTCAACCGGGACGCGGTGCTCACCTTCGCGCACTACCTGAACCGGGCCAAGTCGCTCCACCCCGACGCCGGGTCGAGCGTCGGCGACGTGCTCTACCTGAAGCTGGTGCGCCAGTTCTTCCGTCCGACGCTGGTCCTGAATCGGCTCGAGACGGAGCGCCGCCGCAACGAGCTGCGCGGCAGTGTGGACCCGAGCAAATACATCGTGCGCGCCGGGGACCGCATTGTCGCCGCGCAGGAGGTCGTGACCAACGAGGCGCACGAGCGCCTCCTGGCCCTGCATCAGGAGCTGCTGCGCCGCGGCGCCGCAACGACGTACTCGGTGCGTGGCGTGCTCGGCCCGCTGCTGCGCGACATGCTGATCCTCTCGATCTTCTGGGTGCTGATGCTCTTCTACCGGCGCGAGACCTACCGGGAGCTGCGGCAGGTCGCGCTGATCGGCGGCCTGTTCGGGGTCGTGCTGCTCCAGGCCGCGGCCATCGCGCGGTTCTATCCCGAGCACCCCGAGATGATCTTCATGCCGTTCATGGCGATGACGATGACCGTGCTGTTCAACGGCCGCGTGTCCATGATCGCCGCCATGATCCTGGCCGTCGTCATCGGGCTGCAACCGGTGTTCCACGACATGCCCGCCACGTTCCTGTGCGTCGTCGGGGGTGTGACGGCCGCGCTCTCCGTCCGCACGCTGCGGCGCCGCAGCAACTTCTACGTGCCCGTCCTGCTCATCGCCGCCGGCTACCTGCTCGGCGCGCTCGCGCTCGGCCTGGCCAGCGGCTGGCCCGTGACGGAGATCGGCCTGCGCGGCGTGTGGGGCACCCTGAACGGCCTCGTCTCGGCCGGCCTGACGTTCTTCCTGTTGCCGGTGGCGGAGGCGGCCACCCACATCACCACGGACCTCACCCTGCTGGAGCTCTCGGACCCGAGCCGCCCGCTGCTGCGCCGCCTGTCGCTCGAGGCGCCGGGGACCTACGCCCACAGCGTGGCCATGGCCAACCTGGTCGAGGCCGCGTGCAACCGGGTCGGCGCGAACGGCCTCCTGGGCCGCGTGGGCTGCTACTACCACGACGTCGGCAAGGTGAAGAATCCGCAGTACTTCGTCGAGAACCAGACGCACGGGAACAACCCGCACGACCGCCTCAAGTCACTGCAGTCCGCGCAGATCATCAAGGCGCACGTCACCGATGGGTTGGCACTGGCGGTGGAAGCCGGCCTCCCCGACGCGGTGGCGGCCTTCATCCCCGAGCACCATGGGACCACCGAGATCACCTATTTCCTGGACAAGGCGAAGAAGACCGACGGCGGGCAGCCGATCAATCACGACGACTTCGTTTACCCCGGGCCCAGGCCGCGGTCGATGGAGACCGCGATCGCGATGATCGCCGACTCGGTCGAGGCCGCGTTACGCGTGCTGGAGGACCTGACACCCCTGAAGATCGAAGAGGCGATCGACCACATCGTCCGCACCAAGCTCAACGCCGGCCAGCTCGACGAAGCGCCGATGACGCTGCAGCAAATCGAGCAGGTGAAGGCCGAGTTCGTGCGCGTGCTGAGTGGGATGTACCACAACCGCATCGACTATCCGGAGTCCAGTGGCGGGATCGGCGCGGCCTGGCAGCCGAAGAACGGCAGCTGAGCGCCTGGCGCGCATCGCGCGGCGCGTGCTGGCGTGGGAAGGCGCGGGGGGCGGCCGGACCCGCGTCGACCTCACGCTGCTCGACGCGGCCGCGATGCGCCGGCTGCACCGGCGTGCCCTGGGCCGGCGCGGCCTCACGGACGTCATCGCCTTCGCGCTCCCCCAGCCGGACGGCACGCTGCTCGGCGACGTGTACATCTGTCCGGCGGCCGCGGCGCAGCGCGACGAGCTGATCCGCCTCGCCGTCCACGGCACCCTGCACATCCTGGGCTACGATCACCCCGAGGGCGCCGGCCGCACGCGCTGCGCGATGTGGCGCCGCCAGGAGCGGTACGTGCGGCGTCTGCTGCGGCGCGCCTGATGCTGACCGAAAGCGCGCTGCGGTTCAGCGGCCTCGTCGCGGCGTTTGTCGCCGCGATCTGGGCGGCGCTGCTCGCGCTGGCCGAAGAGGCGGCGGTGGGGGAGGCGCTGCACACCCTCGGTGACGCGCCGCCCGTCTCGGCCGGCGGTCGGGTGCCGCTGCACCGCGCGCTACACGTGGCCCGCCTCGCCCTCCTCGTGCTGGGCGCGGTGGCCGCGGCGCACGCCGTCGGCTGGTGGATGCGCCCCTGGGCCGAGGGGGCGGCGACGCTCGCGGTCAGCGTCCTGCTGCTCTTCGTGCTCGGGGACGCCCTGCCGCGCAGCATCGCGCGCCTGGCGCCCGAGCTGAGCGACATGGCGCTGCCCCTGGCGCGCCGCACGCTCGCCCCGTTCGGCCCCCTCCTCTGGCTGCTGGCGTGGGTGGACAAGGGCCTCCACGCCCTGATCGATACCCCTCGTCCCCTGCAGCCCGACCTCGGCATCGCCCAGCGCGACATGCTGCTCGGCGTCTTCACACTCGCCGACACTACGGTGGATGAGGTGATGACGTCGCGCCTCGACATGGTGGGTGTGGATCTCAGCGCTTCCACAGAAGAGGTGCTCGACGCCTTCCGCCAGAGCGAGCACGCGCGCCTGCCGGTGTTCGACGGCACGCCGGACAACATCGTCGGCGTGGTGTTCGCCAAGGACCTCGTGTCCGTGGCGATGGGACTCGCCGAGGCTGGCACGGCCTGGCACGCCGTGATGCGGCCGGCCGCGTTCGTCCCCGAAACCAAGACCCTCGACAGCCAGCTGCGGGACTTTCAGGGCGCGCCGGCGCACCTCGCCATCGTGGTCGACGAATTCGGCGGGACCGCCGGTCTGATCACCCGCGAAGACATTCTCGAAGAGATCGTCGGCGAGATCCGCGACGAGCACGACGTCGACGCCGCGCCGTCGATTCGGCGGGAGGGCAAGCGTTTCTGGGTGGACGGGCGCGTCAGTCTCGATGAGCTGTCCGAGGCGCTCGGGGGCACGTTCACGCATCCCGACGTCTCGACCGTCGGCGGGCTCATTTACTCGGTGCTGGGTCGGGTGCCCCGTCCCGGGGACGAGCTGACCCTCGACGGGTACCGCGTGGTGGTGGAGCGCGTCGAGCGCCGGCGCGTCACGCAGGTGTCGTTCGAAAAGCCATGATCGGCGCCCTCGTGCTCCTGTTGCTCGGGCTGCTGCTGGCGGGCGTCGCGGCGGCGGTCGGCGTTGCGGCGGCGGCCGTGAGCCAGGTCGAGCTGACGCGCTGGGTCGCCTACAAGCTTCGCGGCTCCGGTGGGGCCGCCGGGCTGCTCCAGAATCCCGGCCGCGTCCTGGCGACGGCGAACACGATCACCACGCTGGGCGTGCTGCTGGCGGCGGGGGCCGTGCCGGCACTGCTCGCCGCGACGACGCCGACATTCCTCGGTGTCTTCACGGTCGCGGCGGGCGTGCCGCTGTTCATCAGTGCCGCCTACCTCGTGCCGCGCGTCGTGGGGCGCCGCTGGGCGGAGCCGCTGGTGGCCCGCGCCGTCCCCTGGATGGAGCGGGCCGGCAGGGTGCTGGCGCCCTTCATCCCCCGGCGCGAAGCGTCCACGCGCACCACCCTGGCCGCCCTGCTCTCGAGCGCTGACACCGACGCGCTCGCGGCGACCGACGAGATGGCCGTGGTCTCGGGCGTGCTGGCCTTCGCCGACCGGCCCGTGCGCGAGCTGATGACGCCGCGCACCGCCATCGTGGCGATCCCGGAGGGGATGCTGGCGGCGGAAGCCGCCCATGTCTTCCAGCAATCGGGGTACAGCCGCTACCCGGTGTACCGCGGCTCGCTCGACGAGGTCATCGGGGTCGGGCACACGCTCGATCTGCTCAAGCTCCAGCCCGAGGACCCTGTGCCGGTCCGGCCGGCGTTGCTGGTGCCCGCGACGACGCGCGCCGCCGATTTGATGCTCGAGATGCAGCGGGGCGGCGGGCATCTCGCGGTCGTGCTCGACGAGCACGGCGGCACGGCGGGATTGATCACGTTCGAGGACCTGCTCAAGGAGCTGGTGGGCGAGATCTTCGAGGGGCCGGAGCCGGGCGTCGCCCCTCCCCCCGCCGCCCGCATCGTGGAGCTGGAAGGCAGCACGCCGCTCGCCGCTTTGGAGGAGCAGCTGGGGGTACGGCTCGACGTGCGCGGCGTTCAGACCATCGGCGGACTCCTGATTCAGCTGTTGGGACGTATCCCGCGCGCCGGCGGACGCTTCGTCTACAAGGGGCTGGAGTTCGACATCCTGGCCGCCACCGCGACGCGGGTTGAGCGGGTGGCCGTGCGGCCCGGGCCGGTCCGCAGCCAGTCGCTGGAGCGGCCGGAGGAGCGCGCCTAACCGTAGCGGGTGGCCGATCTATGCCGAAGCGCAAGGAGCTGACGTACCTGGACGTGGCCGAGGCCTGGCCGCGCCTCAAGGCCGGGGACCGCGCGCGGCGCCTCAAGCAGCTGCCGCCCGAGGCGGCGCACGAGTTCTTCTTCGACCTCGGCGCCGCCGACCAGGCGGAGGTGTTGTTCATGCTCCTTCCCGCGGAGCGCCGGCCGTGGATCCGCCTGCTCGCCCCGGACGACGTCGCCGACGTGATTCAGGCGGCGCCGGCCGACCAGCGCGCCGGGCTCCTGGCGCTGCTCGACGAGACGACGCGGGCCGAGGTCACCGCGCTCCTCGCGTACGCCGAGGACGAGGCGGGCGGCCTGATGAACCCGCACTACATTCGCGTGCGCCCCGACATGACGGCCGCGGAAGCCCTGGGGTACTTCCGGCGGCAGGCGCAGGAGCGCTCCGGTCGCGACACGCCCGCGATCGCATACGTGCTCGACGCCGAGGGCAAGCTGCTCGGGCAGGTCTCGCTGACCGACCTGGTTGCCGCGGACGATTCGACTAGCGTCGCGCGACTGATGCGGACGGATGTCATCACCATTCCCGAAGCGGCCGATCAGGAAGAAGTCGCGCACCGCTTCGCCGAGCACGGGCTCGTGGCCGCGCCGGTCGTGGACGCGCAGGGCCGCATGAAGGGCGTCGTGACGGCGGACGACGTGGTCGCGGTGGTCGAGGAGGAGGCCACGGAGGACATCCAGAAGCTCGGCGGCTCCGCGGCCCTCGATGCGCCGTACCTGAAGACGGCGTTCCACCGCATGGTCCGGAAACGCGCCGGTTGGCTCTCCGCCCTCTTCCTCGGCGAGATGCTGACGGCCACCGCAATGGCGTTCTTCGAGGCTGAGATCGCCCGCGCCGTGGTGTTGGCCCTGTTCGTGCCGCTCATCATCTCGAGCGGCGGCAACTCCGGGTCGCAGGCCTCGACGCTGGTCATTCGCGCCATGGCACTCGGCGAGGTGCGGCTGCGTGACTGGTGGCGGGTGATCCGGCGCGAGCTCGCCGCCGGGGTCGTCCTCGGGACCGTCCTGGGCACGATCGGGTTTCTGCGTATCGTCCTGTGGCAGCTGGTGAGTCCCATCTACGGCCGGCATTACCTGCTGGTCGCTGCCACGGTATTCTGCAGCCTCATCGGCGTGGTGACGTTCGGCACGTTCGCCGGATCGCTGCTGCCGTTCATCCTGCGACGCCTGCGCTTCGACCCGGCGAGCGCGTCGGCCCCATTCGTCGCGACGCTCGTGGATGTGACCGGCCTGGTCATCTATTTCACGGCGGCGAGCATCATCCTCCGCGGCACCGTGCTGTGACGCACGGCTCCCGTTATCTTTCCGGAGGCATGCACACCGACGACATCCTGGCGGGACTCGAGCGCGGCGACACCGCGTCGCTCGCCCGCGCCATCAGCCTGGTCGAGAACCAGCGCGACGGTTTCGAGCGCGTGCTCGCCCATTTGCATCCGCGCGTGGGCCGCGGCGCCACCCGGCGCATCGGGCTCACCGGACCACCGGGCGCCGGCAAGAGCACCCTGACGGAGCGGCTCATCCAGCGCTACCGCGCCCAGGGGCTCAAGGTGGCGGTTGTGGCCGTGGACCCCACCAGCCCCTTCACCGGCGGCGCCCTCCTGGGCGACCGGATCCGCATGGAGTCGGTCAGCCTCGACGCGGGGGTCTTCATCCGGTCGATGGCGACACGCGGCTCGCAGGGCGGGCTCGCCACCACGACCGAAGAAGTCGCCGACGTGCTCGACGCGTTCGGGTTCGATCGCATCCTGATCGAAACGGTCGGCGTGGGCCAGACCGAGCTCGATATCACGCGGACCGCCGAGACTACCGTGCTGGTGCTCGTGCCCGAATCGGGCGACGGCATCCAGGCGCTGAAGGCCGGGGTCATGGAAATCGCGCAGGTATACGTGATCAACAAGAGCGATCGGCCTGGGGCCGACAAGCTGAAGCAGGAGGTCGAAGTGATGTTGGGGATCCGGCGGGGGAACGCGTTCGCGCACATGACCCCCCACCACCGCGCCGAGCCCGGGGCCGCAACGGGCGGCAAGGGGCGGCAACGGGATCACACACCGGATGCCTGGGAAGCGCCCGTGCTGATGACGGTCGCCTCGAAAGGAGAGGGCATCGAGCTCCTCGTCGCCGCCCTCGACCGGCATCATGACTACCTCACGACGTCCGGGAATCTCGTGGAGCGGCGCAAGCGGCGGCTCGGGGCGCGCACCCGGGCGGTGGTCAACCGGGCGATCCGGCAGTGGGTATGGGAGGAGACGCGGGCGGAGGAGCTGCTCACCCGCCGGCTCGACGAGGTCGCCGAGGGGAAGCGGAGTCCCTACGACGTCGCGGCGGAGATTCTCGAGCAGCTGCGAGCCGGAGCGATGCCATGAGCGCCGCGAAGCGCCCCGTCTACACGGCGGCGGACCTCCAGGATTTCGACGCGGCGCGCCAGCTCGGCCGCGCCGGGGAGTACCCGTTCACGCGCGGCATCCACCCGACGATGTACCGCGGCAAGCTGTGGACGATGCGCCAGTTTGCGGGCTTCGGCAGCGCCGAGGACACGAACCGCCGCTACAAGTTCTTGCTCGAGCACGGGCAGACGGGTCTGTCGGTCGCCTTCGATTTTCCGACGCTGATGGGGTACGACTCAGACCACCCCCGGGCCGAAGGCGAGGTGGGGAAATGCGGCGTCGCCGTGTCGAGCCTGGCCGACATGGGGGAGCTGTTCCGCGGGATCCCGCTGGACCAGGTCTCGACCTCGATGACGATCAACGGGCCGGCCGCGATCCTCTTCTGCTTTTACGTCGCGGCTGCCGAGCGGCAGGGAATCCCGATCGCGAAGCTGCGCGGCACCGTGCAGAACGACATCCTCAAGGAATACATGGCCCAGCATGCCTGGGTGTATCCCGTCGAGCCGGCGCTCAAGATCATCGTGGATATGTTCGAGTGGTGCGCCGAGCACACGCCGTTGTGGAACACGATCTCGATCTCGGGCTACCACATCCGCGAGGCGGGCGCCACCGCCGCGCAGGAGCTGGCCTTCACGCTGGCGAACGGGTTCACCTACGTGGAGCGGGGGATCGCGCGAGGCCTCGACGTGGACAGCTTCGCCGCCCGGCTCTCGTTCTTCTGGGACATCCACAACGACTTCTTCGAGGAGATCGCCAAGCTGCGGGCGGCGCGGCGCATCTGGGCGCGGCACATGCGCGAGCGCTACGGCGCGAAGCAGCCCCGCTCGTGGATGATGCGGTTTCACTGCCAGACCGCCGGCGTGACGCTCACCGCCCAGCAGCCGATGAACAACATCGTGCGCGTTGCCTATCAGGCCCTCGCCGCCGTGCTCGGCGGCACCCAGTCGCTGCATACCAACTCGCTCGATGAGACCCTCGCGCTGCCCACCGAACAGGCGGTGCAGGTGGCGCTCCGCACGCAACAGATCCTCGCCCACGAAGCGGGCGTCGCGGAGGTGATCGACCCGATGGGCGGCTCGTACTACGTCGAAGCGCTCACCGACCAGCTCGAGCGGGAGGCGGAGGCGTTGTTCGCCGAGATCGCGTCGATCGGGGGCGTGGTGCGCGGCATCGAGAGCGGCTGGTTCCAACGGCAGATCGCCCGGTCGGCGGGGGCGTTCCAGCGGCACGCGGAGACGGGGGAAAAGATCATCGTGGGCGTCAACGAGTTCCTCGCCGACGAGGACCATCCGGTCGAGATTCTCAAGCTGTCGAGCGACGCCGAAGACGGGCAGAAGCGCCGCATGGCGCGGGTGCGGGCCGAGCGCGACCCGGCGCGGGTCGAGCGCAGCCTGCGGGCGCTGCGGGAGGCGGCCGAGCAGGACCGCAACGTGATCGGCCCGATGCTCGATTGCGCCCGGACCTACTGCACCCTGTACGAGATTCGTCAGGCCCTGGAACGCGTGTACGGCGCGTACCGCGAACCGGTGTTTTTCTAGGCCATGGCCGTCGCGCTCGTCGTGCCCAGCGTACGCGACGTCCGCGCCACGGTGGAGCGCCTCGCCGGCCTCGCGCCGGGCGGCTCTTGGGTCGTCTCATGCTACCTGAAGCTCGAGCCACGCGACAAGACCCGGGGCAAGTACCTCATCAAGATGAAGAACCGGGTGCGCGAGAGCGTCGCGGCGCTGGCGCGGGAGCCGTTGCCGCGCGCTGAGCGGGAGGCGATCGCGGCGGACTTGGAGCGCGTCCTGACCTACTTCGCGGACCCCGGGCGCCTGCCGCCGTCCCGCGGCATCGCGATCTTCGCCTGTCAGGAGGTGGGGCTGTTCGAGGTGCTGGCGCTCCCCCACGTGCATCGCTCCCGGCTCGCTGTCGAACGGACGCCGCTGATCCGGGAGCTGGTGGCCCTGGAGCAGGAGTTCGGCACCATCCTCGTTGCCGCGTGCGACCGCACGGCGGCGCGCTTCTTCGAAGTCACTGCGTTCGACTGCGTGGAGCTGACGTCGCTCGCCGGCATCGACGCCTCGCGCGGCGGCAGGTTTCACGCCACGGCCTCCGGGAGCGCGGGCGAGCACAACTACCACATGCGCATCCGCACCGAGCGGCAGCGGCTGTATGCCCAGGTCGCGGACCGGATCTTCCAGGTCCACAGCCAGCGGCCGCTGGCGGGCCTCGTGGTCGCGGGGATCGGCGTGGACGCAGCGGCCCTCGTCCCGCACCTGCACACCTACCTGCACGACCTGGTCCTGGGCGTGGTGAAGCTCAACCCCAAGCGCGTCACCACCACCGAAGTCCGCGAAGCGGCGCTGGCGCTGCGGGAGGAGCGGGAGCGCGCGTGGGAGCGCGCCCACGCCGATGCCGTGAAGGAAGGCGTGGGGACCGGATGGGCCGTGAACGGGATCGAGCCGGCGCTCAAGGCCCTCGCGCGCGGCCAGGTGCGCACGCTGGTCGCCGACGGCCACGACGACGATCCGCGGATCGACGACGCCATCGAAGACGCCCTGCGCCAACGCGCCCAGGTGGACGTGCTGTACGACGAGCGAGCGCGGCGCCCGGTCTACGGGCTGGCGGCGCTGCTGCGCTTCCGCCGGTGAGGGCCAAGGGCAAGGCCCGGCCGATTCGCATCCTGGTGGCCAAGCCCGGGCTCGACGGGCACGACCGCGGCGCCAAAGTCGTCGCGGCGGCCCTGCGGGACGCAGGGATGGAAGTGATTTACACCGGCCTCCACCAGACGCCGGAGATGATCGCCCAGGCCGCCATCCAGGAGGATGTGGACGTTGTCGGCCTGTCGATTCTCTCGGGCGCCCACATGACGTTGTTCCCCAGGGTCCGCCAGCTGCTCGACGCGGCGGGGCGGCAGGACGTGCTGCTCACCGGAGGTGGCATCATCCCGCCGGAGGACATGACGGCGCTCGAGCGGCAGGGCACCGGCAGGTTGTTCGGCCCCGGCACGCCCACGGCCGACTTGATTAAATACATCCAGGACTGGGCGGCGGACCATGTCGCGGCGTAGTCCCACGCACCACATCCCACGCACCACGCACCGCGGTTTGTGAGCCGCCTGAAGACGCTGACCGCGGAGTACCAGGAGCTGCGCGGGCGCCTCGAAGGGGGAGGCGGACCGGAACGCGTGCGTCGGCAGCACGAGCAGGGGAAGCTCACCGCACGCGAGCGCGTCGCCCAGCTGCTCGATCATGGAGGACCGTGGGTCGAGATAGGCCTGCTCGTCGCCTACGATCAGTACGACGGTCAGGCGCCGGCCGCCGGCGTCGTCACGGGCCTCGGCCGCATCGAGGGGCGGCCCGTCGTGGTCGTAGCGAACGATGCGACCGTCAAGGCGGGGTCATGGTGGCCGGAGACCATCAAGAAGATCCT
>DASYQX010000110.1:0-43322 GCA_036004985.1 Gemmatimonadales bacterium
ATTCAACAAGACCTCCGCGAAGCGGATTTCGATCCACTGCGTCTGTCCATTGAACGCCTCGAATGCATCCGCCGCCGGATCCACCGCCTTCCGGGTATAGAAGCCGGACGGTGTGGGATTGTTCGATTCTCCGCCGACGTAGGTCCATTGCCTGCGGCCCGTCTTCCCGGACAGCTCCCATACGGCACCATTGTAGGCGATCGTCGCGTGGAAGCGGGGATCCCGGTTTCGCCAGAAGTAGAGGGAATCATAGGACGGGTGGCCGACGATGGGCCGTCCATCATGCATCGGAAATGCGTTGACCATCTCCCACGTGGGTCGATTGCCCCCGGTCGCGCCCTGGGATTCATCCAGGGGCCGCGTGGAGGCAGCCCACCGATGGACGGCGCCTGTCTCCTGTCCGTTCTGCTCCCGGCGCTCCGCTCCCGGCCAGTACGAGTACCGGCGCACGAAGATGGCTTCTCGATTCATCTCGACGAACCACAGCTTCTCGAAGTCCGGATACAAGCCAAAGCCGTGGATCGTGAGGGAGTCCTTGGCGGCCCGATTGGCGGCGTATGCCGCCTGCCACCGGCCGATATCGCCGGTCGGGTTGAACTGCGGACTGGCGTAGTACAACAACACCCGCCCTTTCAGCGCCATGGCGGTTCCTCGATGGAGGTGACCGTCGTTCTGCCCTGAACCGGCGGCGACCGCCGGCAACAACGCAATCGCGCTGTCGAGATCGGCCACGATCTGACGCACGACCTTCGACGTGGAGTCTCGTGAGACCAGCAGACTGTCCGTCAATGCTTGCGGGTTCAGAACCAGGGGGACGCCGCCATAGCGCTTCACCATCTCCCAGTAGCGCCAGGCCCGGAAGAGATACGCTTCGCCCTTCATGCGGTTCTTCAGGGCCGTACTCAGGGTCCCCTTGTCGATTTCGGCCAGCAGGATGTTGATGCTCCTGATCGAGCCGTACGGCCAGTAGTTGACGGAGCTCTCGGTCAGCTGCCCGTACATGTACCCCGTGCCGCCGGGGGATTCTTCGGAAATCGGTGCGTCCCCCGTCGACCAGCCTGGTAAGTTGTCGTAGTAGAGTCGGTTGACGAACGCCTCCGCCAGCGCGGGGTCGTTCCACACATCGCCTTCGTTGACGGCTTCCAGGTCCTTGAGGTCGAGGATGCTGTTACAGCCTCCGAGCGCAACGCTCAAGACGGCAGCTAACGTCGCCCGTGTGATCGTCATGAGAGGGCCTTCCTCAGGGAGACGCTCATCCCCAGGGTCACGGTCCGCATCAGTGGATACGACCGGATGTTGTTCATTTCGGGGTCGAATCCCCAATCGCCCAAGTTCTTGTTCAACATGAAGAGGTTCGTGCCCGCGAAGTACACGCGAGCGCTGTTCACCCCCAGAGCGTTGGTGATCCGCTCTGGGAGGCGGTACGACACGGTCAGGGTCTTGAGCCGCAGGAAGGACGCGTCGCGCAGCCAGAACGTCGAGGCCGGGAAGCTCGTCCGGAAGCCGGTGCCCCGGTACCCCGGATACGCCCCGTCGGGATTCTCCGGGGTCCAGGCGTCAGCCCAGTAGCCGTATGAGGACTCTTCGGCTCTCGCCTGGATGTCTCTCCCGTTTGCCTGCATCAAGTGCTTGGCACCGGCAGCTCCGTGCAGCAGCGCATCGAAGCTCAGCGCCCCCCACGTTGCCCCGATGCTGAGGCCGTAACTCAAGGGCGGGCTGTTGTAATCACACATCCAAGCTTGATCGTGACTGGTGATGATGCCATCCGGCTGGTCGGACGTGGTGCCCCGTAGATCGCGATAATTCAGCATCCCGAGCCGTGGTGGCACGCCGAGAATCGTGTATCCCGAGGGCAGGGCGTCCAGGTCCGCCTGCGTCCGGAGGATTCCGGCAGCGATGTAGCCGAAACAGGCGCTTTCGGGGGCGGTGGTGCGACCGATGCGCGAGCGATAGCGCGGGAAGCTATCGGGTTCGTTCAGCCGAACGATCCAGTTGGTGGCGTAGCCCGCATTGGCTCGCACGTAGTACTTGATCGGGCTCGCCGAGCTCCCGGCGCTGCCGTCATAGCCGACTTCGATCTCGAAGCCGTGCGAGTTGACCTCCTGGTAGTTCTCGTCCGGCAGCCCGGCCCCGAAGGTGCTGGGCACGGCCTCTCCGCGGTCTCCGAGAATGTCGTACGTGTTGCGATAGAACACGTCGAGCGTGAGGCCGATGCGGTTGCCCAAGAACCTCGAGTCCAGCCCGAGATTGTACGATCTCGATTTCTCCCAGGTGATCAGCGGGTTGGCGAGGCTTCCGGGCGCGAGGCCCTTGGTCACACTGTCGAAGATGGCCCCGGGCTGAATGACGTATTTGGGCAGCCACTGAAAGCTGCCGACGTCGTCGTTCCCGACGACGCCGTACGAGGCCCGCAGCTTCAGCTCATTGAAGAAGGTGGGCCTGAAGAACGGTTCCGCGCTCACCCGCCAGGCGGCGGAAATGGCGGGAAAGAACCCCCACCGATGCTCCGGGGGAAAGATTACCGATCCATCGTACCGGAACGAACCCTGCAGAAAGTATCTCTGCGCGTAGTTGTAGCTGAGCGCGCCGACATAGGAGATGCGCGCACCCTGGCGCTGCCAGCCGCTCACCTGGGAATTCGCGGGATCGCTGCTTCCGCCGACGAATTGGTCGATGACGGGAGAGATGAAGTCGTCTACCCGGCCGCTGAGCTGGACGCGATCGGCTTCCGCCTGTTCATAGACCAGGAAGCCGTCGACGGTGTGCGGTCCGAAGGCGCCTCGATAGTTGACCTGCGCATTCAGCTGGTAGGCATTGGCCACGGAATCCGTCTGCATCAGGAACTCGGCGGCGGTGCGGTCCTTCCAACCGACCTGCTGGTCTCCGACAATGTGGTTGTTCGTGCCCAACGTGTTGAAAAGCGCCATCTGATAGGGCAGGTTGAACTGCTTTCGCCTTCCCTCCGTGCGTCCCTTGTAGTAGGTCACGTTCGCGCTCAGACCTGGAACAAAGGGCACCTGATACTCCAAGCGGAGCCTGGTATTGAACTCGGACCACTCCCGCTGGTCGTAGCCGGACTGATTCCCGATGACGACGCCGGGATGCCATTCGACCCAGTTGCCCACCGGCAATCCGTCGATATAGGGAGGCACCATGCGGCTCCGGAGTGCCAGCGCCTTGTAGAGGTCCTCGTGACCCCAGTCATTGCCACCCCAGCTGGGGCCGTGTCGGTCGCGGCGCGCGTTGCTGAAATCCACCGACGCTTTCACATGGTCGGTGATATCGATGTCGAGGTTGCCCCGGGAGGTCAGCCGCTCGAAGCTGAGGTTGTCGAAGGAGCCCGTGGCGTCGAGAAACGATCCGCTGAGAAAGTATCTGACGCCCGCCGTTCCGCCGCTGATGCTCAAGGCGTGCTGGGCTTCCAGGGGATCTCGCCACAACGCGTTGATCCAGTCCCACGAATGCGTCTTGAAATACTCCAATTCGTCATCCGCATAGTATCGGGGGTCGGTTGGAGCCACGTTGTTGTAGCGCAGGGCATCGTTGATGACTTTGGCATGCTGATAGGCGTTGAGCGTCGGCGGAATGCCGATCGGCTCTTGTGTGCCGACGCTCCCCTGGTAGTAGAACTCGGCCGCCGCCGTCTCCCCCCGCTTGGTGGTGACCAGGATGACGCCGTTGGCGGCCCGCGAACCGTAGATGGAGGCCGCGGCGGCATCCTTGAGGATCGTGACGCTTTCCACCTCCTGCGAGCTGAGGCCGTCGAAGGCGAACTTGTCACTCACGACGCCGTCGATGACGTACAAGGGATTGGAGTTATTGAACGTCCCCACCGCGCGCACGCGGATGCTGGATTCACGCCCCGGTGTCCCGGCATTCTGTGTGATCGTCGCACCGGACAACCGTCCCGCCAGCGCGTTCGAGAGGTTGTCCGCCGGCATGTCCGCGAACTCCGCACTGTTGACCGTCGACACCGACGCAGTGAGCGTGCGCCGGTCCTGCACCCGATAGCCCGTCACGACCAATGGCTCGACTTCGACCGGCAGCACCGCGAGTTGCACGGCGATCTCCGTGCGCCCGTCTATCGGGACTGCCTGGGGGGTATAGCCAATCAGCGAGAAGAGCAGCGTATCCTGCAGAGAAAGCACGTACAACGTCCAACGTCCGGTGGGGCTGGATCTGGTCGACTGGTCCGTCCCCTTGATTCTCACGTTCACCGAAGGCAGGGGTTGTCCGCTGACGGCGTTGGTGACCGTCCCGCTGACGGATTGAGCCTGGGCACCCGCCACGCCCGTCCCGAGAAGCGCCAGAAGCAATGCATACCGATGTCGATTGGGTTTCATCGTCACCTTCCATCGAGGAGTGGAGGACGAGACACGGCCCCCGCGCTCACCCACAGCAGCGGCTGGCGGATCGGATAGTTCCGGATCACCTCGTCCACGGTCGGATCCGGGTCGAGTGTCTTCCAGAGATCCACGTAGCGCGGCTCGCCGAGGGCGCGGCCGCCGAAAAAGAGGGCGGGGTGGCGTACCGGCCAGCGGTCGTAGTACATCACGTCCGGCGCCTTCGGCCACGTGCGCTTGTCCTTGATGTACGGGTACATGAACTCGAGCGCCTTGCGCATTCCCCGGCCGTCCGGCGTGGTGTAGGCCCAGAGGTTGGTCTCCGGCGTGGAGAGGATCTCCGCGAGCATGCCCATCACGTCGAGCTGGAACAGGGAGTAGCCGTAGGGCTTGGTGCGCCCGAGCTCGCGCGGGAAGCTGCCGTCGGGCGCCATCTGGGTCGGGATGAGGGTGTCCCGGAAGAACCGGCGCAGGGACTCGAGCTGCGCCTCGTCACCGATCAGCCGCGCGAAGGCGGCCGCCTGCAAGGCCCACGCGGCACTGTGGTTGTTCGTGGCGCGGCGTTCCGCGATCCCGTAGGGATGCGTGGTGATCCACTGTAGGTAGCGGCGGAACCACTGCTCGATGCCGGCGAGCGTCTCGCCGCGGAGATAGCCCATCCCCGCAAGGACGCGCGCGGCCTGGGCGACCTCCACCAGGTGGATCGTGTCGATGATGCCGATGCCGCGCCCAGTCACCCGCCCCTGGATCGCCTGAGCGTACAGGAGGTGCGCGCTCATGCGCGTGCGCTCATCCACGAACCAAGCCTCGAGGTGTGCCACGGCGTGGCGCGCGTAGCGCTCATCGCCGGTGACCTGGTAGGCGGCCACGAGGGCCGGAACGATCAGGCTCAGGCGACGCATCGCCTCCCGGTGCGCGACGAAGTTGTTCGGATTCGTCTCCCCGTCGCGGTGGATGTACGGGGCCCGCGGGTCGCGTGGATCGGGCCACCAGTAGTCCCCTTCCGAGTAGAAGTCGTGGGGACCGCCGGCGCTCCGGGGGGCGGGGAACATCGTGATCGTGACCGGCGCCTCGCGTAGATACCGCTCCGCCGCCAAGACGACACGCGCGCGCTCGAGCCGGACCAGCTCGTCTCGGTCGAGCTGCGCCGCCGCGGGCCCGGCCCCGGCGCACAGCACGGCGAGCACGGGCGGCAGCAGCAGGGACCGGCGCGTGGCGCAACCCATCAGCGCCCCCGCGCGCTGTCGGCCGCCAGGGTGGGCCACGGGTTTCGCTCCGACGGCGGTAGAGCCACGGGGCCCACGTCGGGAAGCGGCGTGACGGCATCAGGGGCCAGGACCACCGACGCTCCCCGGGCAAGGTCGATCACCAGTTCTCCCGTTGCCGCTCTCGTGACCCGCGGTGTGGAGCCGGTGTGGGCGCGCACCACGGCCGTCTCCCAGTCGCCGACGACCAGGCGGCAGGGTTGACCGGCGAGGCTCTCGACCTTGACCCAGGCCGTCCGCCCGTTGCGACGGACGGCGCTCACCAGAAACGCCCCGTCCGCGCGGAGGCGGTCGAACGCCGCATCCCGCCACGCGCCCGGCACCGCCGCGAACACGCGCAGCGTCCCGCCCCAGTCCTGCAGGAACAGCTCCTGGATCGACGTCGCGGCGGAGAGCGGCGTCTCGATGACGGGGCCGGATTCCGCGTAGAACGTGTTTGGCTCCATGTAGCGCGGGGCATCGAGGTATTGGTTCAGCCGCGTGAGGGCAACGTCGCCGTGGCCGAGCAGGGCGTGCATCGAGGCGCCGCCAGTGAACGAATAGCCGCGGAACAGGGAGTCCTTCCGCTCCCAGGTCCCCACCGAGGCCTCGATGAGCCCTCGCTCGTCCGGGCGATCGGGGGTGAGCAGCGCGAGCGGGTAGATGGCCAGCAGGTGCGAGTAGTGACGGTGGGATTCCTTCCACGGCCGTCCGCGGCCGACCCAGAGACCGGTCGAGTCGGCGGGGAACGGCGCGAGGTTGGTCAGGACGTCGCGCCAGCGTGGGAGCAGCGGCTCGTCGATCTTCAGGCGCTCAGCGCTGGCGATGAGCGTTTCGAGCCCCCAGCGGAGCAGCGCCAGATCGTAGTTCGCATCGGGCATCGTGGCCAGCTCGGGGGAGTGCGTGGCCGGCAGGTGCCAGCGCCCGTCTTCCCCGCGCTCCACGTAGGCGAGATAATTGCCGATCGCGCGCCGCAGGAGCGGATACACCCGCTCCCGCAGGATCCCTTCATCCATCTGATACCGGTAGTGGAGCCAGTAGTAGTACATGGTCCACGGCAGGTTGCCCATTTCGCGCGCCGCGTCGCTTTGCGCGGTCGCGAGATCGACGGGTCGAACGAGGCTGGGGCCCGAGCTGCGACCGATGGCCGCCGCGTCGGCGCGCAGCCGCTCGGGCACGTTCTCGATCAACGCCTGCCGGCCGCGGTCCAGGTTCCGGAACAACGATTCCGCCAGGTCGAGGCGGTTGGCCCGGAAGAGCGGCGAGTAGGTCAACTGGATGTTCAGGTTCCACCAGATCGCCGGCCACGGCGTGCGGTTGAACCAGGGGCCGTTCAGGTCCAGGATCGGTCCGTCGGCGCGCATCGCCGAGCCGAGCTTGTAGATCTGGATCCAGTAGTAGGCCTCGAGACGCGCATCCGGAAAGGTGAGGAAGCTCGCCGGGTAGTATGCGTGCCACCACGCGCGGTGCGCCGCGACGAGCTTCGCCGTGCCGAGCCGCGCGGCCTCTGCGGTGGCCGCCTCGGCCTCGGCGAGCGCCGCGCGGCCGTCGCCGCCGAAGCCGATGCTGACGTAAAACACGCCCCTCCCCCCCGCCCGCCTGATCGATTCGGCGTGCGCGCCTCCGCCGATGAACGGCTGCACGCTCGCGATGCCCTCCGCCGACGCGGTGACGGTCGGAGCCGGATGCAGGTCCTCGGGCGCGAACGGCTCCCGGCGGGCCACCTTGCGCGGCGGACGGGCCTCAGTCGGCGACCAGGCGAGATCGACGGCGCGCTCTCCGCCGGTCCCCTCCAGCACGATCACGATCACGGACGGATCCGACGCCGTGAAGCTGCGCCAGCGCACCTCGCCGCGATCGGTGGTGAGCGTGCCGCTCGCCTCCGCGTCCCACAGCGTCAGCCGTGCCGTCCCACCTGTGACCGCACCGGCGGTCTTGACGAGGACGCGCCCGATCGGGAAGCGGGACTGGTCGTGCACGACGTCGGTGCGGTTGATCGTCCAGCCGAAGGCGCGGTCGCGCGCATCGATCGTGGCGCCGAGGCGCCCGTTGCCGATGAACGCGCTCTCGCCCCAGCGCGCCGGGAGGCGGTCCCAGACGAGGTCGTGGCGCGCGAGGAACGTGGGCCAGTCGACGCCCGGCGCCGGGCGCGCCGGGCGCGCCGGGAGCGCCGGGAGCGCCGGGAGCGCCGGCAGCGTCTGGAGTGCGAGGAGCCACTGGTAGCGAAACAGGGCGCGCATAGCGATCTTGTTCGTTTAACGAACTAATTCCAACAAGGATTACAATACGCCCCCAACAGCCGCCCGCAAGTCGATCAGGGGGGGTGAGGGAGGGGATGAAGGCCACGTCGGCTGGGAGGCACCAGCGGTGCGAAAGATCGATACCCGGGATTTCCGCCGCGCCACGCGCGCGACGCCCCGGGAGGTCAACCGGCAGATCCTGCTGAACCTGGTGCGCGAGCACCAGCCGATCTCGCGCGCCGACTTGGCGCGCCGCATGCGGATCGGGCGGGGCATCGTGACCACCCTGGTCAACGACCTGCTCGAAGAAGGCTCCGTCTACGAAGGCGCGCTCGCCGAAGCCCCGCGCGGCCGCCGGCCGAAGATGCTGCACGTGCGGACCCGGGACCGGCTCGTGATAGCCATCGATGTGCGCTTCAGCCGCACGTACCTGTTGCTTTCCGATTTCAGCGGCACGCAGATCGCGTTGGAGAGCTTCAGGACCCTCTTTGACCCGGATGCGCTCCTGAATGAGCTCGCCACGCGCATTCGAAGCCTGCTCCGGACCCACGGCGCAGAAGGGAACTGCGAGGGGATCGGGATGGTGCTTCCCGGGATGGTGGACCGGGCCAGCGGACGCGTGCTCAACGCGCCCCAGCTGGGTTGGCGCGACGTGCAGATCCGCAGCGGCCTGGCGGAGCGCACCGGCCTGCCGGTGCACGTCGAGAACGCGCCCGCCGCCTGCGCGCTCGCCCACATCTGGCTCGGCCCGCGGGGGAGCGGAAGCCGCGATTTCGTGTATGTGACGGTGTCGGACGGCGTGGGCGCCGGCGTGGTGGTCAACGGCGAAGTTGTTCGCGGCCACGGGCATACGGCCGGCGAGTTCGGCCACATCCCCCTTCGATCCGACGGCCCGCGCTGTCTGTGCGGGTCGGCCGGCTGCCTCGAAGCCCACACGTCGAACCTGGCCACGCTCGCCCGTTATCTCGGGCACGAGTTCTCTCCCGCGGTCGCGCGGGAGCTGTTGAAGGGGGACGGCGTGACCGTGGAAGACGTCATTCTACGCGCGCGCCGCGGAGATGAGCGGGCCCACGCGGCCCTCGAGGACACCGGACGCTATCTCGGGCTCGGCCTTTCGATCATCATCAACGGGCTCAACCCCGCGCAGATCTTCCTCGGCGGCGAGATCACCGGAGCCTGGGACCTCATCGAGCCCGCCATCCGGGCTGAAACCCAGCGACGTGCCCTCACTCGGGAGGCCGCAGCGACCCCGGTGGTCCCAGAGCCGGCGGGGAGCTTGCCCCGTCTCCGGGGCGCGATCGCGCTCGTGGCTGCGCCGGTCTTCGCCGCTCCGCAGGTGGGCTGACCTGCGGTGAGCCCGGCGCCAGGATCGTCGCGACGACTGCCGTCGTCCACTCGCCGTGGTTATTCAGGTATCTCCCCCGCATCCACACGAGCGCCGTGCGCGGATCGCGCCACTTGGGCACGATCGGCCGGAGGTTGTCGGCGCCCGAGTTCGCGGTGATCGGCTCCCAACTCCAGGTGTCGCCTGAATCCCGCGTCGTGCCGCGGTACAGCTCGCGGTGGCGCTGGCCGTCGGCGCGACTCATGAGCGGCGCGCCCGTGGCCGGATCCGCGTCCGTCGAGATGTAGACCACGTCCGGGTCGTTGGGATCGAGGGCGGCGAGGCCGGTGTAGTCGTCCTCGCCCGGATACAGCCGCGTGCCGGCGTAGGCGATCTCGTGAACGCGCCACGCCGTTCCGTCCCACCTTCCATAATGGAAGCGGTGGTCCGCGCCCCCCTGGCCACGCGGAAGGCCGCGACCGTCCTTCTGGACCGAAAACACCACGCAGGGCCGCTGCGCACCGTCCAGCTCCAGGTCGATCACCCAGGCCACATTGTCAGGATCCCCCTGAAAGACCCTGGTCAGGTCCCACGCGTTGATCTCCACGTTCACGGTCTCGCTCAGCTTGCCGCGGCGCGTGCCGTCGGAGAGGTGGACGCTGCCGTCGCGCACGAAGCCGTGATACACGCTGTTGTCGTAGTTCCGCGGGTGATCTTCCGTCATGACGAAGTGGATCGTGCCGCGCCCGTCGAAGGCGTACTTGAGATAGGGGCTGTAGCCGTCGCGGCCGTGCGCCAGCCGGCCGCCGTAGCGCCAGGTGCGGCCGGTGTCGTCCGAGTACATGTAGTTGGGGTCCAGGTCGACGCCGCGAAAAAAGTTCAGGATACGGCCCGACGACAGCCGGAACAGATTCGAGTAGGTGACGTTGTTGCCGCGGAGCGGACGCGCGCTGTCTCCCGGCGTGTCGAACGTCGCCGCGGGGCCCCAGGTCAACGGGTCGTGCGGTTCCGAGAACCGGTAGTAGATGCGCCGCTCGGTGCCGTGCTGGGTGTATACCGCCAGATAGCGGCCGTCGGGGAGCGCCAGAAAGGCGGGGTTGTCGTGGTCGTCTTGCTGGAAATGAGGGTGCAACATGGTCCGCCGGACGTCGCCCGAGTGGAGGTCGTACACTGCCACCTCCACGTTACCCCAGTCGGGGTCGGCGGCGTTGCGATAATCGCCGACCGCGCGGACCGATCCCACGATGAGCTTGCCGTCGGCGACGATCGCTCGTTCGTCCATGAACCACGACCACGCGCCGTTGTCGTTGAGCTGAACGAACGTCCCGGCCACGTAGTTGGTCGGGAGATCGCTCGTGTCGGTGGCGCCGAGCGCCAGGAGACAGATGATCCACAGCCTCCGCATGTACCCTCCCGGGGGGGGTGGGGGGGGGCCCGTCACCGCGCGAGCGGGTCGGGGCGCAGCTGGAACCGCACGACCTTGCTCGTCGTGCCCTTACCGCCTTCCATGTGAAACGGCGCCCGGGTGCTCACCGTCGCCCACAGCCCGCGGCCCTTCCAGCCGCCGTTGGCGTCGTCGATCCGGCCATCCAGCCATTTGGTGTAGAACCCGAGCGGATAGGGGACGCGCAGCACCACCCACTTCCCGTCCTTCAGGACCAGGAGCCCTTCGGATTCATTGCCGGTGTTGATCGGCACGTTCCGGCCCAGGCCGAGCGCGTCGAACTGATCGACCCACGTGTAGTAGCTGGCCTCGGCGCTGCCGGGGTCCGTCACGCCCTGGAGTTGCGGCAGCGGCTCCGTGTAGAAGGTCCAGCCCTCGGGACAGTGCTGGCCGGTCGCGGTCGGCCCGTTGAGCGGGCCCTTGCATTTGCGGCGGTCGAAGCTGGCGAGGTGTCCGCTCGCCATGGCCGCCCAATACACACCGCTCCGGTCCACGTCCCCGCCGCGCGGCGAGAACCCTTCCACGGGCTCGCCCCGCGCGTCGAGCGGCGGCTCGAACACTTCGGCCAGCGCCGTCGCCGGCGGATTCGATCCCGGGCTGAGTCGCACGAGGGCGCCCGGGAACCCGAGCGACGTGCCCCAGATCGAGCCGTCGGGCGCCGGCGCCACCGAGTAAAAACCGGCCGCGATCCGTTTGTCCTTGGTCGGATCGACTGGCTGGTCGGGCTCCACGTACGCGTCCCGCCGGCCGTTGCCGTTGGCGTCCAGAATCAGCGCGGTCCAGCCCTGCGACGCCTGCTCGTCCCCGGTCTCGTCGAACAGCTTCGTGTTCAACCAGCCGACGACGGGCCCCCCGCCGCTCGTCCACAGCGTGTTGCTCGCGTCCTCGGCGAACATGAGGTGGTGCGTGCTGAAGCAGGTGCTGATGTGGGTGAGCTTCCCAGCCTTTGGGTCGTAGACCGCGAGGTGCCGGCCGGCCCTCGCGACCGGAAACAGCTGGGCCGACGGATGACTCGAGCCCGCTCGGCAAAAGTCCGGGTTGTCCGGCGGGCGGACGGTTGAGGTGATCCAGACGCGACCGCGCCCGTCGAGCATCGGATTGTGCACGTTGTTCTTGCTGGTCCAGATCGCTTCATCGCCCCAGTACGGCGAGGGTTGCGGCATGGTGGGTGCGGCGGACGGCCGCGTGTTGGGATCGCGCACCGTCAGCGGGATCCGGCTCGCCGCGTGACGCACGGGATCCAGCACCGGGAGGTAGTCGGCACTCGCCTCCAGCGCCCCGTGCAGGGGCCCGTTGGGGTTGACGCTGGGATTGCGGCGGTCCGTCGACACGACGTCGTGGAGATATGCCTTGGGATCGGCCCAGTCCCAGAGCGTGATCACGACGTTGCGCTCGAGGCCCTGCGGTCGCGGCGGCGCGGGCGGCACCTCGCCGGCGGCGATGCGATCGGTCCAGTCCGCGAACATCGCCAACGCCCGCTCGCGGCCCAGCTGGTTCAACGTGTTGCTCATCGCGCCGCCCGCCTGGCCCGACCGGACCCGACGGTCCCACGCGGCCACCGAGGACTCGAATTGGCCGAGGGCGGCCGGAATCTCTCGGGTCGCCTTGTTGCCCAGCTGATGGCACGCCAGGCACGTGCCCGACTTCGTGATCCTGAGCCACTCGGCCTGGCTTCTGACGGCCGGCGCCGCGCCGTTGCCGGCCGGCGTGCCGGCGAATTCGCTCTTGAGCGGGACGCGCAGCAGGGAGAGCCAATAACCGGCCGGGTAGTACTCGGCCGCCGAGCGCGGGTCGGGCGCCGGGGCCGCGGTCAGGTCGAGCGTCCTCCCGGGGATCGCCCGCACCTTCGGTGAGTCCACGAGCCCGTAGCCGCGCACCCACACGGCGTAGTTCGCCTTGGGAAGGTCGGGGAGCAGGTAGCGGCCCCGGTCGTCCGTGACCACGATCCTGACGAACTTCGTCGGCAGGTCGGACGTCTCCGCGATCACCCAGACGCCGGCCTCAGGCCCCTTCGGGCCGGTGACGGTTCCCGCAATGTCGTCACCGTCGATCCGGATCGCCTGGGACGACCTGAGTTCCCCCTCTCCGGACGGGAGAGGGAGCCACGGGGTGAGGAGGAAGATGGCAACAGCGATGGCCAGCGTCTTCATGGTTCCTCCGGGCTACACGTATGCCAGGTAGCGCTCCTTCATGAGCGGCAGCAGCGTGTCGAGCGGGGTGCTCCAGACGGCTTCGTTCATGATCTCGACCTCGATCGGCCCCACATAGCCTGCCCGTTCGACAGCCACGCGAATCGGGCGGAGCTCGATCACCCCGTCGCCCATCATCCCGCGGTTCATCAGCACGTCGTGCACCGGCACGAGCCAGTCGGAGACGTGGAAGCCGAGGAGACGTCCCTGGGCGCGCGCGAGCTCGTCCTGGAGCTGCGGGTCCCACCAGATGTGATAGACGTCGGCGATGATGCCGACACTCGCCGGGTCGCACCGTTCGGCCAGGCAACGCGCCTCGGCGAGGGTCGTGATGCACGACCGCTCGGCGGCGAACGCCGGGTGCAGCGGCTCGATGCCCAGGCGCACGCCGCGCTCGGCGGCGTAGGGGGCGAGCGCGGCGAGGCCGTCCGCGACCATGCGGCGCGCGGCGGCGATGTCCTTGTCGGGCGCCGGCCCACACACCAGCACGAGCACGGCGGCGCCGAGCGCCGCCGCCTCGTCGACCGCCCGCCGGTTGTCGGCGAGCCGGGCTTCCCGCTCGGCGCGCGTGGCGGCCGGAAACATCCCCCCCCGGCACACGCTCGACACGCGCACGCCCGCATCGCGGACCAGCCGCGCCGCCGCGCTCAACCCGGTCTCCGCCACCTTGTGCCGCCAGATCGCCATGTACGGCACGCCGTGCCGCGCGCAGGCCTCGACGGCATCCCGGAGGCTCGCCCGATCCGCGGTGATCTGGTTCAGGCTGAGGCGGGCGAGGTCTTCCATTCGTGTCTCACTCCACGCCGGCGAGTGCCAGGACCCGCCGCATGCGCACGGCGGCGCACTCCGGATCCCGGAGCAGCCCGGCGCGGTCGGCGAGTCGGAACAGCTCGGCGAGGTGCGGCAGCGAACGCCAGCTCTCCGCACCCCCGATCATCCGGAAATGCTCCTGGTGGCCGTTCAAGTACGCGAGGAACACGATCCCGGTCTTGTAGGCGTAGGTGGGGTGCTGAAAGACGTGGCGGGCGAGCGGCACCGTGGGCTCGAGCGCCGCGCGGTAGCCTGCGACATCGTCCCGGTCCAACGCCTGAAGCGCGCAAGACGCCGCGGGCGCGATAGCGTCGAAGATGCCGAGCAACGCGTCGCTGTGCGCGCGTCCGTCGCCCAGGATGAGACGATCGTAGCTCAAGTCATCGCCCGTGTACATGCGCACTCCGTCGGGGAGGCACGCGCGCATCGCGACTTCGCGCTGTGCGTCTAGCAGCGAGATCTTGATGCCGTCTACCTTGGCTCGATACTCCCGGATGATGCCGAGGCACACCTCCATGGCCTCGTCCACGTCCGTCGTGCCCCAGTAGCCCGCGAGCTGCGGGTCGAACATCTCACCCAGCCAGTGGAGGATGACCGGCCGGCTCACCTGCCGCAGCACCGTTCCGTACGCGCGCCGGTAATCATCCGGCCCGCGCGCCGCGCGGGCGAGCGCCCGGCTCGCCATGAGAATCGCCCGTCCCCCGTGCCCCTCGACCCAGCCGACCTGGTACTCGTACGCGCGAACGACGTCGTCCACCGTCACGGGCTCGCCGGGCGCGAGATGGTCGGTGCCGGCGCCGCACGCGATGCTCCCGCCGGCCGCCCGCGCCTCCGCGAGGGAGCGGCGGATGAGCTCCTGCGCTCCCGGCCACCCGAGTCCCATGCCGCGCTGCGCGGTGTCCATGGCCTCCGCCACCGACAGCCCGAGCGACCAGAGGTAGCGGCGGTAGGCCAGCGTGGCGTCCCAGTCGATTGGGGCGTCGGTGAGGGGATCCCCGTCGGCCAGGGGGTCGCACACGACATGCGCGGCGGCGTAGGCCACGCGACTCCTGATCGGGCCGGTAGGCGCGGGCCACGCCGTCGGCTCGCGCAGCTCGTAGGGCGCGAGCGTGCCGTCGGCGCGCGGCAGACGGATGGTCCTCATCACCTGACGTAGGGGCGCCGCCGCTGGATGTAGGGGCGCAGCATGTTGCGCCCTTACATTCAGGTCCGGCACGTCGATCCAACGCCCCTCCGCCCACGATCGGAGGGCGAGTTCGGCGAGTTGCACGCCCTTCGCGCCCTCCGCGAAATCGTGCGGGAACGGACCACCCGCGGCGACGTGACGCAGAAACAGCTCCCACTGCACCTTGAACGCGTTGTCGTACGCCTCTGCGTCGGAGACCTCCTGCCAATGCTCGTGGAAGTCGAGCGGGTTCGGGACGTCGGGATTCCAGACCGGCCGGGGCGTGTCGGCCCGCGGCTGCGTCCTGCAGTCGCGCAGCGTGGCGACGGCGCTGCCGAGGGTGCCATCCACCTGGATCTGCAGCAGGTCGTCGCGGTACACGCGCGTCGCCCACGACGAGTTGAATTGCGCGATGATATCGCCGCCCGGTCCCTCCAGCACGAACGTGGCGTAGGCGGCGTCGTCCGCGGTCGCCGCGTACCGAGCGCCGCGCTCGTCCACGCGCTCGGGGATGTGCGTCGCGCCGCGGCACTGCACGGCCTTGACCGGTCCGAACGTACGATCGAGCAGGTAGCGCCAGTGGGCGAACATGTCGGCGATGATCCCGCCGCCCTCTTCCTTCCTGTAGTTCCACGACGGGCGCTGGGGCGCCTGCTCTTCCCGGTCGCCCTCGAACACCCAATACCCGAACTCGCCGCGCACACTCAGAATGCGGCCGAAGAAGCCGGCGTCGACGAGTCCTTTGAGTTTCCGGATGCCGGGCAGGAAGAGCTTGTCCTGCACGACGCCGTGCTTCACGCCGGCGCCGCGCGCCCGGCGCACGAGATCGACCGCCTCGGCCACGCTGGTTGCGAGCGGCTTCTCGCAGTAGACGTGCTTCCCAGCTGCGATGGCCCGCCGGACGTGCTCGGCACGGAGGCTCGTCAGGGTGGCATCGAAGTAGATCGCGTCCCCGGGGTTCGCGAGGCAGGCCTCGAGATCGGTGGAGACGCGGGCGATGCCGTGCGCCTCGGCGATCGCCCGCAGCTTCGCCTCGTTTCTCCCGACCAGGATCGGTTCCGGGACCAGACGCTCCCCGCCCGGCAACAGAACCCCACCCTCCTTACGGATAGCGACGATGGAGCGGACGAGGTGCTGGTTCAGGCCCATGCGCCCAGTGACACCGTTCATGATGATGCCGACGTGTCGCGCGGCCATCAGGCCCTCCCCGGGGGCGCCTGTAGGGGGGCGTGTAGGGGCGCAGCATGCTGCGCCCCTACATCGCCTCGTGGCGTGGACCGCGGCAGGAACGCGATCGCCACCGCGCCCGCGAGCGCGCAGAGGATCAACGTGACGAAGCCCGTCGTGTAGCTGCCGGTCACGTCGTGGATCCGCCCGACCAGCCACGGTGCGAGCGCCTCGGCGACGCCGTCCGCCGTGAGAACGATGCCCATCGCGCGTCCCAGTACGCGCACGCCGAACAGGTCGGCGGCCATGAGCGGGATGACCATGTATTCGCCGCCCAGCCCCAGTCCGAAGACGACGGCGAAAACGTAGAGCACTCCGGGCGTGGCCGCGAGGAAGAGGAGCGGGATGGCTGCGGCGACCAGGAGATAGATCAGCAGCATCACGTACTTCTTGGGGATCCTGTCCGCGAGCCACCCCATGCCCAGGCGGCCGGCGAGGCTCGAAACGAGCACGAGGGAGGCGATCCGCGCGGCGGCGCCCTGCGCGTAGCCGTGGTCGAGGCTCAAGAAGAGCTTGAGATGCTGGTTGGTCCCTCCGACCGCGGCAATCGAGCACATGCTGCCGGCGAGCAGCAGGTAGAAGGCGGGCGAGCGCAGGACGGGGCCGATGGAAGCGGGGCTCGGGGCTAGGGGCTCGGGACTGGGGGTGCCCCTGGGCGAGTCGTCCGGAGCCTCTCGGACGAGGAGCGCCAGCGGCAGGGCAACGACGATGATCAGCGCGCCGAGGACCTGGAGTGCGCCCTGCCAGCCAACCCGCTGGGTCAGCCAGACCGCGAGGAACGGCACGCTCGCGCCGCCGATCCCGATCCCCAGGTAGGCGAACCCCATCGCGCGGCCGCGCGCCGCGGTGAACCAGCGCGACAGGAGCACCTGGTTCGGGAGCGGGCCGCCGCAGACGTAGCCCAGCGCATTGAAGACATAGAAGAGGTAGAAGCCCGCCAGCGTGCCGATCATCCCGAGCCCGACGAGCGCCGTCCCGGCCATGAGGATCCCCGCCAGCATGAGCCGGCGCGGGCCGAACCGATCGATCAGCCAGCCGGCGAGGAATCCGAAGAGGGGCCCGACGAGCAGCTTGCTGATCGCGTTGCCGGACGTCACCTGAGCGCGCGACCATGCGAAGTCGCGCACCATGAAGTCGTAGAAGAAGGGGAGGCCGTAGAGTGCGATTCCGACGATGGCGAACAGCGCCAGGAACGACGTCGCGGCAACCTGCGCCTGCGCCGCCCGGCTGGTCACAGGTCGCGGCTCTGGAGCGCGCGCACCGCGTAGTCCGCCGCGCGCGCGGTGAGCGCCATGTACGTCAGGGACGGGTTCACGCAGGAGCTGCTGGCCATGCACGCGCCGTCGGTGACGAACAGGTTGGGCACGTCGTGCGCCTGGTTGTACGCGTTGAGCACCGAGGTGCGCGGGTCGCGGCCCATGCGCGCCGTTCCCATCTCGTGCACGCTGAAGCCCATGGGCGCGTCGTCGTCGTACGTCTCCACCGCGGTGCAGCCCGCGGCCTCCAGCATTTCAGCCGCCTGCGTCTTCACGTCCTCCCGCAGCGCCCGCTCGTTCTCGCTCCACGACCAGTGGATGCGCAGCAGCGGGATGCCCCACTGGTCCGTCTGCTGTGGGTCGAGGTCGACGTGGTTCTGGTGACGCGGCAGGCACTCCGCATAGCCCTGCATGGTCATCCGCCACGGCCCCGGCTCGCGCAACCGCGCCTTCAAGTCGACGCCGATGCCGGGTTCGGCCGCGCCGCGGCTCCATCCCTCGCGACCCGCCCCGGCCTGGATGCCGTAGCCCCGCAGGAAGCCGACCTTCGCTTCCCCGCTCGTGCCGAGGTTGCGGAAGCGTGGGATGTAGGTGCCCGTCGGCCGCCGGCCGGAGACGTACTGGTCGAGAAGCCCGGGCACGATGCCTCCCGCTCCCGCCTTGGAGAGGTGGTCCATCAGGTTGTGACCCAGCTCGCCGCTCGAGTTGGCGAGGCCGTTGGGGAAGCGCGGACTCGTCGAGTTCAGGAGGATCTGGGCCGTGGCGAGCGTCGAGGCGCAGAGGAAGATGAGGCGCCCCGCGTACTCCCGGGTCGCCTTGGTCTTCGCGTCGATCACCCGCACCCCCCACGCCCGGCCCCGCCGCTCATCGTACAGGACGCTGTGGACGATGGCGTCGGTCACGATGGTCAGCCTTCCGGTCTGACGTGCCGCCGGGAGCGTCGCGCTCAAGCTGGAGAAGTATCCACCGAAGCTGCAGCCGCGGGCGCACTGGTTGCGTGCCTGACAGGGGCCCCGGCCGTTCACGGCCCGCGTGAGGTTCGCGACCCGGGTAATCGTCATGCGGCGTCCGGGGAACCGGCGCTCGATCGCCTGCCGGACGCGGCGCTCGGCGCAGGTCAGCTCCCAGGGCGGGAGAAATTCGCCGTCGGGAAGATGTGCGAGACCCAGC
This sequence comes from Gemmatimonadales bacterium, assembly GCA_036004985.1. Taxonomy (GTDB): domain Bacteria; phylum Gemmatimonadota; class Gemmatimonadetes; order Gemmatimonadales; family GWC2-71-9; genus 20CM-2-65-7. The sequence continues at coordinate 18,413 of DASYQX010000110.1, forward strand.
CGCTCCCCGCTCACGCCGACGAACTGCTCGACGTGGCTGTACCAGGGCGCGAGGTCCCGATAGCGGATGGGCCAGTCGACGCCGTGGCCGTCCTTCAGGTTGGCCTCGAAATCGAGATCGCTCCACCGCCAGCACGCGCGACCCCAGATGAGACTGCGGCCACCCAGCTGGTAGCCCCGGATCCAGCGGAAGCCCTTGTCGCCCGCGGTGACGTACGGATGCTCGCGGTCGTTGACGAAAAAGTGCTGCGTCGCCTCGCCGAACGCGTAGTTCTTGCTCTGGATCGGGTAGTCGCGCTCGTACAGCTCCCGCTCGCCCCGGCCGCGGTGCGCGAGCTGCCACGGCTGCCGCCACTCGGTGACGTAGTCCCTGCCGTGCTCGACGTGCCGGCCGCGCTCCAGCACGAGCGTCCGCAGCCCGTGCTCGCAGAGCTCCTTGGCGGCCCAGCCGCCGGTGATCCCCGAGCCCACGACGATCGCGTCGTAGGGCTCGTCCGGGCGGGGCAGGGTGGTCACACGGCCCACGCCCGGCCCACCTGCGCGAGGGGGACGCACCCCGCGAAGCGGCCGGGAACCGGGTCGTGCCGGAGCTCGCGCGTGGCGCCGGCTTCGGACGTGTAGTAGCCGAGCAGGGTCAGGTCCTTGAATACGCGAAAGAACGGCATCGCGTCCAGGGTGGCGTCCTCGGGCGCGGACGTGGCGAAGGCTGCGTGGTCGAGTTGTTCGAGCAACGCACGCTGCTCCCCGGGAGCGCACTCGAGGAACGCGCGGCCACAGGTCTGTCGGGCGCGCGCGTCGACGTCCGCCAAGCCGGCCACGAAGCGTTGCCGCTCCGCGACCGGAAAGGATTCGGCGAGCAGCGCATCAATGAATCGGTGCACGCCCACGGCGCGGGCGCCCGGTGTGTCGGTTTCGGGGAGAATGTGCTCGGCGATCGTCGCAACCAGCTCGACGTCGTCGACGGTCAAGAGCTTCGGTGACCACGCGCCGCTCTGGGGGGTGCGGCGAGCCTCGCATCCAGCGAGCACGCCGGCGATCATCGGGGCCGTGAGGACACCGCCCAGAAGCACGCCGGCGCGGCGCAGCGCCTCACGCCGGTCGATCGCGTCGTTCGAGGTCTGCGTCATGATGGGGGGCCGGGAGGCCGCGCGCGCCCGGCGCTGCAAGACGTGCGCCGGGCGTGGGTCTCGGATCCCGCGGGCCGCAGTCGCTTGGCAACGCGAAGCAGGACGCGTCTGTGCCGTCCGGAGGCCGTGTTGCGTCGTCGCCACCGGCAGTTGCTCGCGCGCAACACCACACCGGGACTCGCTTCGGTCCCATGCAACGCGCGGCCGGTCGCGCGTTTCGGGGGACGCGCGTCACGGGGAGGGGCACGGGGTTTGCGGCGCACGTTGGAACGGGGATTTTCCGCAGATTCCGTGCAATCGGAGCATTCCGATGAGGCGGTGGCGCAAGACATCCAGTCGAGCCGTCGTCTGGCGAGCCGTCGGATCCCCACCGACCGGTCGTAGGTCCCTCCCGTAGCCGAGAGCGCTCCCATGAGACATGCCCGTCTGCTGCTATGGTTGTGCGCGCTGTTGCCGGTTCAGGTCGCCCGCTCCCAGGAGACGGGCACCATCACGGGGCTCGTGACGGCCCAAGAGACCGGCGCGGCAGTGCCCGGCGCCCGGGTCGTCGTCGTCGGAACGCGGCTCGCGGCCGACGCCGGCCCCGACGGCCGCTACACGATTGCCGACGTCCCGTCCGGGACGTACCGGTTGCGAGCGCAGCTCATCGGGTATTCCCTCGGCGAGGTCGGCGCGGTGGTCGTGACCGCCGGGGCGACCGCGACCGCGGACTTTCAGCTGGCGCCGCTGCCCGTGACCCTGCAGGAAGTCGTCGTCGTGGGGTACGGCACGCAGACCCGCCGGGACGTCACCGGGACCGTCGCGTCGGTGTCGAGCGGCGACCTGCAGCAAACGCCCACCGTGAACGCGGTGGATGCCGTCAAGGGTCGCGTGGCCGGCGTGGATATCGTTTCCACCGGCACCAAACCGGGGGACGGTCTGCGCGTCCGGATTCGCGGCCAGCGCTCGCTGATCTCGGCCGGCGCGAACGACCCGCTGTACGTCCTGGACGGGATCCCGATGGCGGGCGGGATCGGCGATCTGAACCCCAACGACATCGAATCGATCGAGGTCCTGAAGGACGCATCGGCCACGGCGATCTACGGCTCGCGCGGGGCCAACGGCGTGGTGCTCATCACGACCCGCCAGGGACGGGCGGGAGCGACGAGCATCACCCTGGACTCGTACGCCGGGGTGCAGCGCGAGCAGCGCCGCGTGCGCGTGTTCAATGGCGCGGAGTTCGCCGAGTACCGGCGCGAAGCGAACCGCGCGCGCGGGAACTACAAGTGCAACTCGCCCGCCACCGTGTGTGACTCCGCCGATGCGAAGCTGTTCGGGCCCGATGGGACGCTCGGGGCCCTGCAGACCGGCCTGTGGACCGATTGGCAGGACCTCGTGCTGCGCGACGGCGCACAGGTCAGCAACGAACTCCGGGTCTCGGGCGGCGACGAGAAGACCCGCTTCACGCTCAGCGCCGGCCAGCTCGACCAGCTCGGCATCGTGCGGGGCCAGAGCTTCCAGCGGCGCTCGCTCCGGGTGAACCTCGACCACCAACCGAACGCCCGGCTGCGGGTAGGGACGTCCACCTCCGTGATCCGCACCGACCAAGACCTCGGCAGGGGCGACGGCGTGTACAGCGAGGCGCTCCAGGACAATCCCCTCGGGATGGCCTACGACAGCGCGGGGAAGCTCATCTTCAAGCCGACGCCCGACGGGCAGCGGGTCAACCCGCTCTCCGACATCGCGAACTGGACGGACGAGCGCCTGCGCACCCGCGTGTTCGGCACGCTGTTCGCCGACTACTACCTGACCGATGCGCTGGACTGGCGCGTGAACTTCGGCGCGGACCTGAGCTTCTTTCGCCGCGGCGTGTTCCGCGGCGCCGAGACGCAGGCGATGCAGGGGAGCGGCGCGGATGGTGGGCTGTGGCAGACCCGCACGCTCGCCTACACCCTCGACAACATCCTGACCTACCGGCGGACCCTGGGCAACGACCACCGTCTCGACGCCACGCTGTTGTACAGCATCCAGCGGGAGCGGACGGAAGAAGATACCTCCCACGTGAAGGGCCTCGCCTACGAGAGCGGGCAGTTCTACGACCTGGCGTCGGCCCTGAAGATCGACGGGCTGTACAGCGCGCTGACGGAATGGGCGCTGCAGTCGGTCATGACCCGGTTCAACTACGCGTTGAAGGACCGGTACCTCCTGACCGTGACCGGCCGCCTGGACGGATCCTCGCGGTTGGCCCCGGGGCACAAATACGCCCTGTTCCCCTCCGTCGCGCTCGCCTGGCGGCTGTCCGAGGAAAGCTTCATCCGACGCACGAACCTCTTCTCCGACCTGAAGCTGCGGGCCAGCTACGGGCGAACGGGGAACACCGCGGTCGATCCCTACCAGACGCAGGGGACGCTGTCGCGGGTGATTTACGCCTTCGGCGACCAACCGGCGATCGGCTTCCGTCCCGGCGCGCTGCCGAATCCGGACCTCAGATGGGAAAAGACCGGCCAGCTGGACGTGGGGCTGGAGTTCACCACGCGAAACGGCCGCCTCTCGGGTTCGGTGGACTACTACCGGGCCTATACGTCGGATCTTCTGATGGAACGGCAGATTCCCACCACGACCGGGTACCAGCGCATCACGCAGAACATCGGCGCCACCCGCAACGTCGGTGCAGAAGTGGCCCTGTCTGCCGTGCCCGTCGAGAACTGGCGCGGATTGCGGTGGAGCACGCAGCTGACCTGGGCCACGAACCGGAACCGCATCGTCCGCCTGGCGAGCGGCGTGCAGCGGGACCTGGGGAACAGCTGGTTCGTCGGGTACCCCATCCAGGTCTATTACGACTACAGGTTCGCCGGCATCTGGCAGCGCGCCGACTCCGCCGAGGCGGCGCGGTACGGAGGGAAGGTGGGGCAGATCCGGGTCGCCGACACGAATGGCGACGGCAAGATCGACGCCGAGGACCGGGTGATCCTGGGCACCAACTTTCCCGAGTGGACGTCGAGCGTGATCAACCGCTTCGACTGGAAGGGGATCGACCTGTCGGTGATGGCCATCGCGCGGGTGGGCTTCATGGTGAACAACCAGTTCCGCACCGACAACAGCACGCTGGCCGGTCGCTACAACAACCTCTACGTGGACTACTGGACGCCGACCAACCCCTCCAACACCGAGCCGCGCCCCATCGCCGACCAAGAGCGCCCGGACTTCGGCAGCGCGCGGGCGTATGAGGACGGCTCGTTCATCCGGGTCCGCAGCATCACGTTGGGCTACACGCTGCCCGGGGCGCACCTGGGGGTGTTGCGCGCCCGCTCGCTGCGCGTCTACGCGACGGCGCTGGATCCGTTCCTGTTCACCCGCTTCCGGGGGCTCGACCCCGAGTCGCGGACGAGCGCCGGCACGCCCAGCTACTGGACGGTGCTGACCGGCGTCACGATGGGCCTCTAGGCCCGGGAGACGATCATGAAGAGCCGCACCGCCGCGGTGCTCGCCGTCGGGCTGCTGACGGGTCTGCCGGGCTGCATCAACCTCGACGAAGACGTGATCTCCGGAATCACCCGGGACTCCTACGGCACGGCTGCCGTCTTCGACCAGATGGTGAGCGCGACCTACGAGCCGCTGCGCAGCTTCTGGGCGCAGGAGCGGGGCTTCACGGTCACCGAGTTCGGGACGGACATCTTCTACAAGGGGGCCGACGGGAGCCACAAGTACATCAACGACTACTCCACGCAGCTGAACCCCGACGCGCAGTTCTTCCGCGAGACCTGGAACGACTTCTACCGCGCGATCAACACCGCCAACGCGGTGGTCGACCAGGCCGCGCGGGTGCCGATCGACTCGGCCCTCCGGGCGCAGCGCGTGGCCGAAGTCCGCTTCCTGCGGGCGCTGTACTACTTCTACCTCGTGCAGATGTACGGCCCCCTGCACCTGACGCTGCACGAGACCCAGTCCGTGACCACGGAGGCGCGGCGCGTGCCGGTCGACACCATCTACGACGCCATCATCGCCGACCTCCAATACGCCGAAGCGAATCTCGCCTCTGTGGCGAAGGACTACGGGCGGGCGACGAAGGGCGCCGCGCAGCATCTGCTCGCCAAGGTCTATTTGACGCGGCTCCGCGACGCCGACGCGGCCACCGACGAGGCGTTGAAGGTCGCGGCGGGGGATTTCGCCAACGCCGCGGACTACGCGCTCCGGGCCATCAACTCGGGCCAATACACGCTGTTGCCCCGCTTCGCCGACGTGTTCCGGTTCGGCAACGACCGCAACGCGGAAGTCATCTGGTCGGTGCAGTACACCGCCGATCCGCTGACCAACGGGCCGGGCAACAAGGGGCACCTGTATTTCCTGATGGAATACGACGTGATGCCCGGGATGAAGCGCGACATCGCCAACGGCCGTCCGTTCAAGCGCTTCCGGCCTACCCGGTTCCTGCTGAACCTCTACGACCGGACCAAGGACTCGCGCTACGACGCCCAGTTCACGCGGGTCTGGTACGCCAACAACGAGGCGACGATCCCGCGTGACGCCTCGGGCGCGCTCAAGTACCAGCTCGGGGACACGGCGGTCTATGTGTCCGCCGCCGACGCCGATACGGTGCTGGCCCGCACCAAGCCGTACCGCGTCTACACGCCGCGGACGTACGCCAACAACATTTTCCCGTCGCTCAACAAGTTCCACGACCCCGCCCGGCTCAGCGTGAACGACGAGGGCGGCTCGCGCGACTACCTGCTCATGCGACTCGGCGAGACCTACCTCATGGCCGCTGAGGCCCTGCTGCGCGACGGGCGGGCCGCGGAAGGGCTGCCCTACATCAACGCCGTGCGGCGGCGCGCCGCCATCGAGGGGCACGAAGCCGAGATGGATCTGACGGCGGCGCAGCTCACCCTCGACGAGATCTTGAACGAGCGCGCGCGGGAGCTCGCCGGCGAGACGATGCGGTGGTTCGACCTCGTGCGCACGCACACGCTCCTGCCGCGCGTCCTGGCGTACAACTGGCAGGACCCGAGCGGCGCGACCAGCGTCAAGTGGTTTCACGTGCTCCGGCCGATCCCGCAGACCCAGATCGACCGCACGAGTACGCCGTTCCCGCAGAACCCCGGGTACTGAGCGTGACCGATCGCCGCACGTTTCTCACGACGAGCGCTGTGGGCGTGGCCGCCGTCCTCACGCCCTGGCCCCCTCTCGGGTCCTCACCCCCTGACCCCCTCTCTCCTTCGCTGCGCTCAGGGCAGGCCGTTCCGGAGAGGGGGGACGTCCAGGCGGTGAGGCTCGGCGTCGCGAGCTACTCGCTGCGCAAGTTCCCCCGCGACCGCGCCATCGAGATGATCAAGGCGCTCGGCACGCGCTACGTGAACCTCAAATCGGTGCACCTGCCCTACGAGCTGCCGCCGGACCAGCTCGCCGCGGCACGGCGCGAGATCGAGGCGGCGGGGCTGCAGATCGTGGGCGGCGGGACGATCACGTTCGACCGGGACACCGATGACGATGTGCGCAAGTACTTCGTGTATGCGCAGGGGGCGGGCATGCCGCTCATCGTCGCCACCGCCAACCCACCGATCCTGCCGCGCGTCGAGCGGTTCGCCAAGGAGTTCGACATCCGGGTCGCCATCCATAATCATGGCCCGGAGGACCGGCGATTCCCGTCTCCGTACGACGTCCTGAAGCACGTCCGGACGATGGACGCCCGCATGGGGCTGTGCATCGACGTCGGCCACACGGTGCGCACGGGCACCGACGTGGTGCGGGCGATCGCGGACGCGGGGCCGCGTCTGCTCGACATGCACATGAAGGACCTGCATGATCTGAAGGTGAAGGAGAGTCAGTGCGTCGTCGGCGCCGGCGCCATCCCCATCGCCGAGATCTTTCAGCAGCTCCAGGCGATCGGGTACCGGGGGTTCGTCAATCTCGAGTACGAGATCGACGCCGACGATCCGTTCCCGGGGATGCAGCAGTCATTCGCCTACATGCGCGGCGTGCTGGCCGGTCTGTCCGCCGCCGCCCGCCAGGGCCGCCACCCTTGATTGGAGGAAGGCCATGATGCCTCGTCGCGAGTTCTTGAAGACGACCACCGCCGTCGCCGCCGCCCTGCCGGCGGCGCGCTACGCAAAGATTCTCGGCGCGAACGACCGCGTGCGCGTCGGCGTCGTGGGCTTCTCCGATCGCTTCCGCCAGGCCCTGCTCCCCGCCTTCGCCGCCGTGGCCAAGGAGCACGACTTCGAGCTCGTCGCGGTGTCGGACATCTGGAACCGCCGGCGCGACGAGGGCGTGGCCCAGATCGAGAAGGTGACGGGCTCCAAGCCGCGCGCGTTCCGCAACAACGAGGAGATGTACGCCGCACGCGCGACCGACGCTGTGATGATCTCGACGCCCGACTTCGCGCACGCGCCCCATGGCGTCGAAGCGATGCAGGCGGGGCAGGACGCCTACATCGAAAAGCCGCTCGCGCACACGATGGAGAACGCCCTCGCGATCCGCGACGCCGTCCGGCAGTCGGGGCGGGTCGTGCAGATCGGCACGCAGCGCCGCAGCGCCCGCAACTACCAGCTGGCGAACGAGTTCATCCGGTCGGGCAGGTTCGGCGACATCGTCATGGCCGAGATGACCTGGAACGTCAACCAGCCGGGCCGCTGGCGCCGTCCCCAGCTCGTCGCCGCCATCAAGGAGCAGGACACTGATTGGAAACGCTTTCTCACCAACCTGCCCTACGAGCCGTGGGACCCGCGCAAGTACCTCGAGTATCGCCTCTTCTGGCCGTACTCGTCGGGCATTCCGGATCAGTGGATGGTGCACCAGATCGACACCGTGCACTGGTTCACGGATCTGGCGCACCCGCGGAGCGTGGTGGCCAACGGCGGCGTCTACCTGTGGAAGGACGGGCGCAAGAATTGGGATACCGCCACGATCGTGTTCGAGTACGGGCCGCTGAACGATCCCTCGAAGGGCTTCCAGGTCGTGTACTCGTCGCGCATGACCAACGCGGCCGGCGACGTGAAGGAATACTACTACTCGAACGCCGGCATGTTGAACCTCGATACCAACGAAATCACACCGGCCGGCGGGCTGACGGAGCGCTTCGCGGGGGAGATGGGCATGAAGGCCAAACAGCTCCCGACGATGAAGCTCTCGGACCTCGCGCCCACGGCGACCGCGGCCAATACGGGCGGCGACCCGTCCACGACCGCCAACGTCCGGAACTGGATGGATTGCGTGCGCTCGCGCCGGAAGCCGAACGCCGACATCGAAGCCGGCTACAACCACTCCGTGGCGTTGTGCATGACCATCGCGGCGATGCACAGCGGCAGGAAAGTCATGTTCGACGACACCAAGCAAGACATCGTGATGAGCTGAGGAGACCGAATCACATGCGCAACCCCCGGCTGCTGGTGTGCCTGGGTCTCGGCCTCACGCGCGGAGGGGCGCAGCCTGCTGCGCCCCTACAGGCGCAGGCGGTGCGGCCACAGGTCGATGTGGTAGCGCGCGACGCCGAGCGACGCGTCGACATCACCGTCGACGGGAAGCCGTTCACGTCGTACATCTATCCGACCACACTCAAGAAGCCGACGCTCTACCCGCTGCGCACGGCGGCGGGGAAGACCGTGACGCGCGGCTGGCCGCTCGAGCCCAGGGCGGGTGAGCGGGTCGACCATCCCCACCAGGTCGGCCTCTGGTTCACCCATGGCGACGTGAACGGGCTCGACTTCTGGAACAATTCGGACGCGATCCCCGCGGCGCGCGCGCCCAAGATGGGCACGATCCTGCACCGCGCGGTGCGCCGCGCCGCGAGCGGGCAGGGCGAAGGGGTGCTCGAGGTGACGGCGGAGTGGGTCGACCATCAGGGGAAGGCGCTGCTGCGCGAGGACACCCGCTTCGTGTTCCGCGCCGGCGACAGTCTCCGCACCGTCGACCGGATCACGACCCTGACCGCGCTCGGGGAGCCGGTGACGTTCACCGATAATAAAGAAGGGTTGATCGGCATGCGTGTGGCCCGCGCGCTCGAGCAGCCGTCCACGACGCCCGAGGTCTTCACCGACGCGAGCGGGCACGCGACCACCGTGCCGATGCTGAACAACGACGGCGTCACCGGCCGGTACCGCAGTTCCGAGGGCTTGACGAGAGACGCGGTGTGGGGCACCCGCGGCCGCTGGACAATGTTGTCCGGCGTGGTGGAGGGCGAGCCGGTGACCATCGCCATTCTCGACCACCCCACGAACGTTGGGTCTCCGCCGTACTGGCACGCCCGCGGCTACGGCCTCTTCGCGGCCAACCCGCTGGGCCGGAAGGTGTTCCGCGGCACGGAGCCGGAGCTGACCTTCCGGCTCGCGCCGGGGGAATCGACCACGTTCCGCCACCGCGTCCTGATCCTCTCCGGTGCCGTCACTCCCGAGCAGATCGAGGCGTACTCGCGGGATTTCGCGCGATGAGATGACCGGCGCCAACGCGACCCCGCGAGCGGTCAAGATCCACCCGGCGGACAACGTCGCGGTGGCGGTGTGCGCGCTGGCCCCCGGGTGCGATGTCGCCGTCGACGGCCAGCGGGTGACGCTGCGCGAGGACGTGGCCGCGGGCCACAAGTTCGCCCTCCGCGCCCTCGAGCCGGGCGAGACGGTCGTGAAATACGGCTTTCCCGTTGGGGAGGTGACGGCGCCGATCCCGCGCGGCGCCTGGGTGCACACGCACAACCTGAAGACGCGACTCGAGACCGACGAGGCGGCAGGGGCGGGGAGCGGGCGGGGAGAGTACCGGTACGAGCCCGCGCTCTTGCCCGCCGACCCCCGCGCGGCGCAGCGCCGCGGTGGGACGACGTTCATGGGGTATCGGCGGCAGAACGGGCGCGTGGGCACGCGCAACGAGGTGTGGATCCTCAATACCGTCGGGTGCGTGAACCACGCGGCGGAGCAGATCGGGCGTGCGGGCGCGGAACGGTTCGTGGGCAAGGTCGACGGCGTCTACAGCTTCTCGCACCCCTACGGCTGCAGCCAGCTGGGTGACGACCTGCGGAATACGCAGCGCGTGCTCGCCGGCCTGCTGCGGCACCCGAACGCGGGCGGCGTCCTCGTGCTCGGCCTCGGCTGCGAGAACAATCAGCTGGACGCCTTGCTCTGCCTCGCCGGTGACGTCGATCGCGAGCGGCTCCGGTACTTCAACTCCCAGGACGTCTCGGATGAAGTCGAGGCCGGGCTCGCCAGCCTGGCCGAGCTCGTCGCGGTCATGGAGCGCGACGCGCGCGAGGAGCGCCCCGTCTCGGACCTGCTCCTTGGACACAAGTGCGGCGGGTCGGACGGGTTGAGCGGGATCACCGCCAACCCCCTCCTGGGGCGCATCGCCGATCGGCTCACCGCGCTCGGCGGCGGGGTGCTCCTCACCGAGGTGCCGGAGATGTTCGGGGCCGAGCGGCTGCTGATGAACCGCGCCGCCGACGCCGCCGTCTTCCGCGACGTCGTCGCCCTGATCGAGGACTTCAAGGCGTACTTCCGCCGGCACGGGCGGCCGATCTACGAGAATCCGTCGCCAGGCAACGTCGCCGGCGGCCTGACGACGCTGGAGGAGAAGTCGCTCGGCGCGGTGCAGAAGGGAGGGCAGGCCACCGTGACGCACGTGCTGCGCTACGGAGAGCCCGCCACGCTGGGCGGCCTGTCGCTGCTCGAGGCCCCGGGCAACGACGCCGTCTCGTCCACGGCCATGGTCGCGAGCGGCGCCACGGTGCTGCTCTTCACGACCGGCCGGGGCACGCCCCTCGGCTTTCCGGTACCGACGCTCAAGATCTCCTCCAACAGCGCGATCGCGGCGAAGAAGCCGCACTGGATCGATGTCAATGCGGGCGCCCTGCTCGACGGGACCGCCGCGATGGACCAGCTCGAGGACGACCTGTTCGCGCTGATCCTCGACGTGGCGTCCGGTCGCCGGCTGGCCAACAACGAGAAGTACGGCTCCCGCGAGATCGCCATCTGGAAGGAAGGGGTCACGCTGTAGGCCACGCCGTGTTGACGCCCGCCGAATCGGAGGTATTGTCGGTTCCAATCGGAGGAAGTCACCATGATGAGCGGGATGCTTCTCGTCGTCCTGGCGTCGGCGCTGCAAACGGCCACGCCCGCCGAGGCCTCACGGCCCAACCAATTGACGGACGCCGAGCGCGCCGCCGGCTGGCGGCTGCTGTTCGACGGCCGAACCCTCACCGGGTGGCGCGGTTTGGGCCGGGACACCGTCCCGACGGCCCACTGGGTGATCGAGAACGGCGCGATCAAGAAGCTGCCCACCGGGATCGTCGCCAATCGGGCAGGAGGGCTGCCGCCCGTGACCGGCGGCGACCTCATGACCGTGGACGCGTTCGACGACTTCGAGCTGACCTGGGAGTGGAAGGTGGCGCCCGGGGCGAACAGCGGCGTCAAATACAACGTGTCCGAGTCCCTCTCGACGTCGCTGTCGGGCCACGCGGCGCTGGGCTTCGAGTACCAGATCCTCGATGACGACCGGCACGAAGACGCGCGGCTCGCGACGCACCGCGCCGGCGCCCTGTATGACCTCTTTGCCCCAAGCGCGGCGAAGCAGCTGCGCCCCGTGGGTGAGTGGAACCGCTCGACGATCGTGTTCCGCGGCAACCACGGCGAGCACTGGCTCAACGGCGCCAAGGTCGTCGAATTCGACCTCGGGACGGCCCGTATGGACTCGGCGCTCGCCGCGAGCAAATACCGGGCGATCGAGGGGTTCGCCACGCGGCGCCGCGGCCACCTCGTCCTGCAGGATCACGGCGACGAGGTGTACTTCCGCAGCATCAAGGTGAGGTCGCTATGAAACGCCGCGAGTTCGTCCGGACCACGTCGGCGGCGGGGCTGGGCCTCTTCACGTGGCGACCGGCGGGAGGAGGCGCGCCGAGCGAGAAGGTCGTCGTGGCGGTGATGGGCCTGAACGGGCGCGGCACGGTGCTGGGGCAGGTGTTCGGCAAGACCGCGAACGCGGAGGTCGCGTACGTGTGCGATGTGGACGCCGCCGTGCTCGCCAAGGGCGTGACGGCCGTGGGCGCAGCGCAGGGGAAGGCGCCGAAGGGGCTCGGCGACTTCCGCCGGGCGCTCGACGACAAGGCCGTGGATGCGCTGGTGATCGCCGCGCCGGACCACTGGCACGCCCCCGCCGCGATCCTGGCGCTATCGGCCGGCAAGCACGTGTACCTGGAAAAGCCTTGCGGCCACAATCCGCGCGAGGGCGAGATGCTGGTCGCCGCCCAGCGGCGGTTTGCGCGGCTGGTGCAGATGGGTACGCAGCGACGCTCCTCCCCCCGTGCGATCGAGGCGGTCCAGGCGATCGCGGCCGGCGCGATCGGCCGTCCCTACTTTGCGCGCGCCTGGTACGCCAACCGGCGGCGTGCGATCGGCCGCGGTAAGGCGGCGCCCGTCCCGCGCGAGCTCGACTACGAGCTGTGGCAGGGCCCCGCCCCCCGCACGCCGTACCGAGACAACGTCGTCCACTACAACTGGCATTGGTTCCGCCGGTGGGGGACGGGCGAGATCTGCAACAACGGCACACACGAGATCGACGTGGCCCGCTGGGCGCTCGGCGTGGACTATCCCGTGCGTGTCACCTCCGTCGGCGGCCGCTATCACTTCGATGACGACTGGGAGTTCACCGACACCCAGGAGGCCGGGTTCGAATTCGAGGGCCAGAAGACCATCGTGTGGCAGGGCCTGAGCTGCAACGGCTACCCCACGCAGAATCGCGGACGCGGAACGATCGTTCAGGGAACGGCGGGCAGCATGGTCCTCGACCAGGACGGCTACACGGTGTACGACCTCGAGAACAAGGTCGTGAAGGAATCCATCGCGCAGGCGAGCCGCGATCCGCTCGCGCCGAGCGGTGACGACGAGCTCACGGGGCTGCACGTCGCCAATTTCGTCGAAGCGATCCGCACCGGTGCGGCGCTGCACCAGCCGATCGACGAAGGCGCGAAGAGCGTGCTGCTCTGCCACCTCGGCAACATCGCGCAGTGGACCGGCCGCGCGCTCCGCACGGACCCCGCGTCCGGGCGGATCGTGGGGGACGACGAGGCGATGCGGTTCTGGCACCGGGAGTACGCCCCAGGCTGGGCGCCCGTCGTGTAGTGGCCGACACCGCGATCCTGCACGAAGACCGCTGCTTCGATCCCGATCCGGCGGTCCGGCGGGCGGCGCGCGCGCTGTACGAGGAGACGCGGTCGCTCCCGATCATCGCGCCGCACGGCCACGTCGATCCGCGGGTCCTCGCCGAGAACGCCCCGTTCCCCGAGCCGGCGTCGCTGATCGTCCGGCCCGACCACTACATCCTGCGGATGCTCTACGCGCGCGGCGTTCCGCTCGAGGCGCTGCTCGAGGGCGACCCGCGCCAGTCGTGGCAACTGTTTGCCGACCACTATTTCCTGTTCGCCGGTACGCCGACGGGCGCCTGGCTCGATCACGAGCTGCACGAAGTCTTTGGGATCACGGCGCGGCTCAGCGGAGAGACGGCCGGACGCGTGTACGCAGAGATCTGCGAGAAGCTGAGCTCGCCGGAGTTCCGGCCGCGCGCCTTGTTCGAGCGCTTCAACATCGAGGTGCTCGCCACCACGGACAAGGCGAGCGATCCGCTCGACCACCACCGGGCGATCCGGGAGTCGGGATGGAAGGGGAGGGTGATCCCGTGCTTCCGCCCCGACGCCGTATTCAAGGTGGCGGCCCCCGATTGGCCGGCTGAGCTGGAGGGGCTCGGTCGCGAGCACGGCGCCCCCCTGGTGGACCACGCCGAGTTCATTCGCGCGCTCGAGGATCGCCGGGTCTTCTTCAAGCAGATGGGGGCGACCGCCACCGACCATGCCGTGCTGGAGCCGTACACGGCCTGGCTGCCCCCCGAGGAGGCCGAGACGCTGTTTCAAACGGCGCGGGAGGGGAAGGCGAGCGCCGCGGACCAGCGGCGCTATGAGGCGCACCTCCTGATGGAGATGGCGCGCATGTCAGTCGCCGACGGGCTCGTGATGCAAATCCACCCGGGCGCGCTGCGAAACCACAACCGGCTCGTGTTCGAGCGATTCGGCCCCGACCGAGGGGGCGACATCCCCGTAGCCACCGAGTTCACGCGCAACCTGCGCCCCTTGCTGAATGCGTTCGGCAACGACCCGAGATTCACCCTCGTGCTCTTCACACTCGACGAGTCCACCTACAGCCGGGAGCTCGCCCCCCTCGCGGGGCACTATCCGGCGGTGCGCCTTGGCCCCCCGTGGTGGTTCCACGACTCGATGCACGGCATGGGGCGTTTCCGCGAGCGCACCACCGAGACGGCGGGCATCTACAAGACGGCCGGATTCAACGACGACACACGGGCGTTCTGCTCGATCCCCGCGCGCCACGACCTGGCGCGCCGCGTCGACGCGAACTTTCTGGCTGGGTTGGTCGCGCGGCACGTCATCGGCGCGGACGACGCGCGCCGCATGGCGCGGGCGCTCGCCTACGACCTGGCCAAGGAGACCTACCGGCTCTAACGTTCAAACCCGGCACCCGCTCGCGGCGTCTAACGAAGGACCCTCCACAGGGGAACCCATGACCACTCGTACCTCGCGATTCGTGTTGCCCGCCCTCCTCCTCCTCCCGCTGATCGCGGCCTACGGCGGCTGGGCCTCCATCTCCGTCCAAGACCTACCCGACTATATCGTGGCGGGACAACCTGTTACCCTGACGTACACCGTGCGCCAGCACGGGCACTCCCGGCTCAACGGCCTGAATGGCCGGCTCGAGGCCAGGTCCGGCCGCCTCGAGGCGAGCACCGCGGCCACGGGCGCCGGTGAAGGCCGCTACACGGCGACGCTGACTGTACCGAGCGCGGGCGACTGGACCATCACGATCTACAGCGGGTTCGGCAACAGTCGCGTCACGCTCCTGCCGCTCCGGGCGGTCGCGCCTGGCGCCCCGGCGCCGCGGGCCCTGGCCGAGGCGGAGCGGGGGCGGCAGCTCTTCGTCGCGAAGGGCTGCCTCACCTGTCACGTCCATAGCGACGTCGATGGCAGCGGCACGGTCGCCGTGGGTCCGGACCTCACCGGCAGGCGGATTCCGGCGGAGTACCTCGCGAAATTCCTCGCGAATCCGGCGATCGCGGCTCGTCCGGGCGCTGCGCAGATGCCGAACCTCGAACTCAAGGCGCCTGAGATCGCCGCGCTGTCGGCGTTTATCAACGCGCAGCGCGGCGCGATGCGGTAGCCCTTGCTTGGGCCCGGCGCCGACAGTACCTTGCTCGTAGTGACAGAAAGGGATTTCTGGTCCGCCAAATGATCAACATCCGCTACACCACCCCGACCATGCTGCGTCAGCGCGCGGCGCGCGGCCTCGTGTGCCGCATCGCGCTTATGCAGCGTTTTGCTGGGCGTATTGCGTCCGGCGACGTCGGCGGAGGAGGGCGAGCACCTTAGAAGTCTGAGATCCGATGCCGTGATCCGGCCTTCCAGGTGCTTGTGGGGACCTGGAAGGCCGTTGTGTTTCTCGAACCGTAAGGGATCACGTGCATGAATACGCCGCAGCATCTCGACGACCAGATCATCGCGCGCTACACCGACCAGCCGCCGCGCCTGCCGGCCGAGCTCCGGCGACAGATCGAAGCGGCGTGGGGCGGCGCCCCGGTGCAGCTCTACGCCCTCGCCGACCTGGA
Organism: Gemmatimonadales bacterium; assembly: GCA_036004985.1. Classification (GTDB taxonomy): domain Bacteria; phylum Gemmatimonadota; class Gemmatimonadetes; order Gemmatimonadales; family GWC2-71-9; genus 20CM-2-65-7. The sequence goes on from DASYQX010000110.1 coordinate 34,152, forward strand.
TCACACGCTTCGGCTCGCCGAGTCGTGGGTCGCCCTCGGTCCGCGGCACATCGCCGTGGCCCGTCGGGGGTCCGACGGCGCCTGGGAGTCACACAGCTTCGAGCGTGCCCGCATCGAAGCGGTGCGCGAGGCCCCGGGCCTGTCCGCCAACACCCTGACGATCCTCGGCGCCGCGGGAGACCCACCGCTCGCGCTCGCGCGCTACACGCACCGCCAGCGGCGCGCCTTCGAGAATCTCCGGTTCGTTCTGGAGGAGCAGCTCGAGGGGCGGGAGATCCCGCCCGCCGACCCGGACCGGGAGTATGCGGACAGCGTCGCCCGGCCGATCCGCGAGGCGCAGGCCCTCGTGGCGGGGCGCGAGGTGGCGGTGATCCGCCGCCTGCTCGGCTATCTGAAGCCGTACCGGCGCCAGCTCGCGGTCGGGATGGCCGCCGCCACGCTCATCACGCTGGTGAGCCTCGTGCCGCCGTACCTCGCGGGGTACCTGATCGACCGCGTGGTGCGGCCCGCGCAGGAGGGGCGGCTCCCCCTCGGCCGGGCGAGCACGATCGCGTGGGTGGCGGTCGCGGCGATGGCACTCGTCTATCTCGTGCGTCAGGCGGCGGCGATCGTGCGCCTCCGGTTGATGGCGATCCTGGGCGAATGGGTCGCCCGCGATCTCCGGGCCGAGCTGTACGAGCACCTGCAGCGCCTGTCGCTCGCGTTCTTCTCGCGCAAGCGGACGGGGGGGCTCATCACGCGCGTCTCGGCCGACACCGACCGGCTCTGGGACTTCCTCGCCTTCGGCGTCGTGGACGTGTCGCTGTCGCTCGTGATGCTGGTCGGATTGGGTGCGGTGCTGTTGTCGCTCGACTGGCGGCTCGGCTTGGTCATGACCCTGCCCGTGCCGTTCTTCTGCTGGCTGATCTACCGGCACAGCGAGTCGATTCAGCGGCTGTTCCTGCGGGCGTGGCGCAAGTGGTCGCGCGTGAGCGACGTCCTCTCGGATACGATCCCGGGGATCCGGGTGGTGAAGGCGTTCAACCAGGAGGACCGGGAGATCCGGCGGTTCGCCGAGCGCAACGAGGACGTGACTGCCGAGTTCAACCGCATCCACCGGGAGTGGACCGGGTTCTGGCCGCTGCTGATGTTCGCCGTCCACGCCACCACGGTCGGTGTGTGGGCCGTCGCCGTGCCGCGGTTGCTCGGGACGGGGGCGCCGCTGTCGGCGGGGACGTTCGTGTCGTTCCTGCTCTACACCACGATGTTCGTGGGGCCGATCGAGGTCATCGGGCAGATGGCCCGCACGATGAACCGGGCCACCACGTCGGCGCACCGCGTGTTCGAGGTGCTCGACACCGAGCCCGAGGTGCGGGACATCCCGGAACCGGTACGGCTGGACCCGGTACAGGGTGCCGTGACGTTTGAGAACGTGGCGTTCGGCTACGACGGCGTCCGGCAGGTGATCCGCGGCCTCACCTTTGCGGTCGCCCCCGGCGAGCTGATCGGCCTGGTGGGGCCCTCCGGGGGCGGGAAGACCACGATCGTGAACCTGATTGCACGCTTCTACGACGTCACGGGGGGCGCGATCCGGATCGACGGCGTGGACCTGCGGCAGCTCGACAGCGGGCACTACCGCCGGCAGATCGGGATGGTGCTCCAGGATCCGTACCTGTTCCACGGGACGGTGCTCGAGAACATCCGCTACGGGCTCCCGGAAGCGTCGCTCGAGGCCGTGGTGGCGGCCGCGAAGGCGGCGAACGCGCACGACTTCATCACGAAGCTCCACCACGGCTACGACACCATGGTGGGGGAGCGGGGGCACACGCTGTCGGGGGGTGAGCGGCAACGCGTGTCGATCGCGCGGGCGATTCTGCACGATCCGCGGATCCTCATCCTCGACGAGGCTACGAGCAGCGTGGACACCGAGACGGAGCGGGAGATTCAGGAAGCGCTGGAGCGGTTGATCGCGGGGCGGACGGTGTTCGCGATCGCGCACCGGCTCTCGACGTTGCGCAAGGCGTCGCGGCTGTTCGTGGTCGAGGACGGACGGCTCGCGGAGAGCGGGACGCACGCTGAGCTGGTGGGCAAAGCGAATGGAAAGTACCGGAGGCTGTACGAGATGCAGCTTCAACTTGCATGACGAGCTAGGAGTCAGGAGTCGGGAGTCGGGAGTCAGGGATGCATCCCAAAATCCTAGCTCCTGACTCCTGACTCCTGACTCCCAGGAGGCGACATGGACAGAACGATGGTGGGGCGACGGGGAACCGAACGGCCGACGCACGCAGCGGGCGAGCTCACGCTCGAGCGCCGCGTCGACGGCCGGCTCTGGGCCGTCCGCAAGGGCGAGGAGCGCGCGGTGTGGGTGCGGCGCGCCTTCCCCTGGTCCGAGCCGGGGCGCTTTCTCTCGCTGCGAGACGCGGATGAGGAGGAGTTCGCCCTGGTGCGCGACCCGGCGGAGCTGGACGCGGTGTCGCGGGCGGTGCTGGAAGCGGCGCTCGCCGAGGCCGGGTTCGTCTTCGCGGTCACCCGGGTGCTGGAGATCGAGGAAGAGGTGGAGATCCGGCGTTGGCGAGTCGAGACGCAGCAGGGGCCGCGCTCGTTTCAGACCCGGCTCGACGACTGGCCGCGGGCGCTGCCGCACGGCGGCATGCTGGTCCGCGACGTGACGGGCGACTTGTACCACCTGAGCCGCCCGGCGGCGCTCGACCGGCACAGCCGGGCGCTGCTGTGGGCGTTTGTAGACTGACGGAAAGGCGGACCGGCGGACCGGCGGAATACCTGCCCGTCCGCCCTTCCGCCTGTCCGCCCTACCGTTGACACCGCGGGCAGAACGTCGTCGCGCGCAAGTCGATCGCGTGCGTCGTGACGAGCTTTTTCCCGCAGCGCACGCATGGCTGGCGGCCGCGCCCGTACACTTTCAGCTCGAACTGGAACCGTCCCTCCGCGCCCGTGCCGGTGCGATAGTCCCGTACCGTCGTGCCGGAGGCCTGGACCGCGCGGGTGAGCACGCCGGTGACGGCCTCGTGCAGCCGCGCGAACTCGTCGAGTGAGAGCTTGTGCGTCGGCTTGGACGGATCGATCCGCGCCTCGAACAGCGCCTCGTTGGCGTAGATGTTGCCCACCCCGGCGACGCGCCGCTGGTCCATGATCGCTTTCTTGATGGCCGTTCGCGTCCCCGCGAGACGCTCGGCGAACACGAACGGCGTGAAGGTCTCGTCCAGCGGCTCGGGGCCGATCCGGCCCGTGTAGGCCGCCCAGCCGGACTCGTCGAGCAGCCAGACGGTCCCCAGGCGGCGCACGTCGCGGTAGACGAAGAGCCGGCCATCGTCCAGGGTGCAGAGCAGGACGGCATACTTCTTCTCGTCGCGGGTCAGCGGCCGGTCGTACACGACGAGGGAACCCGTCATCCGCGGCTGGACGATCAGCCGGTCGCCGCTCGAGAGCCGGAACACGGCGTGCTTGGCGCGGCGGGTGATCTCCTCGAAGGCGTTGCCCCGCAGCGCGCGCAGCAGGCGCGGCTTCGAGACGCGCCGCAGCACGTCGGCCTTCACTAGCCGGGCGCGCACGATGCGGTACCCCTCGAGCCGCGGGGCCAGCTCCCGGACGATCGTCTCGACTTCAGGCAGCTCCGGCACGCCGGATCTCGCGCCACGCGATATCGCGCCGCCACGTCTTGCCCTCGAACGCGACCTGCTCGCAGGCGGCGACGCTGGTGCGCGCCGCCCGGGGCACGGTGGCGGCAAGGCCGGTCACGTTCAGCACGCGTCCCCCCCCGGTCCGCAGCGTCCCGCCCTCATCGCGGAACGTGCCGGCGTGGAAGATCAGGACATCGTCGCCGAGGGCCTCCGGGGCAGGGAGCCGAATCGCGACCCCTGTCTCGGGATGGTCGGGGTAGCCGCGGGCGGCGAGGACCGTGGTCACGGCCGCGCACGCCGGCGCGATGACGTCCTGCGTCGGCCGCCAAGTGCCGGTGGCAATCCCGAGCAAGTGTTGACTGACCCCGGGCGCAAGCCCGGGGAGCAGCACCTGGGTCTCCGGGTCCCCAAACCGACAGTTGAACTCGAGCACGTAGGGCGTGCCGTCCCCCGCCAGCATCAATCCCGCGTACAGCACGCCCTCGTAGGGGGCGCCCTGCGCGGCCATCTCCCGCAGCACGGGCTCGAGCACCTCGTGCCGCACCCGCGCGAGCAGCGGGGGCGTGGCCACGCTCACCGGGGAGTAGGCGCCCATGCCACCGGTGTTCGGGCCGGTGTCGCCCTCGCCGAGCCGCTTGTGATCCTGCGCCGGTGGGAGGATCACGATGCGCTCGCCGTCGGTGAGCGCCAGGACCGACAGCTCTTCGCCCTCGAGGAACTCTTCGACGACGATCTCCCGCCCGGCTTCGCCCAGGGCGCCGTCCGCCAGCATGGCGCGGGCGGTCGCCGCGGCGTCGGCGCGCGTGGTGCACACCACGGCCCCCTTCCCGGCGGCCAGTCCCGACGCCTTCACGACGAGCGGCTCGCGGTGGGCGGCGATGTAGGCGAGGGCGGGGGCCAACTCGGCGAAGGCGCGGCTCGGGGCGGTGGGGACGCCGGCCCGGCGCATCACTTCCTTAGCGAAGGCCTTGGAGGACTCGAGCCGGGCGGCCGCCCGGCTCGGGCCGAACACGGCGCGGCCCGTGGCCCGCAGCCGGTCGGCGAGACCGGCGGCGAGTGGCGCCTCCGGTCCGATGACGGTGAGATCGATGTCGTGCTGGGTGACGGCCGCGGCGAGGTCGTCGATGGCCGTCGCGGCGATCGGGAGGTTGGTCCCGATGGTCGCCGTACCTGGGTTACCGGGGGCAGCGAAGAGGGTCGCGTCGGGGGAGTCGCGCCGCAGCGCCCAGCAGAGCGCGTGCTCGCGGCCGCCCCCGCCGACGACCAGGACTCTCACTTCTTCTTGAAGGCGTCCGAAAAGGCTTGTGCGGCCCGCTTGGCGGTGTCTACCACATCGTTCACGACGGCCTTGGCTTCCTTCATGTAGTGGTCGCGCGCCTCGTCGATGTCCTGTTCGAGCGGGCGCTGCTCGGCCTCGGGGCCGCGCCGCGTGTACTCGCCGCCGAGGATGCGCTCGTATGTCCCGGCTGCGATCCAGCGCTGCAGCTCGGCGGCGCGCAGCGTGTTGAACGGGTGCGTCCGGTCCAGCGTGTTGAGGATCTGGAAGATGCGGTCGAGCGCCCCGCCCGTCTCCTCGTACTCCTTGGCCTGCACCAGAAACGCGTTGAGGTCCGTCTCCGCCGCGTCGCCGCCGCCCGCCATCTTGAGGAACATCCGCAGGGCGGGCGTCGGGTCCTGGATCGACAGGAGCCCCGCGCGGTCCGACGACAGCTCGCTCTTGCGGTACCACTCGAGGAGCGCGATGCGGATCGGCAGGAGCGCGATCCCCGCCAGGAAGGGCAGGGAGGCGAAGCTCACGCTGAGGATCAGGATCAGGATGGTGCGGTAGAGCGCGTGGCCGCTCATCACGTGGCCCAGCTCGTGACCCAGCAGGGCCCGCATCTCGGCGTCGTCGAGCAGCTTCAGCGCACCCGAATTGATCACGATGAACGGCCGCTCCATCCCAAAAGCCCCGGCGTTCACGAACGGCGTCTGCGATACGAACAGCTCCGGCCGGTCGGACCAGTCCATCGTGGTGAGCACTTCGGTGTAGAGCTGGTTCAGGCGCGGGAACTGCGTCGGACCCACCCGTACCGAGTCGGCCTGGAACAGCAAACGCACGCCCCGCTCGCCGATGAAGCCGTACACCTTCTTCACGACTTCGTCGAATCCGGGCACGGCGCGCAGCGACTGCAACGCGGCCCGGTCGGCGGGGTGCTCCCACGAGACCGCGGCGATCTGGGTGAGAATCTTGCGCGGGCGCGCGGCGGGCAGCCCGGTAGCGTCGGTCATGTATCACTCCTGCAATGGGATTCCATCACTTACGTTGTGGAGGTTGTGAAAGTTCTGGAGGTTCTGGAGGCCTCCACCGACCTCCACCATCCTCCACAACCTCCACAACCTGCTTCAGTCGTCTCCCAACGCCTGATCCAGATCGGCGATCAGGTCTTCCACCTCCTCGATCCCTACCGACAGCCGCACCAGGCTGTCGGTCAGCCCCATCTTCTCGCGCAGCTCGCGCGGGACGCTGGCATGCGTCATCGAGGCGGGATGGCCGATGAGGCTCTCCACGCCGCCCAGCGACTCCGCCAGCGCGAAGATCTTGGTGCGTTCGACGAAGCGCCGCGCGAAGGCTACGTCGCCCAGCTCGATGCTGATCATGCCACCGAACCCCGTCATCTGCCGGCACGCGAGCTGGTACTGCGGGTGCGACGGCAGGCCCGGGTAATAGACGCGCCGGACGCGGGGGTGCTTGGTCAGCCACTCGGCGATGCGGCGGCCGCTGGCGTCGTGCTGGCGCATCCGCAGGGCGAGCGTCTTGGTGCCGCGCAGCGCCAGCCAGCAGTCGAACGGCCCCGGGACCGCCCCCGACGAGTTCTGGATGAAGCCGATCCGCTCGGCGAGGTCGTCCCGGCTCGTCACCAGCAGGCCGCCCACCATGTCCGAGTGGCCATTCAGGTACTTGGTGGTGGAGTGGAGCACGATGTCGGCGCCGAGCTGGAGGGGCTGCTGGAAGAAGGGCGTGGCGAAGGTGTTGTCCACCACGAACAGGGCCTTGGCCTTGCGCGCGATGTCGCCGGTCGCCGCGAGGTCGCACAGCCGCATCATCGGATTCGTCGGCGTCTCCGCGTACACCATCTTGGTGTTGGGCGCGACCGCCGCCGCCACGGCGGCGGTGTCGCCGCCATCCACGAACGTGAACGCGAGGCCGAGCCGCGCCCAGATGTGAGTCATCTGGCGGTGGGAGCCGCCGTACACGTTCTCGCCGCTCACCACGTGATCGCCCGCCGAGAGGAGTTTCAGCGCCGCATCGAGAGCCGCGAGCCCCGAGCCGAAGGCGAAGCCGTGGCGCCCGCCTTCGAGCGCGGCAACGTTCCGTTCTAACGCCTCGCGGGTCGGATTGCGGGTCCGGGCGTACTCGTAGCCTTTGTGCTTGCCGAGCCCGTCCTGGATGTACGTCGAGGTCTGGTAGATCGGCGTCATCACCGCGCCGCTGAGGGGATCCCCTAGCTGGCCGGCGTGGACGGCGCGGGTGGCGAAGCGGCGCGCCAGGTCGGCCTCGGACACGCGGGTCATGGCGGGAACGTAAGGGCGGCTTCCCCCAGGGGCAAGCGATAGATACGTTAGCCTCAATGCCGCCTACGAACGGAATCCGTTGCCTGGTCGTGGACGACGAGCCGCGCCTGCGCCGCGTGCTCGTCCGCCTCCTCGAAGGGGAGGGATTCCGTTGCGTGGAAGCGGGCTCGGGCCTCGAGGCCTTGGCGCAGCTGGAGCGCGAGCCCGTGCCGCTCGTCATCTCCGACCTGCGCATGCCGGAGATGGACGGCGTGGCGCTCCTGCGCGAGGTGACGACCCGTTGGCCGGAGACGGCCGTGATCGTCGTGACCGCTGTCGCGGAGGTCGAAAGCGCCGTCGCGTGTCTGCAGATGGGCGCGCTCGACTACGTGGCCAAGCCCTTCCATCTGGACGAGGTGCGCGCCCGGGTGACGCAGGCGCTCGACAAGCGCCGCCTGCTCCAGGAGAACCGCAATTACCAGCACCACCTCGAGGCGCGTGTCGAAGCGCAGGCCCGGCGCATCGAGGAGCTGTTTCTCGAGGGCGTGCACGCGCTGGTGCATGCCCTCGAAGCGAAGGATGGGTACACGCGTGGCCACTCGATGCGCGTGGCCAACTACGCGGCGGGCATTGCCGCCGCGCTGGGCCTGGACGCGGAGCTCGTGGATACGATCACCCTCGGCGCCGAGCTGCACGACGTCGGCAAAATCGGCGTCAGCGAGGGCGTGCTCCACAAGGCGGGCCGGCTGAGCGAGGACGAGTACCGCCACATCATGGAGCACACGGTGATCGGGGCGCGCATCCTCGGGCCCCTGATGCGGGACGCGCCGGGCGCCCTCGCCATCGTGCGCTCGCACCACGAACGGCTCGACGGCAAAGGGTCCCCCGACGGGCTCAAGGGCGACGCCATCCCCTTGGAGGCCCGCCTCGTGAGCGTGGCGGATGCGTTCGATGCGATGACGAGCGTCCGTCCCTACCGCCCCTCCCTGTCCGTCGCGCACGCGATGGAGGAGCTGAAAACCTGGAAGGGCGTGCAGTTCGACCCCGCCATCGTGGACGCGTTCCAGCGGGCCTTCCCCGAAACGGCGGCGCTCCCCATCGCCACGCCCCAGCTCCAGCCGCTGCGCCTGCCGGTCCGGGCCATGGAAGCGCGACGCGCCTGATGTCCGGCACCCTGATGGTGGGTGTGTCGGGTGTGCGGGGCCTGGTGGGCACGGACCTGACCCCCGAAGTCGTGGCCCGGTGGGCGGCGGCGTTCGGAACTTGGGCGAGAGACGGGAGTCAGGGGTCAGGAGCCAGGAAGGGGGGTGCCCGCCGTCCGGCCGTCGTGCTGGGCCGGGATGCTCGCACCTCCGGGCCGATGTTCGCGCGCGCCGCCACGGCCGGCCTGATGTCGGTGGGGTGCGAGGTAATCGACGTCGGCCTCGTCCCCACGCCCACGGTGCAGCTCGCGGTCGAGCATCATCGGGCCGCGGGCGGGATCGTCCTCACCGCGAGCCACAACCCCATCGAGTGGAACGCCCTCAAGTTCGTCGGCCCGGACGGCATCTTTCTGGACGGCGCGGCCGGCACCCGGGTGCGCGACCTCGCAGGAGACGGCCGGATCGGGCGCGCCGGCTACGATTCGTTGGGAGACGTCGCGTCGGATCCGGACGCGGTCGACCGTCATTTGGAAGCGGTGCTGGCGCTGCGCGGGGTCGACGTCCGCGCCATCCGGCGGCGGCGGTTTCGCGTCGCGCTCGACACGGTCCGCGGCGCCGGGGGGGTCGTGATGCCGGACCTGCTCGAGCGGCTGGGATGCCGCGTCGCCGCGATCAACCTGCAGACCGATGGCCGGTTCCCCCGGCCGCCGGAGCCGCTCCCGGAGCACCTGAAGCCGCTCGGCGCCCTGGTCAGGCGGCACAAAGCCGCCCTCGGGATCGCGGTAGACCCCGACGTGGACCGGCTCGCGGTGGTGGATGAGCAGGGGCGGGCGATCGGAGAGGACTACACGCTTGCATTCGCGGTGAGAGCCGTGTTG
>DASYQX010000111.1:0-24709 GCA_036004985.1 Gemmatimonadales bacterium
ACCGTGGTTTCCGGGACGCGCGTGAGGTGGACGCCCGAGAGCCGGCCGGCGGCACGGGTGAAGCGCTCGACCTCCGTGGTGTCGATGCCGAGCCGCCACAGGAATCCGGCGGTCTCCTCGGCGCCCTGCGCGGCGAGCGGAGCGCCCAGCAGGAACGCCGCGACGGCGCCTGCGCGCACGGGGGTCATGGCCGCCTGGGCGCGACCGGTACCGACACGCGCGTGCGGTCCCACTCCATCCGGAGCACCGCCCCCGCTCCGCCGCCCTGCGCGTCGAACGCGATCGTGAACTGCTCGATCGGCCGGGCCAGCGTCTCGACCTTGAGGTCGATGCGCACGAGATCGCTGTCGGCGCTGTATTGCGTCCCCCACTGCCCGTGCTGCTTGTTGATGATCAGCTTCCACCCGGTGGGGGAGGGCAGCGACCACACCGAGTAGATCCCCGCGGGGACGATCGTCCCCCCGATGACGAGATCGGCCGAAGTGTTGAGCTGCGTCGCGGCGTTGGCACCCGTGCGCCACACCTTGTTCCACGGCTCGAGGGCTCCGAAGATCTCGCGTCCCCGGCGGGATGGGCGGCTATAGTCGATCCACACGCTCGCGCTGCCGAGGGTGGCACGCGCGGTGTCGCGCGGGGACAGCGGGCCGAGCGGGCGGCTCGCGAACGTCGGACCCGCCTGCGCCATCGGCACGGACGCGACGCGCTCGACGTCCACCTGTACGGTGCTGCCCCTGCCCGTGAGCCACACCAACCGGCCTTGCGAATCGAGGCGGAACGTGAACGGTCCGAGCCCCGCCAGCTGACCCTCCGTGAAGGCCAGGGTGAGCGTGTCGCCGCCGCGGCGGCGCACAACGCCTCCGCTCGGCGCATTCGTGCCGGCCAATGCCGTGATCGCCACACTGTCCTTCCCCGTCGCGCGGGCCTGGCGGGCGATCTGCTCCAACAAGCCGTAGATGTGGAGTTGGAAGGGCATGGTGCCTCTGGGCACCGCGAGCTTCTGCGTAACCGTGCTGTCGCCCCGCGGCGACACGATGACCGCGGTGTCACCCACAAAATCCACGGACGCCTTGGTCTCCAGCGGTCCGGGAGCACCGCTGATATTGTGCGTCACGATCTCGAGCCGGCGGATCGAGCCGTCGGGGTTCAGGTCGGCGGCATAGATGCGGTGCACGCTGCGGGGCGACCGGATCACGTACTCCCCGCGCAGCTGCGTCGCCGTGCGGGTGTACTGCTCGAGCGACAGCGTGTCCGTCCCCAGCCGGACGACGAACGCGCCGGTCTCTTGCGCGGCGAGCGAGGCCGGGGCCGCGAGTGCGGCGATGAGAACCAGATGACGTGCGTGCATGGCTGCTCCTGTGGGTTTACCCGACTCTAATCGACGTGACTTCGTCGTTCTGGGCAATCTTGTTCACGACATCCTGGCCCTTGGTCACGTGTCCGAAAACGGTGTGGACGCCGTCGAGGTGGGGCTGGGCCGTGTGGCAGATGAAGAACTGGCTGCCGCCGGTGTCCTTCCCGGCGTGCGCCATCGACAACGTGCCGGCGACGTGCTTGTGCGTGTTGCGCTGGGTCTCGCACTTGATCGTATACCCCGGCCCCCCCGTGCCGACGCGCCCCTTGCCCGTCTTCGAGTAGGGGTCGCCGCCCTGGATCATGAAGTTGGGGATGACGCGGTGGAACTTGGTCCCGTCGTAGAACCCCGCGTTGGCCAGCTTCTCGAAGTTCGCCACGGTGTTGGGCACCTCGTCGGCGAACAGCTCGACCTCGATCGTGCCCTTGACGGTCTGGATCGTCGCTTTCTTGTTCGGCATTCACGTCCCCGCGTTGAGGTTTTCGTCCACCTGCCGGACCGTTTTCATGCCGACGATGGCGCAGGCGATGTCGGCGCGGTCCAGCACGAACTTGAGCGCCAGCTGCGCGGCCGTGAGCCCCGACTTCTCGGCCAGCTCCTTCACCCGCTGGCCGAGGGCGGTGAGCTGCGCGACGTAGGGGCGCGGCATCCGGCCGCGGATGTCGCCGCGCTCCCACGTGCTGTCGGGCGCGTACTTGCCGGCCAGGAAGCCGTTGGCGAGCGGCTCGCGCACGATCACCCCGGCGTTGGCCGCGCGCGCGGCGGGAAAGAAAACATCCTCGGCCTCGCGCCGCGCCAGGTTATACACGATCTGGACCGTATCGGGCATCGTGGCGTTCACCGCCGCCATCCCCTCCTCGGGAGGGTGGACCGACACGCCGTAGAACCGGATCAGCCCCTCGCGCTTCAGCTGCTCGAGCACCTCGTAGGTCTCCATCGCCGAGATGAGATTGATCGGCGGGTTGTGCAGCTGCAGCAGGTCGATGTAGGAGGTGCGCAGACGTGCGAGCGAGCGCTCCACCGCGAACCGCAGGTAGTCCGGCGTGAAGTTCGTGTCGTGCGTCACCGGAAGCACCGTGCCGTGCTCCAACTCGTCGAGCGACCGGCCGACCGTCTGGCCGATCCGCTCGCGCATCAGGGGGTGGACGTCGCGATTGTAGAAGTTGCCGCCCACCTTGGTGGCGATGATCACCCGGTCGCGCACGTCGTGCAGGGCCTCGCCGAGCAGCTCTTCGGAGTGGCCGTGTCCGTACACGTCCGCCGTGTCGAAGAAGTTGCAGCCCAGATCGTAGGCACGCCGGACGGCGCGCTTCGACTCGGCGTCGTCCGTCGGGCCGTAGGAGTTGCCGTAGGCGTTGCCGCCGATCGCCCACCCGCCGAACCCAATCTCGCTCACCTGGAGGCCGGTGCGGCCCAGCACCCGGCGGTTCACGCGAGCAGCCCGGCCAACGCCTCGGGAGTGTTCACCGGCAAGGAGCAGGTCGTGCCCACGCACACCGTCGCCGCGGGCGCCACGGCGATCTTTCGCACGACGACCTTGCGCGGCCGGTACGCCTGCAGGGCCAGGAGGTGCATGGCGCACGCCGGGCCCGGGCCGGCGGGCCCCGACACCTCGATCCGGGTAACGGGGTGCACCGCCCAGTCCACGGCGCGGAGCAGGGTCGAGCCGTAGAGCGACAGCTCCGCCGCGCCGCCCGCGAAGGCCGCGAGCTGGCGGTCGAGCTGGGCCCGCCACTCCGGCCCGTCGGTGAGGGCCCACAGCCGGGCGAAGACCAGCGCGGCGACGCCGTTGGGGGAGGGCGTCGGGGCGTCTTGAATCGGTTTGGCGCGGGTGGCGAGGTAGGCGGCGCCGGATCCGCCGCGGGCGAGGTCGAAGAACCCGCCGCCGTCATCTCCGTGCGCGCCGGCGACGTAGGTCATGACCTGCACGGCGCGGTCGAGCCACACCGGGTCCCCGGTGGCCTCGTAGGCGTCCAGAAACGCCGCGGCGCTCTGCACATTGTCGTCCAGCATGCCGTGCGGTTCCTTGCGGCCGATGATGTGCGCCATCCCACCCCCCACCGCCTGTCCTTTAGGATCCCACGCCTCGTCCCAGATCCGCCAGAGCACCTTGAGCGCGAGGCTGTTGCACTCGGGCCGGTCCAGGACGGCGCCCGCGTGCAGGAACGCCGCGGCCATCATCGCGTTCCAGTTGACGTACGCGGTCCGGTCCACGAACGGCGCGGGGCGGCGGTCGCGCGCCGCTTTCAGCTCGCGAAGCGCCGCACGCAGCGCGGGCCACTCATCGTCGCCCGCCGGCTCCTGCTTCCACCACAGGACATTCTTCGCGGGGTTGTGGTGCATCTCGCCCCGCTCGTCCACGTCGTATACGCGACGCATCACGCTGAACGCCGTTTCGTCGCTCAACGCGGCTCGTAGTTCGGCGAGCGTCCAGGTCCAGTAGTCGCCGTCGTCGCCGAACGCCACGTCGGCGTCCTGCGATGTGGCGAAAGCACCGGCCGTTGCGTCGGTCATCACCTCGAGCACCCAATCCACGATGCCCGTCGCCACCTCGCGGAACAGCGGCGTGCCGAAAGCCTGGTACGCCGAGAGGTACGCCCGGAGCAGCTCCGAGTTGTCGTAGGTCATCTTCTCGAAGTGCGGAACGATCCAGCGCTCGTCCACGCTGTAGCGGTGGAAGCCGCCGCCCACGTGGTCGCGGATGCCGCCGCGCGCCATGCCGGTGAGCGTCTTCTCGACGACGTCGCGCTGCCACTCGAGCCGGGTGTCGTGCCAGCGGGCGAGCAGGAGCTCGCACGCCGCGGCCTGCGGAAACTTGGGTGCGGTGCCGAAGCCCCCGTAGCGGATGTCGAAGAGACGGGCCATCCGGTCGATGGCGTCGCTGATGAGGTCCGCGCTGACCGCGCCGGCCTTGGCTTCGTTCAGCGACTCGGTGACGTGCTGGCGGATGGCGCGCGCGTTGGTCGCGACCTTCTCGCGGTCCTCGCGGTACGCACGCGCGATCTCGAGCAACACGGTGCGGAAGCCGGGCCGTCCGTAGGGATTGTCCTCGGGAGGAAAGTACGTTCCGCCGAAGAACACTTCGCCGTCGGGCGTGAGGAACGCCGTCAGGGGCCAGCCGCCCTGGCCGGAGAGCGCCTGCACGGCGCGCTGGTAGCGCGCGTCCACGTCGGGCCGCTCGTCGCGGTCCACCTTCACGCACACGAACTCGCGGTTCAGCACCTCGGCGACGCCCGCGTCCTCGTACGACTCTCCGTCCATCACGTGGCACCAGTGGCACCAGACGGCGCCGATGTCGAGCAGGATGGGCTTGTCCTCTGCGCGCGCCCGGGCGAATGCCGCCTCGCCCCAGGGGAGCCAGTGCACGGGCTGATGGGCGGCCGACTTGAGGTAGGCGGAGGGCTCGGAGGCGAGGAGGTTCGGCATTCGCTCTACCGCGCGGCGAAGCCGAAGGCGAGAGCCCCGCCCGCCACCCAGGATATGACCGCGGCGACGCTGGCGATCCAATACGCAATCATCCAGCGGTTGCCGGGTGGGTTGTAGTCATTCGGCGTCGTGCTGTACCAGCGTCGGAAAAACCGACGGCGTTGCCTCGCGAGCCACGATTCCTTCAGATGGGGTCGCGCGCGCTGCATGCAGTAGACCGATGCGCCCATGAGGCAACCGACGGCGGCCAGCCAGGCGCCAGTCGGCACATCGTGTTGCAGTGGGGCCGGCCCGAACCAGAAAAACGCGGGGATGATGATCGCGGTCGCGAGGCCAGCAAGCAGAGCTCGGAGCGGGTCGTCTTCGATAACCTCGTCCGCCGCATCGGGCTCCGGTAGATACGCGCGCTCTCCCTGCCAGGCCACGACGAACACGGTCTTGAGCGCTTGCCAGTAGGCCGCGCCGGCCGAAGCCGCCCTGTCCCGGGTCGCGATCCGCCAAACCGTGACGGCGAGCGGTGCGAGGAATGCGATCCAGAGGGCGTTCGTGGCGAAGTGGAGAAAGAACTCGGGGTTTGGTCCGCTCGGCGCCGCGGCGGGAGGGAGTGGCTCGGTCGTATGCCGAAAGGACGCCGCCAGCCTGCCCGACAGAACCAGGTACCCTTCGCCGAGGAGCAGCACCGCGATGGCGACCCGGTACCACCACACGCGGCCCCGCGAGATGGGTTCGGCGCCGGGCGACGTCATGCGGAGCTCTCCAGGTACCGCACCGCGACCCGGCTCATCAGTTCCGCACCGACCACCAGCGACTCCTCGTCGATGTCGAATGTCGAGCTGTGGTGCGGCGCCCCTTTCCCGTGCTGCGGCGCCGAGCCGACGAACGCGAAGCAGCCGGGGACCTGCTGCAGGAAATACGACATGTCCTCGCCGCCCATCGTGCGGATGCCGGTCTTCACGTGGTCGGCGCCGACGATCTCCGCGGCGACGTCGCGCACCAACGCCGCCATGCGCTCCTCGTTGACCAGCGGGCCGGAGAGGCGGCGGTAGCGTACCTCGGCCCGCGCTCCGAACGCGCCGGCGATGCCCTGCGCCGTCTCTTCGATCATACTCGGCGCGTCCTCCCAGAACGTGCCGCCGAACGTGCGCACCGTGCCGCGCAGGTCGGCGCGCCCGGGAATGACGTTGAAGGCGTGACCGGCGTGGACCTGGGTGACCGACACGACTGCCTCTTCGAACGGATTGCGGCGCCGCGCCACGAGACTCTGCAGCGCCGTCACCACGTGGGCCGCTACGAGCACCGGATCCACCGTCTGGTGGGGTACGGCCGCGTGGCCGCCCCGGCCCTGGATCGTGATGTCGAATTCGTCCACCGACGCCATCATTGGGCCCGGCGTGACGCCCACGGTTCCCACCGGCAGCTCGTTCCACAGGTGGATGCCGAACGCGGCGTCAACGGGAGGGGGGCCGGCGAGCACGCCGTCCGCGATCATCGCCTGCGCGCCGTGCGACACCTCCTCGGCGGGCTGGAACGCGAACTTCACGGCACCGGGCAGCTGGAGCGCCGTGAGGCGCCGTGCCACCTCGAGGGCAATCGCCACGTGCCCATCATGCCCGCAGGCGTGCATCCGGCCCGCGTGCCGAGAGCGGTAGGGAACGTCGTTGGCCTCCTCGACGGGGAGGGCGTCCATGTCGGCACGCAACAGCACGCAGCGCCCGTTGCCGCCCGCCCCCGCCCTGACCGCCACGACACCCGTCTGCCCGACGCCCGTTCGCACGGCGTAGCCGAGCGCCTTGAGCCGCTCCGCGGCCAATGTCGCGGTGCGGGTTTCCTCGAACCCCAGCTCGGGGTGCTGGTGTAGGTCGCGGCGCGCGGCGACGAGGGTCGGGCGGTCGATCGGTGGGAGGGAACTAGCGGACATGTCTTGGGGGATCCCCGGGCTTGCGCGTTGGGTCAGGTGGACATGGGACCGGACTTGGACTGACCCCGGGCGACAGCCCGGGGAACACGGATCCCACCGGGTGGTTCATACGCGGCTACTCGGACACAACCGGTTGACCACGCACTCCTCGCACTTCGGCCGCCGCGCGATGCACACCTGGCGGCCGTGCTGGATCAAGGTGTGCGACCACCACGTCCACTTGTCGCGCGGCAGGAGCGCCATGAGGTCTTGCTCGATTTTCACGGGATCGTCCTGCCGCGTGAGCTCGAGCAAGCGCGCGATCCGATGGACGTGGGTGTCGACGACGACCCCTTCGTTCTTCTTGAACCAGGTACCCAGGATCACGTTCGCGGTCTTGCGACCCACGCCGGGGAGGCCGACCAGCTCCTCCATCGTGTCGGGCACCTGGCCGCCGTGGCGCTCCACCAGCGCCTGCGCCATCCCGATGATGGCCTTCGTCTTGTTGCGGAAGAACCCGGTGGACTGGATCTCTTGCTCGAGCACCCGCGGGTCCGCCGCCGCGTAGTCGGCCGCCGTGCGGTATTTCGCGAACAGCGCCGGGGTGACCATGTTCACTCGCGCGTCGGTGCATTGGGCGGAGAGAATGGTCGCGACGACCAGCTCGAGCGCGCTCGCGTGGTGCAGGGCGCAGGTCGCGTCCGGATACGCACGCTCCAGGCGCGCCACGATCTTGCGTGCCCGCGCCCGGCGCGAGGCCTGAGCCTTCGTCTTCTCCATGGTAGCGAATCGTAACACGGGAAACCAAGAACGGGAAACGGGACACGTGAAACGGCAAACGTCCCGCTCAGACGACGCTCACGAAACGCTCCGACGTTTCCCGTGTCTCGTTTCGCGCGTCCCGAGGGTCGGGAAGTGGGAGGAGGGCGAGAAGTCGACAGGTGAGGAGCAGGAGCTCGCCTGCGGTCTCGACCGAGTAGATCCCCGCCTCCTCCCCTCCCGAGAGTGTGGGACTGAAGGGCGCACGACCATCCGCGCGGGCTGCCGCCACCACGATCTCGCTCGCAGTGGCTTCGTCGGCGTCGGCGCGGCCGTCGAGGCCCACGGCGCTGAAGCCCGGCCGGTCGGCGCGCATGCCAAGGATCCCGAGCACCGCGATGTCGCCACCTCCCCCCCCTTCCCGCGCCGTTTCGGTCACGAACATGCCGTCGAGGGGCTCGGGGGCGGCGCCGGCCGCAGGCGCGCCCCAGACGCGTAGCTCCGGCAGCTGGAGGTACAGGGCCTGGTGGGGGAGGTGCGACGTCATGGGGCCCTCTCCTCCGGTCGCGCGTAACAGCGCCTGCTCACCCACGCGGTACACCCACCCGCCTGCCGTCCAGTGCCGATAGGCGTGATGCAGCATCCGCACGTGTGCGTCGAGGGCTTCGGCGGGTGCGTCCGCAGGCATGATCTCGCGCAGCAGCCGGCCTACCGCCTCGAGCAGCACGAAGCGGTCGCGATCGGCGGAGGAGCTTCCACTCTGAGCCAGTTGCTCGGCGATCGCGGGAAAGCGCTCCCGCGCCAGGTTCCCGAACGCGAGCTCGAACGGAGTCAGCCTCACTGCCCGAGGAGGAATCGGTTCAGCGTGCGCGCGAATTCCTCGGTCGCTTCGACGTGGGGACAGTGGCCGCAGGGAAGCTCGACCAGCTCGGCGCCGAGCAGCGACGCCAGCTCGCGCGAGCCGGCGATCGGAATGGGGTCGAAGGAGCCGTGGACCACAAGGGAGCGGGGAGCGGGGAGCGGGAGGCGCCGCAGCTGGTCGCGCAGGTCGTACTCGCCGAGGCTGTCCCACACGCCCTGCTGGGTCCGCGCGTTCACTCGGAACGCCGTGAGATTCTTGGCGTCCCGGAAGTCGCGGAAATAACCGGCCACACTCAGCTCGAACGCGCGACGCTGATACGCGGCTGGGTCCTGCTCGCGCAGCCTGCTCGCGCGCAGTGCCTCACGCTCACGCTGGATCTCGGGCGCCGCCATCCGGCGGGCGAACTCCTCCTCGAACTGCCGCCGGTAAGGCGCGGTGACCGAGGCGGGGGAAACCAGAGCCAGCCGCTCGACCCGCTCCGGGTGCTCGACCAGGTACAGCACGGCGAGCAGGCCGCCCCACGAGTAGCCGCACAAGGTCAGCCGTTCAAGGCCGAGATGCGTGCGGATGGCGTCGAGATCGGCGACGTGTTCCTGCCACCCGACCGGGATGTCGCGGGGCACAGGCGACCGCCCACCGCCGCGCTGGTCGTAATAGAACAGCTCGCGCCCGCGCGCGAGGAGATCGTATTGTGGGAGGAGATAGTCGTGGTGAGCGCCGGGGCCGCCATGGAGCACGATAGCGAGGGGCCCCTCACCTATCCGGCGGGTGAAGAGCCGGACCCCGTTGACCTCGACGAACATCGGCAGGCTAGAGCAGCACTGCCAATGCGTCCGCAACTTCCTTCACCTCGGCGAATTCCTTGGCACCGAACCCCGCAGGCACGTCGGAGTCGATGTCGATCTGCCCCAGGATCGCGTCGCCGCGGCGGATCAGGATGACCAGCTCGGCCTTCGTGAAGGCGTTGCACGCGAGGTAGTTGCCGATCGCGCTCACGTCGGGGACGTTCTGGTCCTGCTTGGTCGCGACGGCCGTACCGCAGACTCCCTTGCCGACGAGAATCCGGGTGTGCTCCGTCTCGCGCCCCGCGTACGCTTCGAGCGCGAGCTCGTCGTCGTGCAGCATGTAGGCGTAGACCGAGGTGTAGGGCGCGCCGCGCGCGCGCAGCCGGTCGCACGCCATCTGGAGCAGGCCCCGGCGCCCGATGTCGTGGAGATGCGCGGCGCGCAGGGCGCGCACGATCTTGCCGGCGTCGGAAACCTGGGGGGGAGGGGGGGGGGAGCTCACGAGGGGCGCTTTCCAAGCACCGCGGTGAGACGCACGTCAGCTCCGTCGCGCGTCACCACGATCGCGACGGTGTCGCCGGCCTGGTGGCTGCGCAGCGCCTCGGTCATGTCGTACAGGTTGGCCACGGCCTTCGCGCCGATGACCGTGATCACGTCGCCGGCCTTGAGGCCCGCCTGCTCCGCCGGGCTGCCAACGCGCACCCCAGTGATCCGTACGCCTCCCGGCGAACCGGTCATGTCGGGGATTGTGCCAAGGTAGGCGCCGTAGCCCCCACTTCCGGAGCCACCGGCTGCCGCCGGGGGGCGCGGGGCGTCCACGAAGGTCAGCGGTCCCGGCCGATTCGCGAGCGCGCGCGCGACGTCGGCCACGAACTGAGCGACCTGGGCGAGGCCCGTCGCGTTGATTTTCTCCCAGTCGTCGGTCGAGCGGTGGTAGTCCTCGTGCAGATCCGTGAAGAAGTGCAGCACCGGGCGGCGCACGGCGAAGAAGGCCGCGTGGTCGCTGGGACCCCAGCCGTCGCCCGAGGCGCGGAGATCGAAGCGCGGGGGCGTGTTGAGGGAATCGAGGAGGGCAGGGAACTCTTTGGCCGTCCCCACGCCGAGCGCCACGAGCCGCCCGCTCCGCAGCCGGCCCACCATGTCGAGGTTCAGCATTGCGTACGTCGAGTCCATGGGCTGAGGCAGGGGGTGCTGCACGAAGTAGCTCGAGCCGAGCGTCCCCAGCTCCTCGCCGCTGAAGGCCACAAAGACGACGGTGCGGGCGGGCCGCCGGCCGCCCGCCAAGAGGCGCGCAATCTCGAGCAGCGCGGCGGTGCCGGACGCGTTGTCGTCGGCGCCGTTGTGCACCCGCCCGGTGGAGTCGGGGTCGAGGGCGCCGAAGCCGCCGAGTCCCAGGTGGTCGTAGTGTGCGCCGATCACCACGACCTCACCGCGCCGCGCGGGCGAGGCGCCGGGCAGGATCGCGATCACGTTTCGCGCCGGCGCACCGCCGAGGGTCGTATGCAGGACCGCCGGCGCGTCGGCCGGAATCGTGAAGTCCTGGAAGGACACGCGCAGGCCGGCTCGTGCAAAAGCGTCGCGAATGTAGGTGCCCGAGCGCTCGAGGCCCGCCGTGCCCACGCCGCGGCCCTCCTGCCCGTCGTCGGCGAGGAAGCGGACGTCGGCGAGCACGCGCCGTGCGGCGGGCGACAGCGTATCCTGGGGGACGCACGAGACCAGCCCAGCCGTGACGAGCAGCACAGTCAGCATGCGGGTAACACTAGTCGCCGCCTGATGTGATGGGAAGCGTTGCCGCGTCCGGGCGCCGGGCCTTAGATTCCCCGGCCCGATGATCGTCCCGCAGACGTTCGCCACCCTCTTCGCCCGCACGCTGGATCTGTTTCGCGATCCCGCCGCGAAGGAGGACCAAAAGGTCCAGTTCCGCGCGCTCGTTGCACTGCTCAAGGCTGATGCGGCGACCGTCGCAGCGGATGGGAGCCGGCTGCGCGTCAACGGGACGACCCTCGAGGGCGCGATGTACGCTGCGTTAGTGCAGCGCCTCGAGCTGCATGCGGTGGGGGAAATCGTGATTCCCGCCGGCTCTCCGCCGAGCCAGGTGTTCGAGCTGCTCAAGGCGCTCGCGGAACAACCGAGTGAGGACGACATGCCCACACGATTGCGCGCTCGCGGGGCCGACCGGATCACTGTGACCCGCTCAACGGTCCCACACGCCCCGGCCACGCCGAAGCTCGATCTGGGCACGGACGGCATCGTCCACGGCGAGCATGGGGATGTGGCATCCGTCCCGGTGGCGGAGGTCGCCGCCGTCTCCCCCGACGCGCCCCCCCCCCCTGCTCCCGCGGCACCGCCCCCGGCCCAGGAGGAGGCGTTCGGCCCTTCCGTCGCGGCTTCCCGATCCACCGAGGAGTTGCTCGCTGACTTGCTGCGCAAGCCTACGGGGCCCCACGTGAGCGATCTGCTGGCGGCGCTCGGCCGGCAGCTCGAGACAGCCCTCAGGATCAACCGCATCGAGCAGGCCATGGAGATCGTGGCGGGGATCGTGCGCGCCGAGCAGCAGGTAGGGGACGAAGGGAAGCGACGGCAGTATTCGATCGCGCTCAAGCGGATGTACAACAAGCCGCTGATCGAAGGGATCGCGCACCTGGCCGGTGCGCCGGGACACCGCGAGGAGGCGCTGCTCGCGCTGCAGCGGGCCGGGGAAGACGGCGTGGAGGTGTTGCTCGATCTCCTCGTGGCGGCCCCGACCATCGAGGAGCGACGCGGCGTCTTCGCCGCGCTCACCGGTATGAAGGAAGGCACCGATCAGCTGGTGCACATGTTGGGGCACCACCAGTGGTTCGTGGTACGCAACGTGGCGGAGCTCGTGGGCGAGCTGGGGCTCGAGGAGGCGGTGCCGGCGCTCGGGCGCCAGCTCGAGCACGACGACGAGCGCGTCCGGAAAGCGGTGGCCCTGGCGCTCGCCAAGATCGGCTCCCGCGGCGCCGCCGAACCGCTGCGCCGCGCGCTGAAGGACAAGTCGCCGGAGGTCCGGATCCAGGCGGCCCTCGGCGTCGGAGGCCGCAAGTCCAGCGCGCTGGCGATGCCGCTCGTCGTCGCGATGGGAGAAGAGGAAGACGAGACCGTCGAGAAAGAGCTGATGCTGGCCCTGGGTCGGATCGGCAGCCCGGACGCGGTGCAGGCGCTGATCAAATTCGCCCAACCCGGGGGGAAACTGTTCGGCCGCAAGCCCGCGGCTCTGCGGGTCACCGCCGTCGAGGCTCTGCGCCTCGCCGCCACGCCGGCGGCGGTCGGCACGATCGAGGGCCTCACCGCCGACGGGGACAAGACCGTGCGCGCCGCGGCTCAGACCGCGTTGGCCGACCTCAAGCGGAAATAGCTCCCGCACGCCTCTTTTCGGTTCTGTAGTATTGCATAACGCCATAAACACCGCGTAATGCAATAGGTAGGCGTGTTCCCGAACCGGCGCGCGCTACGCGCCGCGCGAGCGTTCATATCTCCTTATCCAGCCAGGGGATGCACCTAACCGCACGGCGGAGGTGCGGTTCTTGCCTGCTCGGGGGGCGCTGCTCAGAGCAAAACCGCCGAAAGGTGGTGACGCAGAGCTACGGGACTACTGCGAGGAAGAGCTCGCCAAGTCCGCCGAGCCGCCAGTGAATCACCTTAGGTCAGGAGCCAAACGATGCGAGCCCTTACGATTCGAGTCGTCACGGTCCTGGTGGCGCTGGCCGCCGTGCCGTTTGCGGTGGGCGCGGCACAGGGTCGCGATAATGCGCAGCGGCAAGGCGACAAGTGCAAGGCCGACGCGAACCCCGCCGGTCGCGGCGTCGACCAGGGCTGGCGTGCGCGGCCTGCGGACCAGATGCCTGCTGGCCAGGCGAAGAAGTGCCCGGCCGATGTGCCCCCGGGCCCGGCGGAAGAGCCGGCCCCCGGGATCCACCAGGTGCGTGGGCTGGTGTTCGATGACGTGAACGGCGACGGGATCCGCGACATGTTCGATGACGCCGGTATGATTGGCTGGGCGATTCAGCTCAGCGGCACGGTCTCGCGGACGGTGACGACCGATTTCAACGGGAACTACGTCATCGACCAGCTGCCGAACGGCACGTACACGGTCTGCCAGGTGTTGCAGGGCGGTTATAACCAGACGTTGCCGGCGAGTGGGGCATGCTACTCGTTCCCCCTCGATGGGACGCTCGAGACATGGAAGATCAACATCAACTTCGCGAATCAGGCGATTCCGACCCCGTAACGCCAGCACTGCTTCTGACTGAGTAAGGGCCCCGGCCAACTGTGCCGGGGCTCTTCTTTTTGGGGGTCGTCAGCGAGGCACGAAGTCCAGCTTGGGCTCGAGCCGCCGCGCGAACGCCGCCAGCAGCTGCGCCGCCCGGTCCACGTCCTCCAGCGCCACCATCTCGTTGGGGCTGTGCATGTAGCGGTTGGGCACGCTGACGAGGCCTGTCGGAATCCCCCGCAGCGCGTTGTAGATCGCGTCCGCATCGGTGCCGGTGTCGTGCGGCGCCGCTTGGATCGTGTAGGGGATCTTGTCCGCGTCGGCGCACTCCACCAGCAGGTCGAACACCACCGGGCTCACCGACGAGCCTCGCGACAGCACCACGCCGCCACCCAGCCGGTGGTCGCCCGCCTGCTTCTTCTCCGCACCGGGGTAGTCGGTCGCGTGGGTCACGTCCACGACCAGGGCTACCTGCGGATCAATTCCGGCGGCGCTGGTGCGGGCGCCGCCACCCTGCCAGGCAATCTCTTCGCGGGTCGTCGCCACGGCGAACACCGCCGCGTACTTGGGCCGGTCCCCCGCCAAGCGGCGCACCGCCTCCGCCACAACGTAGGCGCCGATGCGGTTGTCGATGCTGCGGGACACGATCCGGCCGTTCGGGTACTCCTGGACCACGGTGTCGAGCACGCCGGCGTCGCCCACCCGCACGCGCTCGGAGGCCTCGCTCCGGTTGGCGGCTCCGATGTCGATCCATAGGTCGGTCAGCTTCGACACCTTGTCCAGCTCGTCCTTCTTGAGCTGGTGGACGGCCTTCTTCCCGACGACGCCATGCACCGGGCCGCGCCTGCCGAGCAGCAGGACCCGTTGACCGACGAGCACCTGCGAGTCCCACCCGCCGATGCCGCTGAAGTAGAGGAACCCTTCGTCGTCGACGTGGGTGATTTGGATGCCGATCTCGTCGATGTGCCCCGCCAGCATCAGGCGCGGCTTGCCCTTCGGATTCAGGGCCGCGATCGAGTTGCCGTGCACGTCCGCCTGCACCTCGTCGGCGAAGCCCTGCACCTCGTCGCGCCACACCCGGGCCGGGGCCTGCTCGAAGCCCGAGGGGCCGGCGGAGTCGAGGAGCTTTTTCAGGAATCCCAACGTGGCAATCGGCATGAGGTATCCTCGTTCAATAGGAGATGTCCATCAACCGTGGATCAACCGGGCCAGCAGCTCCGCCCCTTCGACGAGTCGCGGTCCGGGGCGCGACGTCCGGCACCAGGGCGCGGAGGTCCCGCCAGCATCGCGTCACCGAGCCGCCACCGGCACGCCTTTGCAAAACGGGTGCCTCGCCAACCTTGAGTATGTCGCCGAACACACCGGAGAGGTCGTGCGCGGGCAGAATGACGCCCTGGGATGGCTCGGCAACGCGGCGCCGCCGTTGGCCCCGGCCATGCGGCGGTCGATCGCGGCGGAGGGGAGCGAAGGGTCGAGGTCGGAGCGCGTCGCCGCCCCTACCTCCGCAGGCCGGTCCGGTAGAGCAGCGTCGCGAGCACGCCGAACAACACCAACGCCACGATGCTCGACGTGGCCAATACGCCCAGGGCGTGGTACAGCCCGATCGCCTCGGCCAGCCAATCGGCCGCCTTGCCCCGGGCACTGCCCCAGCCCGCGATGGCCGCGACGGCAATCCCACAGATCGCGCCGCCGGCGATGAGACCGCTTGCAAACAGCACGCCCGGCCCCGATTCCACCTCGGCCATCGAGCGGTTGTCCGACCGGACCCGCCGTTCGACCAGCCACCGCACAATCCCACCGGCGAACATGCCCGCCGAGGTGGTGAGCGGCAGGTAGACGCCCACGGCGACCGGCAGGGACTGCACGCCCATCAGCTCGATGGCGATGGTCAGAAACACGCCGATCAGGACCAGGGCCCAAGGCAGCCGGTGCGTGAGGATCCCGTCCGTGACCAGCGCCATCAGCGTCGCTTTGGGCGAGTCCAGGCGCTTGAGCTCCCGTCCGCCGTACTCGCGAATGCGTCCGCCGATCCCCGGATCCAGCACGTAGCGAATCTCGTGCGATGCCGGATCGACCAGGTACTTCCCCGCCGGCACTCCCTGCGTCTCCACGTACACGCGCACGACCTGGTAGGTGTTGGCGTCGATCGAGTCGCTGCCGCCGACGCCGAAGCCCGACATCGCCTCGTCCAGCACGACCACGTTGCCGTCAGGGGTGCTGCCGGTCGCGGGAGCGACGAACCCGGGGCGGCTCTCGGGGACCTGGTACCGGTAGGCGTCGTTCAGGAACGTCAGCGTCCAGCCCACCGCCAGGGCGGACCCGATCGCCCCGACGAGAATGGCGATTTGCTGGCGCCGCGGCGTCGCGCCCACGAGGAATCCCGTCTTCAGGTCTTGCGACGTATTGCCGCCGTTCGCCACGGCCACCGCGATCACGCACGCCACCGAGATCGCCCGCACCCGATCGTCGATCTGGGTCCAGCCGAGCAGCAGGAAAATGAAGGAGATCGCGATCAGCGCCGCGATGGTCATGCCGGAAATCGGGTTGGCGGAGCTGCCGACCTGTCCGCAGATGCGAGACGAGACGGTCGTGAAGAAAAACCCGAAGATGACGATGAGCACGGCGCCGAGCAGATTCACGCCGATCTGCGGTAGGAAGGCGAGCACGACCGCGAGCCCCACGGAGCCGAACACCGTGACGGTGATGGGCAGGTCGTCGTCGGTGCGGAGCTTGGCCGCCAGGGCCTGGCCGACCCGGCTCGCCTTCATGTCGGCGAAGCCGGCGCGGAACGCGGAGACGATGGTCGGGAGGGCGCGGACCAGCGCGATGATGCCGGCGCTCGCCACCGCGCCCGCCCCGATGTAGAAGACGAACGCGGCGCGGATCTCCCCCGCGTTCATATCGCGAATCAGCTTCGTGGTGCCGAACATCGGCTCGGTCATCGAGCTGCCGAACAGCTTGATGGCCGGCATCAACACGACATACGCGAGGCAGCCGCCCGCGAACAGGTACCCGGCGATGCGCGGCCCGATGATGTAGCCGACGCCGAGCAGCTCGGGGCTCGCTTCCATCCGGACTTCGGCGCTCTGATACGAGCGAATCACCCGCCCTGGGTACTCCTGCCACAGCTTGAGCGCCGTCATCAGGAACTTGTACGCGAACGCGATCCCAAACGCCTGGAACACCGTCCGGGCGTGCACGCCGCCGCGCTCCCCGGCGATCAGCACCTCGGCGCAGGCGGTGCCCTCGGGGTACGGCAGGTTCCCGTGCTCCTTCACGATCAGCGCCCGGCGCAGCGGGATCATCATCAGGACGCCCATCAGCCCGCCCGCCACCGCGAGGATCGCGACGCGCGAGATGTCCAGATCGTAGCCCATCAACAGGATCGCCGGGATCGTGAACACCACGCCCGCCGACACTGAATCGGCCGCGGATCCCGTCGTCTGCACGATGTTGTTCTCGAGGATGGTCGCCCGGCCAAGGGCACGGAAGATGGTGATCGAGAGGACGGCGATGGGAATCGACGCGCTGACCGTGAGGCCGATCTTGAGCGCGAGATACACGTTCGAGGCGCCGAAGATCAGGCCGAGGAGCACGCCCAGGGTGAGCGCCCGGGGCGTCAGCTCGGCGGGGGCTTGGGAGGCCGCGATGTACGGCTCGTGGCTGGTCATAAGCAGGAGAATGTGCGCCCAAAACTGCGCGGCTGTCCAGCCGACTACGCGTGAACCCGTGGGGCGCCACCGGTGTATAGCGGTTCCCCATGCCAGAGACCACCGAGCCGAACCTCCCCGAACTGCGCCGGGCCCTCGCCGGCGCGTATGAGATCGAGGCGCCGATCGCCCGGGGCGGGATGGGCTTCGTGTACCTCGCGCGCGAGCGGCGGCTCGACCGGCGGGTGGCGATCAAGGTGCTCCCCCCCGACCTCGCCGTGGACGCCGGATGCCGGCGCCGCTTTTTGCGCGAGGCGCGCACCGCCGCCGGGCTGACCCATCCCAACATCGTCCCGATCTTCGCGGTCGACGAATCGGGCGTCTTCGTGTTCTTCGCCATGGCCTATGTCGCGGGTGAGACGCTCACGCAGCGCGTGGCCACGCGCGGACCCTTGAACGCCGAAGAAGCGGCCCGACTGCTGCACGACATCGGCGACGCATTGGCGTACGCGCACGCCCGCGGCATCGTGCACCGCGACGTCAAGCCCGATAACATCCTGCTCGACGCTGCCACCGGCCGCGCCCTGCTCTCCGACTTCGGGATCGCCCACGTCAGCCCCCGCGGCCGTCCCGCTGCCGCGCCCCGGACGGAGGGGCGGGTGCTCGGCACCGCGGCGTTCATGAGCCCGGAGCAGGCGCGCGGCGACCCGGTGGACGCCCGCAGCGACGTCTACTCGCTGGGCGTCGTCGCCTATTACGCCCTGTCGGGCCGTTTGCCCTTCGACGCGGCGACGGACGCCGCCCTGCTGGCGTTGCACATTGGAGAGCCCGCGCCTCCGCTCGTGGCCAGCGCGCCGTGGGTCCCGCCCCGCCTCGCCCAGATCGTGGATCGCTGTCTGGCGAAGGATCCGTGGGCGCGGTTCGCCGATACGGCGACGCTGGTGCGGGCGGTCGCCGACGCCGTCGAGCCGCCGGCGGCGCCGTTGGCGGTGCGCGCCTTCCTGGTGCGCAGCAAGCATCTCGCGGAACCAGCGCGGATCCACGCGGCGCTCACGGGCCTCGTGCTGCTGCCGGCTGCGGTCGCGACCTGGCTCTCGCCTTCGATCCCCGCATTGCGGGCGACCGCGACTGCGGCGCTCGCGGTGGCGCTGCTCGCGCCGCTCGCCGTGGCGATCGCCCGCGTGCGCCGTCTGGTCGCGGTCGGGCACCGGCGCGAGGACCTCGTCGCCGCCCTCACCGCTCACCGCGCGCGGCGCTTGGAGGAATTGGCATTCGTGTACGGCAGCGGGCCCACCGGGGTCGAACGGGTTTTGCAATGGCTCGCGCGCCTCGCCCTCGCCGTCGCGACGGTGGCTGGGGTGGGGCTCACGACGGTTGAGTTGCCGCCGCAGCTGACCCTGCTCCTCCCGCCGGTCGCCGCGGGGGCCGCGGGAACGGCGCTGCTCGCCGCCATCGCGGCGCGTAGTCGCACGGAGCAGCGTACCGACCCGCCGGGGGAACGGCGGCTGCGGTTCTGGCGCGGACCGCTCGGCCGCGCCCTGTTCCGCCTCGCGGCATTCGGCGTGCGGCCCACGTCCCCCATCGTCACGATCCTGGGCAAGCTCGAAACGCCGGCCTGAGCCGCGCGTTACTATAGGGGTGCGATGACGCACCCCCCCCCGTCCCCCGACCACCTGTTCCTCGACTTCCAGTCGGCTCTCGCCGGCCGCTACTCGCTGGAGCGGGAGCTGGGCCGGGGCGGCATGGGCGTCGTGTACCTCGCCCGCGAGGTGCGGCTGGACCGGCCGGTGGCCATCAAGCTCCTCCCCCCCGCGATGGCCGCCGATCCCAAGCTGCGCGAGCGGTTTCTGCGCGAGGCGCGCACGGCCGCCAAGCTCTCCCATCCGAACGTCATCCCGATTCACGCCGTCGAAGAGGTGGGAGGAGGGCGATTCGTGTTCTTCGCGATGGCGTATGTCGAGGGCGAGACGCTCACGGAGCGGGTGCGCCGGCGCGGCCCGCTGCCGCCGTCCGAGGGGGCCCGGGTGCTGCGCGACGTCGCCTGGGCGCTCGCCTACGCGCACGGCCAGGGCGTCATTCACCGCGACGTGAAGCCGGACAACATTCTGCTCGAGTCGACGGGTCGCGTGCTGGTGGCCGACTTCGGCATCGCGGGCGTCGTGGCGGGGGCGGGGGGGGGGGCGGGGGCGGGCGCGTTGGCGGGCGAGGTGATCGGCACGCCGGAATTCATGAGCCCGGAGCAGGCGTTGGGCGAAGCGATCGACGCGCGCAGCGACCTCTATTCGCTGGGCATCGTGGGCTACTTCATCCTTTCAGGAGTGCTGCCGTTCGAGGGAGCGAGGGCGACCGACGTGCTGGCGAAGCAGGTGACGGAGCCGGCGCTGCCCTTGAGCACCGCGGCGCCGATCGTGCCGCGGCGCCTGGCGCAGGCGATCGACCGCTGTCTCGCCAAGGCCCCCGCCGACCGGCCCGACGGGACCGCGGCGCTCGCCGAGCAGCTGGGCCACGCGTTCGAGCAGCGGCGCGACCTGCCCGTCGCGCTCCGCGCGTTCGTCAAGCACGACGCCCGCCTCGACGGGCCCGAGGTATTGCTCTACCCGTTCGCGATGCTCATCGCGGCTCCCCTCGCGGGCGTGATCACGGGCTCGGTCGAGGTAGGGTTCCTGACGCTGCTCGGCGGCTACACGGTCGTGCCCCTCGGTGTGCTCGTGAACCGGGCCCGACGCCTGCTCAAGTCGGGCTTCGGCCACCCCGACATCGGCGTCGCGTTCAAGGCCGAGCTGGATCGGAGCCGCGAAGAGCGCGCGTTCGGCGTCGGACACAAGGCCTCGATGTTCGAGCGCGTCTGCAAATGGATCAGCGCGGCCAGCCTCGGCATCGCAGGCACCATGATCCTCGGCGGAGTCGCGGCGGAGAATGTCTTCGGGCTGTTCGGCGTGTCCCTGGCGGTGGGCGTCGGCTCCGGCATCGGCATGCTGGTGATGCTCCAGCGGCGGCGCGACGTGGACGTCGAGTTTTGGGGGAAGATGTGGACCGGCCGCCTGGGCCGCTGGCTCTTCGGGATCGCGCGCGCGTTCGTCGGCAAGAAGGCGCTGCCCGCACCCCTCACCCACCGACCGACGGAGCTGGCGATCGGCATGGCCGCGGAGCAGCTGTATGAGGGACTCCCCAAGGAGACGAGGCGCCAGTTGCGCGACCTGCCCGACGTCGTGCACCGGCTCGAGCGCGACGCGCAGCGCATGCGCGCCCGGCTCGAGGAGCTGCAGGACGCGCTGGCCAACGTCGAGCGGGATGCCGCCGATCCTGCGATCACCGCGCGGCACGACCGGATCGTCGCCGACCTGACGGCCGAGCGCAGCCTCGTGGAGCAGCGCCTCGCCGACGCCGTCGCCGCGCTCGAGACCATCCGGCTCAACCTCCTCCGCCTGCAAGCCGGGACGGGTAGCGTGCAGAGCTTGACGACAGACCTGGGCCTCGCGCGCGCAGCGGCGAAGGAGATCGATCTGCTGCTCGAAGGCCAGCGCGTGGTCGAGGAGGAACTGGGGCGGTGACCGGCGCGCCCGACCGGCTCTTCCTCGATTTCCAAACCGCTCTGGCCGGGCGATACTCGCTCGACCGCGAGCTGGGCCGGGGGGGCATGGGGATCGTCTACCTGGCGCGCGACCTGCGGCTCGAGCGGGTGATCGCCGTGAAGCTGTTGCCCCCGGACCGTGCGCGCGACGCGGCGCGCGGGCGCTTCTTGCGCGAGGCGCGTACCGCCGCCCAGCTCTCCCACCCGCACATCATCCCGATCCACGCGGTCGAGGAGATCGGCGAGTTCGTCTTTTTCGTGATGGCCTACGTGGAGGGCTCCACGCTTGGCGCGCAGGTCCGGCGCGACGGGCCGCTCAAGCCGCACGACGCCGCGCGCGTGCTACGCGAGGTCGCGTGGGCCCTGGCCTACGCCCACGGCCAGGGGGTGATCCACCGCGACGTGAAGCCCGACAACATCCTCCTCGAGCGCGGCAGCGGCCGCGCCCTCGTCGCCGACTTCGGGATCGCGCGGCTCATCCAGGCCCCCGGGATGTCGGGCGAAGGCGAGCTGGTCGGCACGCCCGAGTACATGAGCCCAGAACAAGCGACCGGCGAGGGCGGGGACGGGCGCAGCGACCTCTACTCGCTGGGCGTGGTGGGCTATTACGCCCTCTCGGGCCGCCTCCCGTTCACCAGCCCGACGGTAGGCGGGCTCATCGCGCAGCATGCCGGCAAGACCCCGCCGCCGCTCGCCGTTCCCGGCGCGCCGCGCGCGCTTATCGCGGCGATCGAGCGCTGCCTGGCGAAGGTCCCCGCTGACCGTTTCCACAACGGGGAAGAGCTGGCGGCGGCGCTTGGCGGGACGCTCGAGGGACGCCGCGAGCTGCCAGTACCGTTGCGCGCCTTCCTCTCCGAGAGCCGGTCCCAGCTCCGGGCGCAGTACATCGGTCCTTTCCTCGGCGCCGCGGTGCTCGTGCCGGTCGGTCTCAATTGGCTGATCGGGGCGGTGTTCGCGGGCCACCCGCCGGCAGTGTTTCGTGCGGGCGTGGCAGCCATCGCCGCGTTGCTCGTCGCGGCCGCCTTGGGGTCCCCTGCCGCGCTGGTGGTGCGGAGCATCCGCCGTCTGCTGCGGGCCGGCTACCACCACGCCGATCTGGTGCACGGCCTCGAGTTGGAGCTGGCGCGGCGGCGCGAAGAGCAGGAGTTCGCGGCCGGCGGCAAGGGCGAAGGGCCAACACCGTGGGAACGCTGGATGCGCGGCAAGATGTACGCCTCGCTCGGGCTCGCCGGCCTCTCCGGCGTCGCCGCGTTTGTGGTGCCCTATCCCGCGGTCCTCGTCGCGTTCGGGTTGTTCGGGTTGTCATGCGCCACGGCGGTGGCAACCGGGATTGCCGCGCTGGCGGCCAGTCGTGCCCGCTTGGACGACGCCGAACAGCGGCGGCTTCAGTTCTGGAAGGGTCGCCTCGGCCGGTGGCTGTTCAAGGTGGCGGGGATCGGTTTGAAACGCGTGCAGGCTTCCCTCCCGGTCGCCGACCGGCCGACCGAGGTCGCGCTTGGCCTCGCGGCGCTCGAGCTGTTCGAAGCCCTGCCCAAGGAGACCCGGCAGCGGTTGGGCGACTTGCCGGACGTCGTCCGGGGACTCGAGGAACAGGTCCGACGGCTCCGGGGCAATGGCCAGGAGACGCGCCTGGGCGAAGCGCTCGGCGCGCTCGAGACGATCCGGTTCGACCTGCTCCGCCTGCACGGGGGTGTCGGGAGTGTGGATGGGCTTACGGCCGACCTGTCCGCCGCTCGACGCATCGGCGAGGAGGTGGACGCCCTGCTGGAAGCGGTGCGCG
This sequence comes from Gemmatimonadales bacterium, assembly GCA_036004985.1. Lineage (GTDB taxonomy): Bacteria > Gemmatimonadota > Gemmatimonadetes > Gemmatimonadales > GWC2-71-9 > 20CM-2-65-7. The sequence continues at coordinate 22,313 of DASYQX010000111.1, forward strand.
AGGCCGACAACGCCGCGCCAGGTGCTTGATGCCCGCCCCTTCCTCATCTTTACTTATGCTGGCTGGCGCGTTCCAACGCCGGACCCTAAGCGCGCGTACCAAGAGGGCTATGACACTGTCGCTGCGGCGGTTGCTCCACCTTTCCTGGCTCTTCCTACCCGCTGCCGCCTGCTCCGGCGGCGGAGCGGCGAGCGGCGCCCAGCCGCGAGGCGGCGACCGCACGATCCCCGTGGCCGTGACCCTCGTGGCGCCGCGCGACCTCTCCCGCTCGGTGATGGTCACGGGGCCGGTCGAGCCGGTGCGCACGATCGGGGTCAATGCCCTGCTGGCGGGAACGGTGTTGGCCGTGCACGCCCAGGAGGGTGACCGGGTCCGGCAGGGGCAGCTCCTCGCGGAGCTCGATGCGCGCGAAACGCGGGCCCAGTTCGAGCGGGCGCAAGCCGTGCTCGCCAATGCGCAGACAACCTTCGAACGCAACGAGCAGCTCAACGCCAACAAGATCATCACCGACGCCGAGTTCCAGCAGTCGCGTTCCGCCTATGAAGTGGCGAAGAGCGACGCCGAGGTGTGGCGCACGCGGCTCGCGTTCACGCAGATCTCGGCGCCGTCCAGCGGTATCGTCACGGCCAAGATGGTGGAAGCGGGAAGCGCGGTGTCCCCCAACCAACGGGTCTTCGATCTCGCGGATGTGAGCCTACTCGTCGTCCGGGTGCAGGTGTCGGAGCTGGACGTGGTGTTTGTGCGGCCCGGGGCGGCGGTGGCGGTAGTGCTCGATGCGTATCCGGCAGCGCCCGTGGCGGGCAGGGTGCGGCGCGTGTTCCCGAGCGCCGACGCGCAGAGCCGGCTGGTGCCCGTCGAAATAGCGCTCGAAGGCTTTCCCGCGGGGGTTACGGCGCGTCCCGGATTCCTCGCGCGCGCGACGTTCCAGCTGGACCGCCGTCCCGGGGCGCTCGTGGTGCCGGCGGCCGCCGTAGGCGTTGGCGAGGAAGGGCAATTCGTGTATGTCGTGGACGCCGACTCGCTGGTCCGCAAACCGGTCACTCTGGGGCTCAGCGCGGAGGGCATGGTGGAGGTGCGCCAGGGCCTCGCGGAGGGCGAGCGGGTGGTGACGTCCGGTCACACCAATTTGCGCCCGGGGGCACGCGTGCGGGTGAGCGAGGCGTCATGAAACGCGAGGGAAGCGGCGGGGGACTCGCGAGTCTCGCGATCCGGCGCCCCGTGGGCACGGTCGCGCTCGCCACCGTGGTCGTGGTGCTCGGCGTCTTCTACCTCGGACGGCTATCGCTCGACCTCCTCCCGCAGATCGTCTACCCCCAGGTGCGCGCCAACGTCACGTACTCCGGCGTCGCCCCCGAGGTGCTCGAAGAGCAGGTCACCAAGGTGCTCGAGACGTCGCTCGCCACGACGGAGAACATCGTGCGCCTGGAGAGCGAGACGTCGGAAGGCCGCGCCGGCGTGGATCTCCATTTCCGCTACGGCACCGACATCAACTTCGCGCTCCAGGACGCCTCGAAGAACCTCGACCGCGCCCGCGCGCGGCTGCCGCGGGACGCCGACCCGGCCACCCTCTTCAAGTTCGATCCGTCGCAGAGCCCGATCTACGAGGTGGCCCTCAGCTCGCCGACCCGGAGTCTCGTCGACATCCGCAACTGGGTGGATCTGCGGCTCCGGCCGCAGCTCCTCACGGTCGAGGGCGTCGGCTCGATCGATGTCTCGGGCGGCCTGATCCGCGAGGTGCGCGTGACGCTGAACCAGGAGCGGCTGCGCTCCTACGGGTTGGCGGTCGCCGACGTGCTGACCACCCTGCGCGACGAAAATCAGGACGTCGCGGCGGGCAACCTCACCGGGTCATCCTTCGAGATCATCGGCAAGACGACGGGGAAATTCCGCACGGTGGAGGACATCCGCGCGGTGCTACTGCCGGCGGGCGGCGGCCGCCGCATCCCGTTGTCCGAGGTGGCCACCGTCTCCGATACCAGCCGCGAGCAGCGGGTCTACGCCCGGCTCGACGGCGTGCCGGCGGTGCGGATGTCGGTGCGTAAACAGCCGGACGCCAACACGGTCACCGTCGCCGAGGGCCTCGCCGAGCGGCTCGAGCAGCTCGGCGGCACCGGGTTCATCCCGAGCGATGTCCAGTATCAGGTGATGTTCAACCAGTCGTTCTTCATTCAGAACGCGGTGGCCGGCGTGCGGGAAGCCGCGCTGCTCGGCGCCGTCCTCTCGATGATGCTCGTGCTGCTGTTCTTGGGGAGCGTACGCAAGACGTTCATCATCGGGTTGTCCATCCCGTTGGCGGTGCTGGCCACGTTCGCGATCATGGGGTACGCCAATCTGAGCCTCAACATCATGAGCCTGGGCGGCCTGGCGCTGGGTGTCGGGATGTTGGTGGACAACTCC